>CAYSDH010000046.1:0-1996 GCA_964429805.1 uncultured Flavobacteriales bacterium
GCGACAGCCGCACGGAGAAATCCCGTCAATGTGCAGACAGCGGGCAAATCAAAAGCCGCGCGGAGAAATCCCGTCAATGTGCAGACACAAATTAAATCAGCAGCCGCACGGAGAAATCTGGTGAATGTGCAGACCACAATACATAGAAGCACCCCCTCAATCCAAATCCTCACCCTCTTCTCTAAACTTATCCATCTGCCTGCGCACACGTTTAGTGGGTCGGCCTCTGAGACCTAGCAGTCTGTTTTGTTTGTTTTCTTGTTCTATGCGCTCAAGTAGTTCTAGGTCATCCCAGCTGGTGGTTTCTTTGATGAGCTCAGGCACTAACTTAGGACCAACACGGCTTTTAGGAATGTCTAGTATCTCATAAGTCTTCCAGACTGGACCATGCTTGATGCCAATAATTTGACCCACAGACACGTCTTTACTGCCTTTGACATAAGCGTCATTTAAGGTCACCTTTTCGGCAGCCACTTCTTTTGAAGCCAGTGATCGTGTCTTTTTCAAACGCACACACCATATGTATTTATCTATCCGCATCAGCTACAAAACAAAGGAATTGAGGGCAATAGAAGACATATTTCATTGAAAATAAAGCATGGTGCTCATCGCAATAGACTGTACTTTTATATCATGGACATCGAAAAACAACGTGTGAGTAGGAAAACCGAAGAGCTAAAACAACGCTATAAAGAGGTGCGCGCATACTCTGTTGCGCTGGCTAGTCCGCTTAACACGGAAGATTACGTTCCGCAGACTGTGCCCTTTGCGAGTCCACCCAAGTGGCACTTGGCGCACATCACATGGTTTTTTGAAGAGTTTATTCTCAAGGCTCAGATGGCTAGTTATACAGTCTTTAACGACTCGTATGCTTTTCTGTTTAACTCGTATTACAACACTATCGGAGAGCGCACATACCGCGCAGACCGTGGCAATATTACTCGTCCGAGTGTGGAGGAGGTGTATGCCTACAGAAATCATGTGGATGAGCACATGACCGCTTTTCTAGAGGGTGACCTGAGTCAAGAAGTGGCTGATTTACTCGAGATTGGTTTAAATCATGAGCAGCAGCATCAAGAGCTTTTTCTGACTGACTTGAAGTACATGTTTGGTCATAACCCAACGTTTCCTGTCTACGATGCAGACGCCCAACGTGTTGAAGATTACAACACAGAATCTGGCTGGTTGGCAGTGACAGAAGGTGTGTACGACATAGGTCATCAAAACAGTGAATTCTGCTATGACAATGAGCTTGGCGCACACAAGGTTTATCTTCATGACTGTGAGATATCAAAGACATTGGTGACCAACGAAGAGTACGTGGCCTTTATGGATGACGGAGCCTACACGCGCTTTGAGTATTGGTTAGATGAGGGCTGGTCATGGGTCAACGAGCATAAAGTTGACTCACCTTTATTTTGGCATAAGATTGACGGTGTGTGGCATTACTACACCCTCGGTGGGTTAAGGCCGGTTGACCCAAAAGCCATTCTGTCTCATGTCTCGTATTATGAGGCCAATGCCTTTGCCACATGGAAAGGCATGCGTCTACCCACAGAATTTGAATGGGAAGTGGCTTCAAAGAATTTGAACTGGGGCTCACGATGGGAGTGGACCGCTTCGGCCTATCTTCCTTATCCAGGATTTAAGATTGCTGCAGGTGCGTTAGGCGAGTATAACGGAAAGTTTATGGTCAATCAGATGGTACTCAGAGGAGCATCAGTCGCTACATCAAGCGGGCATAGCAGAGCCACTTATCGCAACTTTTTTCACCCGCACTTTCAGTGGCAGTTTTCTGGAATAAGACTAGCCAAATAACAATTAGAAGAACAACCTGAGCAGCGCAACTGGAAGGAGTCCGAGCTGATACGTTGTTTCAATCTGTTGGCTTCCTTGGTCATAAGACTTCCAAAACACGTTTTGATTATTGGTCACATTTTGAAGGTCAAAGGCAAATTCTTGAGACACTCGTTTACCGTTTTTTCTATATCCCAAT
>CAYSDH010000046.1:2006-10243 GCA_964429805.1 uncultured Flavobacteriales bacterium
ATCTCAGGTCGGCCCTGAAGTAATCAGAGTAGCGCTGTGAGTATGCCTCATTCCAATTACGCACTTCGCGGTCCATCTGCTGCGATAAATCAAGGTCTATAGGCACAAATGGTTTTCCTCCTGACACCACGCAGCGCGCGTCAAGCGTAATGGTTGTCTTCTTATTGACGGCCCATTCTTTACCACCAAGCACATTAAAAATGTAGTTGGAGTTAAAGGCCGTGTTTCTCACTTGCTGATCACTAGCCATGTATGTAGACTCAAACAGCGAAGCAGTCACCAAGTAATACAGTCCTCTGTTGAGTGTCCGCTCTAAGGTGATTTCTAGTCCGTAATTCTGACCGCGGCCGTCATTCTCCAGACCCGTGTCATCTGAGATTGAAAAGTCGGCCCCTTCATTGAGCATAGAGAATTGTGAACTCAGCGTATCGATAGGAATGTTGTACAGTTCTTGGATGTAGACTTCCGTTTTCAGGCGTGTTTTCTCATCAATAAAATACTCGTAACCCAGCACGGCATGTGCAGCTTTTGAGAAGTCGAGGTCTCGGTTAGGAGTACCTCCGTTTAAATCGTCAATCGCAAAGTAGGAGACGATACTTTGCATTTGACTATGCATACCGAGCCCAAGGCTCAAGGTGCTGCGGTCTGTCAGTTTGTGAATGGCAGAAAGCCTTGGCTCAATTGCCGTAGAACCATTTTCTCCAAACGTCTGTTGATGAATGCCACTGATTAAAGAAGTCTCTTCGTTAAATCGATGCTTCCACTGCACATACGATTGAAAGAGGGGAGAAGAGCCCTGAAATTGTGACCCGATTACAAAGACATCTTCATCGCGATAGCGATCAAAAATATCGAAGCTAAACAGGTCAAAGATGGCTCCCACATTCACCCTGTTTTTACTGTTTATCTTTTTATTGAGTTTGGCATGAGTCGAGTAGCGATATTGATTTTGAGAGTATTCAAATAGCCTCAACGCGCGCTCGCCATCTACACCTATAGAGTCCACAAAGCCATTGGTCTCCACTGCAGATATTGCTGAGCTAAGAGAAAACAAGGTTTTGTTGTTGAAGAAGTACTTGTAACTCAATCCTGCAATTCCGGTGTTTGACGTAAAGCGCGAGTCTTCATAATTGCTGCTATACAAGTTTGGATCTTCCTCGGCTTGAAATTTTATTTCGCTCAATCCACCTACACCCCAGAGCGAGAAAGTACCTGAGTTTTTAGTCGGAAAATTCATTTTAAAAGTCAGGTCTTGATATTCTGGAATAGCCGACCCTGTGCCAAAGTCAACGCCCATTGCGCCCAGTATACCCAGCAGACTGTATCTGTAATTGGCAATGTATGAGCTTCGTTTTCCTTTCTTAAAAGGCCCTTCTGCGCCAGCCTCCAGACCATTAAACCCAATCTGAAACATCTGCTCAGACTTGTCTTTATTACCTTCTTTCATGTGCAAGTCAAACACACCTGAGAGGGCATTGCCGTATTCTGCATTCCACGCGCCAGTAAGAAAATCTGAGTTGCGCAGGTTGTTGATGTTTAACATGCTTATCGGCCCACCTGTAGTGCCCAGTGTGGCAAAGTGATTGGGACTTGGTATATCTATCCCTTCCAGACGCCATAGCACACCCAGCGGAGAGTTTCCTCTAATCACAACATCGTTTCGCGAGTCATCAGAGGCGCCCACTCCGGCATAGCGCTGAGACATGCGAGACACGTCAAGTAGCGTACCCGCAAACCGACCAGCCTCTTCGGTGCTAATCACTTTGTTGCTGACCGTATTCATTTCATTGACAGCCTCACCCACGCGCTTTTCAGCTTTAACTTCTACTGCTTGCAGTTCTATAATGTCTTCTTCCAATTCTATTTCTAAATGCAATTCTTTGGTAGAAACTAGAAGCAAATTGTCAAGCGTCACACTTTTATAACCAAAGAATGACACCGTGATGCCTTGTCTTCCAACCTCCACATCTTCCAGTCTAAACTCTCCATAGGCATCAGTCGCCACTCCTTTGAGTGGTTCACTATTAAGGAGCACCACGCTTGCGCCAGGCAGAGTCTGTTGAGAATCTTTGTCTTTGACCACGCCCTTGATTGTAGAGCGCAATGAGGTTTGAGCGAAGCTGCCTGTGATGCAGAATAATGTAAAGAGTAAGAGGAGTAGAAATCGCATAATCAAAGATACAAGTTGCCGACTAAGTGTGAGGAGAGGAGTGATGTCAATCGGCAGGCGTAAAAAGTAAATTCTCATAGAGCAATTATAAATAGGCCTGTTCTGTACTTTTGTGTAGATGCAAGAACACGGAGACACAGAAGACATGTTAATCAAAGAGTTTGCGCGAGAGGTCAAAGAAGGCCTGAGTGCAGACCGAAAAAAGCTTTCCTCATTATATTTTTATGATGATGAGGGCAGCAGGATATTCCAGCGTATCATGGCCATGCCTGAGTATTACTTGACCAATTCTGAAGCAGAAATATTTGAAAAGCAATCGACTGAGATATATAAGGCACTAAACTATGCCGCGCACTTTAAAATCATAGAGCTTGGAGCAGGAGATGGAGAGAAAACAGAGATTTTACTTCGTCAGCTCATTGAGTTAGGTGCAGATTTCACCTACATACCTATTGATATTTCTGAAGAGGCAAATCGCATATTGGTCAAGCGCTTGACGGCTAGTTTGCCGCAGTTAAAAGTAGATGCACGCACAGGAGATTACTTTGACGTGCTCAGAGAATTAAAAGTAGAAGGCTCTCCCAGTTTGCTTCTTTTCTTAGGCTCCAACATCGGTAATTTTCCTCCTCCTATGAATGTGGAGACCATGGAGATGATGAGCGATAACATGCAGAAAGATGATCATCTTCTGATAGGAATCGATCTTAAAAAAGACCCCAACATTATTCGCGCAGCATACTTTGATGCGGGTGGTGTGACCAAAGAGTTTAACATCAATCTGCTCAAGAGAATCAATCGTGAGTTGGGCGGAAACTTTCAATTACCGCAGTGGGACTTCTACAGTTTTTATGAGCCAAAGAGTGGCGATGTCAGAAGTTTTTTAGTTAGCCTTGCTGCGCAGGATGTGCATATTTCAGCGCTTGACCAGACTTTTTCTTTTGAGAAGAATGAATTGATTTGGACAGAGCTCTCAAAAAAGTACTCGCTGTCTGGAGTCAAAGAACTTGGAGCTGCCGCGGGATTGAATCACGTAGAGCATTTTTTAGACAGTAATCAGTATTATTCAGACACCTTATTTATAAAAAAATGAAAGCAACTTGGAATGGACAAGTCATTGCCGAAAGCGATGACACTCACGTATTAGAAAACAACCATTACTTCCCAGCATCTTCTATTAAGAAGGAGTTTTTTAAAGAAACTGACACGCATACCGTCTGTCCGTGGAAGGGAACTGCCTCGTATTACACCATAGAAGTAAACGGTGAAAAAAACGTAGACGCGGCTTGGTTTTACCCGCAGACTCGTGATGCAGCGAAGGGTATAGAGGGCTATGTGGCCTTTTGGAAAGGCGTGGTAGTGAGTGATTGACTATCTTAGCAATACATTTTTATACAAGTAACACGTAACATATTCTAGACATGGCTATGATTAAACAAAGCGTTCTAATCCTTTTTTTCGCCTCTGCCATTGTGGCCTGCGATACGACCAGTAGCACTTTGGATAAAAGTTCTGCAGTAATTACAGAGCAAAAAGACCCTGCAGACAAACGATTGCTTTCTACTGAGAGCACGGGTAAGGTGATTACAGAGAAGATTGCAAATGAAGATGGAATTATCGCTGACCGATTTAAACCGGCAGAAGGAAATCAAGGAGGATATACCATCGAGACCTATAAAACGGTTGATACAACGGGGTTTAATGAAGCCAAAACAAAGTTGTCTTATGCAGTTGTAGAGCACGACTTTGGTGATATTAATCAGCACACTGAAAACGAGTTTCTCTTTAAGTTTAAGAATGATGGTAACGTGCCTCTCATTATATATGACGCCAAAGGTTCATGTGGATGCACAGTGCCTGAGTATCCGAAAGCGCCAATAGCACCTGGGGGAGAAAACGAGATTAGAGTTGTCTATAAGCCTGCCTCTCAAAAAGGTCAGCATACTAAAACTGTAACGATCACAGCAAACACAGAGCCGATGCAGTCTACGCTGACCATCAAGGCCAATGTGCACGAAGTATCTGGTAATTGAGTCTTGACTAGGCTTTTAGGATGAGAATTGATTCTCTTCTAGTCTGGTCATCTAAGCCTTTAATATAATCGGGTCCTTTCCCGTTGAGCAGAGAAGGAAAATCATTCTGCTCCTTATTGATATAACATTAAAAAAGCCCTTTCGATAATTCGGAAGGGCTTTTTTTTGGATGAATAGTTAATGTCAGTCGATTATTAATTTGACCGTTGATTGCTGTCCATCAACACTAGACTCGATGAAGTACAGACCGCGCTCAAGCTGTGCTTCAAAATCAATTACATGTCTGACAAACGAGCCTTTGACAGGTAGTGTCTCAGCACTTACTTGACGTCCGTTTACATCGCGCACTACCAGTAGAAGCTTCGCCTCCACATTGTTACTGCGCGTAAACTTAATGGTTACTTCTGACCCAGTAGAAGGGTTAGGATAAACCTGAGTCAGCAAGGCAGATTGGATGGCTTTTGTGCCAACAGATGATGATTCTGTTTCGCCTGTCAGGTCTTCTTCTCCGAGAATGAGAATCGGACAAGCACTGGCATAGTCTCCCCAAGTCTCTCCTGCAAAGGCACGAACATCCACATCATAGAATCCTGGTTCTAGAGCCAGGGCATTGCTCCCCAGAGTTAAAGAGTAGTTTGAGCTACTCAATACTACAGGGAAGTCGCTGTTTAATTCTGACGTAAATCGGAATTCATACTGACTCGCACCAGCAACTGGCATGGCAAGTAAATTTTCACTGGACGGTACGTTATACTCACCATTGCACTCATCTTCACGCAGCGAGGTGCTCTCTGGTTGCACAGCCGTGCTGATGGTACAGGCGGTACCCGCATTAGACCATAACCCATTTACCTGCACGCGCACAGTGACGGAGTACATGTTAGAATAAGTCAATCCTGGCACGGAGTATAGGAATACACTGTAGTTGTTTGAGATGTGCACCAATTGAGTGTTGCCATCATCAAAAGTGAATTCGTATGCATCTGCATTTGCAACGGGGTTGGCTTGCAGTTGGTCAAACAAGAAGAAGTCTGCGGCACCTGTACAGTATTGATTCTGAATAGATGTTGTGGCTATGTCTGCATCAATTCCTATCTGACATGTGCTTCCAAACTCACCCCAGTATACGGCTAGAAAACCATTGGCATGAACCTTTATGGAGTGTCTAACAGCGACATCATATACTTGTCCATTTGCAAGATTACCTACTTCGTAAAGGTTTAAATAGAACCCGTCTTGCGCTGGATTAGTTACCGTGTTTACTACTGCACCAGACTGCGAGAATTGGAATGCGTACCCTGATAAGTTTATGGCAGGGAAGGCGTAGATCTGATCAACTCCATGGCGCTCAGCTCTAATCTGATCAGAAAGTTGATAGTCCATCACATCGCAGTAGATGTCCTTTAGGTTGTGCTCTGCAAAGGTTTTAACCGTGGTCCAATAAGTCAGTGAGGTTTGGTTGCCTCGCTGATTTAAACCGCTATTCTGCACAGAGTAATAGTAGGTGTTACCTGGTATAAGTCCACCAACGATGACACGCTCCAGTGCATTTTCACCATAGTTGTCAAAACAGCCAAGGCTGTTTGAGCCACAACCGTCCCAGACTTCTATGCGTGCGTCAAATCCTGATGTGGCGTTTCCAAGAGCCGGGTGAACTCCCGCTTGGATGACATCATTTGAAGATTGCGCTACGAATGAGAACCATTGAGTCAAGGCGTTTTCACCACAGGCATCATCAAAGACACCGTTGTTTAAGTCAAAGGAAACGTATCCTACTGCGCCTCCAAATTCTGTGAGTTGGATACCAACTGCTAAGTCACATGGGTCTGTTCCTGTTGCAGTTCCCGCACATGAGCAGTCTGCTTGCACAACATCGTTTGATGTAGAAGCATCACCATCATCGCAGCTATCGCCAGGGAAGATGCATGAGCCGTCATTTACTGTTGCAGCTGCGTCATAATTACAAGCACTGGTATCATCACATCCTGGAACTACTGTTCCTGCGCAGACACCGCATGATGTAAATACATCGCCAGTAGTTGTCGCATCTCCGTCATCACAGCTATCGCCTATTTCTGGATTGTCAACGATTGTTCCTGTTCCGTCAGTTTCGCCAGAGCAGGTGTCGCAGCCTGTGGCTCCGCCATCGCACGAGCCGTCATCGACTGTGGCTGCTGCGTTGTAGTTACAGGAGTTCATGTCCATGCAGCCAGGGACTGCTGATCCACCGCATACTCCGCAATCGGTAAACACATCGTTGAGCGTTGTCGCATCACCATCATCACAGCTGTCGCCTATTTCTGGATTGTCAACGATTGTTCCTGTTCCGTCAGTTTCGCCAGAGCAGGTGTCGCAGCCTGTGGCTCCGCCATCGCACGAGCCGTCATCGACTGTGGCTGCTGCGTTGTAGTTACAGGAGTTCATGTCCATGCAGCCAGGGACTGCTGATCCACCGCATACTCCGCAATCGGTAAACACATCGTTGAGCGTTGTCGCATCACCATCATCACAGCTGTCGCCTATTTCTGGATTGTCAACGATCGTTCCTGTTCCGTCAGTTTCGCCAGAGCAGGTGTCGCAGCCTGTGGCACCACCATCGCACGAGCCGTCATCGACTAGTGCAGCGGCATTGTAGTTACAGGAATTCATGTCGGTACAACCAAGCAAGTCTCCAACACAAGAGCAATCAGATTGCACTTCATCATTGGTCGTTCCAGCATCACCATCATCGCAAGTTGCGCCCGGTTCTGGATTTCCACAACCACAGTTTCCTGGGTCGATCTTGTCGGGATCGTTTGGACAGAGATCGAGATTGTTGCAGGTGCCATCGTTGTCATCGTCACCTGAATAGACATTTGCACACCCAGTGACTGGATCGCAAGAATCATCGGTACAAGGATCTCCATCATCACAGTTTATGTCCGTAATGATTACAACTGCTGACGTATCTGGACAACCATTGATGTCATAACCGATTACTTGATAGTCGCCTGCTGATGTCGCAGAATACATCTGTGTCGAAGCAACTGGCGCACCATCATTGAGCCATGTGTAGGCCGACAATCCGGCAGTGGCATCCAAGGCGACAGGTGCATCAGGACATTTGTTGAGTGGACCAGGAGGTGTGGCTTCTACAGTAGGATATAGACCGCAAAGATCTCCAAGTTGATAGGAACCACAGCCCGTTGATCGGGAAACTCTGATCACGTATTCACCAGCGGTAGTCAAGGTCCGCTGCAAGGCAAACTCACCATTTTGTACAGTAGTCTGACTGATAAAAGATCCCGATCCATTATACAGGATTAAACTTCCTGAAAGACCATCGACCATGTTCACTTTAGCGTCTAATTCAAATGGAGCCTGCACTACCGTAAAACGATAGTGATCAGTTTGGTCAATAGTTCCCAAAAGTGCATAACCTAAGTGCCCTTCACTTATTGGTGCGTTATCAATGCTTTCTGCCGCTGCAACTGTGTTGTTAGGCTCAGTATCTTGGGCAAATGATGGGAAGTTATGGTCATATTGAAGAGTGTAAGACCCACATCCTGTCGAACGAACTACACGCACATAGACCGTGTCTTGAGCCAAGCACGAACGAGAGAGTTCGATATCACCAGTCGTGACCGTAGTTTGATTTAAGAACTGTCCACTCTTGTAATAGAATAACAGACTACCTGTCATGGTCGAATCAAAGGTTCCTGACACTGTGATGTTTCCATCATCAGGAAGCACGAGTCCGTAATAGTCTGTCAGGTCTGAAATACCAACACCAACATAGCCCATGCGCCCTTCAACGGTTTCTCCATCTTCAATGAAGGTATTGGCAGTAGTGATGTTGTTGTTCGGCTCAATGTCTTGGTCATGAGGTGGTGGGGTATCCGTGTTAAAGACCAGAGAGTATGATCCGCAACCTGTGGAAAGCTCAACACGCACATAGACAGTATCCTGCGCTAAGCATGAACGAGAGAGTTCTACTTCTCCAGTAGTAACCGTAGTTTGATTTAAGAACTGTCCACTCTTGTAATAGAATAACAGAC
>CAYSDH010000046.1:10343-26064 GCA_964429805.1 uncultured Flavobacteriales bacterium
GAACTGTCCACTCTTGTAATAGAATAACAGACTACCTGTCATGGTCGAATCAAAGACTCCTGAGACTGTGATGTTCCCATCATCAGGAAGCAGTAATCCGTAGTAATCTGTCGCGTCTGAAATACTAGCGCCAACATACCCCATGCGCCCCTCAATGGTTTCTCCATCTTCAATGAAGGCATTGGCAGCAGGTATGGTATTGTTCGGCTCAATGTCTTGGTCATGAGGTGGAGGAGTATCCGTGTTAAAGACCAGAGAGTATGATCCACAACCTGTGGAAAGCGATACACGCACATACACAGTATCCTGCGCCAAGCATGAACGAGAGAGTTCTACTTCTCCGGTAGTAACCGTAGTTTGATTTAAGAACTGTCCACTCTTGTAATAGAATAACAGACTACCTGTCATGGTCGAGTCAAAGACTCCCGAGACTGTGATGTTCCCATCATCAGGAAGCACGAGTCCGTAGTAATCTGTCGCGTCTGAAATACCAACACCGACATACCCCATGCGACCCTCAACGGTTTCTCCATCTTCAATGAAGGCATTGGCAGTAGGTATGGTATTATTCGGTTCCAGGTCTTGGTCATGAGGAGGTGGGGTATCCGTGTTAAAGACCAGAGAGTATGATCCACAACCTGTGGAACGCTGAACACGCAGATACACAGTGTCCTGCGCCAAGCATGAACGAGAGAGTTCTATTTCTCCAGTAGTAACCGTAGTTTGATTTAAGAACTGTCCATTCTTGTAATAGAACAACAGACTACCTGTCAGTGTAGAATCAAAAACGCCCGACACGGTGATGTTTCCGTCATCAGGAAGCACGAGTCCAAAATAGTCTAGCGCGTCAATCGTTGGGTCTGCATAGCCCAGATGACCGGTGAATGTTTGTCCATCTTCGACAAAACTCAAGGTGGTCGCTTGTGTGTTGTTCGGCTCACTATCTTCTGAATATGTAGGCGTGCTCAAGGCATTTGAAAGTACATAGCTGCCATCACCACTGCTCCGAGATACACGGACATATAAAATTTGATCTCCTTGACAAGGCAAGTCATAGTCAACAGGAGAAGTGGAATTGGCAAGAGCACTCTGACTTATGAAGGTTCCGCTTTCCCGATAAAATACCAGCCGAGCCGATAGGCTTCCGGTTATACTCAGCTGGAAGTTCATATCACCATTCTGGTCTATGTCGAGTTCAAAGTAGTCACTGGCATCGGCAGGCGGACCAGAGACCATCGTCCCATTCAATGTGCCGTTGAGCGTCATGTCAGAGGCCGTAGCAATCGAGTTATTAGGCTCGACATCTTGTGCCGATATGGGGTTAAAAAAGGAAGCGCAGAACAGGAATATCACCAGGCATAGCTTCGTGGTAGAATGTTTCATTGTTGTTGATTTTAAATGAATTGATGGCGGGTTTGGAAACGTTCCTCTACCCTTTCTATCTGTTTATCGAAACCGATAGAAGAATGTGAACAGGGAATGTCTGTTTTCTTTTTTCCGACTCTTAAAGTGATGATGCCTTCAGAATGAGTTCATCTCTGGAATCGGTCAAATAGGCGCATTAACGAACAAGAATCCACTCTTGGTTTGAACAGCATAGCGCGCTTATCTCGTGCCTTGTGCGAGTACCCGAGAATCTAGACTCTACAGAAAAAACGAATCAGCTATCCAAGTCAATGCAACTGGTCAGGCGAGACTTAAAAAAGACGAAGTCTCTTTGCTACAAAGACAAAGAATAATAGTCCGAGCAGACCTAGTGCGATCTTCATCCAAGGAAGGGAGGTGTCGAGATCGATGGGCGATGTGTCGCCCAACATGACCATCCCCGACCAATAGCCGGGAGCAGTTTGCGCAGAAGAACCGTTTTGAATGAACTCTCTTTTAGCCATTGCCAAGGCCTGATCTTTGGGATAACCTTTTTCGAGAAGAGAATAGAAAGACTCGACTTGATCGATACTGGTCTGCTCATCGATCTTCCACAAGCTGGTCAGTAGACTCTTGCTTCCCGCATAATTAAAAGCATGAGCAAGCGAGACCATCCCTTCACCAGGTTGATAGGTAGGCTTGGATGTTTCGCAAGCAGTGAGAATGGCCAAATCACTGCTTAAGTTGCAGTTGTAGATTTCATAACTGTACAGCGAGTTGTCCTGACTAGTAGGGCTTTTTGCAAAAATGAAACGAGACATTTCTGGGCTCACATTGTCAGACTCGGCATGGGTACCAATGAAAATCACTTTGTTTCCTCCGGCATGTGTAACAAAATTTTGTTCGGTACACATCGTGTTGAGATAGCTGTCTCCTTTGGATCGGCCAGCAAGTTCTTCGGCCAGTGAGCGGGCAAAAGGTTGCGGAATCAACTTGAGATAATCTTCATCTAGTTTACTAGAATCTTGTTGCGCACTCAGATAGGAGTTTTTCATCTCTTCATTGAACTCGGGCACGAAAGACGCCAAGTTGCCGTAAGACTCTGCATCATCACTCACATCAGAGAGTAAGAATAAACTGAAGTTGTAGGAGATGAAGTGCTTGAAAAGAAGCGCATTCTTCCAGGGGTTCTGCGCGTCTGTTGAAGGGGCAGAAATCAAACTTTCAAATCCAAGATTATATAACAGGCCGTCAGGTATGATGACGACATTCTCTGTTTGAACAAAATTCTCGATCGGGGCCCAGAGTTCTTGGTACAGTTCAATTAGCAGCTTGGCCGAATGCTCGGTATCGAACAATTGCTGATTGAGCTCATCAATCTTTTTGGACTCAATATCAAAGCTGAGCTCTACCAGTTTTTGACTTTGCTCAGTGATTACAAATGCATAAACTTTTTCATCTAAAATCATGTAACGAATCACAGTGGTCTGCTCTGGCAAATCATTGACTATGCTGCTCATGGGTTTCTCAATCTTCGCATAGCGCATCTCATAATATTCTGGATAAGACACGCGCACCGAGTCAAGGAATGATCGCCACTCTTTGGCGTGTTGATTGAAATCTAAAATGTTCTCTTCATTCAGATTTAAGTTCATCACTCTTCTTAAATGATGCTCTCTTTTCATCACGCTCGATGGCACGCCAGCAAAAGAAAATGTGGCCTTGGTGTTGAGTCTAGAGCGTATGCGGCCGTACAATGCAGACTCATGGAGCGCAACCAACTTATCTACATACATAGGGTCTTCTGTCAATGTGTAAAGATCCAAATAGAGCTTTTTCACAAATTCAAATACCTCTAGATTTTGCTCCATGAGGTCATTGACGCTCTCACTTGAGTTCATGATTGATTTTCTCTTTTCCAACACGCGCATGCACTGCTGCATATCATCCACTAATTCTTTTAGGAAATCGATGTCCGTCTTGTCGCCAAGTTCATACTTCGCCATGGTCTTCAGCATGATGAGTTTAGAGCGTTCAAATTCATAGCTCGCACTAAAGACAGTTTCTTCGTTTTCTGACTGTTCAGTATAGGCCATTAAGCCTTTTTCGGCCCACTCGATCGACTGTGCTGGCTCGCCTTGATCTAGAGTGACACGACTGAGAGTGAGCAGCAGTGAGCTGGCGAAATACTCATTGCCATCTTCCGAATTGTTGAAATGATTATACAAATCAGTGGCTAGTTTTATTGACTCATCCTTGCGTCCTCCTTCTGATAGCATGATTGAGAGGTTCATGGCCACATAAAATCGGTTCCAATTATATTCTCCCGGAAAAGAAAGGTTGTACAGACTATCAGCGCGCTGGTAGGCCTTGATGGATGACTCTATATTACCTGACTGGTAGTGCAGCGAACCTAGGCTGCTTTGTATATGTGCCAGTGTGTTGAGGTTTTTATCGGGACAGTCGTTATTGACTTGATCGACTTCTTGGAGATACAACTTGGCCTTGTCTAGGTCGTGACTGAAAGAGTAGTTATCTGCCAATGTGAGTATGGCCGAAGAGTATTCCTGACTGCAAGGCAAGAGGTGTTTTTTGGCGTACTTATATTCCATTGCGGCAATGGCCTTGGCTTGGCGCAAGTCTCCTACATCGCTATAAATTCCTGCCAGATTATTATAGACCAGCACGATGGCCTTTCTGACCCTGCGATCAAAAGGGTGGTTCTTTGTCTCAGAAATGAACTGCTGCTGAAGTGCCATGGACTCTTCCAGCATCTTCATGGCCACGGCAAACTCTCCTATATTTCTAAAGATTAATGACAGGTTGCCTTTTAAAATGGCAGGCAGATAGAGCTTGTTTTCCGGTAAGTCCGGCATCAGTTCCACTTGGTCGAGCGCAGCGTTCCAGTAATAAATAGCACTGTCAGGTTTTGAAGAATAGTACATGGTTGCTGCCATCAGATTGAGCACTCGTGGACTAATTGGAAATTCTGTTTCTGGCTGTCCTTTCATCAAGCTCAGAGCCGCTCGTGAGTTGTCTTCCATACAGACTATCTGACCGGTCTTCAGACAGCAGTCAGCCATATAATACAAGGCGGTTACTTGAGCTGGAATGTCAGCCGCTTGTTGTGCGTTTGATAAGGCTTCCTGAGAAAGGCTTTGCGCATCAGCGATTGCACCTTTGTCAATGAGAAGTTTGACTTTGGCCACGGCCATTTCAAATCTTGAAATCGGTTGGCTTAGCGCGGCATCAAGGACATCATACAGGGCATCACTTTCTGTGGTAGAGTCTTCGTCATTTTCTCGGAGTTCTATTTGACCGAGTACATATATATAGGCCGGCAGCGAATCTAGCTGCTTTGCTTTTTTGAATTTTGTAATCTGAAATTCTGTCTTGCTTCTTGCTTCCAGAATGTTGTCTTGAGACATGAGCGCCATGATCTCTGTGACCCCTGCCGGTTGTGACTGCCCGTGTGCTAGGAGAGTGCTTAGACTAATTATTGACAAGGTCAGAAGTTTGGTCACTGTCTTGCCGAAGTTTAAACTAACTGCCTTCTGAAACGAGTCCTTACACCAACTACTCATAGTCATTTATTCAATTGAGTCTGAATCTCAATAATCTTCGCTTCATACAATGATCCAGGTATCGGCTTCAGTGACAACAGCTCATCTGTCTGCCCAGTTTTCAGGTAAGAGAGCGCGAGGTACCACATGCTTTTCGCCTCTATTTCTCCTTGACCATCCAGACTGAGTGGTCTAAATTCATTGACCGCGTTTTCAAAATCACCTACATTAAAAAAAGCACTTCCTATGTAGTAATTTAAGGTGTCACTTGGTGGTGCAAATTTTCGAAGTCGCTGCCATTCACTCAGCGCACGTTCATAGTCTCCCTGTTTGTAGTGAACCATTGCGCTGTAAAATTCATATGAATCATAAGCACTCATGAGCACAGGCAGCCCAGGGTCAGTTGTCATGTGTTCTGTAAATAACTGATCCGATTGACTTTTACCTAGACCTACAAACAAACTCAAACCTAAGAGTGCCGCCACACCTGCCGCAATGCTCCACTTCCAGATAGGGCTAGTCTTTTTAGAGTCTTGCTCTTCAGGAAAAATCTCCGTGTGCATCGTCTCCAGCTCCGACTTCATAGCGCCTACTTGCACAGACTTGAGGAGGTCTTTATGAATTTCAACCTCCTTATAGAGTTCTGGAGTAGCCGCTATTTTGGCTTCAAAAAGCGCACGGTCTTCATCACTCATCGCGTTGAGCAGATACTGCTCTATCTCTTCAAGAAAAGATTCGTTCAAATTGTTCTTATCGCTCATCGTTCTGATTCTCCTTATTTGAAAGATGCATCTTTCTTAGTTTCATCATACAGCGGTATTTCATGGTTCTGAGGCTAGCTTCTTCAACACCCATTTCCACAGCAATATCACGAAGGCTCATTTTGTCGAAATAAAATTTCTTGAGCATGTGCTGACACTTTTCGTCTAGTTGGGCATAGAGTTTATTCAGATAGTCGATGTTATCATTGAGAGAATCTAAATCTTCAATAACTTCTTCTTCGACCTCTTCGCTGACCAATCTCATGGTGCTTCGATGCGATTTTGATTTAAGCTTGTCCAACCACTTGTGTTTTGCAATAGTGAATATATATCCACCTAAGGATGCAACACGTCCAGTGTACCGTCCTCCAGAAACATTGAGCCACGCGGCTATCAGCGCTTCTTGAAAAATGTCTTTTGCCTGCTCTTGCGAGCCACTGTTGTGAGTGA
The DNA here is from genome assembly GCA_964429805.1 of uncultured Flavobacteriales bacterium. GTDB lineage: Bacteria > Bacteroidota > Bacteroidia > Flavobacteriales_D > JABDKJ01 > CAYSDH01. The sequence continues at coordinate 16,483 of CAYSDH010000046.1, forward strand.
TGTATTGAGCTACCGATGGAAAGTTGTCGGCATAGAGTTGCTTTAGAGTCTCCTTACTCAGAGATCTAACATTATCGTCTTCTTCCGAAGGCGATTTTTGCCTCTTTCGGGATTCCACTTAATATCGAATAATCGGTTATTTCAATACTAAATAAAAGCACTGCCAATTGCAAATCTTCCTCTCAATTTTAATCTCACTCACGCTCGGTATTATCCTTTTCACTTATCTATCGAAAGAGGAGGTCAAATGTGAACACCCAAGTTCATGAAACACTTACTTTCGTCTGAAATACTAGGAGAGTGGCCAAAACTTTTGAGAAACAGTTTACAGTAAGATGGGCAGATGTGGACATGAACAGACACATGATTCACAGCAGTTATTATGACTATGCCGCGCATATGCGGGTGTGTTATTTAAACGAGTCAGGGTTTTCCATGCAGTCCATAGCCAAACTGGGCATAGGGCCAATTTTGTTTAAAGAGTCTTGCACATTTATAAAAGAGATTCATCCCTCAGAGCTCATCACCTATAATATTCTGGCTGGAGAGATGACTGATGATGGTGGCAAATGGGTGATGCACCACGAAGTGTTCAATCAAAAAGGAGTGAAGGCCGCGCAAATCACCGTGCATGGTGCGTGGATGGATATCAGAGCGCGAAAGCTCACACTACCACCTCAAGAAATTAAAGAACTATTCATGTCGCTTCCAAAAGGAGAGGAGTACGTGTATGGACAGAACTCTTAAAGACTAAGACAGCATACAATCACATTAACAATTTGCAGCATCCGCATGGAATCATCAGCGTTGACTAACATTAGAATAGGAGGAGTTCCAGAGCATTTCAACCTGCCCTGGCACTTGGCCATGGAAGAAGACCAGTTTAAAAAGAAAGGTGTTTTTGTAGACTGGACCACATATAGAGGTGGCACAGGTCAGATGATTAAGGCCCTTGAAAAAGAAGAAGTAGATATCTGCGTGCTGCTTACAGAAGGTGTGGTCAAGGCCATGGTCAATGGAGTGAAGTGCAAGATTATCTCTCAGTACATTGACTCGCCACTGATCTGGGGCGTACATACTGGTGCCGACAATGACATACAACATTATGACGAGGTATTTGGCAGACGCTTTGCCATCAGTCGATTTGGTTCTGGATCTCACCTCATGCCGCAGGTCGATGCCAAAAATAAAGGCAAAGTCATCAGAGATGATCAGTATGAATTGATTAGAAATCTAGAAGGCGCACTTAGTTCGCTTTCTGCTTTTCAAAGTGACGTGTTTTACTGGGAGAAGTTTACCACCAAGCCATATGTAGATAGTGGTAAGTTGAGAAGACTAGGAGAGTTTATCACGCCCTGGCCATGTTTTGTCTTGGCAGCTACCGACAAGGCGATTCTTGAAAAACCTGAAGCTATTCAGTCTGTGCTGCGCGTTATACAGTTTACGAGTGCACAGTTTATGAGAAGCCCCATTGCCATTGATATGGTGTCTGAGAGGTATGAACAGAAGAAGGAAGACGTGGCCCGATGGTTTTACTCGACAGAGTGGAGCCATGATAGTTGGGTGAGTGATCGTGTGCTTGAAAATGTGGTGTTTACTTTAAAGGACACTGGAATATTAAGTCCTGAGGCTGACATTCCTGAACTTATCTGGAAGAGATAAGCACTCATCTTTAATATGAATTCATAAATACTGTCAACTAGTTCGTGTGGGACTGTTTCTCTGGCTATTTTTAGGCAAATTCGATGGAATGAAGAGAGACAAAATAATTTACTGGATATGCACTGGCTTATTGAGCTTAATGATGCTGGCTTCGGCTTTTAAGTATTTTGCTGATTATGACTATATAGCTGGACTGTTTACATCCTTTGGTTATCCCTTATACATTATCTATCCACTGGCCATAGCAAAGGTTCTCGGTATAGTGGCCATCATTTCTAATGTGTCTTCTTTTCTGAAGCACTTGGCGTATGCAGGTTTCTTTTTCGAATTCATCTTGGCCTTTTTCGCTCACTTCATGATTCAAGACGGAGAGTGGTTAGGAGCCATTGTCGCTCTGGTACTTCTCATAGGTTCTTTTGTGTTTTATAAGCGAATGCACTAATCTAAAGTCTCATCATGAATGTAAATCGACTGGCGGGAATTCTAGTAATTGTAGTAGGCATCGTCTTTATTTTATTTGAATTAAAGGACATGTTGATGCCCTTTGTTTTGGCTCTACTCATCTGGTTTCTGATTAAAGAAGTCAATCGTTTTTTTGGCAAGCTCAAAATCAAAGGAAAACCACTGCCCACGTGGTTGCGTAGCTTGTTCTCTTTTGTGCTCATGTTTGGCGTGTTGAGTCTAATTGTGTCAATGCTTTCTGCCAACATTGCCGAGATAAAAGATGCCTTACCGGATTACCAGGAGAGGGTGTTGGAGTGGGAAGACGCAGCGAATGCCCGTTGGAATATTAATATTGGGGCTGAGTTAAAAAACAGGGGAGGAGAGTTGAACTTTCAAGGTCTGATTACTAATGTGCTCGACACGCTTACCAATTTGTTCGGCAACACATTTATGATCCTCATTTATGTAGTTTTCCTCCTGATGGAAGAGTCACTGTTTAGACCAAAGCTCAAAGCCATTTTCTCTGGTAACGAAGAGTATGAGTCTACTAGCCGCATTTTGGCTCGGGTAAACAAGTCCATGAGTAACTATCTCAGCCTCAAGACCCTGGTGAGTTTCATTACTGGATTAGCCAGTTATCTAATACTCTGGATTATCGGTATTGATTTCGCTTTTTTCTGGGCCTTCCTCATTTTTCTGCTCAACTACATACCAACGGTGGGCTCGTTAATAGGAACAGTTTTTCCAGCACTGATTGCCTTGCTTCAGTTTGACTCCATGCGCCCAGCAGTGTTGGTCCTTGTTTTGGTTGGGATTGTTCAGGTGCTCGTAGGCAATCTGCTTGAGCCCAAGTTGATGGGAAATTCACTCAACGTATCTCCCTTAGTTGTGCTACTCTCATTAACTCTGTGGGGAAGCCTTTGGGGAGTAGTGGGTATGATACTATCTGTGCCCATTACCGTCATGATGGTCATTGTGTTTGCTCAATTTGAATCCACTAAGTCTGTGGCCATTTTACTTAGCGAGAAAGGAAACGTTTGATTTCTTCTTAAATAGGAGTACAACAATCAGGTTCTGATATATGTTGATAACAAATAATGTTGTTACGATATAATGTTATACATTTGTATTGATGAAAAAAGAAAAATCTGTGGAGCATGAATTGATGGTGGTAGAGGTGCTTCGTGCAGCTGACCGTGTCAATCTCAAGATGTCTCAGATTTTAAAAGGTCACGCACTGACCATGGTTCAGTACAACATTTTGCGCATTCTGAGAGGAGCTCAACCAGAGATGCTGGGTGTTGGTGAAATCAAAGAACGCGTGTTTTTCTCCAATGCCGATGTGAGTAGACTGCTAGATAGATTGGTAGTTAAAGAGCTTGTAATAAGAGAGATATGTCCTGGTAACAGACGTAAGATGAATGTCAGTATCTCCAAGAACGGACTTAAAGTACTCAAGGGTGTTGAGAAAGATTCAATAAAAGAGCTGGACAATTTTTATAGCAGCAGTTTTTCAGTGAAAGAAGCTGAGAAACTGGCAGTACAACTTAAAAAGATGAACTAATTATGGCACAACCTCACATACATACTAAAAGTCCCGCCATGTGTGACATGGAAGAAGGCAAGACTTACGCATACTGCACATGTGGTAAATCTGATGGGCAGCCTTGGTGCAATGGAGCGCACAAAGGCTCAGAATTTAATCCGTTGGTTTTCAACGCTGCCGAGTCAGCGACCAAGGCAATTTGCCAATGCAAACAAACGAGCAACCCGCCATACTGTGACGGGTCGCACAACAAGCTTTAATAACTTAAGACAACAGAAAAATGAAAAATGTAATTGCAATGACAATGGCTGCGGCCATTATCGGAATGGCTGGAATGTCATTTACAAAAGGAAAAACAGCTGACGCAGCTGGACATGGGTCAAGCATCACATGGGTAGGTAAAAAAGTAACTGGCCAGCACTCTGGTACCATCGACTTTAAATCTGTGGACATGAAGTTTGACAAAAGCGGAGTCCTAACTGCTGCAAATTTTGAAGTCGATATGACAAGTATTAAGTGTACAGATCTCGAAGGCGACAAAGCAGGAAAGTTAGAGGGACACTTAAAGTCAGATGATTTCTTTGGAGTGGAGAGTCACCCTGTAGCCAGTTTTTCATCGACTATGGTTGAGCACAAAGGTGATGGCCAGTATATGATTAAAGGTGACTTGACTATCAAAGGAAAGTCAAACCCTATTGAGTTTAGAAGCCAAGTGAGCAGTCACAACGGTCACACAACTGCCAAAGCCGAACTTGTGGTAAACAGAACATTATATGATGTGAAGTATGGCTCAGGGAGCTTCTTTGATGGACTTGGAGACAACATGATATATGATGACTTCAACCTTAACATCAACGTACATACTCACTAATCAATACAATGAATTTTAATATGAAAACACTGAGTAAACTAAGTTTAGTAGCATTTTCACTTGTCCTGTTCTCATGTGGTGCAGACACTGCAGCCAAAGAGACTAGCGCAGCTAAAGCCACTCAGGCAAAGGAAGACGCTAAAAAAGCGGCCTCAACAGAATTGTCGACATACGTCATTGATGAGAGTAGTAGTACCGTGAATTGGACAGGAAGCCTTCTTGGTGTCTATGACCACTCAGGAACGGTCAACATCACAAGTGGGCACTTAGATTTCAAAGGAAATGAAATCGTAGGCGGAAATGTGACTGTAGATATGGCAACCATGACTCCTACAGATGCTAATTACTCTGCAGAAAGTCCGAAAGAAGGGTTGATTGGACATTTGTCATCACCAGACTTCTTTGATGTTGCTAATCATCCTACGGCATCGATTAACATTGGCCCAGGTGGTAAGTCAAAACTCACTGTCAGAGGAAAAACGAATGAAGTAGAGATTCAAGATGTCACGCTTTCAAAGACTGACAATGGAATGTCGGCCAAAGGTTTTTTAGGTTTCGACAGGACGAAGTACGGAGTGTCTTTTCAAAAGCCCGGAGACAAAGTCATCAGTAATGAGGTGCAACTTGAGATTAATTTGAATTTGAATCAAAAAAAGTGATTGTTCTTTCATAGCGTATAAATTTTTTCTAGACCAATCACTTAGAGCTCGATGCACAATCGAGCTCTTTTTTCATTTTTAGAGACCATCTAATTGACGTATCATTAAGCAAAATAACCGTGTCGTATATGAAATCATCTACTCCAGTACTCATTTTGTTTCTCACTCTGCTTGTGTCATGCAGCACCAAGCGCAGTGACACAGCGACAACTCTTCAAGACACACACACAGGGCAAACTATTAGTACAAAAAGCGACAGGTTTGCGCGAATGAATGAAGAGCGTACCATGCTCCAAGACCCCAGCACGGGCAAGGTGCCTGTAAATATGAGAGAGCGTGAACTCCAATTTTTAAATGAGTTGGAGTCCGTTCAACAAAAGAACTTGACCAACACAGCCTGGGAGTCTAGAGGCCCCTTTAATGTCGGAGGTAGAACAAGAGCCGTGGTGATGGACCGCACTGATGAAAACATACTCATGGCGGGCGCTGCAAGTGGAGGAGTTTGGAGAAGTACTGATGCCGGAGAAAGCTGGGAGAAGGTCAGTTCTAACACTTCTAATCTGGCGGTTACATGTCTGATTCAAGACCCTAGAGATGGACATGAGCAAGACTGGTATTACGGCACTGGCGAGTTATTTGGCGCTTCGCAAGGTGGCCCAGGCGCATTTTACACTGGAGCAGGAATCTATAAAACCTCAGATAATGGCGCGACTTGGGAATCGCTGCCAGGTTCATTTACCGCAGGGCCTCAGTTTACTTCAACCTGGCAGGGGATATGGAATATTGCCATTGACCCGAGCAACCAAGATACCACAGAGATTTATGCCGCCACTTACGGCAACATCAGAAGAAGCATCAATGATGGGGCATCATTTCAAACCGTGCTCGACTCTGATAACGCCTCAGGCACATCATACTTCACAGATGTGCATGTCAATGATGCGGGTGTGGTCTATGCTGCCTGTAGCAGAGAGACCGAGATTATCTCTTTCGGACTTGGTCCAAATGGAGGAATACACCGCTCAGTTGATGGTGTCAATTTTGTCAATATACTCCCCGACAATTTTCATACAGCCTACAGCAGAATAGTCATGGCCGAAGACCCGTCTGACTCAAATCACCTCATGTTTCTCTGCGCCAACGTTGACACGCTCAGTGGATTTGAAGGAGAGTTTTTTAACGGAGGTGTGCAGTATTACGGACTATGGGACTACACTTACATCAGTGGTGATGGGAGTGAAGCCGGTGGCCAATGGCAAGACCTCAGTGCCAATCTGCCTGATGGTAACGGACCTTTTGATGACTTTTATGCGCAGTCTGGTTACGACCTCTGCATCGCCATAAAACCTGACGATCCGAGCACGGTGTTTATAGGAGGGACTAATCTATACCGTAGCACAGACGGATTTACGTCTAACTCCAACACAATGCAGATTGGTGGGTATGGTATCGGTTCTGATTTTCCAGAATTTAAAATCTATGATAATCATCACCCAGACATTCATGGATTTGGCTTTTTAGCCTCTGACGCCAATGTGCTGATTAATTATAATGACGGTGGAATATATCGAACCGACAATTGCTTGCAAGACACCGTAGAATGGACATCACTAAATAATGGCTACCTCACCACACAGGTATATGGCCTTGCAGTAGACAAGAACACGACAGACCAAAAAATAGTAGCCGGTTTTCAAGACAATGGAAATTTCTTTGTCAATAGCGCAGACCCTGAGGCGCCATGGACTTTGCCCTTAAATGGAGATGGATGTTACTCTGCCTTTTCGAGCGCTGGCGATTTCATTCTCATGTCAATTCAAAACGGTAGAATATTTAAAATGAATGTGGATGACAACGGTACTGTCATCGGGCAAAAACGCATCGACCCTGATGTAGATGATGAGCCCTATGAGTTTATCCATCCATATGCACTCGACCCAAATGATGATGATTTGCTTTATTTGCCATACGGTAATAAACTGCAGGTCAACAACACCGTGTCGAGCATTGCGGTGCCCAACGAATTAAATTACGACACGTATGATGATGGCTGGTTTACCTTGGCTGACTCACTAGACGCGGGGCAAGTACTCACCGCCATTAGTGCCACTGAAGGTGCCGCTAACCGAGTCTATCTTGGTACATCGAGCAGATCTGTGTACAGAGTGGATGATGCCAGCGACATCAATTCGCCCTTGGTGGATATCACTTTTTCTCAATTTCCCAATGCCCATGTAGATTGCATCGCAGTCGATCCGCTCAATGATGACAGAGCCATGGTCGTGTTTACAAACTATGGCGTCTACAGCCTCTGGATGACAGAAGATGCGGGGCTAAACTGGGAGAAAGTGGCCGGTAACCTAGAGCAAAACTCAAGTGGAGTTGGAAATGGACCGTCATGTCGCTGGGCCAGAATACATCCGCTGCCTAGTGGCGATTACCAGTATTTTGTGGGGACCAGTATTGGCCTCTTTACCACAAATGACATAAATGGCCTGCAGACTAATTGGTATCGTGCAGCTCCCGATCTCTTAGGTAATAATGTGTTTAGTTACGTAGACTCTAGAGTGACAGATAACATGGTGATTGCCGGAAGCCACGGTGGTGGAGTCTTTTCTGCCCAAATCGATCAGGTAGTCTCTACCGTTGAAACTGATAGAGAACCATCCATCGAACTTTACCCAAATCCCAGCGCTGACTTTCTGATATTGCAGATGCCAGAGAGCCCTCAGTCGAATGCCGTCTATTCAGTAATTAGTGCTAGTGGCCAATTAATTATGTCGGGCAGAATGACGCAAAAGAGCAAGCGATTGAACACTTCTTCACTGGCTATTGGCTCATACACGATTCGACTTGAAGTAGATAATAAGATGGTGACAAAACCTTTTGTAGTAAGTAGATAATGACAGAACACATTGATTTTCCAAATGGCCCTTCTGCGTGCTCGGATTCGCCACACATACATTTGGTAATTCATGATTCCATTCACTTAGTGAAGAGAGAAGACTGGGACCCGCTTGCTCAGCAAGGCGGGCTATACCTTCAGTTTGACTACCTCCGCGTTCTTGAAAAAGAAATGACCGGGAGTATGGAGTTTCGCTATGTCACGTATTACTGTGACAATTATGAGCCGCTCGGCATAGCCTATTTTCAAGTAGTTGACCTTATTGATAATGGTAGTAAGTATAGAGATGCGGTCGCTAAAATGGGAGCAGGGCTTGGTGCTCGTATAGTTAAAGAGATGAAGCTTCGCAGCTTAGTGTGTGGCAACGTGTTTCACTGTGGTGACAACGGTTACTTCTGCACCGACAAGGTTAAAGAGTCAGAAGCCATTTTGGCCATTGAGTCGACTATGGAGAGGTTGAAGCATGGAGGACGTTTAGACACCAAAGTGTCCATCGTCTTGTTTAAAGAGTTTTGGCCGCATCAATTTGAAGATGCAAAAATCTTGACAGATAAGAAGTTTCATAAGTTCCCGATGGATGTCAACATGGTGATGGACGTGAGGCCAGAGTGGAGTAATATGGATGAGTACATGTCAGCGCTTACTTCAAAGTCGAGAACACGTATCAAGTCTATCTTGAAAAAGTCAGCATCCATTGACATCAGAGCGCTTGATGCAGATGAAATTGCGGGCTATGAAAAAGAAATGGATGTGCTCTTTGAATCTGTGCTGAAGCATTCGCCCTTTATTTTTGGCCGCTTAGAAATGGCCGTGTATTCTCAGTGGAAAGAAGTACTCGGAGATAAACTCATGTTCCACGGTCTATTCATTGATGATAAACTGGTTGGGTTTAATTCTGCATTTATCATGGACGATGATGTGTTAGATGTGCACTACGTGGGCATAGATTACGAGCTCAATGGAGAACACATGACCTATCAGCGCATGCTTATCGACATAGTGGATTTTGCAATAAAGAATAAGCTCAAACAAATCAACTTTGGTCGTACGGCAGAGCAAGCCAAAAGTTCATTTGGCGCCACACCGGTGTCCATGATGCTTTATACTAAACATCGCAGCGCTATTGCCAATAAGCTCATTGGGCCATTAATGTCTTCTGTTAAGGAGACAGAATTCGAAATCAGAAAACCTTTCAAGGAGCTCAATTAATGGATTCATTAACACAGATCGTGCTCGGTGCGGCAGTTGGCGAGTTAGTCTTGGGAAAAAAAGTAGGAAACAAAGCCATGATGTGGGGTGCCGTAGCAGGTACTATACCAGATTTAGATGTGCTCAGTGGATTTTTTCTAGACGATTTGACCAAGAATGAAGTGCATCGGGGCTTCACGCATTCCATCTTCTTTTGTCTCATAGCAGCGCCCATTTTTGCATGGCTAGTTAAAAATGCCGAACGCTTTTTTTTGAGTGCCTTTGTTTTTTTGGTGCTCTCCGTGTT
>CAYSDH010000047.1:0-12484 GCA_964429805.1 uncultured Flavobacteriales bacterium
GATCCATACTCAATTGAAGGGGTGGAAAAAGGGGATAATTTTGTCTGCTCAGATTGTATGCCAAACCGTGGTCACCTCGAAACCGCTGAATATCCTGGGAGTACAGTTGCTGCGCCATTTGGCCAAACTGCGCTTCATGGTGTTTTTCACAATATTGGATTTAAAGACAACCGAAACATGCCTGGAGATATTATGTATGATTTGGCAGGAGCAAAACGAGATCATATAAGTCAAACCCACTTTGAAGCTGCGGCAATAACTGTTCTTGGGGAATTAAATTATAACAGTCCGGAATTCCCTTCATTCTTTAATAAAAATGATGACGGCACTGAAACAAAGGTGTTTAGAGGGCTTAAAATGGATGACAATGAATATTTATCGAAATAGAGTATTCTACTTGAACAGTATTCAAGTTTTTATTTTAGTACTGTTTGTCCAGTGTGCTGCTTTCAAAGTTGAACAGAAGGAGTTAGTAGTCGTTGAAGTCACTGTGTATTATGATTCAAGCTCTTTGATTAAAAATGAAGTTACAATTTACACTTCGGATGGTAGAACTCTATCGAGAATCTCCACAAATCGAAACTTTGACTTCAGGCTACCTTGTGACTCTTCATATTTAGTCGAGGTCTATAGACCAGGCTACCTCTTAGAACGGATTAAACTTAAGGCGGATTGTTCCAAAAAAAAGTACCTGCTTAATTTTAATCTTGAAAGAAATGACATTGCCAATTAGTAACATTATGATGTTATAATCTCCGCTATCTCGGACCCGCTATCTCGGACTTGGAGCCCGCTATCTCGGATCCGCTCGCTCGGACTGGTAAATGAATGAGCTAGCGCGGACTTGCAGTCCGTGCGATGTGCATGGTTGCGGTTTCAAATGTCCATCAGGTAACTACAAAGCCCCGCTCTCTCGGACATACAAGTATTGATCCGAGCGATTGTGAGTCAGAACTTGTCTATTAGACGTAATGTTAAAGAAGGTTTCATGATTGACAAACGGACTATAATTCAAAACCGGAGCGCAGCTCCTTTGTATTTCTTATCGCAGGAGCAAAGCTCCTGCGAAGCGAGGGGGACGTATAAGTGGAATGGAACGAAATGGGAATTACAAGAGTAGATTATGATTAGTTTGAAGAAAGGAATCATTCTTATCCTTGCCTTGGCAGCATTGGTGATAATGTTAGCCCAAATAGATGCAGAGCGGTATATCTCAAGTAGGAAAAGCGAGCCCTATGGGTTAGAGAGAGAAAGATTAAGCCACAGTCTGGCAATCATTTCCTATATGAATTATTCGTTGAAAAGAAACAAAGGCGACATAGATATCGGGGCTTCATTCATGATTTATGACGATCTCGAATTGAACTCGTACAAGTCGAGTTTGATGAGAGATACTTATGTTGTAAAGTGTTTCTATACTAGGGAAGAGAGGGTCAATTATATCTGTACTAAGAATCTTCGATATGTCTCCTCATTTGAGGGGTTTGAAATCGACTGTCCTGAGTAACTAGAATTTCCTTTTAATCAGAGTCAGAACTTATCAATATCGGTTATACTACTCCTGAGCAATTTTCTGTGGTTCCGACCGAGCGCCTTGTTAGAGAGTCCGAGGTCTTTGCGCATGGCACCGATCAGATCGGCCAGTTTGAAAAGGACAATCCCCGCTTCGCTGGATCTGTGATCCTGCGTAATTGAATCCTTAGCATCTGCGATGCGGTTTTGAATAGCGGCACTCAAGCCAACCGTTCTTGCAGCGAAGTACTCTGTGTTCACCCGTTCGCCTTTAGTTTCGAATCCTAAGTTTGAAAGAAAAAGAAAGCAGGAATGCACTCGCGGAGGATTACGGACAGTACTCAGTAAAAGGTTGACACGGATTTACCCGACTGCCTCATACTTGTATAAGTAACCCTAATAATCTCCAAGCGTCTCTTCCAGCTGACCCAGCGCAGTGGCCAGTTGCTCATCATTAGGTGGTGAGCCGTGCCACTTGTGCGTGCCCGTCATAAAGTCTACACCTTGCCCCATCTCGGTGCGCATTAAGATGACTACTGGCTTGCCTTTTCCTGAAGCGGACTTAGCCTTTTCCATGGTGGTCATGATGTCATCAAAGTCGTGTCCGTCCATCTCCAAACATGTCCAGCCAAACGACTCCCACTTCGTTTTCAAATCCCCGAGTGAAAGCACATCATCCACATCGCCATCAATCTGACGACCGTTATAGTCTACAGTGGCTATGAGGTTGTCTATTTTCTGGTGAGCCGCATACATTGCAGCTTCCCAAATCTGTCCTTCCTGAAGCTCGCCATCACCATGCAGCACATAGACCATAGTATCGTCACCATCTAGTTTTTTTGCCTGTGCGACACCACACGCTGCAGAAAGTCCTTGCCCGAGAGAGCCAGAAGCGATGCGTATACCTGGCAGTCCTTCTTCAGTAGCTGGGTGACCTTGTAGTCTGGTGTTGAGTTTTCTAAAAGTGGCTAACTCTGCCACAGGGAAGTATCCGCAATGAGCAAGGGTAGAGTACCACACGGGTGAGATATGTCCGTTAGAAAGAAAGAACATGTCTTCTCCTTTACCATCCATGCTAAACTCAGTGTTATGCTTCATCACACCATTATACATGGCCACAAAAAAGTCGGCACATCCAAGTGAACCACCCGGGTGACCTGATTGCACAGCGTGAACCATTCTCACTATATCTCTTCGCACTTGAGAGGCTATTCGTCTCAGTTCATCACTATTGGGCATCGTTGTCTTGTTTGTTTCTGGATTGATTACACGTTCTTCTGTCATGACATTATTTTCCTAAGTCAGGGGCAAAATAAAGGAATAGAGAAGCGAGGATAGTCTCATGTTGAAATCTCTAGGTCTCTTGTTAGTTGTTTGTCAGTCATCTTTGAGAGCGCCTTATCATATTCAGACCTCGATTTGAAAAATCAACACTCAGTAGATGTACATTTGCGGCCTCATTTAAAACATGTCTTCATGGCACTACAGTGCGGTATCGTAGGACTTCCAAATGTCGGAAAGTCAACTCTCTTCAATTGCTTGTCAAATGCGAAAGCCCAAGCGGCTAATTTTCCATTCTGCACCATCGAGCCTAATGTGGGCGTGATCACTGTGCCTGATGAGCGGATTACGAAGCTCGCTGATTTGGTCAATCCTGAAAAAGTACATCCCACAACTATTGAGATAGTCGACATTGCTGGACTGGTCAAAGGGGCCAGCAAAGGAGAGGGATTGGGAAATCAGTTTTTAGGAAATATCAGAGAGACTAACGCCATCATACACGTGCTCAGATGCTTTGATGATGACAATGTGGTGCACGTAGATGGGTCAGTTGACCCGGTGAGAGATAAAGAGATTATAGACTTTGAGCTTCAGATGAAGGACCTCGAGTCAATAGAAAAACATGTGAAAAATTGTCAGCGTGCGGCCAAAGCGGGTGACAAGGCGCAGGCCAAACGACTCGATATCTTGGAGCGCTACATTGCCAAATTGGAATCAGGAAGGTCTGCAAGAGAAGTAGAGCTTAACGAGGCTGAAATGGAGCTGGTGACTGACCTTCAGTTACTGACTAACAAGCCTGTGCTCTATGTCTGCAATGTCGATGAGTCTGCTGTCGTGTCTGGCAATGCGCACGTGGAGGCAGTAAAGGCTGCCGTAGCTGATGAGCATGCCGAAGTCCTGGTGCTAGGTGTTGGCATTGAGTCAGACATTGCGGAGTTGGAAACCTTTGAAGACAAAAAAGAATTTTTAGATGATCTCGGATTGACTGAGGCTGGAGTAAACAGGCTCATCACCAAGGCTTATGATTTACTCGAATTAGAGACATACTTTACTGCTGGAGTCAAAGAGGTGCGCGCTTGGACCATTAAGAAAGGCACAAAAGCGCCACAAGCTGCCGGAGTGATTCATACTGATTTTGAAAAGGGCTTCATACGTGCCGAAGTGATCAAGTATGATGATTTTATAGCATTAGGCTCAGAATCAGCGGTTCGTGATGCTGGAAAACTTGGTGTAGAAGGGAAAGAGTATGTGGTGCAAGACGGAGACGTGATGCACTTCAGATTTAATGTCTGACGTGGGTTCTAGCCGATTCAGAGTGCCGAGATGACTATTTCAGTTCTACGGACACTAATCGAGTTGTAAACAATTTTGTCTTCTCACCCCTAAGTATCATGCGCGGAGCATGTTATTTCCATACATTGCGCGCTGATTTAGGTCAGTTTGACGCGTTTTTTTATTGTTTTATCGGCTATTCTGTCCATCCATTCGACTACTCGATCTCAATTCATAGCCAACCCACCAATTCCGAACGGGATTATCGAGACGAATGAGTATGGTTCAACTTTAGACGGTACCAATCAACAATCCACCAATGGGGGCACTTGGTACTGTACTTGGGATGCGTCACACCTATATCTCGCCATTTCTGGTTCTAATCCTTCAGAAGGTGCAGTCATTTATCTCGATGTCAATCCAACTATTCCTGTCAATGGAGGTCAACAAAATCTTGGCTCTGTAGGGTGGAACGGAGACTACAGTCGCAACAATTTTCGTTTACCCATTCGTGCAGATTTGGCCATCTATGCCTCTGATACTTATGCAGAATACCGCCACAGCGATGGCACTGGCAATTGGTCTTCGCCAAGCATGGTCAACCTTACAGTCGTTGGAAGCACTCCAAACCAGGTTATAGAAATGGCTATTCCTTGGAACACGGTCACAAGTGGCAATGGTCGTCCGCCCGCATTTAATTGGTTTGGATATAAAGTCTTTGACAACGGAGACGGAGAGAATGGTACCTATGACCAAGTGCCATTAAAAAACCCTATTGAGCCTAATAACTGTGGAGCAGGAGAGGTCAATACGCTGTATCCCACGTATTATTATTCTGTGGTCAATACAGATCACACAACATCCACATTCCCATTTGCAGCGCTCAGTTTTACTGGACATGCAGATTTTTCAGAGCCTTTTACTGGAGGTCATTTTTTAAAAGGAGATGTGCTTTATGATCTGACAGTAAATGACAATAGTCCCGACAACTATGACAATATTCCGGTAAATGATGCTTACGACAATCAAGAGATTGCCAATCGAGTTTTGATTGACAGCATCATAACCATCAGTCGCAACTTGGTGGTTTGGACAGGCTCTGCGTTGTTACCTGCCAATAATGTCTTGGGCAATATCGATGCGGAGATTATCATGGATGGCTCGGCTGGCAAGATTTACAATTTCGGACGCATAGACTGTAATCCTGAAGTATCGTTTGAAGGCGATTTTGATGGTCGAAGAATCGATCTCAGTATTGACGGAACCACCAGGATGATGGCCAGTCCGATAGATAGGAGTCGTAACCGCTATTCAAATATCACCGTCTACAATGGGAGTCAACTTCTGGGCCCGTCAACTGGCACAGCAGAGATGGAACTACAGTATGGCAAGATGACGGTCAATGGAATTTTGGACTTCAATAATGCGGGGTCAGTCAATGTCTCGACCAGAGAAGACTGTATTATTCACAACACATACAGACTGTCTAGTCCAAACAACGCAGGTACGTTTGTCTTCAACGATTTTGAAATCGGCCGAAATTCTTCAGACCTGAAGGCTGAGTTTTTTGGAGGCACGGTCAACCTTCAGATTCGAGGCGACTTTGAAAACTACGGCAGATTTATTCCGACCAATAATAATGGAGAGATCAAAGTGGTGATGAACGGCACTGGCCGACAAGAAATAAAGGGCAATGCTTCAGAAACATTTGAGGCCACCATTCAATTCAAAAATTTGGAGATTGATAACGATAACGGCTTAGATAATAACAACCTCAATGCTGATGTGCATTTCGTGTCGGTAGGGCCGGGGCAAGTGCGCTGCGTCATCACCGGTGACTTGAGCCTAAGTTCTGGCGACTTGGTGACACGTAATCGCGTGACTGGTGAGGTGCATAATCTCATATTGAGCAGTGTAGGTAACGCATCTCACTCTGGCGGTGCGAGCGACATGGCAGGCAATCCATCCTCATATATAGACGGACCTGTGCATGTGAAAACCACCGCTGCCAATGAAGTTTTGACCTTTCCAGTTGGAAAAGATGGTGCGTTTAGACAAGTGTGGGTCGAGGTTTTTGACCAGAGTTTTCAGGTAGATTCTTTCAGCGTAGAGCTTTTTCATTCGCCAGCGCAAGAGTTAAATAATGCGCTTCCAGTTGGGCCAGAAATTATCCAAGAGATTTCAGGAGTGCATTACTGGAATGTATCCTCGCCTATTCCGTTTAGCCATGATTCTGTAAAAGTGACCTTGTCTTACTCCAGTGAAGGAAGTGATGATAGTGTCTCCTTGCCTGATGATTTGCGCATCCTCAAAGCGCCTTCTGGTGGAAATGGTGTGTGGCAGAATGTAAGCCCATGGAACGGAGCATCTGCGGCTATAGCAGGCACACACAGCACAGTGGGGCTTACCTCTCTCAGCGATTTTACTTTTGGCAGCGTGGGTAATGATCCGCTGCCAGTAGAGCTTCTTTATTTTGAGGCAGAGGCTCAAAACCAAGATGCCATGTTATACTGGGCCACAGCCGCGGAGCTAAATAATGCCTATTTCAGAATAGAAAAATCTACTGATGGATTTGACTGGTCCACACTTACAGAAGTGGAGGGTGCGGGTAATAGTTCACAAGTACTCAGCTATTCGTATCGCGATAGTGAGCCATCTTCTGGTTTAACCTATTACAAGCTGTATCAAGTTGATTTTGACGGAACAGAAAAAGAGTATGACGTTCGCACGGTGTATTTTGCCTCAAGCGAAGTGAATATTTATCCTAATCCTGTGGCAGAAAGTCTTCATGTTGTTCTGCCAGAAGGTTTACGCAATGTGACCTATACTATAGTCAACGGTCTAGGTATTATGGTAAAACAAGGAGTGCTTGCCGGAGAGGGCGTTACGCCTATTGACCTGCACTTGGATGCTGGTGTGTACACCATAATTTTTCCAGAGCTTGATGCTCAGACACATCGCTTTGTCAAGCGTTGAGCCGTCCTTGCTCAAGGCGATTCGAATTAATGCATATATTGTCCATTCAATCTTAAACGAATAAAAGATGTCATTGAAAGCAAAATATCAAGCCGTATTGGAGCTTGGTGAAAAATTTGGAGTGAAGGACGGTTACGTGAATGAAGAGCCTGGAATGATAAAAATAGGTGGTACATGTGAGACTGCTTATGAGAAGGACAAAATGTGGGACGAGATTAAGAAGGCAGGTGGAGAAAATGCCTCTGACATAGAAGCAGATATCAAGTTTACGAACAACGCTTACTATCACAAGCACACTGTGGCGAGCGGAGAGTCATTGAGCTTAATCGCCAAGCACTACTACCGCGACCCAATGAAATATCCTAAGATTTTTGAAGCGAATGGAGACATTTTGAAAAGTCCAGATGTGATACATCCTGGTCAAGAGTTGGTCATTCCAAATCTTTAAAACAGACTTTAATTCTGTCAAAGGGCGCTTCAAGCGCCCTTTTTTGTGCCTAAAAACTCGTGAAAGGCCTGATATTGTTGAAAAAACTGGCGACTACAAGTTTCTACTGCTTTTTTTTCATATAACTTAGTAGCTTCATTTTTGGTCTGTATCCCCCGTTGGGCGTGCACTTCAGCAATTTTGAACTCCGATATGGCGAAATCGAATTATACAGAAGATAATATACGGTCACTAGACTGGAAGGAGCATATTCGTATGCGTCCGGGTATGTACATTGGTAAACTCGGCAACGGTGCCTCTTATGATGATGGTATCTACATACTCATCAAAGAGGTGCTTGATAACTCGATTGACGAGTTTGTGATGGGTAACGGAAAGAAGATTGAGATTACCGTCAAAGAGAGCGAAGTCACTGTCAGAGATTATGGGCGAGGCATACCACTTGGTAAAGTCATAGACTGTGTGTCTAAGATTAACACCGGTGGTAAGTATGACTCCAAAGCCTTTAAGAAATCAGTAGGACTTAACGGAGTAGGAACCAAGGCCGTTAATGCACTTTCGGTCAACTTTTTGGTAGAGAGTTTTAGAGAAGGAAAGACCAAGCGTGCAGAGTTTAATCGCGGAGTGCTGCTTAAAGACGAGCGCCAGAAAAAGTCTGATGAAGAAAACGGGACCAGAATGGTCTTCACACCAGACACTGAAATTTTTAAAACCTATCAGTTTAAGTCTGACCACATTGTCAGGTTGATACAAAACTACTGCTACCTCAACACGGGGCTCAGCATCTGGTTTAATGGAAAGCGTTACTTCTCTAAAAACGGACTCTTTGATCTGCTTGAAGACAAAATGTCGGGTGAGCCGCTTTATCCTATTGTTCACTTGGTGGGTGATGACATAGAGGTGGCTTTGACTCACACCAACTCTTATGGTGAAGAGTACTACTCATTTGTCAACGGTCAGCACACCACCCAAGGTGGAACACACCAAGGTGCCTTTAGAGAAGCGGTGGCAAAAACCATTAAAGATTTTTACGGAAAAAACTACGAGCCAAGTGACATCCGCAGCGCCATAGTCGCGGCAGTAGCGGTCAAGGTGATGGAGCCAGTCTTTGAGTCGCAAACTAAGACCAAGCTGGGGTCAACAGAAGTAGAACCAGGCGGGAAATCCATACGTGCCTTTATCGGAGAGTTCATCAAAGAGAAACTAGATAATTATCTGCACAAGAATCCAGACGTGGCCGAGTCGCTTGAGAAAAGAATCAAGCAAAGTGAGCGCGAGCGTAAGGACATGGCGGGCATTAGAAAGCTGGCCAGAGAAAGAGCCAAGAAAGCCAACCTTCACAATAAAAAATTAAGAGACTGCCGCCTGCACCTCAACGATGCAAAAGGAGATGAGAGACGCAGCATGACCACCATCTTTATCACGGAGGGTGACTCGGCCAGTGGATCGATCACTAAAACGCGAGATGTGAATACGCAAGCAGTATTTAGCTTAAAGGGTAAGCCGCTCAACTCTTACGGGCTCACAAAAAAAGTGGTCTACGAAAACGAAGAGTTTAACCTCATTCAGGCTGCACTTAATATTGAGGAAGGAATAGAGCAGCTGCGTTATAACCGCATTGTCATTGCCACAGATGCCGATGTTGATGGTATGCACATCAGGCTTTTGCTTATGACATTCTTCATTCAGTTTTTTCCAGACCTGGTTAAAAACAATCATCTCTATGTGCTGCAGACGCCACTGTTTAGAGTGCGAAACAAGAAAGAGACTTTTTACTGCTACTCTGATCAAGAGAAAAAGACTGCAATAAAAAAGTGCGGTGTCAAGGCAGAGATTACTCGATTTAAGGGTCTTGGTGAGATTTCTCCAGACGAGTTTAAATTCTTTATTGGAGACGACATGCGTATTGATCCGGTCATCATTGGCTCAGACGTAGCGCTCGGTGATATGCTCAAATTCTACATGGGTAAAAACACACCAGACAGACAGAAGTTTATCATCGAAAACCTGAAAGTAGAAAAGGACGAAGTAGATGATGAGACAGAAGACCTGGAAGAGTTGGAAGTAGCAGAATGATGAAACCCCTATACATACTTTTTGCAGCATGTGTGCTGCTCTCTTGTTCTGAATCTGCGCTAACTCCAGTCAACTATAACGTGAGTAACGAGGCGGTTGAGAAGTGGGCCACCGAATTAGAAAACGGCATGTATGACAGAAGGCCAGAAGCATTTTCAGAAGCCTTGGACTTAAACGGTATGACTGACCGTATCTTCAATATGTCGAGTCTCGGCCTGTCTACCTACATGTCTAATGCCATCAATATAGAAGGCATGAAAAAAGGCATTCGCGCAAACATGTCAGAGATTGGCAATGAGGTGATTTTGAGTTCAGACTCGATTGTGGGTTACCAGATGGTGCGGATCAGAGAGATAGAAGGAGTGAAGCGATGCCTGTTTAGAATGTACGGGTCGGAAGGGCTCAACTATCATGATTTTGAAATGGTGGAAGTTAACGGTAAGACTAAGGCCCTTGACCTGAACGTGATGTACACCGGTGAGAATTTGTCAAAGACCCTCAGAGATTTCTTCTTGAGCTCAGGTGCGCTTGGCAGCGACAAGGAAGTAAATGAGGCCTTGGATAAGATAAACGCTACGAATGATGTGCGTTCGCTTCTTCAGAATGGTGACATCGCTGAGGCCAGAGCCGCTTATGATGCACTCGATGAGGCCATGAAAAAGTCTAAAGCTGTGGCTTCGCTTGACATTGAGATTGCCGCTTTGGAAGGTGACAGTATATATGGGGCCAAGCTCCAAGCCTACAATGAGAAGTTTCCTAATGTAGTAGGCGCAGAGTTGATGGCGCTCGATGTACACTGGGTAAATGGCGAATTCACAGAAGCGATGAGGTGCCTAGATCGTATGGACTCGAAACTGGGAGGTGATCCATTTTTAGATTATTACAGGGCTTCGGTGTCTATTGACTTGGAAAACTATGCGGAGTCAATAAAGTATTTAGACAAATTAAAAAAGGCTGGATATGCCAAGTTTGCGGATTACTACTTTGTAGAAGCATTGGCCCACATAGGCTTAAAAGATTATGACTCAGTAATCAAGTCATTTAATGCATTGACGAGCAATTTTAACATCACATCTTGGGACCTCATGATGCATGATTTTGGCTCAGATTTTATGGAGAGTAGCGAGTTTAATACCTGGAAAGAAGCTCAAATATAATGTCAGAAGGAATAGAAGAAGAACCAACGGGAGAGGAGCAAGAAGGACAAAGTCCAGAAGAGACGGTTGAAGACAGTAATGTCATCAAGGTCTCGGGAATGTACAATGAGTGGTTCCTAGATTATGCCTCTTACGTCATACTAGAACGAGCCGTACCTCACTTGCATGATGGACTAAAACCCGTACAGCGTAGAATACTTCACTCGCTCAACGAACTTGATGACGGCCGATTTCACAAAGTTGCCAATGTCATAGGTAACACCATGAAGTATCACCCACACGGTGATGCTTCTATTGGAGATGCCTTAGTACAGATAGGTCAAAAAAATCTGCTCTTTGATACCCAAGGTAACTGGGGAAACACACTCACCGGTGACCGCGCAGCGGCACCACGATACATTGAGGTACGCCTCAGTAAGTTTGGTAGAGAGGTAGCTTTCAACCCTAAGACCACCAACTGGTTACTCTCGTATGACGGACGAAACAAAGAGCCAGAAACGCTACCCGTTAAGTTCCCCTTGCTTCTTGCGCAAGGAGTAGAAGGGATTGCCGTAGGTCTGGCGTGTAAGATTTTGCCGCACAACTTTAATGAGATTATTGACGCGGCCATCGCTCATCTAAAAGGAAAAAGAAAGAGCATCTATCCAGACTTCCCTTTTGGCGGTATGGCAGACTTCTCTAACTACAACGATGGGTTAAGAGGAGGCAAAGTAAGAGTTAGAGCCCGCATCAAGCAGGTGGATAACAAGACACTAATGATTCATGAGATACCGTTTGGCACCACCACGAGTAGTCTCATCGACTCTATCCTGAAAGCCAATGACAAAGGCAAAATCAAGGTTAAAAAAATAGAAGACAACACCGCAGAAAACGCTGAGATAATAGTGCATCTTCCTTCAGGAATCTCGCCTGACAAGAGCATTGATGCACTCTATGCGTTTACAGACTGTGAGGTGTCGATCTCTCCAAACAGTGGAGTGATTGAAGAAGACAAGCCTCAGTTTTTAGGAGTCTCTCAGATTTTGGCTCACTCAGTAGACCACACCAAGGGACTGTTAAAGCTGGAGCTTGAGATTAAAAAATCTGAACTAGACGAGCGCTGGCATTTTGCGAGTCTTGAGCGCATCTTTATCGAAAACAAGATATACCGTAAGATTGAAAAAGAGTCTACTTGGGAGGGAGTTATTGCTGCGATTGATAAAGGCCTCAAGCCATTTGTCAAGAACCTGAAGAGGGCAGTGACCGAAGAGGACATTGTGCGTTTGACGGAAATCAAGATTAAGAGAATTTCCAAGTTTGACTCAGACAAGGCAAACGACTACATCAAGCGTCTAGAAAAGGACTTGAAGGAAGTCAAGCACAACCTCAAGAACTTGGTCGACTACTGTATCGACTATTACAAAAATCTCAAGAGCAAGTACGGGAAAGAAAGAAAGCGGAAAACTGAGATTAAAACCTTCGATAACATTGTCGCTACGAAAGTGGTAGTGGCTAATAAGAAGCTCTATGTCAATCATGCAGAAGGGTTTATCGGTTGGAGTCTGAGAAAGGATCAGTTTATATCAGAGTGCTCTGACATAGATGATATTATCGTATTCCGCAAGGATGGTAAACTCATCGTGACGAAGATTGACTCGAAAAAGTTTGTGGGAAAAGACCTCTTGCATGCGGCTGTGTTTAAGAAGAATGATAAGCGCACGGTCTATCACATGGTGTATCAAGATGGACCAGGAGGGAAGGCCTATGTCAAGCGATTTAATGT
>CAYSDH010000047.1:12494-25157 GCA_964429805.1 uncultured Flavobacteriales bacterium
ACTGGAGTAACCAGAGACAAAGAGTACGACATGACGAGAGGGACAAAAAATTCCCGTGTACTGTACTTCTCGGCCAATCCGAATGGTGAGGGTGAAGTAATCACAGCCAAGCTGCGTCCGCGTCCAAAGTTGCGCTCACTCAGGTTAGACTTTGACTTTACGGAGTTGGAAGTGAAAGGCCGTGGTGTGAAAGGAAACATATTTACCAAGCACTTGATCTCTAAAGTCGAGCTCAAAGAAAAAGGCGAGTCAACTCTCGAAGCCAGAAAAGTGTGGTTTGACGAAATAGTCAAGCGTCTCAACGTGGACGGCCGCGGTCGCTTCTTAGGAAGCTTTGCGGGTGAAGACCGATTATTGATCTTGTCTAAAAAAGGAACTTACCGCTTGGTGCCTGCAGAGTTATCACTCAGATTTAACGATGACGTGACCACGGTTGAGAAGTGGCGAGAAGAAGAGCCTATTTCAGCCATCTACTGGGACGGTAAGAAAGAGCGCATGCAAGTAAAACGCTTCTTAGCCGAGCGCAGCTCAAAGGAAGTGTCCTTTATCACAGAACACGAAGAGTCCGAACTCGTGCTTTCTACTACGTGGAAAGACCCAGAGGTGATTGTAGAGTTTGATAAGCGAAGCAATGACCGCGAGAATGAGCAGTTCAAATTGTCAGAGATTATTGATGTGAAGGGAGTCTCGGCATTGGGTAATCGTCTTACTGCATACAAGACTAAATCTATTACGCTCGTGGAGCAAGAGCCTCCAGTAGTGGAAGAGGAGAAGCCGACTAAAGACAAAAAGAAGGCAGAGAAGACCATGCCAAAGGCGGCACCAAAAGCTGCACCAAAGAGTGAGAAAAAGGCCATGCCTAGTGCGGGCAAAGTGTCTGTCAAAAAAGGTGGGGTCAAGGTAGATCAGTCTAAAGAAAAGGCTGTGGTTGTAGAACTCTCTGTAAAGTCTAAGAAGTCCAAAAACAAAGGTGATGAAGCAGAAGAGGACGATAAAAAAGACGGGCAAATCACACTCTTCTAACTCGTAGAGTGTAACCTGCCCGTGCTTATTTCCTAATTGAAGTTTTTACCTGAATAGTTTCAGTTGAGATGCTAGCTCGTATTGCTCCTGACTCTCTGAGCCCTCGGTGCATATCTTGCTCGCTTCCTTCTCGTCTCCCATGTCATGGAAGATGCGACTCATTATCACATTGGCCTGGGGACACTCGCTCAAGTCAAGCTTTATAGCCATCATGGCACAGTCACGCGCCTTGTCTAAGTCATCAAGTAAGTAATACGAGATGGCCAAGTTGGAGTGAACAACGGGATTCTCTGGAGCAATTTTCAAAGAAGTCTTCAGGTAGTGCATTGCTTCTTCGGGTTTCTCCATCCCGTTTAATATATAGCCTATGTTATTGAGTGTAGCCGGATCATCAGCAAACTCATCAAGTCCCTCAAGCAGCACACCAAGTGCTTTTTCAGGTGACTGTTGTCGCTGATATACATACGCCAAGTCATTTATCAGACTCGGTTTTTTGATTTGACTATTGAGGGTTCGGGAGAGCACTTGCTCGGCTTCACCATAGTTTTCAGTTCGTACCAGAAGTCGACTTTTTAAGTTGACTATTGGCTCAAACAGATGAACTTCAGTGTTTTTGTCAAATGCTTCTTGAGCCAGCGATAGCGCTTCCCCATACTCGCCTTCAAGATTCTTAACCTCGGCCATGCCTAAAGTGGCAATGGTGTTTCCTGGGTCAAGTATCAGGGCTCGCTTGAGGGCTATCTTTGCGCCTTTCAGGTCATCAAAAGCCATTTTCAGTCTCCCCCTGGTAGCGAGTAAATCCGGTTCTTTCGGATACTGGTGTAACAGCTTATTAATGATTACTTCTCCGCGTGTCCATTTTTGATTGGACAGAAGCGCTCGTGCTTTATTAAATTGCTTGTAGTACTGCTCATTATATTTTTTCTCTTGAGCACATACATTCATGGTGATCATTATCGCTATGGCTGCGACAACTGATCGGATATTGGTTTCCTTTTTCATGAGATTTGTGTTTCTATTAAACTATCCTATTCCTGATTACATTCTATGGCTCAACATAGGTCAGATAAGATTCTAATAGGCAGGTTCTATTGGTTCGGAATTTAACCTGCGTTATTATTTCCCATATGTCATCTTTTATTTATTCGTACATCCGCATTCTTCTTTAAGGTTATATGTAATTAGTGTGTTATCACCTTTGGCATTGAGCGGAGCTCCTGTGTAGTCTGTACACAGCTTGCATGCTTCTTATCTGCAAGTGAACTGCAGCTGAGCAATCTGACACATCTTCTTCTATGGCTGTTTCAAGCATTGATTCAGCCTTTTTTAGCTCACCTGTCATGTAGTAACTGTGCGCCACATTCGTATATATTTCGGTGATACCAACCTCTATTTCATTGGCCTCTCTCAAAAAATCAATCGCATCAGAATAGAGCCCCATCCTGTTACACGCCACGCCCATGGCAGTATATGTGGTTGTCGTCTCCCCAAAAAGAGCAGGGCACTTTCTAATTAGTTCAAGCGCTTCTTCTTTTTTCCCTTGCAGGTGCTTCACTACACTGAGTTCGCAGAGTATCGCACTTGACTTAATGTCGCTCTCCATTGCCGCACTTAGCAGCTCGTCAGCCTTGCCAAACTCACCATTTCGCAAGTGCATTTTAGACTTCATTCTGACTATCGGCTCGTAAAAAGAAAACTCTTCATTATGAAAAAATGCTCTCTCCACACTCGCTGTGGCCATGTTGTAGTCTTTGTTGACTTCTTGGAGCTCGGCCATGCCTAACCATGCACTAGCACTTTGTTTGTCAAGATCTAAGGCGCCCTTAAACTCCTTTTCTGCTGACTCCCATTCAGAAAACGCTAGGTCCACATGACCGCTAGCGGCAAGTAGGTGAGGAGAATTTGGTTGTTCCTCTTTAAGCTCTTCGATTAGTTTTTTACTCTTCTCGTAATTTCCTGCTTCTACCAAAGACTTGACTTTGCTTAATTTCTTATTAGTGTTGTCATCAAATCGCTGAGCCTGCATGCTCACACTCCCGATGGTCAGCCCACCTAGTAGTAATATTTTAAACTTTAATTGTTTCATTATTCTTCCTGTTTACTTTTCTTCTTGCTCTTTGTTCGCCAGCCATTTATAGGCTGCCACATGTTTTTAGAATTGACTTCGTGATTTCATCTGCATCATACAGCAAGACATAGCCCATCTCCACGGCCTTACGATACTGCTTACATGCTTTTTTATCTTCTCCTTTTTTGACCATTATGTCACCCTTTACCTTGTAGGCAAATGAGTTTGTATTGTCATTTTCTATGGATCGGTTGACCAGTTTTAGTGCCTGGTCGATATCGCCTTTTTTCATTACTGAGTAGGCTTTGTTGCTTAGTGCGTAGGGCTGTCCTGGCTCTTTGACCAGCGCCTGATCAAAGTATGATATGGCATCGTCATAGTTTCCTATCTCATTGGAGATGAAGCCCACATTAACTAGGGTCTCTAAGTCTTTTCCGAAAATGGACAGCGTCTCTTCGAGTATGTCAGCCGCTTTGTAACGCTTATTGTTTTTGTAATAAGTGATGGCCAGATCACGCATTAGGTCGATAGATACTTCTTCGCCCATGCTGGCTTGTCTGAGATTCTCTTCAGCCATGTCATACTCTCTGCGCTCTAAGTGCACCTTACCTTTCATGGCCAAGCACATGTTGATCTCTTCGTCATCGGTGCTAAATGCAGCAGCATTATTAACATACCATAATGAGGAGTCCAGATTATTTTCTGACATGTGATACTGAGACATGCCGTAACTGGCTAATGATAATTGGCTATCAAGAGAGAGTGATTTTTGAAAGTCTCGCTTGGCATACCCAAACTTCTCGATGGTCATATATACCAACCCGCGCTCTGCATAGTATTCAGGATTGGCCTGATCGAGCTCTATCACCTCGGTGTAGAGCTTAAGTGCCTTTTTAAAATTGTATTGGGTGATGTAGAACTCGGCTTTTTTAATCTTGTCCTCGTTCGTATTCTCTGAATGGTTGGCAAATACTGGGATTGCCGAAAAAAGTATCGCTGCTATAATCACTCTCCTCATCTCTCTCGCTTTTCGTTACATTGGGTTGTACGTAATTCATAGAGAAAAGTTTTGGAAGTACTAATAAATAGGCAAGTTGGAGCAAATGAGGGCAAAGCCATCATTGCTGATTTTTTTCGTGCTGAGCGGCATGATGCACCTGTCGTCATCTTTTGTCATGGTTTTAAAGGCTTCAAGGACTGGGGTAGCTATAATGAAGTGGCGCGAATTTTTGCCCAAAGGGGTTTCCATTTTCTCAAGTTCAATTTTTCGCATAATGGTGGTACGTCCTCTCAACCTATTGATTTTCCTGATCTCGATGCCTTTGCCAATAATAACTTTAGCAAAGAGCAGGTCGATTTAGAGCAGGTACTCGCTTGGCTAGAAAAGCAGGAAGGGCTGACTCATGAGCGTATCTACCTCATGGGCCATAGCAGAGGAGGAGCCAGTGCACTCATCAGGGCTGCCGAAGACAAGCGCATCAAGGCAGTGTGCACATGGGCTGGCGTGAGTAACATTGGCGAGCGTTTAACTCGTTACAATCTTGAAGTCTGGGCAAAAGAGGGGAGAGTGATGATCAAAAACGGCCGGACCAAACAAGACATGCCGCTCAACTATCAGCTCTACGAAGACTTTTTGAAGAATGAACATCGCTTTGACATAGAGCGTCAGGTGAAGTCTCTCGGTATACCGCATCTCATTATTGCAGCTAAAGACGATGTGGTGGTGCCCATGTCAGAGGCGCATTATATGCACCAGTGGAATCCCAGCTCAACCTTGATTCAGCTTGAGTCAGGCGGACACACCTTTGGTGCGAGTCATCCCGCAAAAGAGTCTGCCTTACCGCCTTCGCTTGAGCAGGCTTGCGCAGAGACTATTAGTTTTTTCAATCAAATGTGAGACTGGCTGAAGGACTGCTGTCGAGTCCGTTGAGCATGTCGGCTTGAAGCATCAACTGACCTGTGATGCCGATCATGGCTGCGTTATCCGTACAGAATTCAAAAGGAGGAATAAATGCAGGAATCCCGCTTTCTGCGCCCAATGCTTGGAAACGTTCTCTGAGAAGAGAGTTTGCGGCCACACCACCTGCCAGGGCCAAGGCCTTGCAGTCATATTGTTTCATCGCCTTCTTCAGCTTCGTAATCAGAATACCGACAATGGTCTCTTGCACCGAGGCGCACAAATCATTTAAGTGTGTCTCAATAAACGCAGGGTCTTCAGCCATTCTATCTCTGAGGTAGTAAAGGATAGACGTTTTAACACCACTAAAACTAAAATCGAGGCCAGGTATTCTCGGTCGAGCAAACTCATGGATTACTTTTCCCTGTCTTGCCAACTTGTCTACTTGTGGTCCACCAGGATAAGGGAGTCCCAGCATTTTAGCGGCCTTGTCAAAGGCCTCACCCGCGGCATCGTCAATGGTCACGCCTACTTTTTCCATGTCTAATGCACTTCTGACAAGAACAATCTCAGTATGACCTCCAGACACGGTCAGACACAAAAAGGGAAATTCTGGACTCGGCTCGTCACCCGTTTTCTTTATGAAGTGCGCCAATATATGCGCCTTCATGTGGTGCACACCCACAGAGGGAATGCTCAGCGACTGCGCCATAGACTTGGCAAACGAACTCCCAACCATGAGTGAGCCCAGCAGTCCCGGTCCCTGCGTATAAGCGATAGCAGACAGTTTATCTTTATGTATGCCCGCTTCTTTGAGCGCAGCATGCACTACTGGCACTATGTTTTTTTGATGCTCTCTAGAAGCCAATTCCGGCACCACACCACCATATTGTTCGTGTATGCCTTGATCGGCCACCACATTGGCAAGTATTTTGTCGTTATATAACACAGCGGCACCCGTGTCATCACAAGACGACTCGATGGCCAGTATATATGTATCCTTCTCATTCATCATAGCGGGATGCAAAATTAGATAAAGCCTTGACTTAAAAGACCTTAATTTTAGGCCATTAGTAATGAAGAAAACTATTTTCAGGATACTGAAACTTTTAGTCTTTCTGCTCCTCCTCATTGGAGTGGTGGGCTTTTTCTTCATGCGCTCCGCTTGGGGCCAGTCTAGGTTGGCCTCATACGTGCTAGGCGGTATGTCTAAGGATCTCAATACGGTGATGACCATTGAGTCAGTAGACATTGATTTATTTAAAACGCTGGTGCTTAAGGGCGTCTACATCGAAGACCTTGATGGAGACACGCTCGCCTACATCGGTAAGTTAGCTGGTGATGTCAAAGAGTTTTCGAATGCCAATCGCACGGTGAAGTTCAACGAAGTCAAATTAACAGACACCTACTTTAACCTGTATAAGAAGGAGAATTCAGATGGTCAAAACATCCAGTTCTTAATCGACTACTTCAAAAAGGAAGATACAGGCAAGCAAAAACAATCATGGACAGTTGACTGTGATGCGCTGGTGCTTGAAAATTCTCAATTCAAACGCAACAACTACAACGACCCGCCAAAAACGGACCGTGTCGATTTTGCCCACATGCACATCTATGACATCAATGGCCGATTTACGGGCATTGACATTGGCGAAGCGGATGTGACTTTTGATGTGGAGGATTTGAGCTTGAAAATGAAAAAAGGTTTTGAAGTGGAGCGCATCGCAGGGCGGGCCGAAATTCGCATTGACCAAATGGACTTTCAGGAGATGGCTCTTCTCACAGAAAACACTACTCTCGACTTTGACTTTTTAATGAAGTACAAAGACATTGATGACTTTGAAGATTTTGTAGACAAAATTTGGTTGAAGGCCAACTTTAGAGAAAGTGATCTTCACCTTCAAGATTTGGCCTACTTCGCGCCCCAGTATGCGGGCATGAATAAGAAAGTTCGATTTCAAGGTGTAGCCAGAGGAGAAACGAACAACCTGAAAACGAAAGACGTCAGACTAGATTTTGGACGTCATTCCGTGTTTAAAGGAGACGTGAGTCTAAGTGGCCTGCCTAATATTGAGTCTACCTTTATTCACCTTGATGTGCATCGTTTCATTAGCTCAATGAGTGAGCTGAGTCAGTTGCCTATTCCTAACATTCAAAACCAGGTTAGTAGTATTCCAGAGCGCTTCAACAGTATCGGTCACTTTGTGGTAGAAGGCGAGTTTACCGGTTTTGTCAATGATTTTGTAGTGAGAGGAGTGATGGACTCTGAGCTTGGTGACCTCGTGACTGACATCGCCTTGGTGCAGTCGGATGCCGCTAGACCTAACTCCATTCAAGGGTCAGTGACAACTACCGGATTTAATCTGGGTCAGCTGGTAGGAGAAGAAAAGCTCAACTCCCTGTCGGCTGATTTAAATATTAGTGCCCAAGGTCCCTACTGGAATGAACTTTCTGCCAACATAGACGGACTGGTCACCAGCATTGACTACTTAGGCTTTACCTACAAGATGCTTGATGTTGATGGTCAATTGGAAAAGAACCTCTTTAATGGAGAGCTGTCTATCAATCAACCAGAGGTGTCTTTGGACTTTAAGGGAGTCGTGGACTTTAGAGAGTCAAGGCCAAAGTTTGATTTCAAAGCAGACTTATATGAGGCCGACTTGTCTTCCCTTGGATTCACCACGAGCAGAGACTCAACTAGTCTAACAGGAAAATTTGACGCCAAGTTTACCGGAGACGATGCAGACAATTTTGAAGGGCGCTTTGATGTCATGGGCTTGAGTTATTGTGAAGGAAGTAAGGAGTTCTACTTCGAAGATTTTAATGTCTTGAGTAAGCGAGTTAACTCAGAGCGATTCTTAAGTCTGCGCTCTTCGCAAATTGACATGGATGTGCAGGGCTTTTTCAAATTAAAGGAGATTGAAGATGACTTGCTCTATGTCTTTCAAGACGTCATGCCTGCGCTTTATGAGGAGAAGCCCATGCGCGAAGGCTCATCCGTTATTCATGTCACGGCCAATCTAAAAGAGACAGCCCTGATCACAGAGATCTTTTTGCCAGAATGGACAATCGGTGCAGGCACCACCTTTGAGGCCGACTTAGATATGCCGAGAAGATATCTAAACGTAGAGTCTAAGACAGATACGCTAGAGTACAGAGGTGTCTTGATTAGAGGTGTCAATCTTGACATAGAGAAAAATGGAGGCTTGGCATACATCGCCATCGAAAACGACTTGTTGCAGTGGGAAGATAGCATCAGGTTTAAGGACAACTACTTCACGCTGTTTGGGCAGAATAATAAAGTCGAGTCTGACATTACTTGGAGTATTCTAGATTATAATTCTTCAGGGTCTTTTTCTGTAGTTGGAGACATGACTGGCCCAGACGAGGGAACGTTTAAGCTAAACCCATCGCAAATAGTAATAAGTGATAATTACTGGATGACCACCTCGGCTACGCCTATCTCTTTTGATGGAGAGAAGTTGCTCATTGATAGTCTGGAGATTACTAACGGAGTAGAGCGAATTTTTGGGTCAGGTGAGATCTCGGCAGATCCAGAGAGTGAGTTTGTTTTTGAAGTAGAAGAGTTTGAGTTAGAGCATCTCAATAAGTTCTTGCCTAATCCGCTATTTACACTTGATGGCACAGCCAATGTGTCTGGAGTCGCAAAAGATGTGCTCAATACTTTTTCTATAGAGTCTGACCTTACAGTTGATGACCTTGAGCTTGGCGGAGAAGAGATGGGCGACCTTAGGCTCAGCAGTGCGTGGAGCACAGGTAAGAGTTCACTCAACATACTCGGAGGATTGGCCAAAGATGCACACGAGTCAGTCACCTTTGAGGGAAATTATTATCCGAAGAGTGACACAGATAGACTTGATGCGACTCTAAATTTTGATGACTTTGATTTACATCTTCTCAATAGATTAAACACCACCGCCTTTTCGGGAATTGGTGGAACTGCAGATGGCCAATTAGTTGTAAAAGGAGACTTTCTAAACCCCGACATCAGCGGAGACCTGCTCTTCAAAGCCGCTACAATTCATTTTAATTACCTGAATACAACCTACACCTTTAGCAATGCTGTCATCATTGAAAAAGACTGGATGGGGTTTGACCAAATACCATTCACCGATGAGTTTGGCAACATGGGTTATGCCAACGGTACCGTGATACATGAAAACTACAAGGACTGGAACTACGATATATCTGCCGAGTTTGATGAGCTCATGGTGATGAATACCTCAGAGAAAGACAACTCACTCTACCACGGAACCATATTTGCCACAGGGTCGGTCTCCGTCTCTGGCTATCAAGAAAATGTAGACATCGAGGTCAATGGAAAAACAGATCCCGGTACCACATTTGAATTGCCTCTTGGAGGAAGTGCAGAAGTACAGCTCGAAAACTTTGTCACATTCATTGACCCTGATGCAGAGGAAGAGGAAAAAAACATAGACCTGACCGGAGTCAACTTAAATATGAATGTGGAGATAACCACCGATGCGAAGATGAAGATCATTTTTGATGAGCAAATTGGTGATGTTATAGAGGGGAGAGGAAATGGTAACTTGTCCATGAGTTACAATCAACAAGGCGATTTGGACATCTACGGTCGCATAGTCGTTAGTCAAGGTGATTATTTGTTCACGCTTCAAAATGTTATTGCCAAGGGCTTTACACTGAGGCCAGGAGGGACCATAGACTTTTTCGGAAGTCCTTATCGTGCCGAACTTAACTTGAGTACCATTTATAATGTCAGAACTTCTCTTTACGACATTATGTATGAAAACCCAGAAGCATATAGAAGACGTGTGCCAGTAGAAGTGGAAATGGGGCTCTCTGGCCCGCTGCTCAATCCCGACATCAAGTTTGGAATAGAACTACCCACAGTCGCGCCAGATGTCAAGACCATTGTAGAGAGCAGAATTAGTTCTGATCAGGAGTTAAACAAACAAGTATTTGCGCTACTTGTCTTAAACAAATTCTTACCCCCAGAAAGTGCCCGGTCAGAAACAGCAGGGTCAAGTGTCGTCACCAGCACAGGTAGTGAGTTTGTGTCTAGCCAGCTCAGTAACTGGTTTTCGCAGATCAGTCAAGATGTTGATATCGGGGTAAACTACCGTCCTGGAGATAATATTACCTCTGAAGAATGGGCTGTCGCTTTGAGCACACAGCTTTTTAATGACCGCTTGCTGCTCTCTGGAAATGTCGGTGTTCAGAGCGCGTCTAACAGCTCAAGTGTAGACAACACAGCAAGTTCTATTATCGGAGACTTCACCCTCGAGTATATGATTACTCAAGACGGACGATTGAGACTCAAGGTGTTTAATGAGAATAACGACAACGACTTTTTGAACTATGATCAATCAAATAACACACAAGGAATTGGCTTGATCTTTCAGAAAGAATTTGATGGCTTGTTTGATGATCGAAAACCCTACGCTAAGCCGCTATAAGCTAGTCAAGCGAAAATGGCTTAAAACCTTAAGTCGCTGTATTTGTCTAGTTTCTGTATGAAGTGCTGGTAGACCACACTGATTTTATAGATCTCAGCGCTGTGTACTTCCTTTTTCTTCAGCAACATTCTTTTTTTAAGCATCTTAAAAAACGAAGTGTAAAAGTGAAAATGGGCCTTCGCCACTGCAAAAAATGCACCTGACTGACCTGAGAATAAAAACTTCCAAGCCGCAACGCCATCAAGGGCCATCCTAAATGTGATGAGTCCGGTGGTCCATGCGCTCCTGTCATTTTTAAGCAGAATGAACAGGTTGTTTCTGAAATTCAAATACGCCTTGTGACTAGATCCTTGTTGCAAGGTAGCGCCACCTACATGATACACTGATGATTCTGGGGCGCAGATTATTCTGTACCCTCGGTTACGGATTCGCCAGCAAAGATCAATCTCCTCCATGTGCGCAAAAAAATCAGCATCGAGTCCACCCACTTCATTATAAAGAGATTGTCTAATAAACAGGCAGGCGCCTGATGCCCAATGCACATCACAGACTTGGTCATACTGCCCTTTGTCTTCCTCTAAACTTTCAAATACTCGGCCTCTGCAAAATGGAAAACCAAACCGATCTAAAAAGCCACCAGCAGCTCCTGCGTATTCAAAAAACTCTTTGCGCTTTTCATCCAACAGCTTAGGTTGAAGTGCTGCGATGTTCGGGTCTTCAAAGTGGGGAAGGACCTTGTCAATCCATCCAGCCGTTACTTCCACATCAGAGTTTAGGAGCACAATAATGTCAGAGTCAACTTCCTTCAGCCCCACATTATATCCAGCAGCAAAGCCCAGATTTTCTTGATTAACAATAACGCGTATGTCGGCAAAGTCAGATTGAAGCATCGCGACAGAATCATCACTAGAGTCGTTGTCAATCACCACGACCTCATGCCCTTGAGAGTGCTCAATTACTTTGGGTAGAAATTTTTTCAAGAGCTCAGAACCGTTCCAGTTCAATATAGCCACAGTGACTCGCTGCATCATCGGCTCAAATGTAGATCAATAAAACTCGTGGTCAATTTAGCGAGGACTATCATAAAGCTCTTGGAGTCTTCGGCTCGATTCTCCGGGCGCACCTTGGTCATCAAAAGAGTTCATCGGATTGTTACGGCTGTGTATTATCCTGTTCCATCTCGGATTTCTGCGCTCGCCAGGCACATCAGAGTGCAACAGCATGTAGTCTGATAAGAGAAGACTCTCGTCATAAAAAACAAATCGGCCTTCGCTGTACTTGCCCGCTTTGTAGTAATGCCATATCTGATAAGGATACGATTCTGAGTCATTGGCGTCATTGACCACAGTGTTAGGCGGGCCATACTTCAAAAACACGCGCCCCATATCTGTGCGATAGCCTGGCTTCACTCTCGTGCCAAATTTTTCTTGAGCTTCAGCCACCTGAACCTCATAGTCTTGCCATACCGACTCTGGGTCTATCGGATTTCTGCGCTCCCAAAAGTTGTAGAAAAACGACTTCATCTCCAGCAGTGTCATCGTCTCAGTATAATTATCAATCACATTCAGCTCAGATTCTTCGGCTATAGGAATCAGTGTTTCAAGAAAGCCCCAGAGGGAATCTTTGTTGTCAAAGCCTCCCACAAACGTGAGGTCTATTTGCTCGGGCGTCAGCTCAGGGGCATTTTTGTTTTCTCTGATTATTTGATGCTCTCTAAAGCAGAATAGCTCATTCTCCTTACTACGTGCCTCCAGTCTAATGTTGTATTTCCCTGACCGCAATGCACTGATGTCAAATCGTCCGAGCTCAGTGATTACTGGACCAGTCTTTTCTCTGCTCACCTTCGCACACCCTTCTTGAATCAGTTCGTTATTCGAATCTTCTATGAAGTACTTCATGATAAACGCATCATCACTGCTTAGCTGAGCGTCTGTGTTATACAGCTCAAAGTAGAAGAGTATCTCGTTAAACTCAGTCGGGTAGAAGTTAGACATGTAGGGTATAAAGTCCATGCCTGACTTTGCAGTTGGCGAGTCGGGCTGGCTCTTTTTCATTCCAGCTATCAACTCCACATCTGAGAAAAATGCTTGGCGTGTATTATATGTGAGGTCTACATTCTGCTTCATGGTGGCCACAGGCCAGTCCACTCTATTTAGGTCGCTGATACTTAACTCAACGGTGTAGACGCCTTTTGGCAACTGAAAGCGCTGTATATC
>CAYSDH010000047.1:25167-25778 GCA_964429805.1 uncultured Flavobacteriales bacterium
AAGTCTGGCTGATATCCTTTAATCGCCACAGGGCTTTTGAGCGATATCTTTTGAAAATCAACCACCTTTTCTCCGCTGGACACCACGAGCGTGATTTCTATTTCAGCTTGAGAGGTGCTGTCACTAACATCAATATAGCTTACAGAATTACCACTGATTTTGGTGTACGTTTCAATCATTCTACCCTGCTCTGGCACGTAGAAATACTTGTAATCAAAGTAGGCTGTGACGGGCTTTTCCTGTCCGAAAGCCACTTTTGACATCAGAAAAAGAAAAAAAATGAAAAAATAAAAAGTCTTGAAAGTGCCCATTATAGGGGTAAAGTTACGTTTTGACAGGACTGAAAGAGAATCATTTTGATCAAAATATCGGATTCTATTTCATGCATTGTCTCAAAAATTTACTTTTGCAGCGGAGAAATGGCAGAGCGGTCGATTGCGTTGGTCTTGAAAACCAATGTACCGAAAGGTACCGGGGGTTCGAATCCCTCTTTCTCCGCATCGTTAAAACCTTGAGTGTGAGCTCAAGGTTTTTTTATGCCCAAGAAAATCAACGAGCCCAAGCTCGATTGATTTTCTTGGGCATAAAAAAACCAGGTCGGTAGACCAAGG
>CAYSDH010000048.1:0-25351 GCA_964429805.1 uncultured Flavobacteriales bacterium
CAGGGGTTCATGCTCGAGATCAGCATAAACGATGCGGGATAATCCACAGAAAACTTTGCCCGTGAAATATTTACCACGCGGTCCTCCAGCGGTTGGCGCATGACCTCTAGCACGGTGCGTTTAAACTCCGGGAGTTCATCTAAAAACAAGACTCCATTATGTGCCAGTGAGATTTCTCCCGGTTGCGGATAGCCTCCACCACCGACCAAAGCCACATCAGAGATGGTGTGATGAGGTGAGCGAAATGGTCGTGTAGAAATCAGTCCTTCTTCTTTGCTGGTGCGACCCACTATGGAGTGGATTTTTGTCGTCTCCAGCGCTTCGTCAAGTGAGAGCGGAGGAAGGATGGTGGGTAGTCGCTTGGCGAGCATTGTTTTTCCAGCACCAGGCGGGCCTATCAAGATGACATTGTGCCCTCCGGCAGCGGCAATTTCAAATGCACGTTTGATGTTCTCTTGTCCTTTGACATCTGAAAAGTCCACCGGGTATTCTGACACCTTGCGTTCAAAATCAGCCTCCACATCAAAGTGCTCTTTTTCCAACTCGACATGGCCATCAAAAAAGTCGATGACCTGTTTGATATTATCTACACCATACACATCCACATCAGCCACGATGGCGGCTTCTTTGGCGTTTTCTCTGGGCACTATCATGCCTTTAAATCCTTCTTTTCTCGCTTCGATGGCGATGGGTAATACGCCTTTTAATGGACGCAGGCCACCATCAAGTGCCAGCTCACCCATGATGAGGTAATCTTCTACGCCCTCGCTCTGCATCTGCCCCGTGGCAGCCATGATGCCGATGGCCAGTGTGAGGTCATAAGCAGAGCCTTCCTTTCTGATATCAGCAGGGGCCATGTTGACGGTAATCTCTTTGACGGGAAGTTTGTACCCCACATTTTTGAGCGCAGAGTGGATGCGTTGGTGTGCCTCTTTGACAGCTGAGTCTGGGAGTCCGACTAAGAAAAAGTTGACGCCATTTCGCACATCAACTTCAACAGTGACAATAGTAGCGTGAATGCCCAACAGGGCCGAACCAAAGGTTTTAACGAGCATAGCTTTCGAATGTACTTAATCAAAATGGGAATCAACATATAGCAACGGTTCACAAAAACTAATTCAATGAAAGATCGAGCCAACTATAAGCACTACGTCAACTAACCAACTACCAAGCCCATCCAAGTACTTGGAGCATTCCAAGCACTTTCCCACGCACCCTCAGCCACCTGCCCCGCACAATCTCAGAATTCCGCAATCCCCGAATCCCAGAATAAAACCAACCACAGAACCACGTCAACTAAAAAAACTACAGAACTAAAGACCGAGCCAACTCCTCTACCTTATCTAACCATTTGCCCCACACTACTTCTTGTCCGGCAATGTCTTGGCTGTATGGACCGGCAGTGAGATGAAACTCAAATTCACCCGGTGTTTCGCTTTCTGTCACAAGGAATTTTTCGGCATAGTGATATCCCGCCATGTCATAGTCCACTTGGATGTAGAGGTTTTCCCAGATGGCGGTAATGGTTCCGGTATTGACGACTCGCTCTGGACCATATTTGAAATACACCTTGGCATGAGGCTTCCAGTCTGATTGGACATACGCATCAGGATGAAAGACTTTGCCAAGCTCCTTTGCATAGCGCGGGCTAGTGATGACCTCCCATATTTTTTCTTTAGGAGCGGCTATTTTCTTGATGTGAGAAACAAAAGGAGTGCTTCCCATTTTCTCGATCTCCTCGTCTGATACGAAGGTGACTTCATCAAACCGAGCAGAGCCGTTACCACCGTTTAGGTACCTAAATCCGACAACGGTATCTGACTCAATGACAACGGCTTGTATGACGACAATCAATTCGTTTTTTTCAGTTGGTCGGCAGAAGTAACGAGCAGCTTGTGGCAGCGGTATGTCAAGTGCTTTGACATTCGGAAATTCTTCGATATCGATGTGCATCAATGATGTTCCATTGCGGGTCTCTTCTTCGGTTGGTAGTCGGCCATTAACCACGGGCACATTACTCAATTCTTGAATGTCGACTGCTGGAAAACCTCTCAGATTATCAGGGCAGTACCAACCTCCATAAGGATGCTCTCCACGAGGGGCGCGTTGTTGTTCTTCTTGAATTTTCTTCTCTTGGCTCAGTGGTTTTGAAATGGGCTCAGTTGTGTTTGCCTCCTCATTGGCGCAGCTCCCAATTAAAAAGAAAAAGCATGCGAAAAGCAGTTGGGTGCATAGTCGGCTTACATTGAATAGATTCATAATGAAAAGGTTTGGCTAAATTTAAGAAACCACAGGTAATGAATTATTCCGCTGCGTTTAGAATGCACAATCTCAGAATCTCGCAATCCCAGAATTAAAACAACTACAGAACTAACCAACCACAGAACTACGATAACTAAAAAACCACAGAACTACATCAACAAAAAAACTACGACAACTTAAAAAGAACCTTCCGAGTCATAGTCCTTCTCTCATGCACAATGCTCATCACATGAATCCCTCTTCGCGTTTGAATCAAGTGAGGCAATCTTACTTTGCTTATATCTGAGACAAGTTGCCCAGTCAGTGAGTATACGGCCACATTGTCAAGTTGCTCATAGGTGTCAGATTCTATCCAGATTCCTTCTGCGCTGTGTCGCAGACTTACTCCACTTAGCGCTGCTTCTGCCAGTCCATCTGGCTCGGCAGCATTGAGCGTGAGTGTGCTGTTTTGCGCATTGTCGCCACTGGAGTCTCCGTCACCGTTGGCGGCTATGCCGGCAAAGTAGAAGGTGACTGGTCCCATGTCTTCCTCGGCTATCCAGCCGACATTAAAAATTCCGACAGGTGAAGGAATAGCGTGCTCTGCCACATGTCTACTTGGTATAGTTACCGTATTGACTTCTTCGAGCTGTACGTTGAGCCCAGAGTTGATGAATTGTCCTGCATCTGCCAGCAGGCTATCAAGTGCCGTAGTTTGAAATCCGTGCCTAGACGGTGATGGCCCGCCAAGTGAGGTGATGGAGTAACGCAAATTCAGCGTGTCTCCTGGTATGTAAGCACTTACCGCATTGCCTTCTTGGTCCGTGACGGTAAGATTCATAAAGGGATTAAAAGAGCCAGAATTATGGCACTGTCCACAGGTGTTAGACCCATCTGGAGTGCCTGTTCTGTCTTTGTTCTGGTCAAGGGCTACGCCATTTTCAGAGGCGATGGAGATGAGGGCGATTAAGGCGCCACAAAAAAACAGCTTTAGTCCTCTTTGTTTCATGTACAGAAATAAGTTATTCCGCAGGCTACAAAATGGACTAGCTCAACGCTAATCACTTTTGACTATTGAACGAATCAATGCCATTTCTTAGCCATCCCTTAAAAGTAGGTACGTTGCCATGATTTTCATAATCAGCTCCTGAACTTAGCGGATTTTCGGAATGATCTAAGAGTATATAGTAAGGTTGAGTACTGATACTATAGCGTTCTTTTTCGAGTAGTTTATTGAAGTCACCGACAGTCTCTACATCAATTTCCTTTCCTCTAAAGGTTTTGGTAAACTGTTCCTCTTCAGGTAGCGGTGTAATGTCGTCTACGTAGAGCGAAGCCATCACCACTTCTTCACTAAGTATGCGCCTTACTTCAGGGTCAGACCATACTTGTTCTTCCATTTTTCGGCAATTCACACAAGTTTTCCCTGTAAAGTCTAAGAACAATGGCTTACCTACTTCTTTGGCATGGGCCATGGCCTTATCATATTCATGAAACGCTAGAATTCCTTGAGGCCCTAGATAGGTGTCTTCTCTTGGGGATGAATTATCACCGGCATGATCATCCGAAGTATTAGCATATTGGACCGTTGTGCTTTTCTTGCCCACTCCATCGGGCGATTCGCTGTAGTGCATCGGAGGCGGGAAGGCAGCTATTAATTTAAGAGGCGCACCCCAGAGTCCCGGTATCAGGTAGATAGTAAAGACGCCTGTAACAATGGCTAGCATTAATCGGGTCACTGAAAGGTTAGTAATCGGGCTATCATGAGAGAGCATAAGTTTACCAAGAAGATAAAGAGTAAGCAGTCCAAATATGACAATCCATATGGCGATAAATAGTTCACGTTCTATGAGATGCCAATCCCATACCAAATCGGCATTGGATAAAAATTTGAAGGCGAAAGCGAGTTCTAAAAAACCAAGAGTCACCTTTACTGAATTAAGCCAACCACCTGATTGCGGCAAAGAATTCAACCATCCGGGGAACATGGCGAAAAGGGCAAAAGGAATCGCCAGTGCTAAACTAAATCCTATCATTCCAATGATGGGACCCATAAATCCTGCGCCTGAGGCGGCTTGGACTATAAGTGTTCCAACAATCGGGCCTGTGCAGGTGAAGGAAACGATGGCCAAAACCAAGGCCATGAAGAAGATTCCAATGATTCCGCCTCGGTTTGATGCCGTATCCGCTTTGTTAATCCATGAGCTTGGTAGCGTTATTTCAAATGCGCCTAAGAAAGAAGCTGCAAATACTATAAGGAGAGCAAAAA
The DNA here is from genome assembly GCA_964429805.1 of uncultured Flavobacteriales bacterium. Classification (GTDB taxonomy): domain Bacteria; phylum Bacteroidota; class Bacteroidia; order Flavobacteriales_D; family JABDKJ01; genus CAYSDH01. The sequence continues at coordinate 4,511 of CAYSDH010000048.1, forward strand.
AGAAGAGGTTAAACCAGGGATTGGAGCCCATGTTATTGAGAACCTCTTCGCCAAATACGGCCGAGACAAATACACCAAGAGCAACATAGATAAAGACTATAAAAAAGGCATAGGTCAAGGCATTTCTAATGCCTTGTGACCTAGTCTTACTTTGCTTGGTAAAGAAGCTAACTGTAAGAGGTATCATTGGAAAGACACAAGGTGTGAGTAGGGCTAAAAACCCAGAAAGGAAGGCACCTAAAAACAGGAGCAAGTAGTTCTTCTCATAACCGATTTCAATTGCAAACTCGATGTCCTCTGGAGGAAGACAGCGCTTGTCATCGCACGACATAAAAGTTAGATAGCCTTCTACAACTCCTGCACCTGCTTCGTTCCATTTGATGCGTTGAACAAAAGTGGCTGAGTCGTTATAGTAACTCAAATCCATTTCAAAATTTGGGTCCCATGAGACCACTGGCGTGCCTTCTTTTGTTTGGCCGATTAGTTGGTAAGTCCCTGTGGTGTCAGTAAAAGAGAATGAAGTGGGTAACGGACCAAAGTCACTTTCCAAATGCTGAGAGTAAAGGTGCCAATGGTCATCAATTTTGGCCTTAAACACTAAGTCAAACTCTTCAGGTGACCCTTCAACGGCTTGGGCACTGTATGTCCACTTAACAGGCTCAATTATCCCGTCCTCTTCATCGTGATCTGATTGCGATTGGTCAAGTACGGCCATGAGTGGGGACTGTGCACCTGAGGCCATAAGGTCGGTTGCCATTGAGTTAAATCCCCCTATTAGGAATACTAGAACGCTAAATATCACTCTGAATCTCACCATGCTTTCTTTTCTTATCATACTCTACGTAAATGTACTGTCTGTGTTGTGCTCTGTCTATTCTATACTCCAAGATAAACTTGGAATGCTATACCTCTAAAACATCTTTTCCGCGCTCAATCCCAAAATACCTACAGGCCAAGTTGGTGAGCAGATAGAACAGGGGTGTGTCTATAAAGGCGCAGAGCACTTTGTATAGGAATCCATTGATAAACAGAGCCCAAAACAAGTCCCATTTTAAGGCGCCAAAAGTACAAAGTAGGGCCAAGACTAGAGCCGTGTCGATTAACTGACTCGGTATGGTAGAGAGATTATTCCTGAGCCATAACTTTTTTCCATCCGTTCTTTTTTTCCAAAAGTGAAACAGACGTATGTCTATAAACTGCGCAAAGAGATAGGCCAGCATCGAGGCAAGCACAGAGGCTCCCGTCAAGCCAAAGACTTGCGAAAATGTTGTGTTATCGACCGGTGAGTCTGGCATGGCGGGCACGAAATCTGCGACAGTGACAATGAGCAGCGTAAATAACGAAGCGACTACGCCAGCCACCACAACCATGTCGGCTTTTTTACGGCCGTATAATTCAGAGATGAGGTCGGTGGCTAAAAAGGTGACCGGATAGGGCAGAAGCCCGACACTGATGTTAAAGGTATACTGCGTAACGCGATGCCACGTGCCACCTTCTGCCGCGCCATCTCCGAAATCGCTCAACGGAGTCCAAGAGAAAAACTTGAGGAAAATAAGATTGCAGGCCACCAAGGCAGAAATAAAAATGGCAGCGAGCAATAGATATAAGTTGAGCGCTTGAGCTTTCTTGCGTTCTGACAGTCGAGATTGGCCAGAGGTGTGCCCAGATATGTCGTGATCTCGGTCGATGCCGAAAGATGCAATTATTCCTTGATTGCTCCTTGATGAAACGGAACATTAAGTTCAACTCTCGTTCCTTCCGGAGATTCTTCGGTACCCAAATCGATAACGCTCATCGAGAACTCCGTGTCAAACTCCTTCGCAAATCGCTCCATGCGCTCAGAAGTCAGCGACATACCTATCGAGTCTTTCTTGTACAGTTTCCGCTGTTTTACTTCTGCTGCTTTTGTGCGGCCCACGCCATTGTCTTCCACAGACAGTGTGAGGTTGCCCGTACTGTTGTGACGCGCTGATATGACAATATTCTTTTCACCTTCCTTGAGCGATAGCCCATGCCAAATGGCATTTTCTATAATGGGCTGAAGAATCAAAGGCGGCACTTTAATCATATTTAGGTTAATGCCTTCGTCCACTTTGATTGAGAAATTAAGTTCGTTTTTAAACCTGATATTCTCAATGTTCATGTAGAGTTCGGCTGTCTCCAGTTCTTCGTTGAGTGAGATGGCTTGCTCTTTGGTCGTGGCCAGAATTTTTCGAATCAGTTTTGAGAATTTGTTGAGGTAATAGACCGCATTGCTCGTGTCATTATTAATGATGTAGAGCTTTATCGAGTTGAGTGAATTAAAAATGAAGTGCGGATTCATCTGATTTCTCAACGAGCTGATTTTTAGCTCAGCAAGTTCAGACTCATACTGTGCTTTGAGTCGTTCTAACTCTTGTTCCTCAGCCTTGCTCGAAAGCTGTATGACCTCTTGCTCTAGTCGTTGTTTCAGTGTTTCTCTTAGGCTTTCGTTCTCTTGAAGTTGGGCAATTAACTCTTCCTGACTTTCATTTCGTTCTTTGATCACATTCCGCTGTTTTGAGCCGAGTCCTAGCGCAAACAGAAAGTTTTCAAACATCACGCCTATGTAGAATATGTTGTATCTAAAATTGTCTGCAGTGTCAATGTCTATCTGAACATCAGTGAAGCCTACACCTGTTGTAATTAGCGAGCTAATAAGCAACATAAGCGAGCCTGCCAGTGCATAATACCGCACGGCACTGCCACTAAACACCACGGCATAGATGCCAATTAAGGAGGCAACCACCGCAGCGGGTATGAAGATGTATTCGTACCCAAAGTTCATGGGTTCTCTACTGCCGCTGATAAAACAGGTGATTTGAAGAACTACGGCCAGCGCGGTAAGCGCAGTGACAAACCACCACAAAAACTTATTGACCTTGTTGCCTTTGTACTTCAGATCCACAAAGCGAAAGACGAAGTAGAAGTAGATGCAGTTATAAATCCAGACTATAAAATCTTTTACGCCAGACTCGATAAACATGGGTCTGAACTCACCCAGCATCTGGTCAAACACATCTCCTTGACCAAGCATGGTGTGTCGTATGAAAATCAGAAAAGTGTAGAAGCTGTAAAGCAGATAGGCCTTTATTCCATTCTGGAAGTAGAGAAAAAGGTGATAGACAGAAAGTATAAACAACATGCCTATCACAAAGACGGTAACACCGTTAGTGGTAGGGTCGCTTAAAAGTCCACCTCGAAATAAGAAGTCCATGTGGTCATATCTTTTCGAGCAACTCCAAGACTTCGGCTCTCTTTGCTCTAGATACCGGTATGCTTATGTCGTTTTGTATCATCAGATACTGCCCATCGCTGCGAATGTACTCCTTTATGCAGCTCGTATTAACCAAGTATGACTGATGCACTCTGTGAAAGTGACTGTGGTTGAGCATCGCCTCTATCTCTTTTATTTTTTTTGAGACCACCACTTTACTTCCATCTGCTTTGTAGATGGTCGTGTAGTTGCCATCTGCTTGACAATAGGTGATGTCGGTAATGTCTTGGTAGACAATTCTGCCATTGAGGTGAAGCGGAATTTTTGTTCTGCTCTGCGAGCTAGAGAGCAAGCTAATCACTTCTTGAATGTCCGTTTTCTGCGAGCCGTTAGAGACCATTCGTTGAATTTTCTTGACGCACTTGGTCAAGTCATCACTGTCCACTGGTTTGAGCAGATAATCTATCGCATTTTCCTTAAATGCCTTGAGGGCATAGCTCTCGTATGCTGTAGTAACAACCAGCGCAAAGTCTCTGTGAGTCAAGTGCTCTAAAAGCGTGAAGCCGTCCATTTGTGGCATTTCGATGTCTAAAAAAACACAGTCTGGCTTCAGATAATTGATGGCAGACACGGCTTCTTCGGGGTTCGTAAACGTCTCAATGACCTCTATCTCTGGACAGAAATTTTCCAGCTCCCACTTCATGCTTTTGATAGCACTCGGCTCATCATCTACTATAATGGACTTAATCATAGCTCTAAAGATAGACTCTTTGTCAACGTTTGTCCTATAAACTGTGCAGATGGTATGATCTGGCTGAAAAGCTGCATAATGGGGCCATTTTAGGCTAATGCCTCATCCATATGGTTAGACATTCGGACACTAAACAGTTACTAGTCAGTCTTTTGAGCGACTGACGAGTATGTAGATTTAGGGTCGGTGGACACGTACTTTGAGTGCCTTTTGGCTCCCGGTATCTAGTTTAGTGTCTTCGCTTACTCGGAGTCCAGCGAGCCAGACTATTCGCTCGCTATCCATCACGACTATCATCTCGTTTTTATCAGCAAGTGACACCTTTGAGTCAATCAGAATGTCACTGATTTTTTTTCGTCCAGTCATGCCCAGCGGACGCATGTCATCTCCTTGACGCCATGTCCTCAGGTGCAGCGGAAACTTTATTTTGTCGCAGTCGGCATACATCACCATCGGGTCACTTCCCAGCGTTGCTTGGTCCGCCTCAACCACTTCGACTGTTATCTCAAGTTTGTCATAGACGTATGATCCAGAAACTGAAATGTCGAGCACAGCCTGCTCTACTTCCTTATTTGAGCGCAGAATAAAGTGACTGCGGTCTCTGAAGAGCGTCCAGTGCTCAGCAATAATTTGCGCACCTACACGCTCGCTGGCCACTATATCGCTAAGCTGTCCATGCGTGAATCCATGTTCGCTGAGCATCTCATACAAGTAGATGTCTGGATGTCCATGCGCTTCTAATTCTTTGACCGGAATACGCATCGAGTCTCGGCTAGTCTCGCAATAGTCATCTTTAAAGCGTTGCACAGCATCGCGAAGCGCATGCTGAGTAGCCAGCAAGTAACTGATGGTCTCTTTCATAGATGAAGGAAAAGACGCATTGATGTCATGCATCAGCGGGACAAGCTCATGGCGCACCCTGTTGCGCTGATACTTTGCAGAGTTATTGCTGCTATCTTCTCTCCAAGGCACATGGTGTTCGGCCGCATAACTCTTGATTTCTTCTTGAGTCATGTCAATAATCGGCCGTATGATATTTCCTCTTTGGCGCGGTATTCCTGTCAAACCTTTGAGGCCGGTGCCGCGCATCAGATTTATGAGGGCGGTTTCTACGCTATCATTAAAATGGTGAGCCGTGTAAATGACGCTAATGTCATGCTCCTCACACAGCTCTTCAAACCAAGCGTAGCGCAACACGCGGGCTCCTTCTTGTATGCTAAGTTTCTGTTCTGAGCAGAATGCCTGCGTGTCAAAGGTCTTGGTCCAGCACTGCACAGACTGTGACTTGCAGTAATCTACAACGAGCTGCTCGTCTCCGTCTGATTCTTCTCCACGCAAACCAAAATTGCAATGCGCTACGCTGATATACTCAGCGCCCATGGTTTGAATAGAATGATGCAGCAGCACCATGGAGTCCATTCCTCCAGAAACAGCGATTAGAACTTTTTGTCGAGTCACATGTCAAATGTACTGGCTTCATGTTTATTAAAACACGATATCTTCGGCTCTCAAATCACAGAAAATGAGCGCTCAAAATATACTAGTCCACGCAGAGAATGGCATCTGCACCATCACCATCAACAGACCAGATCAGCTTAATGCCTTAAACAAGGATACCATTGCGGAGCTCAATCAAGCCTTGGTCACGGCCGACTCAGATAAGAGCACCAGAGTGGTCATATTAACTGGTGCAGGCGAGAAGGCCTTTATCGCTGGTGCAGACATCAAAGAGTTTGCTTCGTTTGACGTGGAAAACGGAAAGAAACTAGCTGCAGAAGGTCAGCGTTTGCTCTTTGACCAAGTCGAGAATATGGGCACGCCAGTCATCGCAGCGGTAAACGGTTATGCACTCGGAGGCGGACTTGAGTTGGCCATGTCGTCTCATTTTAGAGTAGCTTCTGACAATGCCATTCTTGGACTGCCTGAAGTTTCTCTAGGTGTCATACCAGGTTACGGTGGCACGCAGCGTTTAGCCCAGTTGGTGGGTAAAGGAAAAGCCATGGAGCTGATCACTACGGCAGGCAAGATCGGTGCTGAAGAGGCCAAAGAATGGGGTCTAGTCAACCATGTCACCACTCAAGAAGAACTCATGCCATTGGCTCAAAAACTCGCGTCAAAAATAATGAGGAACTCGCCCATGGCCATTGCAGCGGCTATACGCTCGGTCAATGCCGGTTTTGAAGATGGCGTAAATGGATACGAGACAGAGGTGAATGAATTTGGGAAGTGCTTTGGCACGCCAGAATTTGTAGAAGGAACAACGGCATTTTTAGAAAAGCGAAAGCCTCAATTTTAAGTCCGTTTTAGTATCGGGTTGTCACGGTCTACTTGTTAGTTGTTGAGTCAGGAATCTTAACAGCTTTTAATAATCTTATAGAACTTCGGCTTACACGTTGGCGTTAATTCTGAAGCCGCGGCACGCAGCAGCATGCTCAGAATTAAGACCAAACCTGAACACACATATTTGAACCCCCTAAAGCAACTAGCAGGTCAAACGGCCATTTATGGGTTGAGCAGCATCGTTGCTCGACTGCTCAACTATTTGCTCACACCGCTGCACACGTCAAAGGGAGTTTTTAGCGCAGAGCAATATGGCATCATTACGGAAATGTATTCCTATGTGGCCTTCCTCATCATCTTTCTGACCTATGGTTTAGAGACGGCCTTTTTCAGATTCATCAACAAGAATCCGGACAACAAGTCGCTGGTCTATGCCACCGGAGTAAAAAGTCTGGTGGTCACATCTTCGGTCTTTATCACCATGGCCACCTTGTTTAATGTGCCGATTGGTAAGTGGTTAAACTACCCTGACCACACAGAGTATGTGGTTTGGTTTGCCATCATAGTAGGGCTAGACGCGCTGAGTACTATGCCCATGGCAAAGCTCAGAGCAGAAAACAAAGCCTTAAAGTTTGCCGGTGTCAACTTGGTGAATGTGCTCATCAATATTGGCCTCAACCTGTTTTTCTTGGCGTACTGCATGCCGCATTATGCAGCGGGAGACACCAACTGGTTGATTGATGCAGTCTATAGTCCAGACATTGGGGTGGGCTATGTGTTCATTGCCAATCTGGTGGCTTCATCAGTCAAGTTTTTACTACTTAGTCCACACATTTTAAGAGCCCGCGGATTTGACTTCGCTGTATTAAAAACCATGTTGAGGTTTTCTCTGCCTCTGCTTTTGGTTGGTATCGGTTGGTATATCAATGAGAATTTTGACCGCATCATGCTCAAGTTCATTCTGACAGATTTGCATGGTGAGAAATATGCCTTAGAACAAGTCGGTATCTATGGAGCAAATTATAAGCTCTCCATCATCATCATGCTGTTTATTCAGGCCTTTCGTTATGCGGCAGACCCCTTTTACTTTTCAAAAGAAAAAGAGGCCGGTTCAAAAAAGCTGTACGCCAGCATCATGAACTACTTTCTCATCATCGTCTGCACCATCTTTTTGGTGGTCACGCTCTACATTGACATCTTTAAATACTTCATTCCTAATGACGAGTTTTGGGTAGGACTCAGCATCGTGCCGATCTTACTTATGGCCAATATTTTTCAGGGTATGTATTACAATCTTTCCTTTTGGTACAAGCTCACTGACAAGACCTATTTCGGAGCCATACTCGCCTTGTTAGGCGCGCTGGTCACGCTGGGTTTAAACTTCTTTTTTATACCAGAATATGGCTACATGGCCTGCGCCTGGACGACCTGTATCGCCTACGGCAGCATTATGTTGTTGAGCTACTTTATCGGGCAGCGGCATTATGCCATACCGTATCGCGTAGGTCGCATCTTGGTGTATGTGCTTATGGCCTTCTCAATTTACATGCTGTTTAACTTCATCAGCATCGATTCTAATGTGCTCAAGTGGCTGCTTGCTGCTGTTGCAATCTGCGCATTTGTGCTCGTCAGTCTCAGAGTAGAGGGCGTGAAACTGGCCGACATACGGGCCAAGCTTTCTGCCGATTCATAGTCTGATAAGTCAGGACTAAAAGTTCGCGCCAAGTAAATCTGATTCCTGTTCTTTGCGCACATGAATCATGCAGCACAGATACCCTTAGAAGACTTCTTTAAAAAGCCCGATAAATCCAGTTATCAGATCTCTCCTGAAGGTGGTTTTTATGCCTTCATGGCTCCGGTCGATGCACGGATGAACGTTTTCATTCAGAAAATAGGAACGGTTGAGGCACAGCAAATCACATTTGAAACCGAGCGTGATGTGGCCGGTTACCTCTGGGCCAATGAAGGACGTCTACTTTTTCTCAAAGACAATGCGGGCGATGAGAATTTTAAACTTTTTGGCGTAGATCGAGACGGGAGTAATCTCAAAGGTCTCACCGATTTTGATAAAGTCTTGACCCAAATCATTGACAGGCTGAGAGACATTCCTGATGAAATAATAGTTGGTCTCAACAAACGAAATCCGCAGATATTTGATCCGTACAGACTTAATGTGGTCACGGGTGACATGCAGATGCTAGCCGAAAACCCGGGCAATATTTCCGCCTGGATGACCGACCATGACGGACGGCTGCGCATCGCCATTGCCACTGATGGGGTAAGCAGTACGCTCATGCATCGCAAGACGGAAGAAGAGGAGTTTGAGGCAGTGCATACGGGCAATTTTAAGGAGTCACTGTCACCTTCATTTTTCACTTTTGACAATCAGAATTTGATTATGACTTCAAACCTCGGTCGTGACAAGTCGGCCGTGGTGAGATACGATTTGACAGCAGCCAAAGAAGTAGAGGTGATGTATGCGCATGACACCTATGATGTGTCAGCGGTAGCCTATTCTAGAAAGCAAAAGAAGATTACCTCAGCCAGTTATTCTGCGGCCAAAAGAGAACGCCACTTTTTTGACCCAGAGTCAGAAGCGCTCTTTGCTTTTCTCACAAGTGAATTGCCTGACATGGAGTTTGGCATCACATCAGAGACGCAAGATGAAAACAGAATGATAGTCAGAACCTACAGCGACAGAGAGCGTGGGGCGTATTACATTCTAGACAGAGAGAAAAAAACGCTGGATAAAATTGCCGAACTCAGCCCATGGATTGACGCAGAGAAAATGGCGAGCACTACGCCAATTTCGTATCAGTCAAGAGATGGCTTAACGATAGAAGGTTACCTGACTCTGCCCAATGGCTTGACCATGGAGAGTGCCAAAAATCTACCCGTGGTGATCAACCCACACGGAGGGCCATGGCACCGAGATGAATGGGGATTTAATGCCGAGGTACAGTTTCTAGCCAGCAGAAATTACGCAGTGATGCAGATGAACTTTAGAGGCAGCACAGGTTATGGACGAAAGTTTTGGGAAGCCTCATTTGATCAGTGGGGACTGAAGATGCAAGATGACATTACAGATGGTGTGCATTGGTTGATTGAAAAAGGCATTGCCGATAAAAATCGCATCGCCATTTACGGAGCGAGTTATGGCGGATATGCCACCTTGGCCGGACTGACGTTTACACCAGATTTGTATGCCTGCGGAGTAGATTATGTCGGTGTGTCAAACCTCTTTACGTTTATGGAAGCCATACCGCCTTATTGGAAGCCGTACCTGGAGATGCTGCATGAGATGGTGGGTCATCCCGAAGAGGATAAGGAGCGCATGACGGACACTTCGCCTGCGCTCAATGCTGAGAAGATAAAGTCGCCACTCTTTGTGGCACAAGGAGCCAACGACCCGAGAGTGGTCAAAGCAGAATCAGACCAAATGGTCGAAGCCATGAAGGCCAGAGGAGTGATTGTAGAGTATATGGTCAAAGACAACGAGGGACACGGTTTTCATAACCAAGAGAACCAATTTGACTTCTATCGAGCCATGGAGAAGTTCTTGGGTGAGCATATGAATATGTGATCTTTAAAGAGGGCTGCACAAATGGTAATCCAGAAATTAAAGAGCCCCGCTTCAAGTAATTATTATTCAAGCTGGTCGAGAGTCCAGCTTTTATTTGGTCTCATTTCTTTCCATTCGAGATAGGTCGAAAAGAACTCATCGTGAAGCATTGTGTCTCCTAAATCGGGAGCATCCGTGGTGTCAACCAACATGACTCCGGACCACTCTCCAATGGATGCCGATGGGTCAGTTGTACCATCTACCAGATTCAATAGTTCAAACAATATCCCAGCCGCATTATCTGCTAAGACCTTTCTTAGAGCCGATTTTAATACAGGGTTGTTTATCAGAATCGACAGAGATTCCCTTTCTGCCTGATTAAGTCCTCCGTCTGGAGGGTATATTAACTCGTTGCTTCTCGCTCCATTTTGCAACATGTCAGCTGAGGCATCAGCATATTCTTCAATCTTTTGATGAAGACTTAGCATTAAGGTTCTTGTGTTCTGGTCAGAAAGTTTCATGTGTAAGTGTATAAATGCAAATTAGTTTAATTCCTAAATAAGCTGTGGAGTCTCCAAGCCTCAAATCAAAAATCAGGAATTACAATACCTTCGACCCTATGAATGTTCGCATAATAAATCGCTCTTCCAACCCATTGCCACAGTATGCTACAGACTTGTCAGCTGGAGCAGACCTCAGGGCAAACCTTGAGAAGTCTATGATATTGCAGCCCAAGCAGCGGGCGCTTATTCCAACAGGACTTTTTATTGAGCTAGTGCCAGGCACTGAGGCGCAGATACGTCCGCGCAGTGGTCTGGCGTATAAAAATGGCGTGACAGTACTCAACTCACCTGGCACGATTGATGCGGATTATAGAGGTGAAATAAAGGTGCTTTTGGTCAATTTGGGTCAAGAGGCGTTTACTGTAGAGCATGGTGAGCGCATCGCCCAAATGGTGATTGCCCAGCATGAACAGGTGCAGTGGCAAGAAGTAGAGACCTTGGAAGAGACAGTCAGAGGGGCTGGCGGTTTTGGACATACGGGGGTGGAATAAACACGCGGCCATCTGCGGCAAGCGGGCTTTATGTTCTACCTTTATCCAGCGTAGCCCTGCATAAAAGAACAATTCATTGATTAGTAAAAGCATATTAAAATTGATACTCGTAGTGACGGGTATCATGCTCATTTCTGCCTGCTCAGGTGTTAAAGGCACATCTTCATCAGCCAAAGGTAAAAAGGGCGACACTGTCAAAGATGAGGTCGAAGCCATGGCGCTCATGGACCTCTTCGTAGACGCACAGCGAGACAGAATGCTGGGCAACTTTGCAGAGTCAGTCACTAAGCTCAAAAAGTGTCTGGTACTTGACCCAGACAATCATGCGGTGATGCATGACCTGGCGCTCATCTATGATGCCCAAGACAGAAGCGCTGACGCGCAAGAGTTTGCCATGAAGGCGGCTAACCTAAATCCAGATAACATATGGTATCAAACCCTGTTGGCTGAGATATTTGTCTCGCAAGGAGACCTCGACAAGGCCGAAGCGACCTATGAAAAAATTCTGAAAACGCATCCAGACGCCTTTGACTATTACTATGAGCTGGCCACTATCAGATTTCGACAAGGAGACTATGCGAAAAGCATTGAGGCGCTTGATAAGATAGAAGAGACCATCGGTCAGTCTGACGAGTTGTTGCAGCAGAAACAGATGCTCTACATGGAGCTCGGTCAAACGGACAAAGCCAAGGCTGAAGTCCAAAAAATGATTGACACCTTTCCGCTAGACCCAAGATACTACAGCATGATGGCTGAAATCTACCAGCGCGAAGGCAATGAGACGAAGGCTCAAGAATATTATGAGAAGATACTGAGCATTGACCCTGACAATGGAATGGTACAACTCTCCATGTATGAGCAGTACAAAAACAATGGGGAAGACGACAAAGCACGAGAAGCTATTGTCAAAGCATTTGATGACAAGAACATTGACATTGACACCAAGATTGGCATTCTGCTCAATTACTACAACCTCTCTGAGGGCAACGAAAAAGAACTAGAAGAGGCCTACGCGCTCTGTCAAAAATTGACGGAAGTGTATCCTGAAGATGCTAAGGCGCATGCCGTGCAGGGAGATTTCTTCTTACGCGATGAGCGTTATGAAGAGGCGAGAACTTCGTTTAGAAGAGCACTGGAGATTGACCCAAGCAAGTCACTTATCTGGAATCAACTGCTGTCATTAGATTCTGAGCTTCAGGATTATCCAATGCTCAAGAAAGACAGCGATGAGGCCATAGAGCTGTTTCCGACCATGCCTTTCTTTTACTTGCTCAATGGTATCGCGCTGTCGCAGCAAGATCAGCATAAGGAGGCCATAGACATTTTAGAGTCTGGAAAAGAACTAGTGATTGATGATGATGCCACCTTGCTCGAGTTCTACTCCACACTTGGTGAAGCCTATCATCATGCTGGTCAGTTTGAAGATTCGGACAAGGCCTATGACAGAGCCCTCAACATACGGCCAGACAATGTGTATGTGCTCAACAACTATAGCTATTACCTCTCTTTGAGAAAAGACAAGCTAGACAAAGCCGAGACCATGGCGGCCAAAGCCAATGAGCTGATACCGGGCATGGCTTCGTTTCAAGACACCTATGCATGGGTGCTTTATCAAGCTGAGAAGTATGAGCAAGCCAAAGAATGGCTGGAAAAAGCGATGGCCAACGGAGGTAACTCAAGCGGCACCATTATCGAGCATTATGGCGATGTGCTCTTTCAACTTGGGCAAAAAGAAGAGGCCATTAGACAGTGGGAAAAGGCCAAAGACTTGGGCGACAGCTCTGACATGATTGACAAAAAAATCAGAGATGGCATGCTTTATGAATGACTCAGTATGTGACCCAGCTGACTCAATGTGAAACAAAAGTATACCGCCATATCTCCTTATTCAGCGCTCATCGTAGCCGTGCTGCTTTTCTTGAGTTCCTGCTCAAAAAACAAAGAAGTAACGAGCAACATTCCTAATCTGAGCACTTCAGAAATCAAAAAATCGCTGGAAGAAAACAGACTGGATTATCAGTGGTTTGGAGCCAAGATTGCCTCAGAAGTGCAGTTTAAAGAGCAGAAGCGCTCTTTTAAAACAAACTTGCGTCTAAGGCGCGATTCTGCAATATGGATGTCCATATCACCCGCGCTGGGCATCGAAGTGGCACGTGTGCTCATCACCCAAGACTCTATCAAGTTTATAGACAAGTGGAATGATCAGTACTTCATCGGTGACTATTCTTTTATGAAAGAGAAGCTTAACATCGACATTGAGTTTGACATTCTGCAAGACATGATAGTCGGTGACCCCATGCTGTACACAGGCCAAGAGAGATTTAAGTCAAATAAAGAAGACAACGCCTACCTGCTCACGAGCAAAAACAAAGGTCGCGTCAGACGAGCGGCAGGAGTGAGGTATAATGGTAAAGAAGAGCAGACACTAGACAGCCTGACCTTTGATGTGGATGAGTCGACTTACCAGCGCATCACCCGCAACGCCCAAGACGAGGGTGACTTAATCATTAAGAGATACTGGGTAGAGGCAGATACATGGAAAACCGTGAGGAGCATTATCACTGATCTTGGCTCGAAGCGCAGTATTGAGACTCACATCACCGAGCATACTGAACACGATGGAAAACGCGTTCCTAAAAAAATGACGTTTACGCTGACTGATCTCACTGAAGTCTCGACTTTTAAGATGGATTATTCGCGTTTAAAAATTAATCAGCACTTCACCTTTCCGTTTCAGATTCCAGAAAAATTTGAACGAATAAATTGAGTCATGGCTTCTAACTTTCGTACATATCTACTCCTCGTCATCATGTGCCTCTCATGCGTCATGACGATGCACGCTCAGAGCAAGGAGACGCTTGAAAAAGAACGAACCAAGTTGCTCAGAGACATCAAGTTTACCAACAAGCTGCTCTCAGAGACGAAGACTAATCAGGGCACAGCCTTGGAAGAACTGCAAGCCATCAAGCAGCAGATAACGCTCCGAAAAAGATTGATAAGAACCATTGACCGAGAGGCTGTGGCGCTTCAAAAAAAGATGAATCGGAATAAGGAGCAGATTGAGATGCTCGAGTCTGATTTAGTTGACCTCAAAGAGCAATATGCGGAGTTGATGTACATCTCCTACAAAAACAAAAGTGCAGATGACAAGCTGCTTTACATCTTTGCGTCAGATAATCTCTACCAAGCCTGGATGCGCATGAGCCACCTCAAAGAATTGGCCAAGTACCAAGAGCGACAAGGAGAACTGATTGTGGAGAGCAAGGCTGAAATAGTGGCCAAAAACGCAGAGCTTAAAGAGCAGAAAAAGGAAAAACTAGTCTTGATTGATGAGCAGAAAAAGGCCAAGTCGCAGATGGACAAGGATAAGGCCAGAGCGCAAAGCTTGCTTGATGACCTTAAGAGTCAAGAGCAGGACTTGAAGAAGAAACTCCAAGATCAAGAAAAGAAGAAGAAGGAGCTGGACAAGCAGATTAGAAAAGCACTAGAGGCCGAGGCCAATAAGGTCCCTGGCGGATTTAAGTTGAGTCCAGAAGAAAAACTGGTATCAAGCACCTTTGTAAAAAATAAAGGAGGGCTGCCGTGGCCAGTAGATAAAGGTGTCATTATAGGGCGCTTTGGTGTGCACCCGCACCCTGTGTTGCCAGGTGTTGAAATCACGAATAACGGGATAGACATCGCCACTGAAAAAGGAGCCACGTGTCGAGCCATTTTTGAAGGAGAAGTGACAGGTGTGATGGACATTCCGGGCGCGGGTATGGCTGTGATTATCAAGCACGGAGGATACAGGACAGTGTACGCCAACTTAAAGGAAGTACTAGTCGAAAAAGGCCAAATAGTGGATACAAAACAGACCGTTGGTGTCTTGCTCGATGAGGATAACAGGTCGGTCGCCCATTTGGAGATTTGGCAAATCACCTCCGCAGGCATGAAGAAATCAGACCCTCAGAAGTGGATCGCCCGCTAGGAAACGCTATTTTTGAAGCTCAAACGCACGTATTATGAATTTACTCAGCATTCTCTTAGGAATGATTGGCCCATGGCAGATAGTCCTGATTGTACTCGTTGTTCTCTTATTGTTTGGAGGAAAGAAGATTCCTGAACTCATGAAAGGTCTTGGTACTGGAATGAAGGAGTTTAAGGATGCGACTAAAGAAGACCCTCAGTCTTCTGAAAAGGAGTAAAAGACAGCATTTCTTGAAACACTACACACGACTTTCTCAGATACAGGTAGACCTGAAGTCTGGTCAATTAGAATTGCCATCACTTGTAGGTCATTATCTATCAGTGATAGATGATAGAAAGGACCTTAATATTTTTTTAGAAGTCTTTGCCCAAGAGGCCAAGGAGCACGCTGCGCGCATTCAAGAAAAAATTAAAAATGGCACTGCTGGCAAGTTAGCCGGAGCAGTCATATCAATCAAAGACAACTTGGCTTATAAAGGCCATAAGATGTCGGCTAGTTCAAAAATATTAGAAGGCTTTGAGTCCATCTACACATGCACCGCGCTTCAGCGCCTGCTTGATGAAGATGCACTTGTCATAGGCCGCACAAACTGCGATGAGTTTGCCATGGGAAGTTCTACAGAGAACTCAGCCTTTGGCCCATCGCTCAATCCCATTGACCCATCGTTAGTATCAGGAGGGTCGTCAGGAGGTTCTGCCGCCTCAGTGAGTGGAGGCATGTGCCTCGCTTCGCTAGGTTCAGAAACAGGAGGCTCGGTGAGACAGCCCGCTTCTTTTTGTGGCGTTGTGGGTGTAAAGCCTACCTATGGTGCCGTGTCTAGATATGGACTGATTGCGTATGCCAGTTCATTTGATCAGATTTCTCCTTTTGCGCATTGTGTGGAAGATGCCGCCATCATCTTGCAGACCATGGCCGGTAAAGACGAGATGGACAGCACATCGTCAAGTGAAGACATTGGAGACATTGTGCCATCGCTGCCCACTGATAAGAAGTACCGCATCTCCTACATCAAAAACTGTGTGGAGCGGGAAGGTGTGCAGCCTGAAGTAAAGGCCGCCATGGAGCAAAGCCTAGAAAAATTGAAGGCCATGGGTCATGAAGTTAAGGAAGTGGAGTTCCCATACTTAGACCACATGATACCAACTTACTATGTGCTTACCACGGCAGAAGCATCAAGTAATTTGGCCAGGTTTGACGGTATACATTATGGTTACCGTAGCGAAGAAGCTACAGACATTGAGACCACATACGTGAAGTCGAGGTCTGAAGGGTTTGGCACTGAAGTGAAGCGCAGAATCATGCTCGGCACCTTTGTGCTTTCTGCAGGCTATTATGACGCATACTATGCCAAGGCCATGAAGGTTAGAAGGCTAGTCAAAGAAGCGACTGATGCTCTCTTTGAAGATGCAGACCTCATTATGCTGCCTACAGCACCAAGTTCAGCCTTCAAGGTAGGAGCTGTGCAAGACCCTATTGCCATGTATCTCCAAGATATCTTTACGGTACAGGCCAACTTGGCTGGTGTGCCGGCTGTCTCCATTCCGCTGTTTAAAGACCAAAACGAAAGACCCTTTGGTCTTCAGTTTATGGCGCCCAGATTTGCCGAAGCGCACATGATGGACATTGCAGCTCAAATGGAAGATGCCCATGTGGAATATTAGTCTGCGTTTTGCGTTGAGAAAAACACGGACTATCATGTGTAGAAATTCCTCATCTACTCTCTTTCCATCCCTCCTAATTATATAATATTGACGCTGATGCACATGAAGAAAACATATATGATTGCCCTGTGTCTGCTGACACTTAGCGGCTCAGTAAGCGCGCAGAATACCATCGCTATAGGCGAGTCTTTTATTGACGAACCGTCAACTTCTGCTGGAGTAGTGGTTGATAGTTATGTGGCAGACTACCCTGAGATTCAGGCTTGGGATCAACTACTCAAAGACAAGTGGGTAGGTGACCCGATATTTCATGTCGATACATCAGCCATGAACGTGTTTGGTTATGACGTGGATTCACGCCCTGTTTTTCACGACAGTGTCTACATCAATCGCATTGAAGAATTAAACCAAGCCACGCCATTCAACTTGTCCTATAACAGACATGTGCGCAGCACTATCAATCACTATACTGGACGAGGACGACTAGTCACTTCACGCGTACTCGGACTGGCGGAGATGTACTTTCCCATGATTGAGGAAATACTGGAAAGAGAAGGCTTACCGCTAGAAATGAAATACTTGGCCATCGTAGAGTCAGCACTCAAACCAAAGGCAAGGTCACGAGCAGGAGCAACCGGGCTGTGGCAATTTATGTACGGCACTGCCAAAGAAAACGGGCTCAAGATTAACTCCTATGTTGATGAGCGCATGGACCCCATCAAGTCTACTGAGGCCGCATGCAAGTATTTGAAATTTCTCTACGGACTTTATGGTGATTGGGGCTTGGCCTTGGCCGCCTATAACTCGGGCCCGGGTAATGTCAACAAGGCCATCAGAAGGTCAGGAGGGAAGAAAGATTATTGGGGTATCTGGAACTGGCTGCCTCGCGAGACTCGAGGATACATACCTGCATTCATCGCAGTCAATTATGTGATGAACTATAATGTGGAGCATAACATATTCCCCACCGCACCGCCTAGAAACTATTTTGAGTTTGATACTGTTCAAGTAAAGGGGTCCTACAATTTTGCTCAAATAGCGGCCTATACTGGGGCCAGTATTGAAGAGTTAAATTGGTTAAACCCCTCATATAAAAAAGGCTTCATACCACAGTCCATGAAAGGAAGTACCCTGATGCTGCCTGTTGAAGACGTGGGCCTTTTTATCATGAATGAAGAGAAGATAAGGTCACATCAGACCACAGTGAGTAGTGTGCCAGCGGCTACAAGTTCGCATGCCGACCCGTACTCAACTGTGGGTAAAGAAAAGACGTATTATACCGTCAGAGAAGGAGATGTACTTGGCGTCATAGCTGATCGACATGGAGTAGGGCTAAGCAAGATTAGAGCGTGGAACAACATTAGAGGAAACCGAATTTATCCCGGACAAAAACTCGCCATCTACAGAAAACCTGGAAGTAAAACCGTTGCTCAACGCAAGACTACCTCTAGTGGCTCAAAGCAGACTAGCCATGCACCGATTGACCCTAATGCCCGTTATCATACCATACGAAAAGGTGACACCTTGTGGGACATTGCAAAGCTCTATAACGGTGTCACAGTAACTGATATCAAAAAATGGAATTCTCACCTCAACTTCAAGAATCTCAAGCTCGGGCAAAAAGTTCGGGTTTCGGGTTAAGCCTTAACATACTTTTTTTCCTGGCCATACTGCTCTCTTCATGCTCCACTGAAAAGACAGTTAAGAAAAAAAACCGTTACACAGGCGGGCCGGGCGAAGTGCTTTTGGCCATGGATCCAGCCTTCTGGGATGGCCAAGTTGGTGATGTCATGAAAGTAGAGATCGGCCGCGTGCAACCCATGCTACCGCAGCAAGAGGCTATTTTAAATCCCTCGATTGTACCGATTAGCAAGCTCAATGACCTTCTAAAGGCGCACCGTAATATCATCATCGTTGACATTGCTGACAATCTCAGAAATGTCGAAACCAAGACAGTGCTTACGCGCAGCAAGTGGGCAGAGGGTCAGCTGATTTATACCATTCATGCCAAAAGTGAAGAGGAGTTTATCAAAGAGTTTAAGAAAAACGGAAAGGCCGTAGTTGACGCCATCATTGAAGAAGAGCGGGTGCGCCTAAGTAAGTATCATCACATAGTCAAAGACATTGGTCTGACCCAAGAGCTCGACTCTTTGCTTCACATTGATTTGACCGTACCCAAGGACTTTGTGAAGGTCAAGACTTCCAAACATTTTGCCTCCTACATGCGTGAGCGTATAGTCTATCTTTCTGGCACAGGGCATGACGTTATTCAGGGTATAGTCGTTTACGAGTGGCCTTATTATGGTGAGCAAATGTTCACCTCTGAGTATCAGGCTGCTCTGCGTGACTCTGTCATGCAAGACAAGGTGCAGTCAGATAATGACAGCCCCATGATTGTAGAGCCACTGCGGCCCCCGCTAGGTATGGAGCGCAATCACATGAACAACTATGCCTATGAGACTAGGGGGCTTTGGAAATTTGAATCACCACTCATGGGTGGGCCTTATGTCAGCCTCACTTTGGTGGATCAACACCGAGGTCGCATCATTACCGTTGACGGATATGTTTTCGCGCCTAAATTCGACAAGATTGAATACCTCCGAGAGATGGAGGCCATCATTTATTCGGTTAAATTTTGAGCCAATTATCGGAAGCACAGGAGGTTGACTAGTGTAAAAATTATCTGCCGAAAGTCTTATTTCAGCCTAGCGAAAATGTACATTTGATTTATGTCACTAAAAGACCTCCAGACATATTTTAATCACCACTGCCGCTTCAGATTTAGAGGCGGAAAAGTAGTGTATGGTGTCATCTGGGAATCGGACACCGGACTTGTTTTTGCCAGTAAAGATGTACATGAAGCCTATCTCTCTGATGGCCCTGTTGTGACTAAGTCTAAGCTCATGCCCATCAGTGAAGATGATGTGATGGCCGCTGAGATGATTTCCTGATTCCCCCCTTTTTTTAACTACCTGTTGCTCTTCAAAAGAGTCGTTCACTTCATCTGACTAGGCTCTGCTCTGACTGTCCATCACCGTTCATTCGCAAAGGGTTCTAGCTGCGCCTGCTTTTCAAGCAGAGCTCAAGCTCCTCGTAACAAACGAGTTTATAAAATCGTTATCTTAATGAAAACTCATTGAGTATGGATATTCAGACGTTGAAATTGGAGCTTGTTAAGCAAATTCTAAATCTAGAGAGTAAGGATTTGATAAATAGGCTTTTCCTGACTTTGAGGAAAGAGGACAAAGACTTTGTAAGCAATCTCACGGATTCTCAAAAACGAGAAATAGAACTTGGGCTGAGTCAGATTGAAAAAGGTGAAACAGAAGATTGGGATGGATTCCTCAGGCGAGTTTCATGAAAATCAAACTATCGAGACTAGCGTCATTCAAAAATTGAGCGTCTTCTTGACTATTTAGAATTGAATGGTCAAAATCAACTAGAAACAATTTTCTTTCAGAGCTGAATACGACATTAAATCTGGCGTGTACTCAACCTGATGCTTTTCCAAGGAGTCAACTAAACTCCGAGCTCAGAAAGCTTGTTCTATCAAAACATACGACACTTCTATACACTGTTCGGAAGGGTGAACTCTTTGTAGTGACTCTATTCGATTCGAGGCAGAATCCAATCGAAATTGAAAAGGAGATTAAGAAAACCTTTAGCTGAAAAGGAAAGATGAAAATAGCTCTCCGACTGCTCTTTAAGCAGCACTCGAACCGCTCAAAATAACGCATTCAAACTTCACCAAGAGTCAACCCAATCCTCAGCGACTATACCTCCCAAATCCCCCACGGTGGCCTTTGTTTCTTGGTTTTTTTTCCTCATCTTCTGGTTCAGGTAGCTTAGACCAGATGCGGTTGTTCAGGTTGAGCTCGTCCACCAGACTTAGAGCCAGCTGCATGTCATCATGATACTCTTTTGAGCGGTCGTAGTTGAGCAGTGTTCTAAATATATTGGGCTCAAAGAAGTCTTTACTCATCGGTATGCCGACAAAGACATTGGAGTTGTGAAACGCCATGGACACTGTAATCTCATGCTTCTCACAAAAATTATAGATACGCTCCATCAAGTTAGGGGTCAAGATGTATCGCGCCTCTACTTGATCCGTAGAGTAGACGGCAAACATCTTTTCAAAATCTGGATTTTCCAGCTGTACCAACTCACCGCGCGACTTGTCTAATTTCTGAAGCTGTTGACCCATATTGCCGAGCACCTTTTCAGCCAAGTCTGGCAAAATGACCGTGCGACCATTAAACTTCTTGTTGAAGTCCGCCTTAAAAAACAAGCCTTTAAATATGTAATGAAGGCTCCTCGTGAGGAATACGGAA
>CAYSDH010000049.1:0-4958 GCA_964429805.1 uncultured Flavobacteriales bacterium
ACTATGACCGGAGTTCGTGCCCCAGAGGAACGTACTGCACCAATTGCTACATCTGCTGAACGCAGCGCTTTTGCTAGCAATTTGGGCTCAACTACTGATGTGTAGACGCGCTGACCTAAGTCATCCTGCAGTCTTCGCAGTCTTGAAATAGAACTGTCAAACACCTTGACCGAGGCCCCTAGACCAAGGGATGCCCGTGCCGCAAATTGACCCACTGTGCCCGCACCGAGTATAACTACTTCTGTTGGTCGCACGCCAGCTATTCCACCCATCATTAATCCAAGCCCATCGTTATAATTACTCAAGTGCTCTGCGGCAATCAAGATGGAGGTGTTACCAGCAATCTCTCCCATAGTGCGGACTATTGGAAGGATGCCATCATCGTCTTCTACAAAGTCCCAGGCAATGGCTGTAATTCTCTTCTCCATCAGCTTTTGAAGGGTCACTTTAAGCTGCAACGTAAGTTGAAGGGCTGTTAAAATCGTTTGCCCTGGCTTCATCAGCTCGATTTCCTTTTCCGTTGGCGGGGCGATTTTGATAATGATATCCGCCTCAAATACACGACTGATGTCACCCAGTTCTGCTCCCGCTTCACTGTATTCTGTGTCCGCAAAATTGGCCCCGAGACCAGCCTTTCGCTGTATGATTACCTGATGTCCATTATTCACCAGCAGCTCAACGGCCTCGGGTGTCAATGCGACTCTATTTTCTTGATAATTTGTTTCTCGAGGAATCCCGATAAACAGGTTCTTTTTCTTCTTGCCCACTTCGAGCATCTCCTCTTGGGGCATCAACATGGCTTCTTGGGCCAGTCTCTTGCTTGCCGCTCCACTAGATAACATTCGCTTGCAGGTCTTTAATTAGGAGGTATAAAGATAGCTCTTATCCGCTAGAATATAATCAGGTCTTATTCACAGAGATATGCCGCACCCCATCCTCTTCAGCTAAGGCAATAGTCACGTATTTTTCTGGCAAGAGTGTTTGCGCGATTTCTGGCCACTCGATCAGGCAAAGCTTACCCGAGTCTACATAGTCTTCAAATCCAAAGTCGAGTAACTCTTCGAGACGCTCTATGCGGTGTAAGTCAAAGTGATACAGGGTGTCTTGAGTACTGGTCATATATTCATTGACCAGCGAAAATGTGGGGCTTGTGACCGTAGTAGAAATACCGAGCTGTGCGCAAATTGCTTTAATGAGAGTCGTCTTACCTACTCCCATTTCCCCGGTGAACAAAGCGATTGGACACTCCGCTAGAAGGTCAACTAAATCGCGAGCTATTGGCGCCAAGTCATTTGTTGATGTTGCAGTCCATTTCATGGTCGTTTCTTCTAGTCCTTAAGGCCGTCAGAGCGCATTATTTCGGTCTCAACGAAACGATTGGAATCAGCATTTCTTCAAGCGAAATACCACCATGCTGAAACGTGTTTTTGTAATACTTCACATAGTGATTATAGTTGTTGGGGTAGGCAAAAAAGTCAGTGCTCTTAGCGAAGATAAAGCTGGTACTCATGTGCTGCTGCGGTAGGTGAGCATCTTTTGGGTTTTTCACTTCAAAGACATCCTTTGCATCATAGCTTAGGTTTTTACCTCTCTTGTAGCGCAGGTTTGTATTCGTGTTTTTGTCGCCAACAACTTTGACCGGGTCTTTCACATGGACTGTACCATGGTCTGTGGTGATAATCAACTTGCTTCCACTCTCCGCGATTTTCATCATTATCTCTCGCAGTGCGGAGTGTTCAAACCAAGAAGTTGTGAGCCCTCTGTATGCGGCTTCATCATCTGCAAGCTCTCTAATTACCTCCATGTCGGTGCGTGCGTGTGAGAGCATGTCCACAAAGTTGTAGACAATCACATTGAGCTGATTGTTTAGCAAATTGCTAAAGTTTTCAGCGAGCTTTTTTCCAGCTTCGAGCTTGGTGATCTTGTTGTAAGAGAATTTCCCATCAATGCCCAGGCGTTTCAGCTGTGCCTCAAGGAAGTCTTTTTCATGCATGTTCTTCCCTCCATCATCTTCATCATTCTTCCAGATTTCTGGGTAGAACTTCTCCATTTCCATTGGCATGAATCCAGAGAAGATTGCGTTGCGCGAATACTGAGTTGCAGTAGGCAGAATGCTGTAGTACATGTCTTCTTCCTCTACTCTAAACCACTCTGAAAGAAGCGGTCTGATTGCTCTCCACTGGTCAAACCTCAAATTGTCTATCAGTACCATAAACACGGACTCTTCTTTCACAGAAGGCGCAATTTTTTTCTTGAAAAGGTTGTGAGACATCACAGGTACATCATCTCCTTCGCTAGCTACCCAGTCGCAGTAGTTATTTTCTACAAACTTGGCAAACTGCTGATTCGCTTCGAGTTTTTGCATGTGAAAGATTTCTTCCATGCTCTCATCTTTACTTTGACCAAGCTCAAGATCCCAATGAACAAGCTTAGCATAGAGTTCTTTCCATTCTTGAGTGTCCATGCGAGAACTCAACTGCATGCTGAGTTGACGAAAATCTTGCTGATAACCAGAAGTAGCTTTTTCACTCTTCAAACGCTTCTCATCCAAGTTCTTTTTGAGAGACAAGAGTATCTGCTTTGGATTTACAGGTTTAATCAGGTAGTCAGAAATCTTCGACCCGATAGCTTCTTCCATAATACTCTCTTCCTCACTCTTGGTAATCATCACAATCGGTAGGCTTGGATAGAGAGACTTTATCTGATTTAAAGTCTCTAGCCCAGTGAGGCCGGGCATGTTTTCATCCAAAAAGACAAGGTCAAAGTCTTTCTCCTTCACCTGTTCAATGGCGTCATTTCCGCTGGTCACAGTGTGCACTGTATATCCTTTTCCTTCAAGGAATAGCACGTGGGGTTTCAACAATTCGATTTCATCATCGGCCCACAAAAGGGTAGCTGCCATAGTTTATTGTTTTTGCTTTTTATTCA
Organism: uncultured Flavobacteriales bacterium; assembly: GCA_964429805.1. Taxonomy (GTDB): domain Bacteria; phylum Bacteroidota; class Bacteroidia; order Flavobacteriales_D; family JABDKJ01; genus CAYSDH01. Next base: position 2,929 of record CAYSDH010000049.1, read on the forward strand.
ACACGTAGCTAAAAGAAGTATTAAGCCCGAAGGAACGCAAATCTAGTTGCTTTCCGTCCTCATAGCTTCTTATTGGTTGTTCAAATGTACCTGCTACATTCATTCTGAGTTTTTCTGAAAAGAGGTAGTTGACTCCTATGCCTCCATATGGGCTGAATATTTTGGTCGTATTTCGTTCTGCAAGGTCTTCATAAAGGCTTCCGTCAGAATGAATTTCAATGGAGTTTACTGCGCCCGCTTCGAGGTACAAACCAGTATTGGTCTTCTTAAAATGGTAACGCCCGGCTAATCTCAGATTAGCAAACCCCCAACGCACTTTGTTGCTTGATAGCGCTAAGTCACAAATATGACAGACTACATTGTATTCATAGTCTTTTCGCTGGTAGCCCATAGATATCAGGGTTTCCCAATGGTTGCCCAGTTCCTTCGAAGCTACTGCCTCAATAGAGTAATGTATGTCGGATGGATAATACACGTAGCCGTTAAAGAAGCCAACAGCCTCTTCAATCACGACAGGAGGGAGGTTACTGGAAGTCACATTAGTATGGGTCGAAATTCCAAACCGGATTACCTGATCTTTTTCGACTTTTTCTTGAGCAAATAGCACAGCGCTGAAAAGAATCAAAAGCAGAGAAACAAAGGGAGATTTCATGAGAATTACTTGTTGGAGGGATATGTTCTGATACTTTTGAATCAAATTAAATTGCCGCATGGTAGACCAATTGGTCAATAAACGTAAAGTACTCAACGACCCAGTCTATGGTTTTATTTCGATTCCAGACCGATTGATTTTTGACCTGATAGAACACCCCTATTTCCAGCGTCTTAGAAGAGTTACTCAACTTGGCTTGTCGTGTTTAGTCTACCCAGGTGCCCATCATCAACGTTTTCATCATGCCTTAGGTGCCACACACCTCATGACCATGGCCCTTGACAATCTAGAAATACGTGGCCATCAGATAAGTAATGGTGAGCGTATTGGCGCTACGGCAGCCATTCTGCTTCATGATATTGGTCATGCACCGTTTAGTCATGCCTTAGAGCATGACCTCTTATCAGGCGTTACGCACGAAGACCTCTCTCTGCTATTCATGAAGAAGCTAAACGCAGACCTTGGTGGCGAATTGGACTGCTGCATCGAGATTTTCACTAAAAAGTATAAGCGCAAGTTTTTGTCTCAATTAGTGTCAAGCCAGCTAGACGTTGATAGGCTAGACTATTTGCGCAGAGACAGTTTTTATACTGGAGTAAGTGAGGGAGTAGTCGGCAGTGAGCGTATCATCAAAATGCTGGACTTGCATGATGATGAGTTGGTGGTGGAGGAAAAAGGAATCTACAGTATCGAGAAGTTTTTGGTGGCTAGAAGGCTCATGTATTGGCAGGTGTATCTGCACAAAACAGTTGTTGCTGCTGAGTTTTTACTGGTAAGTATTATCAAACGGGCCAAATTATTGAGAAGCGGAGGTAAGAATTTGTTTTGCTCTCCTGCGCTAGACTTCTTCCTGTCAAGAGATGTGACAAAGTCGGTGTTTTATGATTCTGATGAGGCTCTAAAGCATTACGCTGGTCTTGATGATTATGACGTGATGTCGGCCATCAAAGTGTGGATGGACTGTGACGACAAGGTTCTTGCTGAGCTTTCTAAAATGATGGTTAACAGGAAGTTGCCAAAAATTAAAATAGGGATGGAACCTCAAAGTGCCGAGCTCATCGCAGAGCATCAACTCAGGGTGTCAAAATCAATGGGGATTAGTGAAGAAGAGGCTAGCTACTTTGTAGTCAGCGGCAAGTTGGCTAATAATGCCTACAATCGTCAAGATGAGAACATTAAAATTCTCTTTAAAGATGGTAGGCTCAAAGATGTAACTGACGCAAGCGACAACCTTAACTTGTCAGCGCTTTCTCATGCGGTGGAGAAGTACTTTTTAATGTATCCCCGCATTTGACTTTCTCCGTTGGAATGTCTCAATGTTTCCGGAAAATTATGTGGTATCCAAATAGCTTAACATTCAGATAATACAACCGTAATT
>CAYSDH010000049.1:4968-25242 GCA_964429805.1 uncultured Flavobacteriales bacterium
AACGTACACTTGCATAGATGAAGAAAGCACTTCTTATAGTATTCCTATTTGCACATGTTCTTGCGTTCAGCAAACTAGAGGATTCTTATGGGGAAGAAATTCGAAATACCAGTATACGCATAGTAGATGCAAAGACTGGGGAACCGATCATCGGAGCGGCTGTTCAGCTCACTTGTATGGCCGAGGTGCAGTATACAGATCCAGATGGAATGATTCAGATTCAGGTCGATTCGGCTTCAGAATGTGATATTTCTATCACCTATGTGTCGTATTTGGACACAGAACTTGATTTGAGTCAATTGACTGATAATCAAGAAATAGGGCTGAAATCGCGCTAATTTTAAGACAATTTTCTTAGGTTAAAGAACTGGCAAACAGGTGGCTGTGGGCAACATTTTACCATAGTCTTGCGTTTATGTTACCTAAATGTTAACTTAGTATCACCTTAATATTTAAAATCATGTTCAAATACACTAAAGGCCTATTCATTATCGCACTGCTCTTCTCAGTGTCTATATCCGCTCAAGAAGAGGTGAAGATTGATTCAGATTTCACTGGGGTTGTTGAAAGCCACTTTGATAACGGAAGCTTAGCAATGTCTTATGAATATGTTGAAGGCTTGAAAGAAGGTGATTTCAAAGTCTACCACTCTAACGGGAAATTGAAGGAAAGTGGAGAGTACCTGAAGGGTAAAAAACACGGTTCTTGGATTCGGTATAACGAAGCAGGAACTACTCTAGCCACGGCATCATATGTCGATGGAATGAAGAATGGAAACTGGAAAATCTGGGATGACTACGGTACACTCAGATATGATATGACATATCAGAACAACGAAAAGGTTGAAATCTGGTACATGTATGACGAGAATGCAGCATTAGTCAGCGAACGTTCGTATCGTTGATTCGGTGTATTGTTAATTCAAAAAAGGAGGCCTTTTATGGGCCTCCTTTTTTTATGTAGTCACTATTATGTCTTTTATCTCAGGTTATATCGATAACCGATAATGAAGTCTCGCCCATCACTGAATCGACTATAGGTCTCTTCTGGTGCATTAAACGAATCATAGCTGAGCAGACGATCTTGGTCTAAGAGGTTATTCATTCTTAAACTGATACTCGACCGGCCTTTACTTCCTATCTGTTTAGCAAAACGGAGATTGATTAGATGTCTTGGTGCTGCGTAAACATCAGGTATAAGTCCTAATCCGACAATGGAAAGCGTTCTTCCTTGAACATTATAACTCAAGTTCGCATCAATACCCTTTTCTGAATTACTCACATTCAGGTAGGCATTGATAAGAAATGGGCTTTGCCCGGCCATTGTTCTGTATTGGTCTATAGTCTCACCATCTCTCGCACTCTGTCTTCTGATGTCAAGCTCCGACTCTGTGTTGCCAGGAAGTACAACTGTAGCCATATCCATTCGCGATTCTACAATCGAGATATTTCCTCCTATGCTCACAACACGAGACATGTCAGAAATGAAGTTGAGGGCTTTACGAGCCTCGAGTTCGATTCCGAATACTTGGCTGATGCCACTATTAACAGGCTTCAAGTTATCTACGGCAGTTTCAAATACTGCTAGCTCTATGTGTCCATCGAACCTTTTGTAGAAGCCGCTCACCGAGATAACCTCTCCTCTATTAGGGAAGGTCTCCCAACGGAGATCCACATTATCAATATTCGTCTGCTCTATATCAATGTTACCTAGAAATGTGATCTTGGATATCGGGTCAAAGATTTGAGCGACTGATTTTTCTCTGAAACTCGGTCTGGCCAGTGTCTTGTTATAAGAAGCCCTAAGATTCGAATTCTCAGTCAATTTGTATACGGTGTTCAAAGATGGAAGCACATTCAGTTCGTTCAACGTTTCAGTGTTCCTGAAGACACGTGTTCCACTTTGATCTATGCCAGTGTAGGTCATGGTGGTCTGCTCTAGTCGAACCCCATAAACGGTTTTGAATCGTCTTGTGAACGAATAATCATGGAGCCCATATCCGGCATAGACATTTTGGCTGGCTTTGTAGGTATTTGAAGGTTCAAAGCCATTTGATCCAACCACCGTTCCTACTTGACTGTCTACGGTCCAAAGGTTTTCCTCTTCAAAGTACCAATTCGGATCTCCAGCTGAGGCTTGAGTGCCTCCATTAGTTTCGTAAGAGAAGGTATATCGAAGAATACTGAAATCTCTATTCTTTCTCACCCCGGCTCCACCGAACTTGATCTTCCCTTTCTCCCCATTGGAATATTCGAGAGGGATGGTATAATCGACCTTCGAACCGAGATTGTTTTCGTCCAGTTCCCTCCAGAATCTCTCTATACGAGCTCCGTCTCCAAATCGAAGCAGCGTATCACCGTCTACCACCGAGAAAGACGCTACTCTAAAGTCTGGATCGTCAAGCGTTGACTTTGAAAAGGAGTTTTTAATTTCTAGCTCATTCTCATTTTTAAAACGATGCTTGAAGTTGAGACTCGCATTACTCAGGCTTCGTTGCGAGAACATCAGAATATCTTCTACCAAAGTGGCAGATATTTGTTCTTGCTCAGAACTTGTTCGGTCTACAGCCTGCGAAGTGGCTCCCTGAGTTCTGAATAAGTTGAGCGTCAAACTACTCGTGTTGTTCTTTATAGCTCCTGTCAACAAGCCACTCCACAGGACGTCTTGCTGACTCTGTCTTCCCTTTCGGGTTGATTCAACTCTTAAGTCGAGAGTTTCAGAGTTTGGCTCCCTTAGATAAAACCCTTGCTCTACTTCTTCAAAATGATCGTAGTCTAGTCTGTAATTGAGTAGTCCATTATATCCAAAAGTGTATTTCCCACCCTTTTTCATGTTCCCAGCATTCACATTGAAACTCTGATCGAAGAAATTCCCTTTCTGTTCCGCAGCCATTGTTCTATTAAAGGCACCAGTATATGTTGTGAGTCGAGGGTCATCCTGTGTGGCATCTGGTATTTGCCAGCTCTCACCTAAAGGAATCTCTCTAGTACCGTCATCAAAACCGAGCAAGTCCAGCTTTCCTCCTTCGTAAGAAATATTGTTCTCATTGAAGGTCATATCAGGGTTGAATCCGGCCGAATATCCGAACCCGAAAGTCTTTTCTTCGGGAAAGTCCTTTGTCACCACATCAATCATTCCACCAGTGAAATCTGCAGCCAAGTCAGGAGAGAATGTCTTGTAGACGACTATGTTGTCTATGGTCGCAGTAGGGAAAATGTCCATCTGCACTGAATTCCTGTCGGGATCCAGGCCAGGAATACTCATTCCGTTCAAGATAGTCTTGGTATATCGGTCACCTAATCCTCGAACGTAGACATGCTTTCCTCCCTGTACACTGACCCCAGGAATTCTCTTGATTGCTGCAGCCGCATTGCTATCACCGACTTTGGTGAACTGCTGAGAAGATACTCCGTCTATTACGTTAGTTGATTTTTTCTGCATCGATAACAAGGCTGACTCGGTATTCCGAGCTTGCTTGGCAGTGATGACTACTTCCTTGTCGAAGACCTGGGCATCTGATACCATTTTGATGTCGAGAATAGTGACTTCTCCATCTTTGATTTCTACTCCAGTTATAGTCTGTTTGGCAAACGAAACAAAACTGACTTCAATGTCATGAGTGCCAACCGGGAGGTCTAGCGAATACTTACCATCAAAGGCAGTTGAAGCCCCTGTGGTGGTTCCTTTCAGGACAACGGCCGCACCTGGAAGAGAAAACCCAGTATCATCATATACCGAACCTCTAAGGGTTCCTTGCTGTGCTGACAGCATCTGACATGACACAAACAAAAGGAGGGTTAGGGCTAAATTTTTCATGGGCGTAAATAAAAGCAAAGCCTCTATGGATTATATTCCATAGAGGTCTCCGCAATACATTAATTATAAACTCTTAGTAAAGGCCATTTTCATGAGACCAAGTCCAGTTGTCAAAGGCGCTCGAATTTGCACCGGTTGTCGGTGCCGATGCTCCAGTCAAATGATTGTCACTATTGAATTGATTTTGAGCGGTATTCTGAAGCGCAGCATCAACCGGGCAATCATCACCGTTGTTATCTTCAGATCCAGTATATACAATTGTCAGGCCTGTTGATCCTTCAAATTCACAATTCTGAACTAACAATGTTAGAGAACCATTGGTGTAGTAGTCATACGCATCCGTCTTGTCACCAGTGCAGTTGTTCTCGAAACTTTCTCTGAATTTCAGATACTTGTCTGCAGAGTACCCCCAACACGTCATGTTCTGAATATTTCCTTGGGCTTTTGACTTCAAGTCGGCAGCCGAGCCAACCCCGTCTGTGCTGATAATTGTCCCGTTCAAAAGAGAAAACAGACCATCGCTCAGAGTTCCTTCTGGACCATCTATTTCAAGAGCTTCATCAGTATCTACACCATGAATGACCAAGAAGTTGTCCACTTCTCCAGAGTAATTCTGGTCGATGTCTATTCCATCATCTCCTTGGAAAGCGACCAAGGCATTTGTGACATCAACAGACCCACCGAAAAACTCGATTCCGTCATCCACATTTCCGACTACCTCTACCTTATCGATAGTCGTTCCATTTCCAACTCCGCCAAGTGTAAGACCGTTGATCTCATTTCCCTCACCGATCAAAATTCCACCGTGACGGATAGAGATGTATCGAAGAATTCCTGAATTGTCAGAGACGTCTGTCCCTCCATAGGCCCCGTATGATTGGTCAGCAGGAAGTCCTTCTATTTGAGCAACATCGTCACCTTCTTGGGCCGACACTGGCGCATTACCTAGGACTATAATTCCTCCCCATTTACCTCGGTCAAACTGATTAAGGTTCGTTCCAAAGGTCTCTCCAATCTCTATGTTGTCAAGTACCGATGTGAATATAATTGGAGAAGATGAAGTTCCTTCAGCAATGATGTTCGCACCTTTCGCTATTATCAATGCTGAAGCATTGGCTCCCTCACCTTGACGTCCTTTGATTATGGTTCCAGGCTCGATTGTCAATGTCGCACTGTTTTCAACCCACACTCGGCCATTTAGCTCCCATATTTTGTCTGATGTCCACGTCTCATCACTAGTAATGGCTCCCGAAACTACCTCATTGTTACTAGATGTGTCATATTCACAACAGCAGTCTTTTTCTGCGTCAACATTATAATTGGAAGCTATGGGGTCCGTGCATCCTTCTTCCTTTGAGCAGCTAGTCAAAGCTAGACCAGCCGCTAACATTAGGGCTAGGCACTTGCTTAAAATTTTCATGATTTGTTTTCTGTATTGTTAATTCGAGAACAAAAGACGGGCGCCACAATTAGCTGGGTATAAATCCTATGTTAAGTAGATGTGAATTGTTCGTGCTTTCAATCTTAACACTCTCTTAGAGTCGAGCACAAAAAAAAAGCGGCACTCAGAACGAACACCACTTTTCCTTACAGATTAACTTCTTTTTGCCTTACTGTTTGTTGAACAAACCGCATTCTTGGCTGCACACAAATATAAGCGCTGGAACCAAATAATGAAAGGGTGTCAAATTTCTAGGCCTGACAATTCTTGGAATTCTGCCTTCTTATTATAGCTCTTATCAGCTGGTTTTCAGGCTCTAATGACCTTATGTTAATTTAATACTAATCTTAGCTTGATAGAGGCAGTTCAACGGCCAGAACATTACTTTTATCGCTAGTAAAAATTGCCCGAATTTCATGTCCAAGGGGAAGACTATTTTCACACTAATACTACTCGTTTTCTTGACTAGCACTGCGCGAGGCCAAGAGAGTAATTCGCTAATCCAGTCACAGTCCGTGAAGTCCCTCGATGAAGGGGTAGTAGTAAACTGGATGCTGGATTATGACCGTGTAGAAGAAGCAAAAGGCAAGAGTTTCATTATACGATACGCCACAAGCATTGATGCCAAAAGAATTGAAGAAGGTCTAGAGTCTGAATGGTCTTATTCAGAGCCCGTCCCGGCCACTGCTCCTCAGATAAAGCTTAGCAACCTAAAGGGCAATGAAAAGTACGTTGTGTACATCGGTGAACCTCTCTCTGGTCTGGTGCCAGTAGTTGAGAATCCCTCTACAGTGAAGTGGTCCTCAAAAATGAAGGCAAAAACATCCAGAGGATGGGGGGTAAGTAAGTTTTTGATTCTCATCGGGGCACTTGGACTTTTCATTTTTGGTATGAAGACCATGAGTGATGGTATGCAGCGAGCGGCAGGAAAGAAACTGAGAGAGATGCTCGGGTCGATCACATCGAACAGAGTTAAAGGGGTGATTACAGGCTTCTTTACAACGGCAATAGTTCAGTCATCTTCGGTTACCACAGTAATGACTGTTAGTCTAGTCAATGCAGGGCTATTGACATTGCGCCAGTCGGCAGGAGTGATGATGGGGGCTAACATTGGAACAACCATTACCGCTTGGCTAATCATGTACTTGGGATTCAAGGTGGATATCTCTAGTTATGCTTTAATCTTGATTGCATTCGGTGCGCCTTTACTATTCATGAGGTTCTCAAAATCAAAAGAGATTTCAAATGCCGTGATTGGATTTGCTATTCTCTTTTTGGGGCTTCAATTTTTAAAGGACTCGGTGCCGGACTTGAAAGCCGATTCGGCTATCGTTCAGTTCTTTGTTGACTATAAGGATTCAGGGTTTCTCGGGAACGTGATGTTCGTAGCGCTCGGAGCACTCGTGACTATAGTGATTCAATCTTCGTCAGCTGCCATGGCACTTACATTGACTTTGGTGTCGAAAGGCATCATTCCTTTCGAGGTTGCTTGTGCTATGGTACTGGGAGAAAATATAGGAACAACCGTCACAGCTGAATTTGCCTCGACCATTGGAAATGTCCATGCAAAGAGATCGGCTCGAATACACTCAATGTTCAACGTGGTTGGCGTGGGCTGGATGCTCTTGATTTTTCCCATCTTCATGAAATTGATAGGCTGGGTTGTTGGATTTATGGAAGGCACAGACTTTGACCCTAGTGACAACGAATTAGCAAATACAGGTATAGCCGCATTCCACACTTTGTTCAACTTAACTAATGTACTCATCATGATATGGTTCGTGCCTCAGTTGGTCAGCATTGCCGAAAGGACAGTAAAATCTAAAGGTGACTCAGATGATGAGTTTAGTTTGGATTTCATTGGAGCAGGAGTTGTATCGGTTCCCAGTGTTGGCTTGATGAATGCTAAAAAGGAGATTGCCAAATTTGGAGAAATCACATCAAGAATGTCTCGATTTGCTAGAGTCTTGCTAAATGACCCCACCAAAAAAGACTCTTCAAAAATGATCACGAAGATTGAGAAGTATGAAGAGATCACTGACAGGGTAGAAGTGGAAGTGGCGGACTATTTGGAACGTATTTCTCAAGGAGAAATGACTTCTGAAAATAGTACTGAAGTGAGAAGTATGCTTAGCATTACAAATGACCTAGAGAGAATTGGCGATATTTTCTTCCAAATGTCAAAGACCTTTGAGCGTAAAGCGGAGAGTAAGATTTACTTTGACCCTAAGCAGCGAAAGAAACTCAACAGTATGTTCGACTTATTGGACAACTGCTTCGATATCATGAATAAGAACCTGAACTCTGAGTATGGTAATATTGATATTGATGCGGCAGTTGAGATTGAAAAGGAACTGAACAAATTCAGAGACGATCTCAATGAGTCCTACCTTCGTAAAATTGAACGTTCAGATGTAAATCTCAAAGGAGGTATTGTGTACAAGGACATCTTCTCTCAGATTGAAAAAGTCGGGGACCACATCATCAATGTGAGCGAAGCAGTAGCTGGTCGGGTATAACTCAATTTCCTTTTTTCATGCAAAACGAATTGACTTTAAGACAAAAGCTGGTCGAAGTCGCCAAGGTGTTTTTGAAGCTTGGAGTCATAGGATATGGAGGCCCAGCAGCTCATATTGCCATGATGCAAGATGAGATAGTCGAGAAGAGAAAGTGGATAAGCAAAGAGCACTTTCTTGATTTGATGGGAGCCACCAATCTTATTCCCGGCCCAAATAGTACGGAGATGACTATGCACTGTGGAAAGGAGCGTGCTGGTTGGATGGGGCTTTTCGTAGCAGGTGGTTTCTTCATACTTCCCGCAGTAATTTCGACCCTTGCACTTGCCTGGTTTTACGTAAAATACGGTGAAGTGCCTCAAATCGCTCCAATTTTCGCTGGAATTAAACCCGCTGTAATTGCAATCATTCTAGGAGCCATATTCAAACTTGGGAAAAAGGCCCTGAAGGCAAATTGGATTGGAGTAGTTGGCGTGATTGTCCTGATCCTGGCATTCTTGGGGCTAAGTGAGGTCTTAGCCATCCTTCTAGGAGGAGCTCTAGCTCTTTTGTATTGCGGCATTGTTGGACTCAAAAGAGATTCTGCAAAATCAATTTTTCCGCTATTGATGTTACCTGTTGCTGGGGCTAAAGCAGTGACTACTTCTTCGCTCTTTTTGACTTTTCTTAAAGTGGGTGCTATTCTGTTTGGCTCAGGATATGTCCTGGTGGCCTATTTGCAGGGAGAATTAGTAGACAAACTAGGTTGGCTGACTGAATCTGAACTATTAGATGCCATTGCCATCGGTCAATTCACCCCTGGACCCGTTCTTTCCACCGCTACATTTGTAGGATATCAGGTCGATGGGTTCTCTGGTGCAGCAGTGGCCACACTCGGTATATTCTTGCCCTCTTTCCTTTTCGTCCTCCTTTTGAATCCACTAGTTCCAAAACTCAGATCATCAAAATGGGCAGGGGCTTTTCTAGATGGTGTGAACATAGGAGCCGTAGCCATCATGATATCAGTGACGTATACCCTTTTTGTTCAAACGATCACCGATTGGAAAGCGGCTCTCATTCTAGGATTAGCCCTGGTTTTCACCTTCGGCCCAAAAAAGTTAAGTTCCTTCTTTATCGTTTTGATAGGAATGGCTGCAGGATATCTGCTCTCTCTGATTTGACCACTTGGTAGCCTCAAATGATAAGTTGAGGTAGTGAAAATCCAATGAATGTCGAATATTTCGGCCTCTAATCCGTATGTTCAGGGTGTATTTGATACTTTTACCAACAACAGCGATTCCGAGTAGCTATGATTACTACCTTCCACTTCGGAATTAAAAGACAACATATTACACACTTCGATACGACTATGAAAAAACTGTACAGATCTCTTATTGCTCTCACACTTGTATGCACATCTATGACAGCCGTAGCACAGTACACGCCACCAGACGCTGATGCATTGGAAAACGTCATAGTCGAAAAGTATTATATCTCAGATGCAAGCGATGCATGTGATGAGGATGGTGGAAGTCTGCCAGAAGGGGCAGTCACTTACAGAGTGTATCTTGATTTGAAAGACGGATATGAGCTGGAGACTATATATGGTAATCAGGATTTTAATAATCCAGAATGGTTCCACGCGCTCAAATTCAAAACAACTACGTCATTCTTTAATAATGAAGATAGGGGAGAAGAACTTGGAACAAATATTAGCACAGGTTTCTTAGGCGATAATACTGTGGCACTTGATTCATGGCTAACTATTGGTGGGGCCACAGAAGACCACATTGGGGTGCCTGAGTGGTTTGACAATGACGGTTCTGTAGTAGGAGGGACAAACAGTGATGGCGGCTCTTGCGGTACTGCAGAAGGATTGATGATTAACGATGATGAAGAAGCATGCCTTCTTTTAACTGACAAAGACGGACTTGTTGCTGGAGCTGTTCCAGAAATAACGTTGGTTGGACTTGACTTAGAAGTCTTTGGTGACGAAAACTCTACAGACAGTATCAGTACTACATCTGGAGCCTTGGCTGTTCTTGGAGGAATTGGCGGAACAACTGCAGACAACCTTATTCTCATCGGTCAGTTCACTACTGACGGTGTGTTCACATTTGAACTTAACCTCAGACTAGCCATTCCTGAGTCTGAACAATGTGATGCCCCAGGATGTCACACATTCATAGATTACTATGCGAAAATGGTTTCGTTTGACTCTGTGGGAGGTATCGAGACTGAAAACAGATTTGAGATTCCTGCTCTAATATTTGACTCATCAGTTGATGAGACATCATGCATCATTATCGGACTTGAAGAGAATGACCGTTTGGCTAATCTCTTTTCTGTCTACCCTAATCCTACAAATGACATCGTTAGACTTACGCTGTCTGAGCAATTGGATGGTAACGTGACTTATGAGATTCTTGATCTACAAGGAAGAGTCTTGGAGCAAGTTTTTGTTGGTGATACTCAGTCAGAAAGAATCGAATTAATTGACTTCAGTGATTTCAGCGCAGGAGCATATCTAGTAAAAGTTAGTGTTGACGGTGCATTTGCAACAGAGCGAGTGGTCAAGTACTAAGTAGACTAGTTTAAGTTTAGAGGTAGAGAGATGTTCAGGTTTATTCTGTTTTGCGGAGCCTTGCTTGTGGTTGGTCTTGTTAAAGGACAAGCCATAGAAGGTGTTGTCTTGGAGCGTTTTTACGTGTCTGATGGCAATGATGCAAAGCGGAGCGACCTAACAGAAGGCAGCATCACCTATAGAGTATATGTAGACCTCGCAGAGGGTTATTCTCTTCAGGCAGTGTACGGTCAAAAAGGCCATCCGCTAACTATCTCTACAACTACTCAGTTTTTCAATAGTGAAGTTGGTGGAAGCACAGGAGCTGATTTGAAAAGGAGTCAAATGACTCACAATACGCAGTTGCTAGACTCGTACATCACAGTTGGAGCGGCTACAATGGATCGAATCGGAGTACCAATGTCCTTAGACCAGGACGGATCAACCGTGGTTCCAAAAAAGAAAAATGGATTGGCAAATTCTAAAAATGAATTTTCTTTTTCAAAACAAGACGGGTTAATGGAAGGCAAATTGCCAGCATTGACAAATTTTGGTTCTGATTTCTCAGCCTTTGAGACAGGGTCAAAAACAAATAGTTATACGACTGAAAATGGCGCTTGGGCAGTATTCGGAGGTTTCGTGGGTTGTACCGAAGAAAACATGGTCCTGATAGCGCAATTGACTACCGATGGAGAATTGAGCTTTGAGTTCAATCTTCAAATCGGCCACCCTGATGGTTCATCAGTTCGATACGTTGCAAAAGATCCGAAAGGAGAAGAGCAGCTTGTGAAGGAATTGAACTATCCACTATAATGACACACTTGGTCGGTGTAGACCACTATTGCATTTAAATCTTAAACAACCCCGTTATGAAGAAAATCGCACTCTTTTTGTGCTGTTTGACAGCCTCTTTTTTTCTCCAAAGTCAAGGATTGGAGCAAGTATTTGTTGAAACGTATTATGTCTCAGACTCCAATGATGCCGGTGACTCTGATGGCGGAAGCCTCTTAGAATCAGGCTCGACTACGTATCGAGTATACGTTGATATGGCTCCAGGTTTTGAGCTTGAAACTGTATTTGGTAGTAGTGATCACGATGCGTTCATTTCCACTACAACAGAGTTTTATAATAACGCGGACCGTGGTCAGCAAATCGGTAGCGAAATTGACGCAGGACGGTTAGATGAAAACACGGTAGCGCTTGATTCATGGGTGAGCCTTGGTGGTGCAAGTGATGAGCACTGGGGCATACCTAAAAGTCTCGATGTAGATGGCTCTATCGTAGGTGGCGTTAATAATGATGGAGGAAGTGAAGGTGTTGCAGGCGGATTGCTTGTCAACGCTGCGACTGCCGCAGGCATTCCATTAACCACCCAAGATGGTCTCTTGTCAATGACACCTCCAGACGTGGCCACCTTAGGACTAGACCTCAGTATGTTTGATGATGAGAACAGCCCTAACATGTTCTTCACCAATGATGGTGCATGGGCTGTGCTTGGAGGTACACCTGGTGTCACTGCCGATAACATTGTGTGTATCGCACAGATTACTACTACGGGTGACTTGGCCTTTGAGCTTAACATTCGTATTTCCAACATGGCTGGAACTATAGAGCAGTATGTAGCCAATAACCCAATTATAACGCAAGATGGAATTCAAGAATTAGTGGCTCCGGGCTTGACTTACCCGAGCACTTCTGTAGCTCCAGACCCAAGACTGGTTATGGCTGATCCGTCTACAGGAGATGTTGTCATCAGTAACTTAGGAGATGGGACGATGGATATCTCATCGTATGTGCTCTGTAATTTCCCTGCATATCAGGTGTTGAGCGGAGTGACGCCAACGAGTGGCGACTATAACCTAGATCCAGGAGAAAGTGTGACAGTAAATTGGCCAGCTTTAAGCGGGGCGGATGGAGAACTTGGTCTTTACACCATGAGTTCATTTACTAACCCAGATGCCATGAGAGATTACTTTCAGTGGGGTACTGCAGCGCACATGAGAGAGTCAGTAGCTGTTGCTGCTGGTATCTGGACTGCGGGAGAATTTCAAAGTGACGCGCCACCATATTCATTTACTGGGGCGACAGGTCAATATGGTCTTCCCTTTTGGACTGGCACATCTTCTGTACCGGGTTGTACAGATCCAGAAGCGTGCAACTTTGACTCTGAAGCCACAGAAGATGATGGCTCTTGTCTAGTTCCAAACATAGAATGTGAAGAGTGCTCTGATGGAGCAGTAGTTCAAATAGATTTGGACATGAACGGTATTGGAGACTGTGACGAAGTATTCGGATGTACTGATCCAGATGCCTGTAATTTTGACCCTGAAGTAAACGTAGATGATGGCTCGTGTGTAGTCGTCAGTTCGTCTCAGATTAGTTCTGATGACCCACTAGAAATCTGTGCAGGAGATGGCATCGCTGACCCAATTGCGGTCACATTGATAGCTGGAGATGGACCAGTATCTACTTATGTCGTTACTGACGAAAACGTCAATATTTTGGCTATTCAAGATGGTTCTGATTTTGACCTCGAAGGTGCAGGAGTAGGAACATGCCTTATCTGGCACATTACCTATGACGATACAAACCTTACTGGACTTACAGTGGGCAACAACTATCCCGATGTGAGTGTTTGTTATGCGCAATCAAATTCCATTTCTGTTGTACGTAACGGAGGAGGATGTACAGACGTAAACGCGACTAATTATAATGCTGAAGCCTGTTTTGATGATGGCTCTTGTATAACAGGAGACATTCCTGGATGTACAGATCCTGCGGCTTGTAATTTTAACGAAGTGGCTACTACAGATGACGGTTCATGCGTAGTGCTTATCTCATCAACCATTACTACTGGCGATGTATTGGAGATTTGTGTAGGTGATGGAATGGATGATATTATCGAAGTAGAAGTGTCAGGTGGGCAAGGTCCAGACGAGACTTTTGTCATTACTGACCTAGACGGAATAATATTGGACATTGCCGCTGGCCCTTCCTTTAACCTCGAAGGGGTAGCTGAGGGAACTTGCCTCATATGGCACATGAACTTCGATGCGACTGACATTTCAGGAGCAGATGTTGGTTCAAGTGCTACCATGATATCTGGTTGTTTCACATTTTCAAATTCACTGGAGGTTATTCGTTCAACTGGAGGTTGTACAGATGTGACAGCGACTAATTATTCGGAGTCAGCATGTTTTGATGATGGATCATGTGTCTTTGATATTATCTTAGGATGTACCAATCCGGAAGCCTGTAACTATAATGCGGAAGCAACAGAAGATGATGGGTCATGTATCCTTGTCTCTGCTGCAACTATTTCTACTGATGATGCGACAGACATTTGTGCCGGTGACGGAATTCCAGATCCAATTAATGTGACAGTCACTGGGGGAGATAGCCCTGATGCTGTGTTTGTCATTACAGATGCTTCGCTTGAGATTCTTGCACTTGAAGCAGGGCCTGTGATTGACCTAGAAGGTGCTGGAGCGGGCACATGCCTAATATGGTATCTAAGCTATGACGCTACAGACATAACGGGTGCTGAAATTGGAATGAATGCAGCTGACCTAAGTGGGTGCTTCATCTTGTCAAACGAGATTACTGTAGTGAGAGCAGGTGGAGGTTGTACAGATGAGACAGCTAATAACTTCGACCCTGAAGCCTGTTTTGATGACGGCACATGTGAATTTGAGCCAGTTGATGGATGTACAGATGAGGCTGCCTGTAATTACAATCCAGCAGCCACTGTTGATGACGGTTCTTGTGTCATTCTTGTAGCGGGTACAATCACCACAAAGAGCCCAACTGAAATCTGCTCAGGAGATGGTCTTGATGATGTGGTTAATGTCGACCTAGTCGGAGGGCAAGGGCCTAACTCTATTTATGTGGTAACAGACACAGATCTTAATGTGATTAACGCAACAGCAAGCTCAACACTCAGTGTTGATGATACTGGAGTGGATACATGCTTAGTATGGCACATGTGGTATGATACAAATCTATTGACGGGCGCCAACCTAGGAGCCAATGTCGCAGATGACTTCGTAGGCTGTTACATTCTTTCAAACGCTATCACAATTATCAAACAAACTGGCGGTTGTACAGACCCAACTGCTGCAAACTTTGATGAAGACGCCTGTTTTGATGATGGCTCTTGCGAGTTCAGTGAAGGGTGTACAGACCTCAACGCATGTAATTATGATGAGGAAGCGACCATAGATGATGGCTCATGTATCGTAGTTGAAGCTTCAGTGATTTCGACTACCAGTCCGACTGAAGTGTGCACGGGTGACGGCATTGATGATCCAGTTTCTGTGAGCAGTGATGGTGGTCAAGGACCAGCTCAGATATTTGTAATCACAAATGAAGCTCTTGACATTTTAGACTTGTCGACTATTCCTGAGTTTGACTTTGAGGCAGCAGGAATTGGAGAGTGCGTGATTTGGGAACTTCATTTTGACCCAAATGATGTAACAGGAACTGACATTGGAGCTAATGCAGCTGACTTAAGCGGTTGCTTTGCGCTGTCTAACGGAATTACCATAGTTAGGAGTGGAGGCGGATGTACCGACCCAGAAGCAGATAATTATAACGAAGCGGCTTGTTTTGATGACGAGTCATGCGAGTATACTATCATCCCTGGTTGTATGGACGAGACTGCTTGTAACTATAATCCAGAAGCGAATGAAGATGATGGCTCATGTGTGTTCATCTCTCCATCAACAATTGCCACTGACGATCCAACAGTGATTTGTGCAGGAGATGGCATAGCTGATCCAATTAACGTCACAGTAACTGGAGGCTCTGCGCCAAACATGGCCTTTGTCATAACAGATGCAGACTTAAACATTTTAGCTATTGAAGATGGACCAACTTTTGACCTCGAAGGTGCAGGAGAAGGCCTTTGTCTTATCTGGCACTTAAACTTTGATGCCGCTAATATTTCTGGAGCCGATGTCGGAGCAAATGCCGCAGACCTTGCCGGATGCTTCATCTTGTCTAACGAGATTGCCGTGACAAGAAATGGAGGAGGGTGTACTGATCCAACAGCAGAAAATTATGATGAAGACGCCTGCTTTGATGATGAGTCATGTGTCTATGAGCCTATACCAGGTTGTACAAACCCAGACGCCTGTAACTATGACGAAACCGCTACCGAAGACGATGGCTCATGTGTGTTGGTTACAGCCGCTATGATTTCTACAGATGACATGACTGAAATTTGTTCTGGTGATGGAATAGCTGACCCTATAATGGTCGCTGTAGATGGAGGTCAAGGACCAAACTCAGCATTCGTCATTACTGATGAGTCACTTAACATTTTGGCCATTGAAGAAGGCCCATCTATTGACTTAGAAGGAGCAGGAGTGGGTGTATGTCTCATCTGGCACCTAAACTTTGATGCAGGCGACATCACTGGTGCTGAAGTTGGAGCCAACGCTGCTGACCTTGACGGATGCTTCGCTTTATCAAATAATATTGCCGTGACAAGAAACGGAGGAGGATGTACAGATGAGTTAGCAGAGAATTATGATTCAGATGCCTGTTTTGACGATGACTCTTGCTTCTTTGTTGAAGGGTGTACAGATGTTATCGCATGTAACTATGATGAGTTTGCTGTCTTTGATGATGGTAGCTGTGTCATCATCGTTGCGTCATCTATTGGTACCGAGAGTGAAGTAGAGATTTGTGCCGGAGACGGTATTGCTGATCCTATCATGGTTCAAGTAACTGGAGGGTCATCTCCTAATATGGCTTTCGTGGTTACAGATTCAGACCTTAATATACTCGCCATCCAAGACAGTCCTGATTTTGACTTAGAAGGAGCTGGAGTTGGCACATGCTTAATTTGGCATTTATCATTTGATGCAGATGACATTTCTGGTGCTGAGGTAGGAGCCAATGCGGCCGACCTTGATGGCTGCTACGCGCTGTCAAATGCGATTACTGTTGTAAGAAATGGAGGAGGATGTACAGACACTGGAGCCGTTAATTATGACGAGGCCGCTTGTTTTGATGACGGTTCATGTCAGTTTGATCCAATTCCAGGATGTACTGATGAGGCTGCGTGTAACTATAACGCAGAAGCCACAGAAGATGATGGTTCATGCGTTTTTGTTGAGCCTGCTGTAATCTCTACAGATGACGTGACAGAAATCTGTGCCGGAGATGGCCTTGCAGATCCTATCGTGGTATTTGTAAATGATGGGTCAGGTCCTGACGCATCATTCGTAATAACTGATGAGGCACTTACCATTCTTGATATCGTATCAGGACCAGTCTTTGACTTAGAAGGTGCTGGTGCAGGAACATGTTTGATCTGGCACATGAATTTTGATGCCGATGACCTAACTGGAGCAACAGTTGGAGCCAACGCTGGAGATCTTCAAGGCTGTTTCGCTCTGTCTAACAGTATTGCTGTAGTGCGCTCTAGCGGTGGATGCACAGATCCTGAAGCAAGTAATTTTGATGCCGATGCCTGCTTTGATGACGGCTCATGTCAGTCTGACGAGATTCCAGGTTGTACTGATGAGGCTGCGTGTAACTTTAACGCAGAAGCCACAGAAGATGATGGCTCATGTGTGATTGTAGAGTCAGCTGTAATTTCCACAGATGACGTCACAGAAATCTGTGCTGGAGATGGCATTGCTGACCCTATCGCTGTGTCTGTAGCTGGCGGCTCTGGACCAGACGAGACATTCGTAATTACGGATGAGGCGCTCACCATACTTGATATCGTATCAGGACCAGTATTTGACTTAGAAGGTGCTGGCACAGGAACATGTTTGATTTGGCATTTAAATTTTGATGCCGATGATATAACTGGAGCAACAGTTGGTGCAAATGCGGGAGACCTTCAAGGTTGTTTTGCTTTGTCTAACAGTATTATTGTAGTGCGCTCAGGTGGCGGATGTACAGATCCTGAAGCAAGTAATTTTGATGCCGATGCCTGTTTTGATGATGGCTCATGTGTCACTGATGATGTTGAAGGATGTACAAACCCAATGGCATGTAACTACAACGAAGATGCCGTCATTGATGATGGTACCTGCGCAGTGCCAGTGGCAGATTGCGAAGTCTGTGACGGAAGTGAAGTTGTAGCAATTGATATAAATGACAATGGTATCCCGGATTGTGATGAGGAGATAGTCTCTGGATGTACGAATCCAGATGCATGTAATTACGATGAGCTCGCAAACCTTGACGATGGTTCATGTGTAGTTGTCACTGCAGCCAGCATTTCGACCGCTGATGAGACGACTATTTGTGCAGGTGATGGAATGGACGATCCAATTACTGTGAGTGTAGAAGGTGGGTCAGGTCCAAATTCAGCATTTGTAATTACTGATGCAGGCCTAAACATCTTAGCCATCGAAGAAGGGCCAACTTTTGACCTCGAAGGAGCAGGTGAGGGTGTATGCTTAATCTGGTACTTGACTTTCGATGCTGATGACATCACTGGAGCTGAGGTTGGAGCAAATGCAGGAAACCTCGGTGGGTGCTATGTGCTGTCAAACGAGATTACGGTGACCCGTAACACTGGAGGTTGTACAGATCCTGAGTTTGCCAACTATGACCCAGAAGCCTGTTTTGATGATGGGTCTTGTGCAGACGTCACGTGCTTTGATGATATTCTTGAGAGTACAGTACAAGGCTGGCAGTGGACCAGTATTGTGTACACAGAGACATCGTCATTTGTTGCTAACCCAGTAGCCTCAAACAGTGTAGTGCCTATTTCAGGGCAGAATACTGGACAAGTGTCGCCTGGAGCATACATTCAAGGTAGATTCTTTGTAGGGCTCAATGGACATTTCCATGGAGACTTCGCAGGACCTGGATACGAGTTAAATACGGATTGGGGAGATTGGGGTGCTTATGTATCGCTGTTGTCTGCTCAAGAATTAAATTCTACGCTCGGACTCTCTGGAGTTGGTGAAGAAGCAGTTCAAGGATTCAGATGGGTTGGTTTCATTGATTCAAACGATGATGGAGTCTATGAGTCAGGAGTTGATACATTCCTTGGTGAGTTAAACTTGCTAGAAGGTATTCAGACTCCTGCTGGAGAGTCTGGTCGACTTTACGTTGCTTTTGCCGACCGTCCTCAGCAATTTGCTGATAACCTCGGTATTGTGACGCTATCACATTGTGTAGAGTCAGAGGAAGTGCAGATTGCTAATTCTGGTTCATTTGACAAGAACTCGACTCTTTCAACTGGAATTTTTGATGTCTATCCTAATCCTACCACGGGTCAATTCTCTGTGGTGTCGGAGTCTGACATTAGAGAAATCAGAATTCTAGATGCTTTGGGTCGCACGATCAGTGTCGATATTGACCGCTCACTGAAGTCTGCCTCACTAGATATCAGTCACTTAGAGGCTGGCGTGTACTTCGTTCAGATTAATGCTGGAGGTTTAACACAAACTAAACAGGTGATTTTAAACTAAAAAATAGGAGTCAATCTCCTTGCCATATTAAAAGCCGCGCCTATTGGCGCGGCTTTTTTGTTTTATTAAATTTGGGAGTCGGATAAACTGGTAAATAACTTTATCGGGATAGCGCGGATGTTCCCCTATAGTTGATTGGGCTGATTTATAGCTCTTTTCTGGGAGAATAAGGATTTCAGGTAAACAACCGAAACTTCTTTGATTCGAACCACAACGACTATTCTCCAGAACTTATGAGTGTGTTGGCGCACCCTTTAGGGTCGGGGCAAGCGGGCGGAAAAGTTTAGATTCACTGCGTAGATAAGGTTTTGGGGAATAAACACGCTAACTCGATAACTTTATTTGATTTCCCAACCTTCTAGTGAAAACGGCTTATTGTACTAGTGAGTGTTAATAATTATTGACCTTGTAGTACATTTGACTATATTTAGCGTCTAATTAAACTTATAACAGATGAAAGGAGTAACTACAACTATTAAGGCACTATGTTGTCTTTTTGTATTAATGTGCTCAACGACTATGTATTCCCAGCTTGACAGCGTTATCGTGGAGACATATTACGTTGCTGATGCAGATGACAACGGAGATACTGATGGCGGTACTCAAATTCCAATTGGAGCAACTACTTATCGTATTTATCTTGACATGTCCGATGGATGGGCTCTTGAGTCAGTGTTCGGAAACAGCGATCACGACATGTCATTCGGAACATCGACTTATTTCTGGAATAATGAAGACAGAGGTGAGATTTTCGGTGACCAAATTGGTGACAACAGACTTGATGAAAACACGGTGCCTCTAGATTCATGGGTGTCATTCGGTGGAGGTTCTGAAGCTCACATTGGTGTCTTGAAGTCTGAAGATGCTGACGGTTCTGTTGTTGGTGGTTCTAACAATGATGGTGGTTCTAACGGTGTAGCCGCTGGACTTCTTATCAATGATGACCCGAGCATGTGTGGTGAGCCACTTACCACAACTGATGGACTTATTACTGGTGCTCCTCTCGGAACATCAAGTATTGGTGACATCACTGATCTTCTTGATGATTTTTTCGCTGATGGTAACAATGCCGCAGCAGGTGGAGAATCGTTAACATCAACTGACGGTTCATACTTCGTTCTTGGAGGAACAACTGGTTACGGCACTGACAATCGTATTCTTATAGGTCAGGTTACTACTGATGGAGATTTTACTTTTGAGCTAAACGTGAGACTCAAGGCGCCAGGAGGTGCTGGTGTTGAGCAGTTTGTAGCAAGTAATCCTCTTCCATTGGCCGCACTCATTTCAGGTGTTGAGCAAGTGAATGGTGGACTTTCTTTCTCAAGTGTAGGATATAGTTCATGTCCAGTAGCAGCCGTTCCTGGTTGCATGGACGCGAATGCGTGTAACTACAACATGGCTGCCACAGAAGATGACGGTTCATGTGTATCTGCCACAGGATGTGATACATGCTCGGGTGAGACTGACGGTACAGGTACTGTAGTAGATAACCCAGAGATTGGAGATTCTTGT
>CAYSDH010000050.1:0-25180 GCA_964429805.1 uncultured Flavobacteriales bacterium
AACCGTCACGTCACACTCGCGTCTCGCACACGCTGGTCACTTGTGCACAACGTATCGATATACGCTATAGCGTATATATTCCTATCAAACTTAGCTAAAATCAACCGGACTTTCTACAGTCGAAAAGGTGCTCTTAGCCACATGGGTATATACTTCAGTAGTTTTTAAATTTTTATGGCCTAGTAAAATTTGTATCCGTCTAATGTCAACGCCTGATTCTAACAAATGAGTCGCAAAACTATGGCGCAATGTATGTGGTGTCACCCGCTTGCGTATACCCGCTCTTTTGGCCGCCTGCTTGACTACCTGCCTAACACTCTGCTCACCATACTGACCGCCTAACGGCCCCTCAAACAAATACTCTTTTGGCCTATACTCAAGAAAGTACTTTCTCAGGCGCTCCAAACTAGACTTTGGCAATAGTGTCATCCTGTCTTTACCGCCCTTACCATGACGCACATGTATAAGCATACGCTTACTATCTACTTCTTCAAGCTTTAACGCCAACAGCTCTCCTTTGCGCAGCCCAGAGCCATAAAGCAATTCTATTATACAACGATGCTTAAGATTAGCCGTTCTTTCTATCATTGACTTGGCTTCGTCTTTTGACAATACTACAGGCAAATACTCCTTTGCACGTGGTCGCTCTATGTGGTAGTATCGATGTGGCATTCCTTTTACTACCTCGTAGTAAAATTTGACTGAGTTAATCATCACGTTGAGGCTACTATCACTCATGCCGCAATCTATTATGTGCTTCATGTATGCGCGAATGTCATTTTCATCCAAACTATCAACGTGGCGCCCTCTGTGATAAAACATAAAGCGTTCAAATTGACTAACGTACTGTTTGGCGGTGCGCAGACTATATCGCTTTAACTCCAACTTGTCTAGATATGACTCTGGACATCTGAGATGACCTGTGGGCAGTTTGCGAGTCCGCAATGCATTCAAATCGACTGGCTCATTTCCTGAACGCGCCCCCCATTTGTCACTGAAATGCCTCAAATCTAGCCATGCGACACCTTTGAAAGCCTTAAACACATGGTTCAAGTTCATCTTAGTATTGGGTAGCACGTATAAACTCTTTTCATCATCCCATTTCACGTCTGGCAACTGTTCGCACAAGGCCTTTAACACTTTGTCTTGCATAAATCGCAAGCCAATGTACTTTTCTCCACTTACCTCAGAATGACTTAAACTAATTCGCTTTTGTTGCTTCATTATGGTTATGCAAAATGGACGAAATAGCGATCAAAACTTAAATTAACTGTAGATTTAGACGTATAACTAACCGTATAAACCGTGTATTATGCCAGCCGAAAACCAATGCCTCGACTGTGGTGAGATATTCTTTGGGCGAATTGATAAGCTCTATTGCTCAGTCTACTGCAAGTCCTCTTATCATTACAAAAAAAATACCGCTAATGAAGATTCAAACTTCAAGCGAATTGACCGTCAGTTGAAACTCAACAGAAGACTTCTAAAACACTTTAATCGTGCGGGCAAATCGACAATTCGAACTAATAAATTAACGAGCAGTGGGTTTGACCCAAAGTACTTTACCCATTATTGGAAAAATAAAAACAACCAAGTCTATCTGTTTTGTTATGACGTTGGGTTCCTCAAATTAACTGAGCGTGACATATCCAAATACCTTATCATCGATTGGCAAGAATATATGACTGCTTCAAATTAATGACACTCTACCTCTTTTGAATGCTCGCAGCTCAACCTTAGTATCAATTAGTCAGTATCCCTACCTTTGACTTGTCTACTTTTTAACTTGATTGTAAGCCTAAATTTTCACAAACTCTATAATGGAAGTCAAACAAATCACAGCTCAACAGACCATCACTTTGCGTCATCGCATTCTGCGTCCGCATCAGACTGAGGCTGACTGTATATATCCTGGCGATGAGGCGACAGACTCGTATCACTACGGTGCTTTTGATGGACAAAAACTAGTTTGTATTGCATCTGTCTTTAAGCAAAGTGAAGAGCGATTTGGGCAATTCAAACAGCGTAATCAGTATAGACTCAGAGGCATGGCTACCCTGACCGAATATCGGGGCACGGGACAAGGAAATAGCGTGCTCCAAGCCTGCATCGCCCAGTGCAAGGCGCAAGGAGGAGAACTCTTTTGGTGCAATGCACGAACTTCTGCTGCTGGTTACTACGAGAAAATGGGCTTCGCATCGTTGCCTGAAGAGTTTGATCTCAGTGGTATTGGTCCGCATCGGGTGATGTATATAGTGCCTTAGTTATTCTGCCAGACCTGTTGGTGCTTAGTGCTCCTCTATTCTCAAAATGGCACGGAACTATTCTTACTTTGAGCAGAAAATCTAATCTACTCATGCAATTAAGCACGCTCGACTGGTCCATCATTATCATCTTGTTCATTGTGTACTTAGCCATTGGGCTGGTGCTCAACAAGCGTTCGGGTAGCTCGTCTAAAGAGTTCTTTCTCTCCGGACGAAACATGCCTTGGTGGCTGCTCGGAGTGTCTATGGTTGCCACCACCTTTGCGGCCGATACTCCTGGACTGATCACCAACTTTATTAGAGGCGAGGGCAACGGAGTCTACACCAACTGGAATTGGTGGTGCTTGCTCTTGACAGGAATGCTCACAGTATTTGTCTATGCCCGTCTGTGGCGCAGACTTGGTGTGACCACAGACTTGGAGTTTTACGAACTACGTTATGGAGGCAAGGCAGCCTCTTTTCTAAGAGGTTTTAGAGCCATCTACCTCGGCCTTATTTTTAATGTAATCACCATGGCTGGCGTCTGTCTGGCAGGAATAAAAATAGGTGCTGTACTCTTAGGGCTCGAGCCACACCAAACTCTTCTTATAGCAGGTTTTGTTACCGTTTTGTATTCATTAATGGGTGGCTTGCGCGGCATCATTATCACTGACATGGTGCAGTTTATCATCGCCATTATTGGTTCGGTGGCGGCCACCATTTATATCATTGACATACCCGAAGTGGGTGGCTTAGATGCGCTTCTTTCTCACGCCAGTGTGGCTCCACGACTCGGTATTTTTCCAGAAATATCTGACTCCGAAGCCATGATTACCATAATCATTATCCCCTTTGCTGTGCAGTGGTGGAGTATCTGGTACCCCGGTGCCGAGCCCGGTGGTGGTGGCTACGTAGCCCAGCGAATGCTGGCTGCCAAGGATGAAAAACATGCCACCTGGGCTACCCTCTTTTTTAACTTCGCGCACTACGCCATTCGCCCTTGGCCGTGGATTTTAGTAGCCTTGGCATCGCTGGTTGTTTTTCCAGATTTGCAATCCATCAAGTCTGCATTTCCACTTATCTCAGAATATCAGCTTGCCGATGATGTGGCATATTCTGCCATGCTCACCTACTTACCTCACGGTCTGCTGGGTCTTGTTATCGCTTCACTCATAGCGGCCTTTATGTCGACCATCTCTACGCAGCTCAACTGGGGGTCTTCGTATTTGGTCAATGACTTTTACCATCGCTTTGTCGCCAAAGATGCGAGTGAAAAGCATTTGGTAAATGTGGGCAGAATATTTACGGTAGCGCTCATGCTGCTGGCCGCAGCTGTGTCACTAAGCATACGTGAGGCAAAAGATGTGTTTGACCTCATGTTGCAGGTCGGAGCTGGAACTGGACTCTTGTTTATACTCCGTTGGTTTTGGGACAAGATAAATCCCTACTCAGAGATAGTCGCCATGACGGTGTCTTTTATCATTGCTGTCATCTTTTTTATAATGGACAAAAGTCTGGCACCAGGTGAAGTCGGAATACCAGGGCATATAAAGTTGCTCATCGGTGTGGCGGTGACAACAGTAGGCTGGCTGCTCACCACCTTGATTCGCATGCCAGACAATGAAGGAGAAAGGTCACAATCAGACCTTCTTCATTCGTTTAAGACAAAGGCATTTGGACCAGCGCACGACAAGTTTAAAAACTTCGGTTTTAAAATTGCGGCCTTCTTAATCGGCACCATCGGCATTTACTCTGCGCTCTTTGCTACGGGTTATTTTATTTATGGTCAGTTGGCTTCAGCACTCATCTACTCCACGCTATTTATAGCGGCTGCTGCCTTTTTGATTATAAAGAGTGAACGAATTTTTAGCGAGTAAGTCCGCCAGAATCAGAAGTTTTGTCTCATGTTGCCCTTAACTAAGACATCACCATGGCCGCTAAAATTGCTATTGAAATTGACCTACGATTGGTCTTCATTCTGAAAACTCACCCATGTCCAGACTATCTGGATAGGCATCTGAGTCGCGTCCCTTATCTACAGCGTCATAGATGGCCTGCATGATATTGGTGCGAATATTCATCTTGTTGAGTTTCTTGTTATCCATGCTCGGATAAATTCTGTTTGACAGAAAAACGTAAACGATGTCTTCTTCTGGATCGGCCCAAGCCAGCGTGCCTGTAAACCCTGAGTGACCAAAACTCTCATAACTCACACACTTGCATGTCGGCCCCACGTTATCTTTTTCACCTCGGTAGGGCTTATCAAAAGCCACTCCTCTCCTATTCTCTTCTTTCGATCCGTCACACCACTGACAGGCCGTAAATTCATTGATAATATCGGCATCAAGTAGTTGTTGATTGGCATACTGTCCACCGTCTAAAAACATCTGCATCATGGCAGCAAGGTCTCGGCCATTGCTAAACAGGCCTGCGTGGCCTCCAACTCCTCCTTGCATTGCCGCCCCCATGTCATGCACGTGTCCGCGGAGCAACTGCATTCTGTAATACATGTCTTCTTCGGTAGGCACGACTCTATTTTTGTCTACTCTCCTCAAAGGATGATAGCCCATGGTGGTCAAACCCATCGGGTCATAAAATGACTCCTGCACATACTCTTCAAGTGGCATGCCCGTCTTTCGCTCTATGACTTCGCGGAGCAGATAATATCCGAGATCGCTGTATTTGTAACTGTGCTTCCCTTCCTTTTTTCTGCGCAACTTAGTAGATAGTATACGCTGTAAAATGGTGTCACGCTGATTGTGGTGCATGTACATGCCATCGGCTATTTGCACACTGTGTATGTCGTTTGGCGCCTTACGATACAGCTCCGGATTTGGGCGTCCTCCTTCTAGCGTACTGGTGTAAAAGGGGATCCACGGAACCAAGCCCGCCTGATGAGTCAGAATGTTTCTGATCTTCATATTCTTGTATTCTGACGTATCATGAATCTCTTCTAAGTGCTGACTCAACACATCATCAACAGACATCAGTCCGTCTTCTTGCAACTTGATGATGGCCGCAGCCGTGGAGGCTATTTTCGTAATACTCGCCAGGTCATAGAGGTCAGACGTGCGCACTTCTCTTTTGTTCTCATAGGTATGATGACCAAATGTTTTTTCATAAATCACCTTCCCTTCTTTGGCCACAAGTATGGCGCAACCGGGGTAAGCTCCTTCTTCTATACCGTTTATGGCGAGTGAGTCAATGACCATTAAGTCGGCACTGCTAATTCCAAATTCTTCAGGCAGGGCATCTTCAAGCACTCCTAAGTCAGAGGTCACGCCATCACCGACCATGAACTGGTCTCCGATACTGACCGGCAGTGTGCCAGTAGGACTGATTTTACCCATGATGAGTTTTGCCGCAGCCTCATCCGTCAGTGCATTTTCTTGATAGGTGATGATGATAGATTCTAACGAAGCTAAGTCCTCATAGGCAGCCAGCGCATAAGGATTACCAAACAGCACCAAAATAACTTTGTGGTCTTTGTCTATGGCTCTTATCAACTCCATGGCCTGCTTGGTCACTCCAAAGTTGCTCTTTGGTGAACTCTTTGTCTTTCTTATTGAAATAATGACCGTCTCGTGATCTTTGAGCTTGTGCACTATTTGCTGAATTTTTTCTCCTGAAGGTGGCAGCGGTGATGAGAATGAAGGAATCTCTCCATACTTCTTGAGCTCTTTGTGAAATCCGTTTTTCAAGAAATCAGTGATGCTGACATATGCATACTTATTTCCATAATTGCTGTTGATAGGCAGCAGCGACTCATCGTTTTTGAGCAGAGTAATAGACCGGTCATGCAGTAACTGATTGACCCGCTCGGCACGTGGTGTGTTTAAATCTTCATAGAGATTAGTCAGGCTCACTCTCTTTCTTTCTGTCAGCCCCATCCACCCTTTGGCCATGAGAATCTTGTGGCAGTGCTGATTAATCTCTTCCATGGTGATGTCTCCTTCTGCTACTGCCTGCTTGATTCGCTCAATAGCCTTTGGCACATCTTCTGGAAAAAGTAGAACATCATTTCCAGCCATCAAGGCCTTTAAGTCTACTTCACCTGGCTCCCAAAATTTGGAGACTCCCTTCATGTTGAGGGCATCTGTAAAGGCGAGGCCTTTGAAACCCAAATCTGTCTGGAGCATCTCTTTGACAAATACTGGCGACAGTGTAGAGGCTAGATTAGGCGTAGAGTCTAATTGCGGAATGTACAAATGCGCCACCATCACTGAGCCCAAACCACGACTCATCAGTTGCCTGAATGGGTAGAGCTCAAGAGAGTCTAAGCGCGCTCGATCAAAGTCAATGACGGGCAAGCCCTTATGTGAGTCAACATCGGTATCACCATGTCCGGGAAAATGCTTGCCGCAGGCCAAGACTCCATTTTGCTGAAGTCCTTCCATATAAGCTCCACCTTTGCGCGCTACTTTATACTTGTTCTCTCCAAAAGAGCGGTTACCAATCACCGGATTGGCCGGATTATTATTGACGTCAATCACGGGTGAGAAACTGATGTGTACGCCCAATCGCTTGCACTGCTTGGCGATTTCGGCTCCCATTTCATAGATGATAGAGTCGTTATTAATGGCGCCCATCATCATCTGTCTCGGATACTTAACAGTAATGTCTAAGCGCATGGATAGTCCCCACTCGGCATCCATGGCAATCATAAGCGGCACTTGTGCGCGGGCTTGCAAGTAATTAGTCATTTTGGCCTGACGCATGGGGCCGCCCTTAAAAAATATGAGTCCACCGATGTGTTGTTTTGTGACAAGTTCTTCCAATGACTGAAGATGCGCCTTGTCCTTATTAGAATAGGCCGCAACCATGAATAACTGACCTATGCGCTGGTCGACACTCATGCTGTTAAACACCGAGTCAACCCACGGAAGATGCTCTGTGGTCATAAACACAGGACCACTTCCAGCCCGCACCATTGAAGCCTGAGAATAGGACAACTGGCTGATGCACAGCATTAAAACAATAAATACGCTTTGATAGATGACTTTCATGGGCTCTGAATACTCAACGTTCTAAAGTAAGTTTAGTGCAGAAGTAGTTCCGAAATGAATCCACAGGCTTTGAACCATGCATTGTTGAGTGTTGCCTCTTATATATTGATAGCAAGCCGAGTCAAAATGAGGGCACAAAAAAACATCGGCCAAAGGCCGATGTTTTTCAAATAAAATATGAATCCGTCTGTTTACTTCTTGTATACGAAAGTCAACTCACCACCAATCGTTCCACCTGATGGAGGAATAACTATTGGATCTACTAACGTGACTAGCATCACTGCGTGCGAGCCATCTCTCAACTGAACGATATACACTTCTCCATCAGCAGGAGCAGTTATTGATGTCTCAGGCGTTCCAGCTTCACAAGCCTCTGTGACCGACTGCGTAGTGGCATTGTTCCAATCAAAACCTGGCGCGAAGAAAAACCTTGTACTGTTAAGCGTTGTCCAACTACCATCGAAAGCGGCACTTTGATTTGTGTTTTGAAGATCTACGATTGAATTAGGTGAAGTAATAGAAATAGCTACATCATTCACAAAATCATATGAACCAAATCCTGTACCATCAATATGATAGACTGTTCCTTCAAACTCTGAAGACAATGGAGGCAAAGTAGCCGTAGCCACTGTGCTGGCAAACTTTCTGTAAGTCGAGCCATCTGTATCTTCTAAGCTGAAGCTAAAGAAGTACTCGTCACCTACTACTGCAGACGAAGGTATAGTGATAGTATACGTAGTATCCACAAACGTACTACCGTCCAAGATCAACGTGTCAGTCAATCCACTAAGACCTTCTGAAATGTAAATAGCCGAAAGAGCATTAGCAGATGAGCCACTAAGCGCTATGCTGAATGTGTCACCTGGAGCACCGGCAACAGAGTCTGGTGACGCTATAAATGATGATGGACCAGTTGGCAGTGGAGCTTCCACCTCAGGCTCGTCTGTTCCACAAGACCCGAGAATTAATCCTCCTGCAAGAAGGAGCGCTGTAAAGAGTTTTATATTTTTCATGACAGAAATAATTTTGTTTTTCTGTCAGCGAAACTAGCAAGGTCATGGACTAGTCTGACAGAAGATTCTGCTACTTATTGACAAGTCACTCTGAATCAAACGAGACAATTAGCTTTCGACTTTGCGCTTTTTTCGAGCAATCTTACTTAAAGCCAGAAGACCGATTATAATCCAAAACACATTAAGCACCGTTGGCGGAAAGGCACCATGATATAATGTATTGATGAGCGTGAGAATGGCTCCAAAAAGATTGAGCAACTGATACGACACGGAAGTCGATTCAATCTTGCCTGAAGACAAGAGGCCGTAGGCTGAAAGAAGTAAAATCAATCCTGACCATCCGGCTACTTCTACTAAAATATCTGTCATGCAGCGAATGTAAGAATAGAACAGGGCACAAAAAAAAGCCTCTCCAAATGGAAAGGCTTTTAAATTCTTGTTCGGTCAGATTATCCTCCGAAGTCGTCAAAGGCGACATTTTCTTCTGGCACACCCCAGTCGTCACACATCTTGAGTACCGCCTGGTTCATGAGTGGTGGTCCACAGAAGTAAAACTCGATATCTTCTGGTGCTTCGTGCTTGCTCAAGTACTGGTCAATCACGGCTTGGTGCACAAAGCCTACAAATCCATCTCCGTTAGGATCATTCACATCTTTCTTTTCTACCCAGTTGTCTTCTTCTAGTGGCTCAGAAAGCACGAGATAGAATTTGAAGTTAGGGAACTTCTCTTCCAACTCTCTGAAGTAGTGCAGGTAGAATAACTCTTTTCTAGAACGTCCACCGTACCAGTATGATACTTTACGCCCTGTCTCAAGCGTCTTAAACAATTCGTATAAGTGAGATCTCATTGGCGCCATACCCGCACCACCACCGATGTAAAGCATTTCGCTTTCACCGTCTTTGATAAAGAACTCACCATAAGGTCCTGAGATGGTCACCATGTCACCTGGCTTACAGTTGAAGATGTAGCTCGAAGCAATTCCTGGATTCACCTTCATCCACTGGTTATTGGCTCTATCCCATGGTGGAGTAGCCACACGCACGTTAAGCATGATCTTACGTCCTTCTGCTGGGTAACTGGCCATAGAGTAAGCTCTCACTGTTTCTTCATCATTTTTCATGACAAAGTCCCAGAGACCAAACTTGTCCCAATCGCTTTTAAATTTCTGTGGCTCACCCGGGTGATCTTGTGGATGCGCTTCAATGTCCATCTCACTGTATGGAGTAGTACATGGTGGTATCTCAATCTGGATATATCCTCCAGCCTTGTAATCCATGTCTTCTGGAATCTCTACAATAAACTCCTTGATAAATGAAGCTACGTTGTAGTTAGACACCACTTTAGCTTGCCACTTCTTGATACCGAAAATCTCTTCATGGATATGGATGTCCATGTCTTCTTTGACCTTCACCTGGCAACCCAAACGATAGTTATCTGCAATTTCTTTTCTACTGAAGTGAGGTTCTTCTGTCGGAAGGATTGACCCTCCACCAGAGTTGACTTGACATGTGCACTGCACACAAGTTCCTCCACCTCCACAGGCTGAAGGCAAGAATATTCCATTTTCAGAAAGCGTGGTAAGGAGTGTTCCTCCCCCATCTACTTCGATGGTCTTCTCTCCATTAATGACGAGCTTCACTTTTCCAGATGGCGATAGTTTAGCCTTCGCGAAAAGTAGCATACTGACCAACAAAAGAGTTGCAATCAGGAAGACGATTATTGCGGTGATGATTGTAGTTCCCATATCTATCCTTCTTCTTTTCTTTGATTATATCTCAATTCCCATGAAGGCCATAAAGGCCATTCCCATCAATCCTGTGAGGATAAATGTGATACCCAAACCTCTAAGTGGCGCAGGTACATTCGAGTATTTCAACTTTTCTCTAATCGCTGCAATGGCAACAATAGCAAGCAGCCACCCTACTCCAGACCCAATTCCAAAGGCAGTCGCTTCTCCGATGGTTGAGTACTGACGCTCTTGCATGAAGAGTGCTCCACCAAGAATGGAACAGTTTACAGCAATAAGCGGGAGGAAAATTCCCAATGCTCCGTATAGCGCAGGTGAGAATTTCTCAACTAACATCTCTACCAGCTGCACCATAGAGGCAATTACAGCAATGAACAAGATGAAGCCCAAAAAGCTCAAGTCCATAGATGCATACTCTGGTCCTAACCAAGTGAGTGCGCCTTCTTTTAGCACATAGTTTTCAAGCAAATAGTTAATCGGCACGGTGATACCGAGTACAAAAATGACTGCGAATCCGAGTCCGACAGCTGTTTTGACTGTCTTAGATACGGCCAAGTATGAGCACATGCCTAAGAAATAGGCAAAGATCATATTCTCTACAAAGACCCCTTTCAGGAATATATTAACGTATTCTATCATGATCAGTGAGTTTCAATCAGTTTAGTATTCTTCGCGCGCTGTATCCAGATAATGATACCTACTGTGATAAGTGCCATTGGAGGAAGTATCATCAGGTTATTATTCATATACCATCCATCTCCCCAGGCAAATAGTCCTGACTCTTGTCCTTTGATTGCCGAACCGAGTACTTCAATTCCCCAAAATTTACCTGAGCCAAAGAATTCTCTGATTACAGCCACCACGACAAGTATCCATGCATAACCTAGTCCGTTACCAAATGCGTCAAGCACTGAAGGCCACTTCTTGTTGGCCATGGCAAAGGCTTCAAATCGTCCCATGATGATGCAGTTGGTGATAATCAGTCCGACAAATACAGACAGCTTCTCACTCACATCTGGCACATAGGCCTTTAGTGTTAAGTCAACGATGGTTACCAGGGTAGCAACAACGACTAACTGCACGATGATTCGGATACGAGAAGGAATCAAATCCCTCATGGCCGAGATCAACCAGTTACCCGCAATCATTACGAAGAGTACCGATAGACTCATGAATACTGCCTGCTTGACCTGCACTGTAATAGCCAGTGCCGAACAGATACCGAGTACCTGAATAGTAATCGGATTGTTATCGTTAAGCGGATCAGTGATCAGCTTCTTATTTTTCTTGGAGAATAAAGGCTCCTTGGGTGCCTTTACTTCTTCTATTGCAACTTCTGCAGCTTGTACTTCGCTCATTGCCTAATTATTTATTGAAGTATTTTCTGTAAATAGAGAATGTTCTGTACATCATCTCATCTACTCCGTTACTTG
Organism: uncultured Flavobacteriales bacterium; assembly: GCA_964429805.1. Lineage (GTDB taxonomy): Bacteria > Bacteroidota > Bacteroidia > Flavobacteriales_D > JABDKJ01 > CAYSDH01. Next base: position 11,444 of record CAYSDH010000050.1, read on the forward strand.
TAATGGTTCCTCCAGTGATACCGTCTATGCCATGCTTGTTGTCAAGAGATGTTCCTCCTTTGACTACACGTATCGAGACGAACTCTCCTTTGTTGTCATTAATCATGTCTCCCTTAAGCGGGTCTTCGAAAAATGGCTCTTTAATCTCTGCACCAAGTCCTGGTGTTTCTGTTTTGTGATCAAAGGCGGCTCCGTATACGGTATTACCATCTTCTTCCATGGCAACATATCCCCATATTGGTCCCCACAGTCCGGTTCCTACCATGGGTAATACAAAAATTGTATTGCCATTATTCTCACACTTAAATAGCGGATAACGCACATCGTCAATCGAAACCTTATTGACTTCTGCCAAAAGCGTGGGCTTGTCATTCTTATATGACTGCACCAGTTTGGCTACATGCTTCTTGTATTCCTTTTTCACATCAATGTTAAAAGGGTCTGCCTTGTCTGTTGGATTCACTGCTCCGGTAGTCGGAGATCCAATCATGTTACCAGATAGGTCAATGATGAAACGCTCTTTTACGTGCTGCTCAAAAAGCTCAGCCGCATTGGCACGTGTTGCCTCTACTCCTATAGAAGAGAGGACATCCATCATTTTCTTATCTGCTTCGTTTTTCTTTATTGGCTCTCTCAGTGATTCTGAAAGAAATGCCAAACAAGATCCTACCACGATTACCATTATAATGGCAAATGTGAACGTAAAGCCGTTACTGTCTTTGTTTATCGCCATGATGATTAGGCTGTTTTCAGTTTAAGTCTCTTCTCTCTTCTCTTGATGTTTGACTGCAACACATAGTGGTCAATCATCGGTGCCATTACATTCATAAACAGAATGGCAAGCATTATTCCTTCTGGATAAGCGGGGTTGAATACGCGAATCATTATACCGAAGAACCCACAGAAGAATCCGTAGATTATTTTACCTGTATTGGTCTGCGCGGCTGTGACTGGGTCAGTGGCCATAAAGACCATACCAAACATAAAGCCTCCGACCATCAGCGCATGAAGCGGTGGTAGCGACATAAATGCATTTGCATCCCAAAGGTTAAATAAGAATGCCATGACGAGTCCACCTACAAACATGGACAGCATGATTCTGAGTGAACCAATACCTGTTATGAGCAGAATAGCTGCACCAATCAGAATAGCAATGACAGAAGTCTCTCCGATAGAACCTGGTATAGTTCCCCAGACAGAATTCATGAAGGAGAACATGCCGTCACTATTAAATTGACTCATCACATTTACCACACCGTCACTGCTCTGCACTTTACCTACCGTAGTGGCGAGCGCACCCAAGGCAGACTCACCAGAGTATGCATCTACAGATCCTGGCTCAGACACCCAGATAGTTCCTGCAATTTTAGTTGGATAAGCAAAGAAGATAAATGCTCTGGCGGTCAAGGCTACATTCAGAATGTTCATTCCTGTTCCTCCAAATACTTCTTTTCCGATGATGACGGCAAAAATTGTAGCCAACGCCACCATCCACAATGGAATGTCTGCAGGCATACACAGCGGGATAAGCATTCCTGAGACCAAGAATCCTTCTTGTACCGCGTGCTTGTTTTTAACCGCAATCAGGAACTCAACTCCGAGTCCGGCCGCATACGAGACAGCGACTACGGGTATGACCTTCCACAATCCGAAGATTACCTTGTCCATAAACGAGGCGTCCAACTCACCGGTGCTCAAGTAGTGAAAGTGGCCAGTGTTCCAAATTCCAAAAAGTAAGCATGGCACCAATGCGATGATGACCATCATCATGGTACGCTTCAAGTCAATGGCATCACGGATGTGCGAACCACTTTTTGTAGTGTGATCTGGTGTAAAGAGGAAGGTCTCTATGGCATCATATGCCGAGTAGTAGTTCTCAAACTTCCCTCCTTCTATGAAATTAGGCCTGATTTTATTCAGGACAATGTTTTCTAAGAATTTCATGTCGTCTATTGTCTGATTATGAAACTTCAGCGCGGAGATTCTCCATGCCGTTTCTGACTATTTCTTGAATATCAATCTTTGAAGTACAGGCTACTTCAGCCAGCGCAAAATCTTCTGCATCTACCTCATAGATCCCCATTTTCTCCATGCCGTCAATGTCATTAGCCATAATGGCTTTAATCAACTGCATAGGATAGATATCAAAAGGAAACACTTTTTCCATCTGGCCGGTCACCACAAAGGCGCGGTGCTCACCATTAATGTTGGTATCAAGGTCGTAGGTTTTGCCAGGCATCAACCAAGACGGATATGCTCTTGACATAGAGAACCTTTTAAATCCTGGGCTCAACCAACCATCAGTAAGTAAGAACTTATGCCTGTTTCCCTCAGGAATAACCGTGACTTGGTTATCAAAAAATCCTATAAACTGATTCTCTTCAACCTTCTCACCTGTCAAGACTGTACCGCTTATGATACGAGCATTGTCAGCATTGATATTTCCTGATGTGATGCTTTTCACCTCAGTACCTGACATTACCGAAAAGTACTTTGGGTTTGTCGCGCAACTTCCTGTTAAGGCCACCATTTTTCTGGCATCATACTTTCCAGAATTAAACAACCTACCAATCATGATGACTTCTTGTACGTATGAGTACCAGACATTCTCACCTTTATTAATAGGTGCAATGTGATGGATCTGCACACCAACGTTGCTAGACGGGTGAGGACCTGACACCTTATTGATGCTTACTCCTTTCATACCGCTAAATGCAGTTGAAGTATCGCTCACACTAAGGTGTACTTTGCCATTAGTCAATTTTGCCAAGGCATCTAGCCCAGTTTGAAAGTCAGCCTCTTGTCCTTTGACTATCATGTCCATATCTGGCGCCAGAGGGGCGTTATCAAAGCATGAGATGAAAATATCTCGAGGCGTATCAAAAGGAGATGCTACGATAGAGAATGGTCGCTGTCTAAGCATCGGCCAGACTCCACCTTTCATCATACGTTCGATGATTTGCTCACGACTCAATGTCGAGGGGTCAGCTGTACCATGGTCAACGTAACTGATTTCCTTGTCAGCTAATACCTTTACTTCGAGTATCTTACGCTTGGCTCCTCGAACTATATCTGTTACTTCACCACTCACTGGCGAGCAGAAGACAATCTGTTCGTTTCCCTTTGCGTAAAAGAGTGGAGATCCGGCTTTCACATTCGCTCCGGCCTTGACCAAGAGTTTAGGAATAAGACCCACAAAGTCGCTCGGTTTAACGGCAACCACTGATGGCGCCTGATATTCGCTTGTCGTTTTTTCGGCTGGGCCTTGGAGTTTGATATCCTTGCCGCGCTTTATCCTGATAGATTGGGACATATGTTATGCCTGTTTTGGCGGTGCAAATTTATAACTTTGTTCAGTAAGATTCACACCTTGTATGGTCCAAATATACGTGGCTCTGCAGGCATTGGTTCAAGTATTCGAACAATATATTCAACAGATGATTCTCAATTGGTGGAAAAGTGTTTACGTAAAGGCCTCAATCCTTTCAATTATCCTGCTTGTTTCTTGCGCTAGAACACAGACTATCAGTGAGTTTGACAATCTCGACTCAGGACAGACTAGCTCAAAAGAAAAGCCGACTACTGAGGTGGAATATTTTAAGGAGAATAGTCTGCGGTTTGAAAATCACCGTTATGTCGAATCAATCAAAACTGTGCAAATGTATCGCACGGGCGACCCGATATCAGATCCAGTCATCGGATTGAGTCAAGGTCAAGCCCTCGAACTTCACTTTGATGAACTAGGCACAGACTTAGAGAACTACTATTATAGACTCTATCACTGCAATGCTGACTGGCAACAAAGCGATTTGCTTAGCACAGAATACATTCAAGGTTTTCTCTCAGATGCCATTACTAATTACGAATACTCCTTTAATACGCTGCGCCAGTACATCCATTATACCGTGTCTGTGCCTAATGCCAATATGAAGATCACCAAGTCGGGCAACTACTTACTGGCTGTGATGAGAGATGATGACGAGGAGCAGTTAGTACTCACCCATCGCTTTATGGTGGTTGACAATCGCGTGGCGATACAACCCAACGTGCGCCAAACTGCTGTGGTGGCTGAGCGAGACTTCAAGCAACTGATCGACTTTGAAGTGCACTATGCCAGTTTTGATATTGCGAATCCATTTCGCGACATCAAGACAGTCATCATGCAAAACCAACGCTGGGACAATGCCATCAGTGACCTTCAGCCTGTCTTTTTGAGAGACAAGATTTTAGAATACCGATATGAAGACGGCAATGATTTTTGGGGCGGAAATGAATACAGAGTATTTAACGTGAGCAGTGTGCGAGCCGCCACAGACCGGATTAAAAACATACGCCAGATGGATGATTACTGGTACGTAAACCTGGCTACCGATTATAAAAGGAACTTGAAAAATCACTTCACTTGGCAAGATATTAATGGTAACTATCTAATCAAGACCAATGACGGCTATGACGACCTCACAGAGTCTGACTATGTAGATGTACACTTTGAACTCGCCATGGACTCCCCTATCGACTTTGGCGGTGTCTATATTTTTGGCGCGCTGAGCGGCAGAAAGACAGACAAAGATTTTCAGATGACCTATAATTATGAAGAAAAGAAATATGAATGCACGGTGCCACTCAAGCAAGGCTACTATGAGTATCAATATGTGGTGCTCATGGATAAGACCAGAGAGGTGGACTTTTTGACCATTGAAGGATCTCATTATGAGACTGATAATGAGTACACCATCCTTATCTACTATAGGGATATCAGAAACGACTATGATGAGTTGATAGGCGTTCGCTCTTTTTCTTCTTTAGACTTCTTTTGAGCCGTACATTGCCGACCGATGAGTGAGCCAAGAGTGAACGCCATGGGACATGTCCCAGTAATAGATAGTCTGCGGGGCATTGCGGCAAGCATGGTTTGTTTCTATCATTTTGTGTGCACCACCAAAGACTATATATATAATGAGCTCACTCAAGAGTTATTTCATTTTGGCTACTACGGGGTTCATGTCTTTTTTGTGATCTCCGGTATTGTCATCCCACTCTCCATGATTGTGGGTGGCTACACTTATGGAGGCTGGTTTCAATTCATCAAAAAGAGATTTATTCGCATCGAGCCTCCGTACCTCTTTTCCATTGGTTTGGCTCTAGCCTATTTGATTGGTAGAAACTTCATACCCGGCACCTCATCCGTAGACCTCACTCCTGACCTCACCACAGTAGCACTACACATCGGTTACCTCATCCCGTTTTTTGATGACTATAATTGGATGAACAACGTCTACTGGTCATTGGCCGTTGAGTTCCAGTATTACTTGTTCCTCTGCCTCGTCTTTCCCCTCATGATATCGGTCACCGCATGGAAAAGAGTGTTGACCTATCCCCTTTTCTTTTTTGCAGCATTAACGACTGTGCAGACTACAGCATATTTACCACTTTGGTTGCCCATGTTTATGGTTGGCATTAGTTACGTGCTCTATCGCTTTGACTACATTAAAATCACAGAGTTCGCCATCCTCTTGGTTGCTTCACTCTTTTTTACTTGGTATTACATTGACTTAAATGCTGTTCTTTTTGGGCTAGGCACATTGAGTCTCGTTCATTTTGCCGGACAGATGCGAAATGCCATTACTAAGTTCTTTGGCAGAATATCATACTCACTTTACTTGATTCACACCATCGTAGGTTCAGCCTTTATTAATTACTGTTCACACATATACAGAGAGCCTTGGCAAAAACCAATCGTCATTATCTTAGGCTTTGCCGTTGCGGTCATTTGCTCGTATATCATGTATCTGATTATCGAAAAACCCTCAAAACGCTGGGCCTCACGAATAAAATTCTGAACTTCGGGCTCTACTAAAAAAATTCAGGAGTATGAGTCAAGCCGTTAGAGACCTCGAACCAAAATCACTTTGGAAAAATTTTGCAGACCTCAATGAGGTGCCACGTCCATCAAAAAAAGAGGAGCGTGTGATTGCCTTCATGAGAAAGTTTGGCGAAGACTTAGGTCTTGAGACGGTCGAAGACCACATCGGAAATGTGATTATAAAAAAGCCTGCTACTGCTGGCTTGGAGTCTCGAACAACCATCGTGTTGCAAAGTCACTTAGACATGGTGCATCAGAAAAATGCCGACACCAATTTTGACTTTGACAGTGAAGGAATTAAAATGCTCGTGAATGGTGATTGGGTCCATGCAGATGGCACAACGCTTGGAGCTGACAATGGTATAGGAGTAGCCACTATTATGGCATTGCTTGAGTCAAAAGACATTCCTCACCCACCTCTTGAGGCCCTTTTTACTATTGACGAGGAGACGGGAATGACTGGTGCAATGGAACTCAAAGGCGGCATGCTTGACGCCAAAATAATGCTCAACCTAGACACTGAAGATGACAATGAACTGACCATAGGCTGTGCCGGTGGAATAGACGTCACGGCAGAAGGCTCGTATCAAGAAGAAGCCTTGGCCGGAGAGTATCAGACTCACAAACTGATTGTAAGAGGTTTGAATGGTGGTCACTCGGGCATGGACATTCACAAGGGTTTAGGAAACGCCAACAAAATCATGAACCGCCTCTTACACGGAGCACTTCAATATGGAGTGCGCATCTCGTCTATTGATGGTGGTGGATTGAGAAATGCTATACCAAGAGAGTCGTTTTCCATCCTGTCTGTTCCAACTTCACATGCAGCAGAGTTCGCTTCGTATATCAAAGAAGCTGGTGAAAAAGTACAAGCAGAACACAGCAGCACAGATGATGAACTAGAAATCAGTCTCGAAGAGGCAAGTGCGCAACATGTGATGAGTCAGGACGCACAGAAAAATATAATCCGGGCCATTTATGCCTGTCCGAATGGTATCTACCGAATGAGCCCTGATGTTGACGGGCTGGTTCAGACGTCAAACAATGTGGCCAGAGTATTGGTAAAAGATGGCGCATATAAAGTACTATGTCTCACACGAAGCTCAGTAGATTCTGAAAAATTTGATGAGGCAGAGGCCATTCGTTCTGTCTTTGAATTAATAGGAGCGCAAGTAACTTTTGATGGTTCTTATCCTGGTTGGGAGCCAAAACCTGGCTCGGGAATAGTCAAGCTTATGGCCGACTTATACAAGGAGCGATTTAATGAAGATCCTCATGTCAATGCCTGCCATGCCGGACTAGAGTGCGGTATTCTCGGCACAAACTATCCAGAGATGGAGATGATTTCATTTGGGCCAAACATACGAGGCGCTCACTCTCCTGACGAAAAAGTTCAGGTGAGCTCGGTACAAAAATTCTGGGGCTATCTGCTCGAGACTCTATCGAGGGTGAATTAAAAAAATCATAGTGTAGTTTTCACACTTTGACTTTTTTTCCTTAACTTCATGATAAGAGTAAAAGGAACTGCAACCTTTTTACTTCATTAAACTAACAACCCAAGTATGGATACAACTAACATTGTTCTGTTCCATACCTGCAAGAACGAAACCACACTGCTAATCCTCAAAGCCTTGAACCGGGCTTTTAACGGGAGACGGCACTCAAGTCATTCTATCGCTTACGGCATCGTGCCGGAGTACGAGCGCATTTACTCAAATTGTAGTCTACGCTGGCATAGTCTCTAAGTGACTCTGCCCCCTCGACAATGGCCTTTCCTTGCCATTGATATTTCCTAGATTATTATTTACCTCAAAATGTGTTTGATCATGAATCCATTAGATATCAGATTGACAAATGCGGAGAAGGCTATAGCCTATGGCTATGCCTTGGACCGTAACGATATGAACAGTATTTACAGCCTATTCAGCCCAGACGTGGCCTATTATCACTTTGATAACGGCATGAAGCGCGGGCCTATAGAAGTCTGCCGATTTATCAAAGAAAAACGAACTGCCCACAGAGAAGCGCTAGACGAAATCACGTGGGCACAGAGCTATATCACTCCTGTTAGTGAAGACATCATTCTTGTTCATTTCTCTTGTGACATGAAGGCTCAAGGAGGCAGCTTTACTCACCACTGTACGCAACGGCTATACTTTAATGATAAAGGCCAAGTAAACATGATTGACTTTATCGATGAGCCAGCCGAAATACGTGCCATGAACGCATTCATGATACGATCCGACCGAAGTAAAAAGCGCGCATGAGCCACTGTGCCGTGTGATGAGCAGAGAAGGAGAGCCTATTATTTTTCATCTGTGTATTTCTCTAATTCAACTTAGTAGCAAGGTTTGACTTCCTGCCATCGCGCGTGCTTTTTATCCAAAAAAAATAGACATGAAAATAGTGACGCACACATTGAGCGCGGTTCAAAAAGCAACTGCCTATAAAGACTGCTTGGACAAAGGCAAGTACCATGACCTCTGGAAATATATGGACAGAGACTGCATCTACTCAAAGGGAGATCAAGTCATGCATGGCGCCATGAGTATTTGCAATGCGTATGAGGCAAACGTGAGACAGCTTCAAAATGAACTAGAAGATTTTTATTGGGACTGTAGTACGCTGACTCACATAGAAGACCGCATCTTTTTAATCCACTTGACGGACCATCTGTCGCATCAAGGGAAAAAGTATGTGCACCGCAGCACGCTGAGAATAATATTTAATGAGGCTGATTTGATATGTGCCATTGAGCATATAGACGAACCAGAAGAAATGAGAGATCTGGAGAAATTTCTTCAGAGAACAGGAATGTTGTAATCTGCATTTCTTTGACTAGGTTGATGTGAAAGGCACCTAGAAGAAGAGTAGGATTGAAACCATGAGCCCATCAATGCACGCAAGTGTCATTGATGGGTTTTTTCTGTTTGCGTATCATTGGCCGATGAAGCAGTTCTGCATATTCATTTTTATCTGTTTGACGCTGAGTTCATGTAAAAAGGATCCTGAGATGAAGGCCTTAGAGTTCTTTCAAAACATGGAAGGAAAGTGGCAAGGCCAGGCCGATTACATTATTGAAGAGTGGGTCGTTGTTGATGACCACACCTGCACCGCCACGGTAAAAAACATGGACAGTAACCCTCCTATCATCAACGAGCGTATAGAGGTCAAATATGCAGATGGTGTGCTCACCTATACTGGCATACTGTACGACAGAAGTCAGGAGTTAAGTATCATATTTAGCCTGCAGCATCAAGATAATGGCTACGTGCGCTTTGAAAACATGGCTCACGAATTTCCCCAAAACATCGAGTATTGGAGGCTAGATGAAAAAACAGCTAGAGCGCGCATTAGTGGAGAACAAAACGGAAAAACCCGTAAACAAGACTTCAGGTACACATTAGTCGAGTGATTTTTTTGGCCCACCATGCAACCTCTTGAAAAAGTCTGGTCATTAGGGCATGAATCAAAATCAACAGATGATGTATAAACGATTGAGTCTTGCACTATTATGCCTCTTTAACCTTGCACTTTTCGCACAAGTCGATGAAGACCTCAGTGCCGAGCTGAAGCGTAAAAAGGAAGTGAAGGAAGTCCAAACGCTATTTAATTCCAACACTCACTTTGGTGCTTATCTCGGATTAAATACCAAAGGCTGTGAGATAGCTGGTGAGCCAGCTCTGCTTACTGGTGGCGAAGTGGCCGTGGTATTGGGCAGATCATTTAACCTAGGTTTTGCTGGATATGGACTTGTTGCAAGTGAAACCACAAACAACTTTGACTCTAATGGAGAGGAGCTACACCTTTACATGGGTTATGGTGGCCTTCATATAGAGCCAGTCTTGATGTCAGAAAACTTGGTGCACGTTACTTTTCCAGTCTTGCTCGGTGTGGGTGCCTATGGCGAGTCGCAGCACGGTGTGTACTTTGACGATGGAGAGTTTTTTATAGAGCCGCTTGCGGGCACTGTCAGCGAGGAAGTTTTCTTGGTGGCCGAGCCTGGAGTCAATATGGAACTAAACGTATTTAAATTTATGAGGTTAGCCGCTGGAGCTTCTTATAGGTTTATATCAAGCAGTGACATTGGCAACTTCCAGTCTTCAGACTTTGAAGGATTTAATGGAAACATATCTTTGAGATTGGGCTGGTTCTAAGCGACCTGCCTGTTTTTGATGAGCCAATCCATACACATACACAGTGAGCTAGTCAATAGTGCCAAACTAGGAAGCCGGAGTGCACAATCAGAACTCTACCGACTATACTCAAAAGGCATGTTTCACGTGAGTCTGCGCATTGTCAATAATCGCGAAGAAGCCGAAGACATTCTTCAAGAGAGTTTTGTCAACGCCTTTCAGCATCTAGACTCGTTTAGGCAAGACAGCACGTTTGGTTCGTGGATGAAACGCATAGTGGTCAACAAATCACTCAATTCGCTCAAGAAAAAGAAGCTCAGTTTTGTGGAGGTTAATGACGACATACACGGAGAAGTTGAGATTGAGGAAGAGAATGAAGACGCCACACCTGAGCTCAATGTGAATGATGTAAAGCGGGCGGTAAAAGGTCTGCCTGACGGTTACCGAAGTGTGTTTTCGCTCTACATGTTTGAGAAGTGGTCGCACAAAGAGATTGCGAATGAAATGGGAATAAGCGAGTCGACCTCTAAGTCGCAGCTTAACCGAGCGAAGAAAAAAGTAAAGGCATTATTAATGGATATGCAAGATGAAAGAAGACAGGCTTAAGGAATTTATCGACCAGAATCTATCCTCATTTGAAGAGGAGTCGCCTAGAGCAGATCTCTGGAGTGATATAGAAAATGACCTTGATGGCAAGGATGAGTCGGTCTCGGAGCGATTTAATTGGCGCATGGTGGCGGCCATAGCCGCTATGTTCATTCTTGGAATTATGGTCACTAGGCTAATCGAACCGAGTGCACCAGACCTGGCAGATGAACCGCAAAAGTCTGAGTTATTATTGGCCAGTATATCCACAGAAATGGCCGAGGTTGAGATGTACTATACAGCTGAACTAGAAACCCACCAAGAAAGGCTCGGTCAGTATGAGGTGGATGAAGAATTTTTGGATGAAATCACCATACTCAAACTAGAGTTTGAAGAGCTTAAGAAGGAAATAGGAACGGGTGCCAATAACGCCCAAATAGTAGAAGCCATGATAGAGAATTATCGCCTGAGATTATCTCTGCTTGAAGACCTACTTGAGGCATTTGAAGGAAGTGAAAATGAAACAGAAAGACATGAAATATCTCTTTAACATTCTGCTAGCCATACTCATTGGCGCAAGCGCCATGGCTCAAGACAATGAGACAACAGAGCGCTACTCAAAAGCCTATCAAGTCAGTGACTTTGATTACTTGGAAGTGAGTAACAAGTATGGAGACATTGAAGTTCGCTCTTGGGACAAGGATTCTGTGACCATTGAGGTAGAGAAAACAATCATCTCTGAGCGATATGAGTGGAGAGAAAAAATGAAAGATCAAGTCCAAGTGGAGTTTGAACGAGCCACTGGGTTTGTGCTTGCACAGACCACCTGGTCAGCCGATGTGGGGATTAGCAAGAAGAGCACCTTTGATGTGGTGAGGAAACTAGGGTCTAAAAATCGAATTGAAGTCAACTACGTGATTCATGTTCCAAAAGGCATGGACCTTGAAATCAGTAACAGGTTTGGCAATGTGTATATGGGAAGCCACCAAGGCAACATGGAAGTCAAAGTAACTCACGGAGACTTCAGAGCGCGTGACCTCAAGTCAGTAAGAAAACTCAAAGTCAAGTTTGGCAAGGTGAAAGTAAATAGCATCGAAGAGGGCAGTATTGAGTTAGGGTCAGTGTCATCGGCCAACTTTAATACACTTGGAGAGGTAATGGTCACAAGCTCTTCTTCAAACATCGAAGTAGAAGAGGCCGGGTTGATAAACATACGCTCTAAGCATGATGACATACGCTTGATAAGCGCTAAAAGCGTAGATGGAAACTTTGCCCTGTCTGACCTTCAGATTTCAGAACTACTGTCGGGACTCAGTGCCGAGGCTAACATGGGCAGCCTTAGAGTCAGAAGTATAGACTCAGGTATGGATAGACTCATCATTAACTCAAAGAGAACAGACATCGTCTTGGGTTCACTGCGCGATTTTCAAGGTAAAATAGAACTCAATTTAACTAATGATGTGGAGCAGGTAGAATTAGCGGAAGAGATGAACATAGAGCACTCGGCTGTTGACGCTGACGGACGGCTCAGAATATCTGGCAACTTTGGTGCTAGCGGCAATTCTATAGTTCAAATAAAGGCCGATCAGGGTTTTGTGAAAATCGCTAACTAACTATTATCGCCTCGTTTTCGAGGCATAAAAAACAGCTAGTCCCCCATCTGATCATCCATTAACATCCTTTAACCTACGCTCCATATCAGAAGTAAAAAAACGGCCGTTCTTCTCCTACCTATGGAAACGAAAAAGAACCCCGTCAAATTTCAAGACATCAGTCGGGTTGATAGTTTTGCTTATGCCTATAAGGGCCTGAGTCACGTCAGCCGTCATGAAGTCAATTTTAAAATTCACATCGCTGCGGCCGCATTGGCACTTTGTCTCTGTGTCGCATTACCCATCTCTGCACTCGAGTGGGTGAGTATACTGCTCTGCATCGCAATGGTTGTGGCCTCAGAAATGTTTAACTCCGCCATTGAGACCCTCTGCGACCATCTGCACCCAGAGGAACATAAAAACGTGGGCTTGGTGAAAGACATCGCTTCAGGGGCCGTCTTGTTTGTGGCCTTTATTGCCGCCTTCATCGGCTTAATAATTTTCTGTCCTTACCTCATCTCCCTTGCATCATGAAGACAGCACAACTCACAAAATTATTTGAGCCAAGGCGCATGAAATTAGCGGGCCTTCTGGCGCTTATGAGCCTTTTTAGCCTGGCACTTTGCTTGATTAGAATTAGCGTCACCGAGTCTAGCCTGTACTTCTTTCTGAATTGGAATCTTTTTCTGGCCGCTATTCCGTTTGCACTGACTACCGTACTCATGCACGTCCCTCCTTTGCGTCATAAAAGGTGGACATTACTACCCATACTTGCCGCTTGGCTGCTCTTCTTTCCAAACGCGCCATATATTCTCACTGACATATTTCATCTGCGTTATAGCACGGCTGCGCCTCAGTGGTTTGATCTCACACTAGTACTTTCTTACGCCTGGACCGGATTGCTCTTTGGCCTTCTCAGCCTCATGGATGTAGAGCAGATGTTAAAAGAACGCATGAGTCACCGCTTGGTCAATACACTTGTAGGGGGCTTGCTCTTCTTGAGCAGTTTTGGAATATACCTGGGCCGTTTTCTGCGCCTCAACAGCTGGGAGATATTGAGCAATCCTTTTGGCCTGTTTCGCGAAATTGCTTTGGCCGTGCTCAGGCCTCAAGACATGACCGCTATGGGCATGACCCTTTTGATGGGAACTTTATTGACCTTTATCTATTGGTCAGTAAAAATGCTTGGCCCACAACACAGTGAGTAGCGGCACAATTCGGAGTATATTCGCGTCAACACTTATTCCTTTTAGAAAATGGCGCTGTCCAATAATGATATAATGAAAAAACTCCGTGTGGCACACAAACTGCGTAACACGGACATTTTAGACATCTTAAAACTGGCGGACTACAGCATGACCGAGAGCAGTTTAGATGCCTTGTTTAGGAGAGAAGACCATCCGAAGTTTATGAACTGTGGCGACCAGGTGTTGCGCAATTTTCTTGACGGACTAATCATCCACCTGCGCGGCCCGAGGGATAATCCTAAGAAGTAGTCTATGATATTTCCCATTGGAGACGACCAGATACAAGGTGGGCATAAGCCCGTAGTGAGTTATGC
>CAYSDH010000051.1:0-24682 GCA_964429805.1 uncultured Flavobacteriales bacterium
GTGGAGAGAGCCTTCCATTGAGATTGGTGACCTGACTTTGAGTCTGACTATCAATGGAGATGTTAAGCACTCAGGGTCATCAAAAGCGATACTTGAAGACCCATGGAAGTCGCTTCAGCACGCTACGCGATTGGCTACAAAATACGGCTGGCCGATACCTGCAGGCTCAATTATTTTGGCAGGCGCAGCTACTCCAGCAGAATTTTTAAAAGAAGGCGACAGTATTTCTGTGAATGTCAATGGCTTAGTCGATGCGATGTTTAACATCTAATGGTGAGGACAAATAACTGTGTATCCTGTGTGTTGAAGTCGATTTAGTATCTTTAAGGCTATAGCAATACAGTGATTAAACACAATTCCAAACCTAATGTCCCAAGAAAACTTCACCAATATCGTCATCCCTTTTGATAACAGTGCTTCTTCGCGCGTAGCGCTGCGCACAGCAGTAAATATTGCTGGTCGCTTTTTATCAAACCTCAATTTTGTACACGTAAAACCAGAGAAGAGTACTTCTGAAAAACTGACCGACATCGAGGAGGTCATGGAAAAAATTAACCAGAAAACGGGATTAAGCACCAAGCTCTTCACACCAATTGGCCGCATTGAGCGAGAGGTAACTAGAATATCTGAAAGTTTAAATGCTGACCTGATTGTCATGGGTACTCATGGCACAAAAGGATTTCAAGAACTCTGGATGGGTAGTAATGCCTTTAGAGTAGTAAGCTCTTCGAGCATACCGGTCATCACTATGCAAGAGTCTTATCCGAAAGAAGGCTTTGAGAAAATTCTGATACCCATGGATGATTCCATAGAGAGCCGGCAGAAAATACCGATGACTATTCAGATGGCAAAGAACTTTAACTCTGATGTCACCGTGCTTGGCACAAGTAAGTATGAGGATGACGAGACGATTAAAAAAGTGAAGGCCTACGTGGATCAAACCATCGGGTTGCTTGAGGCAGAAGGAGTGCATGTAAGTGGAGATTATCACTTTGGCGGCAACATAGCTGACTCCACGTTATCTTATGCCAAAGGCGCAGGTACGGATCTCATTATTATGATGTCTGAATCAGAGCCTTCTTCGGGTCTGTTTATAGGCACGAATGCGCAACGCATGGTCAATCACAGCCCTATACCTCTTCTTACCATTCATGCAAAAGAAGTGACGAGACAGGTGGTTGGGTACTAAGATTTTCCTTTAAGAAGATTGATGCTCACTGTGGCCAAATCACTGTTTGGAAATTTTGAAAAGTGGGCCTCTACCGGGTACAATCCAGACTCAGCCGCTATCCTGTTAAACACATCTACTTCGACTATGTACTGGTCAGAAAAACCATGTGTGGCATCATAAGCAGTAGCTGCAGTCCTTCCTAGGTTTTCGCGTGTGAGGTGAGGCGGAATGGTATGCAACTCTATGACCAACAATCCAAATCGGTCTACAAAAGGTGCCCATCTTCCCAAGTGGCCTTTGAGGTTTTCTTCTACTTCAGAAGCGCTTAATCGCTTACCTCTGTGCGCGTATGCGCCTGAGCTTGTACCTTGACGACCAGCAGGGTTGCTAGGCTCCCACACACGATTGTGATCTAAAAAGGTACGCACGTTAAGCAGATCTCCGAGACCTATACTATAATCTTCACTGAGATCTTTGGCAAGCAAATCAGGCCGACCAATGTCTCCCCATATCACTTTGGCCCAGATGTCTGCCTGAATCAAGTTTGCTCGTGTCACCTTCAAGGCGGCTTTGTTATAATCAGCACCAACCAAGAAAAGTGGATGCTCATCAAGCATTGTTCCTCTTAAGGTATGCTTGTCTATGACGTTAAATAAGTGCTCTATGTACGCCCCGTTTCCGCAACCTATATCAACTATACCTTTTGGTTGCTCTGCGATAGGACGGTTAAATAAATCAATGATTATCTCATCGACCTTTTTGAAGTAGGTAGAGTGCGCACCACCAGAACCCCAGACATTCATTTCCCTATCTACGTGAGCTTCGTCTGCACCTTCGGCAGTGTTCCATAAGACTTCTGCATCGCCAAAGATGAGTTCATCAATTTTTCTAAACGTGGGAATGTATGACACCGTTACTCCATAGGCACTGGCTCTCTTCGCAAAAAATAGTCCCTTATCTGTGAAACGATAGGTTTCATTTTTCTTCTCAAACCACCCGATGTGGGTGAAAAAGTCAAGTAGCTTTTCAAATCGTGAAGCATCTTCATGAAACTCGTCTGCCCTAAATGAAGTCTCCATAAAGTACTTATGAAACATCCCTCCCATACCTAATGCGACCACTGATGGTCCGACTAAAATTCCTTCAATATGTTTGAGCATTTGAGCTTCTACACCTGATTGGTCTGCATCAGGATTCATACCGTATTTCCCCTCATATTTTTGAAAGACTTTAGCAAGTCTATCAAAGGGCTCAGATTCAAATTTGCGCGCATGATAATGCTCCGAGTTTTTTAAAATCTCCACCACATCAGCATAATGTGGAGCCAATGAAAATGCCTTCTCACTTTTATCATTGGTCGTGTAGTGAGGCACTGCAGCGTCAAGATTCATTTCTAGCCAACCTTGAGAAGACAACACGCGCAACGCCACGTTGAGATATCCTTCATTGGCCTTAAACTCTTTGGCAAGCTCGCTGACCGAGCAATTCTGATTGGCTAAAAGATGTGCAAGAACACCTTTCTCGTGAAGCGCAAAAGCCACGGGTGACACGGCAATTCCGTCTAAGTGTCTGAATAAGTCAGCGCGACAATCTCGTTTTTGTTGCTTGGTGAGCATAGCTAAGGATTTTGATTCTTATACTGTATTTACCAAAGATTAGTTATCCCTTTGGATTTTGGTCATGGGCATTAAATTTTTCTTCGACCACATGCTGTTCAGTACCGTAACAAAACCAGTACTTTGTCGTATAGATTTTAAGCAATCTATTTAGCAATTAGACCATTAAACACAGAGGGCGAATGAAAATCTTGAAGTTCGGAGGTAGTTCCGTTGCCAAATCTGACCGAATCAAAGGCATAGGAACATTGATAAAGACCCGCGTAGATGCGGGCGAAAAACTTGCAGTGGTATTTTCTGCGTTTGGCGGAGTCACTGACGACCTGATAAGTCTTGCAAACAAGGCTGAAGAGGGAGATGACAGCTACCTAGAAGATCTGAAAAACCTTCGATTGAGGCATCAAGAATCTGTCGATGCATTGTTGCCAGAAGACATGGCTTCAACAATCAAAGAAGAGGTGGACAAGCGACTCGATGAGTTGAGCAATATCTTACATGGCGCATTCTTAGTAAAAGAAGCATCGCCACGAACCATGGACTTTGTGCAAAGTTTTGGAGAACGCAACTCGGCCTTTATCATTTCAAAATATTTCTCTTCAATCGGCATACAGGCCTTGTATTGCGATGCCAGAAATCTGGTCAGAACAAACAACGAATTTGGAGCGGCTAAGGTTGACTTTGACGTGACCAACACACAGATTAACGCACACTTCGACTCCACTCAAGGGAGCGTAAATGTGATCACAGGATTTATAGGAAAGTGCAAAGAAGGACTAACCACCACTTTAGGTAGAGGAGGTTCTGATTACACAGCGTCCATTTTTTCTGCCGCTCTTCAGGCAGAAGCTCTAGAGATATGGACAGACGTAGATGGCGTGTTGACTAGTAACCCAAGAGTAGTAAGAAATGCCTACACCGTGCCCGAACTCAGCTACAATGAGGCCATGGAACTGTCGCACTTTGGTGCCAAGGTAATTTACCCGCCTACCATTCAGCCCGCGCTAAGTAAGAGCATTCCGATTTTTATAAAAAACACATTTAACCCGACTCACCCTGGCACGCGTATTTCGAGTCAAACTAGTGAGGAGCATAAAGACTCGATTACGGGTTTAACTTCAGTATCAGACATTTCTCTGATTACACTAGAGGGAAGTGGTCTTGTCGGAATTCCGGGAACAGCGGCTCGTTTTTTCTCCTGCTTAGGTAGGGCGAAAGTCAATGTGATAATGATTACTCAGGCCTCTTCCGAACACAGTATTTGCATTGCCGTAAAAGATGCTCAAAGTGACTCGGCTCAGACTGCACTGACCTCCGAGTTTGAACGTGAAATCGAAGGAGGATTTCTGATGACTCCTGCAGTTGTCTCTAACTACAGCATACTAGCCATGGTTGGTGAGGGAATGAAAAGCAGACCTGGTTTAGCAGGAAGACTGTTCTCATCACTCGGACGAAATGGCATAAATGTCGCGGCCGTAGCGCAAGGATCATCAGAGTTAAATGTCACATTTGCCATACACGAGAGTGATGAGCACAAGGCACTCAACCTGATCCATGACGCATTCTTTTTGTCTCAAACGAATAAAGTACACGTATTCTTAATGGGTGTTGGCTTGATAGGAGGCACACTGGTAGACCAGATTGAGCGACAGCATAACCTGTTGAAGCAAGAAAAACAGCTCGACATTAAGATTATTGGCATGGCCAATTCGCGCAAAATGCTTTTTAATAGAGAGGGTCTTGAACTTGGAAACTGGAAGAACCAACTCGAAGAACTCGGACAAGAGTCTTCGTTTGAAGCCTTTACTAATACCATGGTTGAGCTCAATCTTCCGAACTCCATATTTGTGGACTGTACTGCCAATCCGGAAGTGAAAAATCACTATCCGGCCATGTTGGCTAACAGTATTTCGATTTCTACAGCCAACAAAGTAGCGGCCTCATCTTCGCAAGAAGAATTTGACGCACTGAATGAACTTGCCTTAAAAAACAACGCTCAGTTTCTGTTTGAAACAAACGTTGGCGCTGGACTACCCGTGATAAGCACATTAAAAGGACTAGTAGAAAGTGGTGACAAAGTCACTCAGATTTCTGCCGTGATCTCAGGTTCTTTGTCCTTCATCTTTAACAACTACTCGCCAGACAAGCAGTTTAAAGACTTGGTGACGCTGGCCCGCGAAAAGGGATTTACAGAACCTGACCCGAGAGAAGACCTTTCTGGAAATGACATTAAACGAAAGATTATCATTTTGAGTCGTGTAGCTGGCCATCAGATAGAGCCAGATGATGTTGAGGTAGAAGCGCTGCTTCCTGACTCATGCATGAATGCCAAGACTGTAGATGATTTCTTTAAGGAGCTTGACAATGAAGCGGAGTACTTTAAGAACATCATTAAAGAGGCCGATGCCGCACAATCCAAACTGCGATACATCGCGTACTTTGAAGATGGAAAAGCATCTATCAAACTGCAAAAAGTTGAAGAGGACAGTCCGTTTTATAATCTGGCAAGCACAGATAACATGATTGTCTTTCATACCGAACGATATCAAGAGCGACCGCTTGTCGTGTCTGGTCCTGGAGCGGGTGCAGATGTGACTGCGGCTGGGGTGTTTGCAGAGATTATACAATATGGAAATTCGATAGACTAATGGCTCAAGAAGCACGTGCATTCGCGCCAGCCAGCATTGCAAATCTGGCCATCGGTTATGACATTATGGGACTTGCCATACATGGCCCTGGTGATGAAGTACACGTCAGACTGAGTGAGCAAAGTGGTGTGCGCATCACATCAATCACAGGTACAGAAAAGAAGCTGCCACTTGAAGCGGAAAAAAATACGGCCGGGTGCACGGCACTAAAAATGCTGGCCGAACATCCTGATGTAGACATTGGCATCGAGATGGAAATCATCAAGAAAATGCCCTTTGGCTCTGGCATGGGTTCAAGTGCTGCTAGCGCGGCTGCCGCAGCCAAAGCAGTCAACGCCTTACTTGACGGCTACTATACAGACAAGGAATTATGCCGATTTGCCATGCAAGGAGAACGTGTGGCTAGCGGAGGTATTCATGGTGATAATGTAATACCATCACTACTGGGTGGCATCATACTTATACGCCAAAACGAACCGCTCGACTTGATACAACTTCCTGTGCCTGAAGACTTGCACATCATGCTTATCCATCCAGATCTTCAGATACTGACAAAAGATGCTAGAAACCTGCTGAGCGACCACGTGTCAATGAAAAAGATGATTAGACAAACGGCTAATGCTTCTTCTTTTATCGCAGGATTGTACAGCGCTGATTTGGATTTAATCAGTCGCTCATTAGAAGACCATGTTATCGAGCCGCAACGAGCAAAACTGATTCCATACTTTGATGCGCTAAAGAAAGTCGCGCATGAGTCAGGCGCCATGAATTTCACTATCTCTGGCGCTGGACCAAGTATGTTCTCATTCTGCCGCTCAGAATCAATCGCCCAACAAGTGGGAAAAAAATTAAATCAATTTCTTGATAACGAAGGTGTCGCTTCTACCGTATACACTTCTAACATCAATACATTTGGCACCCAAATTTTGGAAGTGAACAACCTATGAAGTTTTATAGCACAAAGAGCAAAAGGAATACTGTAGACTTGCGTGAAGCAGTGCTTAAAAGTTTACCGTCTGACAACGGACTGTATATGCCTCAAGAGATTCCTTCCTTCCCAAAAGGTTTTATTGATAGTCTTGACAGCAAGTCATTTCAAGAGATTGCCTATGTGATGGCAACACCGTTTTTAGAAGAAGACTTTTCATCATCTGTTATCCAAGACATTATAGACCATGCGGTCAATTTTGATGCGCCTTTGGTCACGTTAGATGATAACACATACAGCCTCGAATTATGGCATGGCCCTTCATTGGCATTCAAAGATTTTGGTGCTCGGTTTATGGCCGCAACCATGGGCAGGTTAGTGGAGCAGTCAGATAAGAAACTGACCATACTAGTGGCCACTTCAGGTGATACTGGTGGAGCAGTTGCAGCAGGATTTTTAGGTGTAGAAAATGTGGATGTATTCATCCTTTACCCAAAAGGAAAAGTAAGCGTCCTTCAAGAAAAGCAACTTACAACCCTTGGACAAAACATTACTGCAATTGAGGTAGACGGTACTTTTGACGACTGCCAGGCGCTGGTAAAAAAAGCATTTTTAGACAGTGAGTTTATTGAGACGTATAACCTGAGTTCTGCCAACAGTATCAATATTGCTAGACTCATACCTCAGTCATTTTACTACACAGAATCGTACAAGCAGATAGTTGACAAAAGTGAACACATCGCCTATTCTGTGCCGTCTGGAAACTTTGGCAACCTGACCGCAGGAGTCTTCGCAAAGAAGATGGGATTACCCATCGATCGGTTTTTAGCGGCTACAAATTCTAATGACGTTGTCCCGCACTACCTTCACTCTGGTCAGTTCACACCCAAGCGCTCAGTGCACACTATTTCAAATGCCATGGATGTGGGCAATCCGTCAAATTTTCAACGACTGTCTGAATTATACTCAGAAGATTGGAATTTGATGAAGCAAGATATTTCAGGTTTTTCATTTACAGATGATCAAACTCGAAGCACCATCGCTCATGTCAAAGAGCGGTATGGATATGTGATGGAACCTCATGGGGCTATCGGCTACCTGGCGTTGCGCTCTTACAGGCATGACACGAAGTGCACCGGAGTAGTTTTAGAAACGGCACACCCAGCCAAGTTCCTTCCGGTTATTGAGCCAATACTTGGTGAGGTAGAGATACCAGAACGACTAGACAAGTTGAAAGATGCGGAGAAAGTCGCTCATCAACTCGGAAATTCCTTTGCAGACTTCAAGTCCTTGATGATAGGCTGATGGTCTATTAATCAGATGACAATTCCTTAAGAATAAGTTTAAGTTCATAGTGGTCAGGATGAATTACTATGTCGAACTTTGCGGCAGCTAGAACAAAAACATGTTATTCGATTTATTCGTAGAATATCCTTTAGTCCTCCTGTTTACGGTTATCTCCGTAGGTTACCTCTTGGGCAACTTTACTATAAAAGGAAATTCACTCGGTGTAGCGACTGTCCTTTTTGTTGGTTTGTTTTTTGGTGCACTTGATTCCCGATTTGACATACCAGACATTATCTTTCAGCTCGGCCTATCCATATTTGTCTACTCGGTTGGGCTTAGTTCTGGCCCCGCTTTTTTCAAAGCGTATAAGCGCAATGGTATACGTGACTTCACGTTTGCCTCGCTGATGTTAGCCTTTAGTGGACTTCTTGCCGCTGGTCTGTGGTTCATCTTTGATTTCTCAGCAGCCATGATAACCGGTGCATACTCAGGGAGTACGACCAACACACCTGCACTTGCTGGAGTGCTCGAGTATATCTCCAAATCAAACACGGGCACTGAGGCAGAGCTCATCTCTCAAGACGCTGTATTAGGATATACGTTCTCTTACCCCATGGGCGTACTTGGTGGCATCATCGCCATTGTGTTTATGGAGAAGTGGCTCAAAATCGACTATAAAAAAGAGCAGCATGAATTAAGAAAGGACTATCCTATTTCGGAAAAACTGACTTCGTGCACCATCAAAATTACAGCCGCAGAATTTGCAGGGCGAGAGATTCGCGACTTGTATACAGAGAGAGATTGGAACGTAAACTTCGGGCGTCTATTCAAAGAAAATGATCACTCGCTAACGAAGTGGAGCACCAAGTTTGAGGTCGGTGACATGGTGGTTGCTGTGGGCAGCAAATTGGAGCTTGAGAAGGTGATTGGTGACCTTGGTGAAAAGGTAAAAACACAATTAACCAGTGACCGCAGCCAATATGATAGTCGAAGAATTTTTGTCTCTAATCCAAAAATGACTGGACAGACCATTGCTTCTTTAAACCTCGATAAAGATTTTAATGCCGTCATTACACGATTGCGCAGAGGTGATGTCGACATGATAGTAAGGTCAGACACCATTCTCGAGCTTGGTGACAGAATACGATTTATAGCACGAAGAAAAGACCTGAATAAGCTATCTAAACTATTTGGCGATTCTTACTCGGCAGTCAGCAAGGTGAACCTTTTCTCATTTGGACTTGGCATTGGACTAGGTTTACTCATTGGTACTATCGAAATACCCATGCCTGGATTCTCATTAAAACTAGGTTACGCGGGCGGGCCTCTTTTAGCCGGGCTTCTGCTTGGAGCGATCAGAAGATCTGGCAATATCGTTTGGACTATGCCTTACTCGGCCAACGTGACGCTGCAACAAATCGGACTCATCTTACTCCTTTCAGCTATTGGTATTGGTTCCGGTTCTGCGTTTTCAGACGGACTTGACTTATCCAGTTTAAAAATATTCATTGCCTCAGCCGCCATCGCATTGTTCACGGCATTTGCAACACTGTTTGTCGGATATAAAATTGTGAAAATGCCCTTCTCTATTTTATTGGGGATGGTGTCTAACAATCCTGCCATTCTAGATTTTGCCATCAACAGATCTGGCAATAGGCTGCCCATGTTTGGGTTTTCTCAGATATTCCCGATTGCGTTGATATTCAAAATCGTGATTGCCCAGCTACTCTATCTCTTCTTAAGTTAAGAGTGAGTTTCTGACTCCACTGATCTTTGCGTACACTTGTCTTATGACATTTACAGTTCGACTCCTGATTTTTCTATTGGTCAATTTTGGAGCACTCTATGTTGGCTCCATTCTTCAAGGTCCCGGCCCCATGGGCGACTGGTACCAGTCACTGCAACAGGCACCTTGGTCTCCGCCTGGCTATGTGTTTGGCATCGCCTGGACAAGCATCATGTTGTGCTTTTCGGTATACATGGCCTTTGCAACACCTGTCAAAGGTGACACTGTACTTCTTGGCTTATTTGTGTTTCAGTTTATCTTAAACGTACTCTGGAATCCCATTTTCTTTAAGCATCAGATGACGGGATTAGCCATGATCACAATTGTCTCTCTACTAATCGTGGTGTCTGCACTGTGCTACAAGTACAGAAAGTCACTGGGCTTAAAATCTCTATTAATCGCTCCGTATATAGTCTGGCTTGTGATTGCATGCTCCTTAAATGCCTACATCTTGATTAATAATTGATGAATTTTTTAGAGCGTACCATCAACTTAATTATGAATGGTCCGGGCACCAATGTCGAAGACTGGAAAAAGCCTAAAACGAAGTTTCCGAAGGAGATGCGCAGGCATCTCTCAGAAAAAGTGGCCTATTACAATTCGCTTACTGAAGAAGAGAAAAGGGAATTTGAGGATAGGATTCATGAGTTTATCATCAATGTCAGATTCACGGGCATCAACGTTGAGGTAGACGATATAGACAGAATACTTGTTGCTTCAAGTGCAGTCATTCCCATCTTTGGGTTTAAAGCATGGCGTTATCCCAACATCTATGAGATACTGCTCTACCCTGATCGGTTTAACCGAAAGTTTGAGACCACTGGAGAAGGCAGAAATATTTTGGGAATGGTAGGCACAGGATTTATGGACGGCAAAATGGCCTTGTCCAAACCTGCGCTGCATCACGGCTTTGCAAATGAGACAGACAAAAAGAATACAGCTATTCATGAGTTTATACACCTCATTGACAAGTCTGACGAGTCTATAGATGGGCTTCCCAAAGTGCTTTTAGAAAAACAATATGCCATACCCTGGTTAGACCTAATCCGACAGAAGATCACGGAAATAAATATTGATGAGTCTGACATCAGGGCCTATGGAGGCACGAGCGAAATAGAATTTTTTGCTGTAGCCGGAGAGTACTTCTTTGAGCAGCCCGCGCTGATGAAGCGTAAACACCCTGTGCTGTATGGCATGTTAGAAGAGGCTTTTGACCAAAACATGAGTGCGCGAAACATGAAACTCAAGAGAGTTAAAATAGGCCGCAACGACCCTTGCCCCTGCGGTTCGGGCACAAAGTTTAAAAAGTGTTGCGGAGCCGTGCATGAATAGTCTATTGGCATTCACACTTTATCTCTCTGTCTTTCGTTCGATACGAAAACCTGACAATGAAAAAGCTAACACTAATCCTGCTCTGTACCTTGAGCCTTAACGCGTATGCAGAACAACGAACCATACACGTGTTTGTGGCACTCTGCGATAACGAAAATCAAGGCATCATACCCGTTCCTGAAAAATTAGGAAATGGTCAAGACCCTTTTAACAATCTTTACTGGGGAGCGCTTTATGGCGTGAAGTCCTACTTCAAGCGCAGCGACAATTGGACCTTAGTCAGCAGCGAGAAAAACCCGACTGAGGGCATTCTCGAAAGACTCCTCTTTAAACACAACTCCACTGACACCTACCTTCTTGCTGATGCCTATGATGGTAGAGAGATACAACAGTGTACCATTAATTTTTTTAAAGCCTGCGCAGGTGATGGGCTCGTGACCTTTAATCATAAACAAGAGACCTTACAGTTTGGTGGCTCATCTTCACTGCTGTGCTACGTAGGCCATGACGGGCTCATGGAGTTTGATCTCGAAGAGTCATTTACAGCACAAGACGACAAAAAGCGAGAGGCCATCATGCTTGCTTGCGTGAGCAAAGACTACTTTTCCCAACACCTCAAAGAATCAGGCGCCTATCCTCTACTATGGACCACTCAGCTAATGGCTCCGGAGGCCTACACGCTGGAGGCAGCCGCGCACTCTTGGTGCTTAAATAAATCTAAAGAAGAGATAAGACTAGCCGGAGCAGAGGCCTACCACAAGTATCAGAAATGTGGCCTTAACGGAGCCAAAGGACTTCTCGTTCAAGGATGGGAATAAGGCCTTAAGCGACAGTTTTTCATCTTCAGTAGGACGGCTAAATCATGGCCACGCGCATTGGCAAGCAATGTCAATTGCCCAGAATGCACCATCACTGTGGGCCTAACGACAATGCTCATTGTCAACGACTTAGCGTAACCTTCTCCTTCTCAATCTCGTATCACACACATACCGACCTGAAAAATAGGAGATGTGAAGAGAACGATAAGGAATATGATGAGCATTATGGCGATAGGCCTACTATGTATATCATCAACTGGGGGGAAGAAAGGAGAACAGATATGGATGAACAATTCATTGACTCCATGTAAAAAAGGAAAGGCCACTCACTATATGGTCGTAGATGACCAAGACGCAGAATCAGTCTTTCCTATATCTCTATACAATATTACGGGCACGCTCAAGATGAAAGGGCAGTCGCTCAATGAAGACGGCACAGCATTTCATGGAGACTTCGTGTTTTTTCACCCAAATGGAAAGACAGAGTCAAAAGGTAAATACATGAACCACTCGAAAGTTGGAGTCTGGGAACGATTTGATGCCCAGGGTAATTCTATGGCCGAGCGCACCTATGCCAGCTTTGACCATACCAAAATGGCTTACACATACGTAGATCGTATGCCACAATATTTGGAAGGAAAAGAACATTGGCAAGAATTTGTGAAACAAAATCTAGCGAAGTACGTATCCTCTTCTGAAGACGCAAACAACAGGATGCAAGTTCAGTTTATAGTTTCAGAAAAAGGCCACATTGAAGACGTGGTATTTCTAAAAGGACTGTCCCGTTCGTTTGATGAGCAAGCCGCTCGAGCAATCGAGAGCATGCCCGATTGGACCCCCGGTAAGAAACAGGGGAAAGCAGTAAGAGTTTTAATAACCATGCCAATCGAACTATAAGACGATTAACGCCCATAGCGATAAAAGTTTTCATTTTAGTTTGGTTAGTTTAATGGTTGGAAGAGCCCTGGATCACAGATCCAGGGTTTTTCTTTTTACATCGTATATTTCCAATTCTAAAATGAAATGACGATGAGTATTCCAAAGCCGTTTAACCTGACAAAGTGGATCGAAGAACACAGACATGAGATGAAACCTCCTGTCGGTAATCGCAATTTGTATAAAGATGCAGGTGACTACATCGTCATGATCGTGGCTGGTCCAAATGCCAGAAAAGACTACCACTACAACGAAACGGAAGAACTCTTCTATCAGCTAGAAGGACACATCACCGTGCGCATACAAGAAGATGGGAAAGCCGTGGATATGAAACTCGGCCCTGGTGACATGTACCTGCATCCGGCTAAGGTTCCCCACTCTCCTATTCGTGAAGAAGGCTCACTTGGTTTGGTAGTCGAGTGTAAGCGAAAGGAAAATCACACAGATGGTTTGATGTGGTTTTGTGACAACTGTAATCATAAACTGCACGAATCTTACTTTCCGCTCCACGACATTGAGATTGATTTCTTTTCTCGATTTAGAGAGTTTTATAACTCTGAAGAGCTTCGCACGTGCGACAAGTGTGGTCACTGCATGGAGGCAGATGACAGATTCATGGAGCAGGCAGAGAGTTAAGTGCTTTTCTATGAACCTATCATGAGTTCCCTTCATTCATTTTTTCAATGCCTTCAAAAGCGATAAAGTGAATACGCTATTGAAATCCCTAATTCTCTGTTTATTACCGATATGCTGTTTGGCCCAAAAACCAAATTTCGCATCTCCATCCCCGTACTTCAAGAGTTTTAAATACACCCTTGACGAAGGCGAAGAGATTAGAAGGATGGAGTACAACTACTTTACTTCTCGACAGCGCGGTGCGGCAAATCCGAAAGAGCGAAGAGTCAGAACGTTTTTTGCAGAAACTGGTCAGTTGGTCCGAATAGAGCACTACAGAACTCGAAAAATGGAGGTGCAAATCGGTCAGTTCTTAGAATTTTATGATGATGGCCTACCCCGTGTCGAAGGACAATTTAATTCTGGATTTCCCACGGGAACTTGGAAGATCTACTCTAGAGATGACTACATAGAAATCGGTGAAATAGATAGCTTAGGAGCGCAAGGTGTCTGGAAGGCATTTGACTCAGACTCGACCTGTTTGTGCAGCTACAGATCTCAAAACAATCAAATTATTGAGTACGGTCTGAATACTGAAACCCCTTCACGTGTCAGCTCAATGAAGAACAAGTACCTCAATAGAGAGAAGTGTGTCTTGATGTCTTACGAACGGATGCCTTACCTCGGGGAATTTGAAGATTCTGACACGCTGAGCAGAATGGCCCTGACTGCGAAAAACATCTTTAATCAAATCTATGATGACTTTGTAATACCCGAGCTCATGGTGACAAAAGGTGTAAGCGGACTGACTTTAGTCAAATTCACTTTTTACGAGAATGAACCCAAACCACGAATTGACATAATCTCTGGACTTTCTGAGCGACTCTCTTCTCCTCTTTTGGGCGCTCTTCAAAAAATTGACACCTGGGAATTGAACTTGCCTTGGGAAGAAGGCACCGAAGTGAGCTACTATCTGAGAATTCCGATTTCGCCTAGCCTCTACAAATACAAGCGAAACACGAGCATCATCAGCCCACTTGATAACACAAAAAGCTGGTAAGCAGAGTCGCTTCACCTCATGTTCGCATCTTTCAAATGATTTTCGTTTCTGAGGAAGCTCCGAATGCCTCCTTGTTGTAACTTTGAGCCTTAGCAACAGGATATGAGTGATGCGATCAAGCACGAATGCGGTATAGCCTTACTGCGACTTAAGAAGCCCTTAGAATTTTACCAAGAGAAATATGGCACGCCCTTTTATGGGGTGAAAAAGATGTATTTGCTCATGGAAAAACAGCACAACCGTGGGCAAGACGGTGCTGGACTAGCCAACATCAAGTTAGACTCTGCGCCTGGTACGCGCTACATCTCCAGAAAAAGGTCCATCGGACAAAAACCGATCAAGGAGATTTTTGACCATATCAACAAGCGTTTTCGCAAGGCACTCAAGAAAAACCCTGACCGAGCAAATGACCCCGCGTGGCTCAAAGCCAACCTTCCCTTCTCAGGCGAACTCTTTTTAGGGCACCTGCGTTATGGGACTTTTGGCAAAAACAGCATAGAAAACTGCCATCCGTTTTTACGACTCAATAACTGGAAGACCCGAAATTTAGTCGTGGCCGGCAACTTCAATCTAACTAATGTTGATGAGCTGTTTGACTTCATGGTATCTATCGGGATGCACCCCAAACAGAAGACCGACACAGTGACCGTGATGGAAAAAATAGGTCACTTTCTAGACGAAGAAAACGAGCGTGTGTACAAGAAGCACCGTGATGCGGGCGCCAGCTACAAAGAGATTTCAGAGCACATAGCACGCGAGCTAGACATCAGAACCATACTAGAAAACGCCTCTACAGACTGGGATGGCGGCTATGTGATGGCAGGTCTTACTGGCCACGGAGATGCATTTGTATTGAGAGATCCAAATGGTATTAGGCCAGCGTATTATTACGAAGATGATGAAGTAGTGGTGGTCGCCTCTGAGCGACCAGTCATACAGACTGCCTTTAACATCCCTTATGAGAAGGTACTTGAGGTGAGACCAGGACACGCGCTCTGCATCAAGAATAATGGGGAGACGAGTATGTCTCAAATCAGAGAACCTCAAGAGAAAAAGTCCTGTTCGTTTGAGCGTATTTACTTCTCAAGAGGAAGCGACCAAGACATCTACAGAGAGCGGATGGAACTGGGTAAAAAGGTAGTGCCAAAGGTCTTAGATGCCATTGACAATGACCTAGACCACACGGTGTTTTCGTTTATACCAAACACAGCAGAAGTCTCTTTTTACGGGATGATGAAGCAACTCGAGGTGGCCCACAATGACCAGAAGCTTGAAAAAATAATGGGCGGTTCGCTCAGCGAAGAGGAACTGAGAAATCTAATTCGGTCACGCACGCGTATCCACAAAGTGGCTATTAAAGATGCGAAGCTTCGCACGTTTATCACCAACGATAATGAGCGTGATGACATGGTGGAGCACGTGTATGACATCACCTACGGCACGGTCATACCAGGGCAAGACAACCTTTGTGTGATTGACGACAGCATTGTACGCGGGACGACACTCAAGCAGAGTATTTTAAAAATGCTTGACCGTTTGGGGCCAAAGAAAATTATCGTGGTTTCCTCAGCGCCTCAAATCAGATACCCGGACTGTTATGGTATAGACATGGCCAAAATGGGCGACTTGATAGCGTTTAAAGCGGCCATCGAACTTCTGAAAGACAGAGGCATGCAAAACCTGATTGATGAAATAATGGTCGATTGCGAAAAGCAGTTGACCCTTCCTAAAGAGGAAGTTGTCAATCATGTAAAAAGAATTTACGAGCCTTTTACAGCAGAAGAAGTATCGGCTAAAATTTCAGAAATACTGAGACCAAAAGACATCAAAGCAGAGGTGGAAATCATATTCCAGAGTCTGACTGGTCTCCATGCCTCATGTCCTGAACACACGGGCGACTGGTATTTCTCAGGCGACTACCCTACCCCAGGCGGAAACAAAGTAGCGTGCAAAGCATTTGTCAATTACTATCGCGGAGTCAACGAGCGAGCATATTGAGAGTCCATCTAAGTGTACTGTTTTTAATTGCTGTGCTTATGGCCTCAGGCCAGCGCTACGGCACCATAATAGTAGAGCGACATTCTGCTTCACCAGACAGCATGATGTATAGTCAGAAAGATGGCTCGCTGAGTATACTCAACATATCAGACTGCGGTGTGCCTGATACCAAAGTATCACTAGCACCCTTCTCTGCCGGCAATGAAGCGGTGCTCGAGTCAGCAAGCCTAAGTGCTGACGAGTATAAAGTCTTTGTGACTGACCGATCAGACTATCACGAGTACTTTGACCTGAGTTTGCTCGATGATGGAAGAGTGTACTACGACACCTTGAGTTGGGCCTGTTTTGACTCCACGCATTACGAACCAAACCTCTTGATTAACGGAGCGACAACACAGGCCACAACCAAGTCTCGTTTACCTGGAGTGCAGATTACCGTGATGAGTGAAGACACGTTGATCATTGAACACTTGTCTTCAGAAATCGGCCTATATAGTTTAGAACTTGGATTAGACCAAGTTCTTGACTTAACCTATAGTCTGAAAGGGTATTACACCAAAAGACTGCGAATCGACACACGGTATGTCGACCCATGGAAAGTAGCAACAGGCTTCTCAATGACTATAGACATGTCTATGGAACCGCTAGTAGACAACATTAGTATAGCGGCACTTGACAAACCGCTATCCATCTGCGCTTGGAGCAAGGCGAAAGGCAACTTCGACTGGGATTTCGGCATGGCGACTAAAGCACAAGAGGCCATTAATAGCGCACTAGGACGGTAGTTGGGATGTGTAGGCTATGAGGTCGAATGGCTGAATTCAGCATTCGAAAAGCACACTCCTTACAAAACGAGAACCCAACACGAGATTGGTTGCTCCCTACTCTACTTAAAGACTTTCAGCTAATGACTCATAACAGAAAAACATGTTGCCGTCTATTTTAGTTGCATATACAACGTTGCACACGCAACTAATATACATACCTTCGCAATCTTTGATTGCAAAAAGTGATGGATGAAAGCATAAAAAATATAAAGAACATGCTGATACCGGTCGTGAACCGAAGCAACAAGATGGTGCAGCTCGTGATGGAGCAGCGCATGCTGTGCTCATCGGTTGATCTGACCATCAAACAGTATATCCTCTTACACAGAGTCAGTGAGCAAGAGCGTGCCCAGCATGAGTTAGCTATGATTACCAATCGTGATAAAGGTTCATTAACCAGACTCATACAGTCCTTGGAGCGAAAGGACTTTGTGACTCGCAGGGTCTGCGCTACTGACAGTCGCATGAACCTCGTCAAGATTACACGCAAGGGCCGATCAGCCTTGAAGAAAGGTAGCGACATAGTGAAACAGGCATTCAAAGACATCACACAAGACCTCAGCAAAACAGAAACAGAGTCCATGTTGAAGTGCTGCGCGAAAATGAACACGCGTGCCAGCGAACTATTCGAAAAGGGACAACAGAAGTAAGACCTATGAAAACAAGACAGATCATCATTGTGGCCGTGGCCATTCTCATCCTCTTTGCAGGCAAGCTAGGCAAAGACTGGATCGCCAGTCCAAAGGAGCGTAGCAAGCCTGCGCCCAAAGAACAGCTCGTAACAGTGTTTACAGATGTTGTTAAGCTACGCGATATTCCGCTACAGGTCACGACTACAGGCTCGCTCGAGGCCAAAGACCGCATGGAGCTATACAGCGAAGTACAAGGCTTGATGCTCAACGACAAGGGGCGTTTCAACGCAGGAAATCAATTTCAAAAAGGACAAATCCTCTTGAGTATTCGCGCAGACGATGCACGTGCAGCGGTGATTGCTCAGCGCTCGGCATTTGAGCGCACATTGAGCAGTGTCATGGCCGATATCCGAATAGACTACCCCAGCGCTTTTGACACATGGGATGCCTATTTAAAGGGAATCGATGTGCAGGCTTCGCTTCCTGAACTCCCCACTGTGACCAACTCTAAACTCAAGAGTTACCTCAACGGCAGAGACGTCTTCACTTCCTATTATAATGTGCGCAATACAGAGATTGAACTCTCTCGATTTACCATCAGAGCGCCCTTCAACGGCACACTCATCACGGCCGATGTAGATCCAGGTACAGTAATCCGAAATGGTCAACTCTTAGGTGTGTTTATTCGTCCTGGGGTATACGAATTGCAAGCCTCGACAGACGCACGCACCATCGTCAAATTGAAAATCGGCCAGTCGGTCACTCTGTCTTCCGAAGGCGATGCTGACAGGCAATATACAGGAAAGGTAAGTCGTATCAACTCGAGTATCGATCCTGCTACCCAGCTCTGTGAGTTCTTTGTAGAGGTGCGCTCAGATGCGCTGCGCGAAGGAGAGTTTTTGAGTGTCAACATTAATGCCGAAGAAGTGAAGGAGGCCTATGAAATCAGTCGTTCTGCGTTGAAGAATACCAACTCTGCCTATGTGGTCGAAGACGGTAAGTTGCGTGCTATCAAACTGGACATCATGCATCTTACGAATGAGACGGCCATGGTACACGGTCTTGAAAATGGTCAAGAAGTACTGACCAAACTTCCGCCTGCGGTCTTTGGAGGAATGAAGGTGAACGTCCACTCAGAAGCCGAGGTCAAATGAATAAAATAATCACACATTTTATTAAATATCCGATTGCGGTCAACATCATCATTCTCGGCCTAGTCATTCTTGGCTTAGCAGGAATGAAGAGCATGAAATCAAGTTTCTTTCCGCTTCAAGATAGTAAGTTTATTTCCATTTCAGTGGCCTATCCGGGGGCTTCGCCAGCGGAAATGGAAGAGGGAGTGGTGCTTAAAATCGAAGACAACTTACGCGGACTAATTGGTATAGATCGCTTTACCTCGCAGTCGTCAGAAAATTCTGCGGTGATTACTGTCGAGGCAGTCAAAGACTACGACATCGATGTGCTATTGGCCGATGTGAAAAATGCAGTAGACAAGGTGCCTTCTTTTCCCTCAGAAATGGAGCCTCCTGTGGTGGCTAAGCAAGAGACCCTGACCAATGCCATCGACATGGTCATCACGGCAGAAGAGGGAATCGACCTGTCTGAGCTCAAGAACAAAGCCCGTGAAGTGGAGACTAATCTGCGCAACATTAACGGCATTTCTCAAGTGACCCTCAGCGGATTTCCAGATGAAGAAATAGACATCGCGGTTGATGAGAATACGCTGCGCAGCTATGACCTCACATTCAGTGACATCGCCCAAGCGGTCAATGGTAGCAGTATACTAGTGACCGGTGGGTCAATTAAAACGACTGAAGAAGAATACCTAATCAGGGTGAAGAATAGAAGCTACTATGCCCAAGACCTGGAAAATGTAGTGGTGCGCGCACAGATAGATGGAAGCAGAATTTTGCTGGGCGATGTGGCCACGGTGACCGACCGTTTTTCTGAAACTCCAAACAGGTCGTATTTCAATGGCCGGCCTTCGGTGCAAATCAATGTGAGCACCACCAACACCGAAGACCTTATTGATGCGGCCGATAAGACATTGGCCTTTATAGAGACATTTAACGAGCGTCAACAAGCCACCGAATTATCAGTAGTGAGCGACCGCAGCATTACCATCAGACAGCGTACCGAACTCTTGTTCAAAAACGGTCTACAGGGAATTCTGCTCGTGCTGCTCTTTCTCAGCATATTCTTACGTCCACGCTTGGCGGCTTGGGTGGCTTTTGGACTACCTATCTCTTTTTTCGGCATGTTCATGCTGGTCGATTATTTTGATGTCACTATCAACGTACTCTCCCTCTTTGGCATGATCATAGTCATCGGAATATTGGTCGATGATGGCATCGTAATTTCAGAAAACATCTTCCATCACTACGAGCAAGGAAAGAGCCGAGTGCGTGCCGCGATTGATGGGACGATGGAAGTCGTGCCGGCCATTACATCGGCCATACTCACGACCATCATTGCCTTCAGTATGTTCTTCTTTCTAGAAGGTCGTGTCGGAGAATTCTT
Source organism: uncultured Flavobacteriales bacterium (assembly GCA_964429805.1). Classification (GTDB taxonomy): domain Bacteria; phylum Bacteroidota; class Bacteroidia; order Flavobacteriales_D; family JABDKJ01; genus CAYSDH01. Next base: position 20,172 of record CAYSDH010000051.1, read on the forward strand.
TGGTGAAGTCACCATTGTTGTGATGCTCACACTGATCTTTTCCCTCTTCGAAGCCTTCGTCATTCTGCCGTCTCACATCGCCCACTCCAAGGCATTGACCAAAGAGCAGAAGACATACGCTATCAACCGATGGGGCGACAAAGCCATGGACTGGATGCGCGAGACGCTCTACATGCCTTTACTCAGATGGTGTCTTAATCATACACCTATCGCCATGGCCATTATGGCTACGCTATTTATGCTCACCCTTGGCGCCATGCAAGGTGGTGTGATCCGTGGCACCTTCTTTCCGCGTATTGCCAGCGATCGGGTGGGTATCACTTTGACTATGCCGCAAGGCGTCAATGTGCAGCAGACCGATAGCATCATTAGCATGGTCGAAGACAAAATCTGGGAGGTAAACGAAGAGTATTCTGCCCAGCAAGATGACAGTCTGCAAGTGATTGAGAATGTTACTAAACGTGTTGGTCCGGGAACGGCCAATGCATCAATCAACGTCAACCTTCTGCCCGGAGAATTGAGGAACGCGGCCAGCTCAGATATCGCTCAGCGCATATTTGAACTAGTCGGCCCAGTGCCGCAAGCCGAGAGCCTGGTCATTGATGGCGGGTCCAATTTTGGTGGAAAACCCGTCTCGGTCTCCTTGCTTAGTTACAATGTAGACGACCTCAAAGCGGCCAAAGAAGAGCTCAAAGTAGAACTCGAAAGTGACCCGCAACTGCGTGATGTATCAGACAATGACCCGGCTGGGATCAAAGAGATTAGACTGCAACTCAAAGAGAAAGCGCACAGTTTGGGCTTCACGATTGGCAGCATTATGTCGCAGGTCAGGGCAGGGTTTAACGGCCAGCAAGTACAACGATTTCAGCGTGGACAAGACGAGATTATTGTCTGGGTGAGGTATGCCCTTGAGGGGCGATCTAGCATTCAAGATCTAGACGAAATGAGGATACTTAGTCCCGCTGGTACGCGCATACCACTCAAGGAATTGGCGAGCTACACGATTGCTCGGGGCGACATCACCATCAATCACTTAGACGGAAAACGCGAGGTGCGAGTCGATGCAGACTTGAAAGACCCCAAAGGAAGTGCAGCCGAGATTGTGACCCGTCTCCGCACAGAATTTATCCCCGAGCTACAAACCCGATACACGGGATTGAGCGCGCTCTATGAGGGACAGAACAGAGAAGCCGAAAAGACAATCGGTTCGGCCCAAGCGGTAATCCCGATTGTGCTGCTGCTCATCTATCTCGTTATCGGATTCACATTCCGCAGTTTCACACAGCCAATACTGCTCTTACTCCTAATCCCGTTTGCACTCATCGGAGTGGGTTGGGGGCATTGGGTGCATGATTTTCCGGTTAATATTTTGAGCATGCTCGGAGTCATCGCTCTTATCGGTATTGTGGTAAATGATGGACTGGTTTTTATTTCAAAATTTAATGGAAACCTGAAAGCTGGAATGTCGCATCACGAAGCACTCTTGGCTGCGGGCGGATCAAGGTTTCGCGCCATCTTTTTAACCTCATTGACCACCATTGCTGGTCTCAGTCCCTTAATTTTTGAGACCAGCAGGCAAGCGCAATTCCTTATACCTATGGCCATCAGTATCGCCTATGGTATCGGTATCGGCACGGTGCTGACTCTAGTCATGTTGCCCATGTTACTGCAGTTTGAGAACTGGCTGAAAGTACACCTGCAGTGGCTTTGGATAGGCCAAAAACCAAGTGCCGAAGAGGTAGAAGGGGCGGTGAAAGAATTGGACTCAGAGGTTTCAGATTTGGAGAGAATGGCCACCGCGCATAACACGTCAGCACATGAATAGACTTAAAACTACACTGCTCATTTTGCTCATGAGTACGGGCACTCTTGTGGCTCAAACAAACCTGAGTTTTGAGGAAGCCTTGGCAAAGACCTTGGCCAATAATCACAATATACGACTCGCCTTGGTCGATGAGGAAATAGCTGAGAATAGTGCCGACCGAGCGGCCAATGGCTACCTACCGACTCTCAATGCGAGTGGTGGTTTTGACTGGTCTTACTTTGAGGGAAACCAGCGACTCATCACGAACGACAGGACTTTCGACCCCAACAATTCCTATAGTTACCAAGCGGCCGCTTCGGTCAACTATGTGCTCTTTGATGGTCTTGGCAGAAAGTACAGATACCAGAATGCTGTGGGTGCGCATCAACTGTCTGAGATTGAACTGAAAGGCATCATGGAGACGACTGCATTGGAGCTGGCGACTACCTATTATGAAGTCGCTCGACTGCAGCAACAAAACGCGAGTCTGGACAGCACCTTGCGGGTCTCGCAGCAGCGATTGTTGCGAGCAGAATACGCTGCAGAATATGGTCAATCGACTGGATTGGATATTCTCAATGCTCAAGTGGATCTGAATACGGACAGCATCAATCTGCGCACGGGAATACAGCTGGAAGAAAACACTAGACGCTCACTCAACATGATCATGGGCGAGCCGATAAATACTTCTTACACGGTATTGAATGAGGTGCAATTGGGCACCATATCCACTGCCGAAATGGCCGTGGAAGCTACTCTGGCCAACGGCAATGCGATTACTCGTGCGCGGCAGATTAAGTCCAACACTGAACTGGCCTTGGGCACTGTGCGCTCTGAATGGTATCCGGCATTGGGATTGAATGCGGGATACACGTATCGGGGTACAGATGACCCCAACGGGGCCTTTCTCTTGGGGAGCAACAACTTTGGCCCCACGGCTGGTGTATCGCTGAGCTGGTCCATTTTTGACGGCACTCGTAAAACGCGCGAGGCCAATGCAAAACTGAGCGCAGAGTCTGGCGCGATACAACTCGACCAGGTAGAGCAACAGTCAAAAGCTCTGGCCTTGAATGCGCACGGAGAATACAGCAATGCGCTCGCCATCATGCAAATGAGTGAGGCCACTGTGCGCACCGCCCAAGATAATTTTGATCGCAGCCGAGAGTCTTATAAATCAGGCCTCATCACGTCTGTAGAATTCCGTCAAGCACAGGTCAATCTGCTCGCGGCAGAGCTACAACTCAGCCAAGCCAAATTCACCGCCAAGAATGCGGAACTGCAATTACTCGTGCTTATGGGGCAACTGATCGCAGAATAAATGGATGAGTTAAAAATTGATGCACTGAATGGGCGGACTCCACTTGAATGTATGAAAAGTGATCTCCTGACGAAAAGGCTTAAAACATGTTTGATGAGAATGTAATCAAGTAAAGCCCGGCACCAAGTCCCACTTCTTCGCACAAAAATGCTGTACCTCACTCTTCTTTGTACTTAACATGCGGTTAGTCATTGTTTAGTTTTGATATGGATATAAACTCTATTGGGTTTATTTGTAAGTTAGAGCAAATTGAAACCAGAACCAATGAGACCAATATTAACATCCTGTATCCTGCTACTTTTTTCACTAGTAGCAATTGGAGCTGAAGATCGAATCCTTGTCACTGAAACGACTGTGAAAATTGGCTCGATGGGAATAGAGGAACTCTATTTTGGATTTGAACAAGGGGACGAAATCATTTTCAGTTTCGAATTGGTCAAAGGGAAAAATCTGAACGAAGTTGAGATTTTCGAATATCCAGAGACTTCAGTTTATATGGACTTCAAGACATCACTAGTCCAAGATAAATCCATCTCCGTTCGAAAAAAGGGAATTTACAAATTCAGTTTTCGAAATAAAGCGATGGGCAACAGAGTTGCAAAGGTGAAAATTGAACGAGTTCCCGCCACTACCGAAAGTGCCGAGTTCAATACATTGGTGTACTGGCGAACAGTTAGTGACACAACATATTATACTGATACTGAAAGGTATCTAATTGGAAAAGAGCATAAAACCAAAACAATTGTTCCAACAGCTAAATACTACGTGAATAGTGGGTCGAACGCTACCTTTAAAGGAGGAAAATCAAGAGTTGCCTTTCCTGTCACCTTGCCGTTGAACACAGTTGAATGGTACTATCAATTCACAGCAACAAGGGACGAAAGTGAGATTAAAAAAACCACTTCGGCTTTTGATTTAGCTGGAGATTTAAGTAAGCTAATTGATGAAACTGGAGCATTGAGTTTTGGTATTGAAGCTCTTACTCAACCTCCTGGTGCTAACTACTGTGACATCTATTTGATGAGCAATGGGAATCGCAGTGCGTTTGAAGCCAAGAACAAGTTCTATTTTAAGGCATCAGGCACGCGCGAAAATATAAAGTCCGGATTGGTACAAATAAAAGATGCTTCCGAAAGAAATCTCACGATAGGAATAAAGAATCCAGACTCAATGCACGGAATTCATGTTGCCATTGAAGTCGTTGCAGTTGTTCTGGAGATAAAATATGGTAAACGAGAAGTTGAAAAATTTAAGGTGAAGTCGTGGGATGAACCATACTTGAAATGAAAAAATGCTCTAACACCATATATAGCAAAGAGCCGCGCAAATCCCTCACGCTCAGGCCGCTATCGCGGCCATCCGCCATGCACCGTGCCATATATTTGATAC
>CAYSDH010000052.1:0-10238 GCA_964429805.1 uncultured Flavobacteriales bacterium
CCTTTTGAGGGCAGTACGTTTAAATCAAAAGTGATTCATACCATGGTCAATGGTCAACTCGTTTATACCAGTGACCAAGTGGTGGATGACATACGCGGAGAACGACTTGAATTTGACCGTTAGACATATCGCAATAATTCTGATTTTGGCATGCTTTTCATGCTCAGAAAAAGAAGAGTTAGTCATTCCATCTGATATTATTCCGATGAATGAGATGAGCAAGATTATCGCGGATATGACCCTCGTGCAGGCTGTGAAAAATCTCAATCTGTCAAAAGAAATGAAGTCTGACAATCCTTACGCTGGATTTTATGTGCGCATCTACGAAAATCATGAAGTAAGTGAAGCGGACTTTAAAAAGAGCTTTGATTTCTATCAGTCTCACGAAGAACTAATGACTGAAATCTACAAGTCAACCACACTTCAATTAAAAATGCTCGAAGACGAAACTCAGAAAAAGGAAGAGCCTTCTTCTCAAAAAAGAGACGACCGGGTTAAACGAGATTCAAGTCGCTATAAAAAGGGACGTAAGCCTGTACCGACTCCTCGACAGTAATATACTTCATCTGGGCTCTGCTGCTCGCTTTAGACCCATCATACGCGTACTTCGTGAAGACTGAGTGGGCGGTTTCTTTTGTCAACGTGCTGCGCGTTCCAAAAATTTTATCCTTTAGCCAAAGTACTCTCCATGCCACATTGACCAAACCCTTTGACACAGGTTTGGTGGGAGCTGGCTTGCCAAAGGCCTTGGCCATTTTCCCAAAGAAACTCTTTGAGGTTAGTGTTTCAGCGCAAAGTATAAATCGTTCGGTCGGCCCTCCTTGATTCATTAGTGCTAAGGCCATCTGCGACACATCTTTCACATCAACCAATGCCGATGTTCCATCAGCGTAATAGCCCATACCTTTTGAGGCGGTTAAAAATAACTGCCCACTACTGTCTTTGGGGTCCGTTGGCCCGATAACTAACACGGGGTTTATTATGGTCGCATCAAGGCCTTCTTGAGCCCCTCTCCACACTTCCATTTCGGCTCTGAACTTAGTAACTGCGTAATGCGAAGTATCATCAGAATCTACCCAGCCACTCTCTTCTGTCACCATATCACCAGCCACTGCCCTGCCAAGAGAAGCCACAGAACTGATGTGACACAAACGCTTGACACCAGCCTCAATAGACATATCCACAATGTTGGCCGTACCCCTAATGTTTACTTGATACATAAGGTCTCTATCTGCAGAGTGGAAAGACACTTTTGCCGCAGCATGATATACCTCGTCACAACCTTGAAGACACTTTTTGATACACTCTGAGTCTAAAATGTCTCCTTCATGCCAGTCTATCCCATCCATTAGCGAGCGACTGTCAGCACCGTGATGAAAATCAAGCACCTGCTTTAAAAAGTCTAAGTCCGAACTGGCTCGTTTAAGCGCTCTGACCTTCTTACCAGAAATCAGCAAGTCGTATAAAATTCGAGCCCCTACAAGGCCCGTTGCGCCAGTCACAAATACCATGATGCGAATATAAACCCTGTGGCGTTCAACATGAAATATCAGGCAGTTAGAATTATCAAATTAAGGCCCCAAACACCGTGGCATGGAGCTCTTTATTGAATAATTTTGCAGCACCCGAAATTGGGACGATTACGCATGACTAAGAAAACTACCATAGGCCGTATTGACCGTTTGGATTTTCCGATGCTCGGTCTGGACGATATTCCTGTAAAAATTGACACTGGTGCCTACACATCAAGCATTCACTGCTCACAGGTAGTAGAAAAAGTGGTCAATAAGCGGAAGGTGCTGAGTTTTCACCTTCTCGGTCCCGATTCAGAAGGCTACAGTGGGGCTGAGATTTGCGCAACTGAGTATTCGATCTCTCAAGTGAAGAGTAGCTCTGGTCATCTTGAGGAGCGTTATGTTATAGAGACCGTTATTGAGATGTTTGGAGAAGAGATTCCCATTGAATTGTCTCTGAGCGACAGAGGTGAAATGAAGTTCCCAGTCTTACTAGGTCGCAAATTATTGCGGTCTAAATTCATTGTAGATGTGTCATTGAAAGACCTCTCATTTAAATCAAAAAAAATCTACTCAGAATGAAGGTCGCGATACTTTCCAGAGGTCCGGAATTATATTCCACCAAACGCCTTGTCCAAGCCGGAAAAGAGAAAGGCATTGACATGATTGTCTTAGACCATTTGAAATGTCACATCGTGGTAGAAGGAAACAATCCTCACATCTATTACGGTCAAGAAAAACTGAGTGGCATTGATGCCATTATTCCAAGAATTGGTGCATCAGTAACTTTTTACGGAGCTTCAGTGGTAAAGCAATTTGAGATGATGGGCGTCTACAGTTCATGCAGTGCCAGTGCCCTGTCTCGATCTCGAAACAAACTGACCAGTCTTCAGCGACTATCGCGCAAGGGAATCGGACTGCCAAACACGGTGTTTACCGACTATATGTCAGATACTCAAAACCTCATGAGAGTGCTTGGCGAACCGCCATGGATTATCAAACTGCTTGAAGGTACCCAAGGACTAGGCGTAGTGCTTGCAGAAACTCAGGGAGCCGCAGAATCGGTGATTGAGGCTTTTCATAAGCTGAAGGCGAGAATCATAGTTCAAGAATTTATCGCAGAATCATCGGGGAGTGACATTCGTGCGTTTGTAGTTAATGGAGAGATAGTGGGCGCCATGAAGCGAACTGCAAAAAGTGGATTTCGTTCCAATCTGCACAGAGGTGGATCGGCAATGGTCATAGACCTAAGCGAAGAGGAAAGAGATGCTGCAATTGGAGCTGCTGCGGCCATTGGACTGGAGATAGCCGGAGTTGACATACTTCAAAGTCACAGAGGCCCGCTGGTGATGGAGGTAAACTCCTCACCCGGACTTGAAGGCATCGAGTCAGCGACTCAAGTAGATATAGCAAGTAAGATTATTGACTTCGTGGCGGTGAAAGCACTGGAGCATGTCTGAGACATTTAGCATAGACGGAACAAAAGTTTTACCTGGTCAGAATAAACTGATCAGCCTTCTGGTGTCTCCACTTCCCTCAGGCACGCCAATTCACATCAATGTACATGTGTACAGGTCTAAAAAACCGGGGCCTTCAGTTCTCCTACTAGGCGGTTTGCATGGTGACGAGATTAATGGAGTAGAGACTGTGCGCAGGGTAATTTACTCCAAGAGCTTGACCAAACTAAAGAGGGGAACTGTGATTGCCATTCCTTTGTTAAACGTGTTTGGCTTCATCAACTTTTCTAGAGAAGTGCCTGATGGAAAAGATGTAAACAGGAGCTTTCCAGGCTCGAATATTGGCTCTCTTGCCTCTCGAGTGGCACATGTATTGACAAAAAAAATATTGCCGCTCATTGATTTTGGAATAGACTTTCACACTGGCGGATCAAGCATTTTTAATTATCCTCAACTGCGCGTCACAGCAGGTGACGAGGAAGCGCTCAACTTGGCAAAAATTTTTAATCCCCCCTTTATTTTACAGAATAAGGTGATTAGCAAGTCGCTCAGAAAGCAGGCCCACGACATGGGTAAAAGCATGCTTGTGTTTGAGGGTGGTGAGTCGCAGCGGATAGATGAAGATTCGATTGTACGGAGCATCAAAGGGATTGACAATGTGCTCGGTCACTTGGAGATGACAGAGCAGGTACCGTCCAAAAAACAATCTAAGATATTTGAGCAGTCAAGATGGCTGAGAGCGCCAAAAGCCGGTGTTTTTATTCTGTCAGTAAAGGCGGGATCTAAAGTCAAGAAAGGAGACTTGCTAGGCGAAATACATAACCTAAACAAGGGCAAACCAGCCAAAATATTAGCACCCTTTGACTCGTGTGTTCTCGCCCACGTCAACAACCCTGTAATCAGCCGAGGAGACGCCTTGTTTCATCTCGTTTATTAAGCGTATTTTTACCTTAATAGCACTGGGAATAACATGTCCGAACCGTGTAAGATCATATTCTCTGATAATGGGTTTCAAGAATTAACTGATTTCCTTGTCGCCAATGACCTGAATGAACGAAAGGTCTTCATTCTTGCAGATGAAAATACGTCCAAATTCTGTCTCCCTTTTCTGATTGAAAGAGCACCCATTTTGGAGAGTGCCGAAGTCATGGAAATAAAGGCGATGGAGTCTTCTAAAAATCTGGACGTGGTCAATTCTATTTATGGAAACTTGATTAGCTCAGGCGCTGACCGTCAGAGTCTACTTATCAATCTTGGTGGTGGCGTGGTATCAGATATAGGTGGTTTTGTGGCCTCTACCTTTAAGCGAGGTATGAGGTATATCAACCTACCGACCACTCTGCTGGCTCAGGTTGATGCGGCTATTGGTGGCAAAACGGGAGTTAATCTGGACCATTACAAAAACATGATTGGCACGTTTTATCTGCCTGAATTGGTGTTTGTCAATAGCTCCTTTCTCAACACACTAGGCAAAGACCAAGTGATGTCCGGATTTGCTGAGCTACTCAAACATGCACTCATCGCTGACCATGACCTCTGGGAGAAGCTGGAGAGAATGAAGGAACTGTCCCTCCCTCTTATCAAATCTTTGGTCAAAGAGGGTGCTGAAATCAAATCTAGAATAGTGGCCTCTGACCTGCATGAAAACGGAGCCCGAAAGAAATTAAACTTTGGTCATACGGTTGGTCACGCCTTAGAAACCTTTGCAATGGAGAGCTCCACTAGGAACCTCCTTCATGGTGAAGCAGTGGCGCTCGGTATGATGTGTGAATGTCACATATCCTCGGCCATGAGTGGACTCAAAAAAGGAGACTTGGATAACGTGGCTCGGTTTATCGCCAGGCACTTTAAATCGTATGAACTCGACAAAATGTCCTATCACCGCATTATCGAAATCATCAGTCAGGACAAGAAAAAGGACGGTGACAAGATTAACATGACTTTGCTCAAGGGCATTGGCGACTCTGTCATTAATCAAAACCCTCGGAGCGACCTCATCATTGATTCGCTCAATTTTATGAATCGCTATCCATTTAAAGGTTGATTACACTTTCGCGCCCGTCTGAATCCTTCACTGGTTCTGTCAACTTACCACTTTCTAAGAGTATCTATAACAGAAGGCTAGTCCTCTCCTGCTTGGCGAGTGACACTCTTTTAGACCTGACTGAACCAAGCCTTCTACCAAAAGACTGCGCCCTGCTCACTGCAGCGCTGAGCGACCTAAAATCAGGGGAATCGGAGCTACATGTAGGAGATGCCGGAACAGCCATGAGGTTTATCACAGCGCTGGCCTGCACACAAGAAAAAGAGGTGGTAATCAGCGGCAGTGCGCGCATGCACCAGAGGCCAATTGGTATACTGGTAGACGCATTGATTTCACTCGGAGCTGACATTGAGTATCTTGAAGAAGAAGGTTATCCGCCACTTAAAATTAAAGCCAGTAAGCTGACAGGTGGCAAAGTATCACTTGCCGGAAATGTGAGTAGTCAGTTTATCTCCGCAATACTGATGATAGGCGGTTTTTTGGAAAATGGAGTTTCAATAGAGATAACAGGAGAGCGCGTATCAAGCTCATATATCAATCTGACTCTTGAGGTAATGAAGCAGTTTGGCATCAATACTACTCAATCACCTAATCGTATTAGTGTTTCTAAAAGAGAAGAAGTTACTCCCACCAAGGCGATAGAAAAAGATTGGAGCGCAGCCGCTTTTTGGTACGGCATGATTGCCAACAGCACGTCTGGAGAGCTTGTTTTGGAGGGGTTAGAACTAGACAGCAAACAAGGTGACCGCGTCTGCCCTGCGCTGTTTCTAGAGCTTGGTGTCTCTAGTTACCAGACGGAAGAAGGTGTGCGCATTAAAAAATCGGCAAAGCCGACACCATATTTTAATGCCGACTGTACAGAGTTTCCCGATCTTGCTCAGGCACTTGCCTTTACGTGTGCAGGGCTGGGTATAGGCTGTCGTTTGACTGGCCTGAGCACACTTCCACTAAAAGAAACCGACCGTCTTGCCGCCATAAAAACGGAATTAAAAAAGGTAGGAATTGAGGTGCAGATTAATACTGACTCTTTGCAATTTGCCGCAGTTGAGAAAAAAGAACCGACTACTTTTTTTGAAGGTTATGATGACCACCGCATGGTGATGTCAGCATCTATACTTTGTTTGTCACATGACAAGCTGTCTATTTCTGGACATGACGCAGTAGCAAAATCATACCCTACTTTTTTTGATGAACTCGCTAGCCTAGGCTTCTCGATTAAAACTTGAAGCGCAGCTGCATTCTAATTTCTGAGCGCTGGTTTCCATCAATTATATTTAAGTCACTTCCAATCACTGATAACACTGAAGACTCAGGTCGAGCAAATTTCAGTTTTGAGTACTTCACCCACAGGTCAATATTTCGTTTGATAGTATATCGAGCTACAGCATAATAACGCGCTCCAGTGCCTGAAAAACTCGGTATGCTGTAGAAATACAACACATCATTTTCATAGGTATAAAGCCTTGCATCAAATCCGTCTGCATCAAAAAGAGCGTAGCGCAGATTAAGTGTCAATGGATACTTTTTAGCCTTAAACTTCACATCTTGATAGATTATAAAACCGTTTAAACGGTCCTGACCTTCTTCAGAAAAATCTGTCCATTCCAGTCTATTTCTGAGCTGCACAGTCTCTGACACTTTATAAGTGGCTTGCACTCTGTAGTTGTTTTGAAGTGTATGACCCACTTGGTCTATAGGAGTCAGCTCATCCGTATTTCTCGGACGGTCTCTGTGGCGGTACCTAAAGTATATTGAGGTCTTTTTTGACGGACGCCAATCAACCTGCATGATTCCTTCAAACCCTCTACTCGGCCCATCTGCTCTAAATCTCAGCCAATCAAAATTAAATCGGTCAAAATATCCAAACACTGTCCATGCGGTCTGAGGCTTAAAAATCATTCCTAAAAGGAGGCCTCGCTCATTGACATTGCGCGTGTTTTCTCCAGAAGCATTGCCCCACACGGACTGAAAGTCTTTACCAAAGTTTCTATGAAAAGCAGTGAGCGTAAGTTTTGGATCTACAGCCATCATGGCACCTGTCAGGTAAGCTAGGCCTCCATTGTCGCTTCGTGATATTTCACCAAAAAAATTGATATTTCTGACGGTGGCATTATAGTCCAGACCCATCACCGTATTCTCATTAGAGTTGAAGTCAAATTGCTGATAGAGCTGAAGATTTCTCGAAAGGTTTCCATCTAATGTTGTACGCACTCCTGTCAGTCCAATGGAGTATGACTGCTTGGCAAACCGAAGGTTACCGCCCACCACCGTTTCCGTAATCGCATCCTTGTCAATAAGGTCTCTCGGGCGAGCATGGATGCCAGAGGTCTGAAGAGAACTCACCACCAACTCATTGTCCAAGGTATCTACTATGTTGGCATCTCGTCCTTTTCTAGAGGCCAAGATAGTAAAGTCAAAATCACCCAGTTGGTAGGTAGCTGCAGCTCCTCTCAAAAACAGATTTTCATCCACCGAGGTGTACTGTCTTATTCCCGGAGGATTTCGTTTTATGCTCAATACGTTAATTGATTTTCCGTAAGCCAGACCAGACCAAAGCGTCAATCCTTGACCAAACTGAGCATGAAAATCACCGATGGCAAGTCGTTTCAAATTGCCAAAATTCTTCAAGAAAAAATGGGCCGAATAAAAGTCAAAACCATTTTTTTGAGTGCCTCTAAAAAACTCTTCACCAGCATCTTTTTCTCCGGTAAAACCTGCGCTCACTCTGTTAGAATACTTAAAGCGGTACCTCATGTACATCTTATCTGGACTGCCCAGAAAACGACTATTTTCATTTACCCGCACTAAAGATTGAGACAAGGAGTCAAACTCGAAATCACTTTCGGTAAGCGGCTCGTAGCCTCGCTGTTCTTCAATGACGCGAGACCACCTTAAAAACAGCTCATGATTTCCTCTTCGCAATATTTCTTTTGGAGTAATCGAGAGTGCATCAATGTCTCTGCCAACACCTACAAATGGCAGCAGCGACCTGATGGTTTGAATATCAAAACCAGGAACGGCCTGAAGTTCATATATGGAGAGCAAGCGACCATTTTTTCTGATGTGATTCTCCAATGCCAGAATCTGTAATTCGCTCAACAGATATGTGGCTCGGAGCTGCTCGGAGCTGGCCCTGTTGAGATCTAGAGGGTCGTCATACAAATCATTGAGCGCATCAAGCATGGTGGTGTAGTCCAGCTCTTCGGCTTCATTGGTCTCTGCTATTAACTCAATGACACTCTCTAATGCTTCTCTTTTTTCTTCTTGGGCATTCGCAAAAGTGGAGCTGACCAAAGCCAGAATCAGAAGCAATATGCCTCTCACTTTACTCACTGTTGCGGTCTATCTGATATGCCAGAGAAATAGTCGGGCTGTAGCCCAGGTTGTTGTCATAAATAGCCGCCACATCAAGTTTGAGTTGAGAGACCTCCATACCTATTCCAAAACCAGTCAGCGTAGGTTCTGTCCCCACTCCCGCACGGATGTACACCATGTCTACAACCATGTACTCCACACCTAACCTGATGGCCTCATCGGCATCTATGTCTTTGACTACCTCTGCAGTCATCATCGCTTTTTCAGAAAAAGTATACTGCGCACCAACCTTGAATAGGGTTCTGATTCGTTCTTCTGGGTCCTCTACCAAAATGCTGCGCGTGGGATTAAACAAGTGAGCGGCTATGCGTATTTCATTTGTTACATCAGCCATTACTCCAACTTCAGCAGTAAGGGTATTTGCCGAGCCAAATTCAAATTGTCTGATACGCGTGCTGTGGTAATTAACCTGCACTCCGATATTGACTATCTCGCTCAACTTTCTACCATAGGCCAAACCGAGTTTAGTTTCCTTGTACGTGTCCAGTCCTTCACTTAAATAACTGAGGCCCAACACTCCAGAATTAGTAGGGTAAGTAAAAGCCACTCCTTGGTAGTCTAGCCCTTCAACAAAGAATCTATTCTTGTAAAACACGGCCGCTTCCATAAACTCTAGATCGGCCAATCCGGCTTGGTTATTCTGAATAGACCATATATCAGATAAGGTGACCGATGCATTGGCCAAACCTCCTGCGCGCGAACCGACTGGCTCGGGGTCATTCTGCCCGGTTAATACCAAACACGAAAAGAAGAAAAGTAGGTTGATTAGGTGGAGTTTCATTACTCCACATGCTTTATACTGTCCATAACAGCTTCTTTCATAGTCGTCTTGTACTGCTCAATTTTTAATCGGACTTGCTCGTCAGATGCACCAATGATTTGAGCTGCTAAAATGCCGGCATTTTTCGCACCGTTAAGTGCGACAGTTGCTACGGGCACTCCACCAGGCATTTGAAGTATAGAGAGCACAGAGTCCCAACCGTCTATGGAGTTACTGCTTTTTACGGGCACTCCGATTACTGGCAATGGCGTACATGAGGCCGTCATACCTGGCAAATGAGCGGCTCCACCTGCCCCAGCAATAATCACTTTTAACCCTCTAGAAACAGCCGACTTGGCGTAGTCAACCATCCGTTCTGGCGTCCTGTGGGCAGAGACAACGGTCATTTCATAGCTCACTTGGAGTTCATCTAAAACCTCCGCAGCCGCATTCATTACTGGCAAATCGCTCTTGCTGCCCATAATGATTCCTACCTGTGCATTCATGAAGCTAATGTACGTATTTGATGATGCAAACCGTATGAAAGACTAGGCCTGCTCTGAGACTACAGTGAGGCCGTTTTTAAGTTGTTGAGCCTTGGTCATTGCCTCACTTAAACTGTCACCAAGCACGGTGATATGCCCCATTTTTCTGTACGGTCTAGTCTCTTGCTTGTGGTAATAGTGCAAAAATGACTCGCTCACCTCTTGCATCAACTCCTCACCCTTGAGCTTGGCTTTCCCTTCGTAATCCTGATGCCCTAATAGGTTAATCATCACAGAAGGTTTGATGAGAGAGGTGTCTCCTAGTGGCTGGCCAGTAATAGCAAGCAGGTGCTGCTTGTACTGCGAAGTCACGTTGCCCTCTATGGTTTGGTGCCCACTATTATGCGGTCTAGGCGCTATCTCATTGATAAGCAAACTGCCATCTTTTAGGTAAAACATCTCAACCGCTAAGACGCCCACCATCTGCAGCTCATCAATAAGCTCTTCGGCTATTCGCTGCGCTTTTTTCACAGAAGACTCCTCTATTCTGGCAGGCGACAAGAGCATGTCTACCAGGTTTGCATGAGGATCAAACTCCATCTC
>CAYSDH010000052.1:10248-21561 GCA_964429805.1 uncultured Flavobacteriales bacterium
ATCTCTACAGGCGGGAAAGAGCGCACTTCACCAGCTTCATTGCGAGCGACAATGACTGACAACTCCATCTCAAAATCCACGAGAGGCTCGATGACTGACGGCACATCAAACATATTTGACATATCTGCTTCAGTTCGAATAACAGATACCCCTTTACCATCATAACCGCCTCGTCTAGACTTCATCACAAACGGAGCCAGAATGCCTTTTGATAAGGCGTCTTCACGGCTATCGACTAACTGAAAATCAGCAGTTGGCAATCCCTTTTTCTTGTAAAATTCCTTTTGCGCCCCTTTATCTTGAACCATTTCTAGTACTTCCGCTTGCGGAAACACCTTTACTCCCTGAGCTGAAAGTTCCTTTAAGGCTTTTACAGAAACATGCTCTATTTCAACAGTAAGCACATCAAGTCCTTGGGCAAAATCAATGACATCTTTCTCGTCTTTAAACGACCCCACTGTCAAGTCGCCATCCACATAGGTCACGGATGCCTCTGAGTTTGGGTCTAAAAAACAAAGCGTCACATTCATGTCAGCCGCAGCTTCGCTAAGCATCATACCTAGCTGTCCACCTCCCAAAACTCCTATTTTCATTCCCTCTTTCATTTGACGGCAAAAATACAAGACACATTCTCATTATGGCACTTTAAGACCGTGTGTCGCAATTGTATCTGCTGCGACTCGTCTGACACTCTTAAACTTTCACTTTTGTGAGTCTTTGATTCGTTAATAATTAAACAAGATGCCGCAGCTTTTTCATTGAAATAGCGCAATATTTGGCTTCGATTAGCATTAGTAAAGCAGTTGAACAAAAGTGTATACATAGTCCTTCTCTCGTTCCTCTTCCTTTTTGGGACGAAACACGTGGATGCGCAGCGAGGCATTGACCCATACATGGAGATTGGCCTAACGGCTGGATACTCCTACTATATCGGTGATATCAATCCGTATACGCACTTTGGCCCCCGTAAAAAACTAGCTTATGGCGGATTGTATCGCATTAATTTGACAAAGAGGCATGTCATTAGATTTCAAGGATTACGGGTAAACGTAGAGGCTTTTGACTCTGATAATTCTAACCCCAACCTGGTCAATCGAAATTTGAATTTTAGAAACAAGATGACCGAGCTCTCTATGCTCCTCGAGATTAATTTTCACCCTTATGGACTGGGTGAAATTGGAGAAGGGTTTACACCTTATGTGTTTGGCGGACTGGCTTATTTCACCATGAATCCAGAGACGCAGGTCAATGGCAACTATGTAGAACTCATACCTCTCGCTACAGAAGGTCAAGGATCAGAAGATGGTCCTGCGGCATATAAGAGAGGGCAAATGGCCATTCCGTTTGGCGTGGGCATCAAAACGGGACTTGGTAAACGCTTGGCCTTTAATTTAGAGTGGGGCATCAGACGCACCTGGACAGATTACATAGATGATGTGAGTGGTGTGTATGCTGACCCTGATGTAGTTCGAGACATAAGTGGTGACCTGGGCAGAGAACTTGCAGACAGAACGATAGTACCAATAGGCTTCAATGGAGACAACACGGGAATGGCTCGTGGAAACCCCGAAAACAGAGATTGGTACTTCTACTCTGGTGTTATTTTGAGTTACCGACTTGGCAAAAATGACAAAGGGTGCTGGGAAGGCGGCCGCTAAATGGACGCTTGGCAATAAAGAAGCGTAATACTTAAGATTTGTTAAATGCGTGGGAAAAGTACTTAATGTGCTAACTTCGCGCGTTAAATACGCTATGGACCCCCTTCTAAAGAGTAAAATAGACCCCAAGAGAGTGCCTGAGCACGTAGCCATTATTATGGATGGTAACGGACGCTGGGCTAAAAGTCGCGGTGAAGTCCGGATTTTTGGTCACATGAATGGGGTCGAGTCTGTAAGAGCTTCGCTCAAAGCAGCCAGAGAAATTGGTGTCAAGTACCTCACGCTCTACGCTTTTTCTACAGAAAACTGGAACAGACCAAAGGAAGAAGTAGATGCCCTGATGGACCTACTAGTTTCGACAATAGTCAACGAGATAGAAGACCTTCATAAAGAATCTGTGCAACTCATGGCCATCGGAGATATTGAAAACCTGCCAGAGAGCTGCAGGTCTGCACTAAAAGAAGGCGTTGAAAAAACCAAGGATAACGAGAAGACAACATTGGTTCTCGCTTTGAGTTATAGTTCTCGATGGGAAATTTTGAACGCGGTAAAAGACATTGCTTCTAAAGTGAAAACTGGAGTTCTAGATGTGAATGAAATAGACAGTGCTGCCTTTGAAAAAAGTCTGACTACTGCCGGTCTACCTGACCCAGAGCTCATGATTAGAACAAGCGGTGAGCACCGCATTAGCAACTTCTTGCTCTGGCAAATGGCCTATGCCGAGCTTTATTTTACAGAGACCCACTGGCCGGACTTTAGAAAAGAACACTTCTTTGAAGCCATACTCTCATATCAGCAAAGAGAAAGACGCTTCGGAAAGACGAGTGAACAAATTACAGAAAATTGAAAAAGCACCTCATCCTCCTCTCTGTCACGCTTTTGAGTGTGACATTATTCAGTCAGGATACTACCCAGACATCAAAGGAATATCTGGAAGTATTTTCGTCCAAGACATTTACCGTGGGCGGCATCACCATCAGAGGCGCTGAGACCACTGATGTGCAAGCCATAAAGTTGTTTGCCGGCATCAAAGAAGGCGACCAACTCGAGGTACCCGGAGAGCGTATTCCAAAGGCCATTCAGAATCTATGGGACCAAGATCTTTTTTCTGACATAACAATCTCTGCGGCTGAGATTAGAGGAGAGACTATATATCTTCTTATTGAGATAGTCGAACTTCCGAAGGTGGCCAATAAGAGCTTTGTTGATGCCAATAATAATGGCCTCAGAAAAGGTGTGTCTGATGACCTGAACGAAGAAATAGGACCAATTGGCGGACGAATAGCAAACGAAAACTTCAAGACAAATTCTGAAAACATCATCCGTAATTATTTTGTGAATAAAGGCTACTTAAACGCAACGGTACGTGCCAAAGAATTAAAGAATCCCACTCAGACAGAGCGCATTGACCTCCAGTTTGTGGTGGACCGTGGCCCTCGTATTAAAGTCAACGCTATTGAGTTTGAGGGCGTCTCCGCCTTTGAAGAACAGAAGCTCAAAAAGAAGATGAAGAATACCAAAGAGAAGAAGTGGTATCGACTCTTTAAGCGGTCTAAATTCATTCAGCGTGACTACATGGAAGACCAAGATAGACTTATGGCCTTCTATAACGGTAAAGGACACCGAAACGCAAAAATTCTAATAGACACGGTATATAACCACAGCGATAATACGGTCAACGTGAAGCTGGGAATGAAGGAAGGAAACAAGTTTTACTTCGGTAACATCGCCTTTCTTGGTAACTCGAAGTATAAAACCGAACGCTTAGAAGACCGTCTAGGACTAACAAGGGGTGATGTCTATGACCGTGTCAAGTTGGAAGAAAGACTGTTTGGCGGACCAGATGGAGGTGATGTCAGCTCGCTGTATCTTGACAATGGGTATCTCTCTTTTAATGCCAATCCGGTAGAAGTTGGTGTCAATCAAGACAGTATTGACATAGAAGTCAGAATCTACGAGGGAAAACAATACAGAATTAACAAAGTGAGTGTAGCTGGCAACACCATCACCAATGACCATGTGGTGATGCGCGAAATCCGGACTCGCCCTGGTGACCTTTTCTCACGTGCTGACCTGATGAGAACTCAGCGAGAGCTTGCTGCGCTGGGCTATTTTTCTCCTGAAGGTTTTGGTGTCAACCCTATTCAGAACCCAACTGAAGGCACTGTTGATATAGAATATACGGTAGAAGAAAAGCCAAGTGACCAGATTGAGCTACAAGGCGGATGGGGCGGTGGCCGTCTTGTAGGAACCTTTGGTGTGAGCTTTAATAATTTCTCAATCAGAAATATCTTTAAAGGAAAAAAATACTGGACTCCAGTGCCAAAGGGTGACGGTCAACGTTTGTCAATCAGAGCCCAAACCAATGGTTCGTTTTATACTGCATACACGCTTTCTTTTGTTGAGCCATGGCTCGGAGGGCGCAAGCCTAATTCGTTTAGCTTATCTGTTCAGCGATCAAAGCAGACCAACGGTCTTAATGTGACTGACTCGTCTATAGGTGCGCAAGAATTAGTTATTACTGGTGGTTCACTCGGACTAGGAAAGAGACTAACGAGACCTGATGATTACTTTCAGCTCTTCGTTTCTGGATCATATCAGCACTATAGCCTACTCAACTTTGGTAGCATATTTAGCTTTGCTACGGGTACTTCAAATAACTTGGCCATCACAGGGTCAATATTACGAGACTCTCGTTCTATCAACCCTATCTTTTACTCTTCAGGATCAAAGACGGGCCTAACGGTAAAGGTGACACCACTTGCCGCAGTCCACAAGCGTGGTGATTTTTCTAATGCCACTGATCAAGATAAGTTTGACTGGGTGCAGTATCACAAATGGAAGTTCACATCTGAGTGGTATACCCCACTTAGCCGCAGATCAGAAGATGGCGGACACAAATTTGTACTCTACACGAAAGTTGGAGCAGGTTACCTCGGTAACTTCAACAAAACGATTGGAGATAGTCCTTTTGAGCGATTCTACCTTGGTGGATCCGCACTGACAGGCTTTCAGCTAGACGGACGTGAGATTATAGCCCTTCGTGGTTATGATGACCTTTCGCTCTCACCAGCCACTGGAAGCACCTTTATTAATAAATACAGCATGGAGTTGAGATACCTTATCTCACCTAATCCTAATGCAACGATCTTTGGACTCGGATTTTTAGAGGCTGGAGACACATGGTCAGACTTCAAAGACTTCAATCCCTTTGCTGTCAAGCGTTCCACAGGTGTCGGACTCCGCATTTTCTTACCAATGTTTGGACTCATGGGTCTAGATTATGGTTGGAGACTTGATGATGTTCTTAATAACCCTGGCATGCCTCTCGGACAGTTCCACTTCACCATTGGCATGAATCTTGGGGAGCTCTGATTGAAATTTGTTTTACCTTCGATGACCCTGAAAATCATTCGCATGAAAAAAGTACTCGCATCCCTTGTTTTTTGTAGCATTTTCCTAGCCGGAATGGCACAGCAGAAATATGCTTTCGTTGAGACATCTTACATTCTCGAAAATATGCCAGAATACGCTGAGGCGCAGACTGCGCTCAATGCTGCTTCTGAAGAATGGCAAAACGAGATTGAAAAGAGATATGAATCAATTGAGCGTCTGTACAAAGCTTATCAGGCTGAAGCTGTGCTTCTTACAGATGAGATGAAAGCGAAACGTGAAGAGGAAATTGTACGAAAAGAGAAGGAAGCAAAGGAACTTCAAAAGCAACGCTTTGGTGTAAAGGGAGACCTTTTCAAGAAGAGACAAGAGCTGATACAGCCAATTCAAGAGCGCGTATTTGAGGCTATTCGTGAGTATGCCGTGGAAGGTGGATATACTGCCGTGTTAGATAAATCAAGCCAGTCTGGCGTGCTTTATGTAAACTCTAAGTATGACAAAAGCGACAAGATTTTGAGAAAAATGGGTATCCGTCCAGGTGAGTTTCAAAAAACCGAATCGGAGAAAACTGACTCTTCAAGCGGAGGTTCAGACATCAAAAAAGACATTCCAGTAGAACGGAAATAAGAACATTTATTTAATCGACATGAAAAAAGTAGTATTACTCATCGCGGCCATTTGTTTGGTCCAATTATCAGTTTCGGCTCAAACTAAACTGGGTCACATCAATTCGCAAGAATTACTGAATGCCATGCCCGAAAAAGCGGCTGCAGAGCAGCAAATGGCCACTTTTAGAGACCAACTCGAAAAGAGAATGGTTGCCATTCAGGCTGATTATCAGGAAAAAGTGAAAGCCTTTGAGGCCCTTGACCCTAATACACCTCAGAGTACGATTGAGGACATGAGAAATGACATCATAACCATGCAAGGAAGGATACAAGAGTACCCAGTCAATGCAGAGCAGGAGATGATGGCAAAGAATGAAGAATTACTTACCCCGATGCTCGCCAAGCTGCAAGATGCAATTACTGCAGTTGGTAAGGAAAACGGATACAACTACATTTTCGATATCGGAAACGGTACAGGCTTTATGGTCTATGAAGACGGTGAAGATTTAACGGATATCGTCAAAGCGAAATTGGGTCTCTAAGTATTCCCTTTTTACAGCAACTTATTATGAAGGCCTTCGTAGAACTACGGAGGTCTTTTTTTAGACCTCTTTTAAACCCTTTATAATGAAGAAATTCAAAGGAATCGTACTATTTGGCTGTGCCTGCCTGCTTGCCATGTCCTCGTGTCGAAAAGACGAAACACCTGTACTTGATATCGACCCATGTGGTATTGACTTCAATACAAGTCTGCACTACACGGCCATTGGTGACGACTATGCAGATGGCACCATAGCCGCCATAGACAGCACTGTTGGCTTGTTCATCAAAGAGTCACTCTTGAGCTCAGGTCATGAGTTGACCGACTTCAACGAATTCTACGTACTCGGAGCAGAAGGAAGAGCGGTAGAATTGATTCAAGAAATTGATGCGCAATCTCCAACCTGTGTCAATGTGATGACCGTGATGATTGGTACGAATGATGTGCTGGCCAATACCGATTCAGAAATTTTTAGACTCGGATATCGGGCCATTTTAGAGCGTTGTATTACCATCGCTGGTTCAGGAAACCTTGTAACAGGAACCCTTCTCCCAAATTTCTCGATTCTGCCTGGACTGCCTGTAGAAGCCGGCACACCTGAAGAGGTGGCCAATCGCATTGTGATGTATAACACAATCATTGAAGAAGAAACAGAAGCACTTGGAGTAAATCTAGCAGACATTGGCCCCATCACCAACTCCTTTTATGGAGGTGATTTAGGTTATGAAAAAGTAGAAGACGGAGGAGACGACTTCCACCCTGACCTACTGGCTATCAAATTATGGGCAAATACGATGACTCTTTATGTGTCTCAAGGCCTAGACTAAGCAATTTAAGCTCCACCACTTAAGCTAAGAATAACTGGACAGAGAAAGACCTGTTCTGTATCTTTGTCTATACGGATTTAGTCGATGCACTGACTAATCTGTCCGATAGACAATGAGATATACCCTCCATATCATTATTGCCTGTCTGCTTTCGTGTGGCTTTTTGAGTCCGCTCGAAGCGCAGGTCTATACTCTCAATCCGGGGAGTAATGGCAGCACCATTAACGGCTGTAGCGGTAGCTTTGTAGATAGTGGCGGGCCAGATGGCAATTACAGCAGCCCAGAGTTACTTTCCATCACATTTTGTTCTGACAACGGACTTCCTATTTATGTGAATCTCAGTTTTGATGTAGAAAATGGTTTTGACCAACTGTTTGTCTATGACGGCCCTAATACCGCCAGCCCTCAGCTTGCCGGCAGTCCACTCACAGGCACTGGCTCAGCATTATTGGTGGCTGCAGGAACATGTATCACTTTTCAATTTGATGCCGATGCCAGTATTTCAGATACCGGATGGGAAGGCACCATTGGCTGTGGCACTCCACCGCCACCTCCACCTTCGCCCAACGGTTGCTCCTCAGCACTCCCATTTTGCACTGGAACTGGAGCCATGTTTCCAAATGTTTTTGATGGCTCCACTGCAGAATTTGGACCAGCATACGGCTGCCTTATTAGCCAGCCAAACCCGGCATGGTATTTCCTTCAAATTGACGAGCCTGGACCGATAGACCTCACCATTTCACAAGAGTCTACTGCCAATAACCCTATAGATGTAGATTTCATTTGCTGGGGTCCTTTTGCCGACCAAAACACAGCGTGTAATCAGCTCACGGCACCCAATATTGTTGATTGTAGCTTTTCAGTGAACGCAGTCGAGAATGTAAATATTCCTAATGGTCTACAAGGTGAGTTTTATATAGTGCTCATCACAAATTTCAACGGCTCAGAAGGCAATATTGACTTTACTCAAACTGGCGGCACAGGCAGCACAGACTGCACCATCGTGTTGCCCTGCGAAGACCCTGTGGTATCAAATGTGACGGGTACCGCTTGTGGAGGATGTAACGGAAGTGCTGATGTGCAGGCCATCGGAACGGCTCCTTTTGCTTTTGAGTGGACAGACGCTGGTGGAGCGCCATTGCCAGCAGCCCAATGGACGGCAGCCGCAGGTACTGGCATCTCAAGCGCCTTTGACTTATGCGCTGGAAATTACACGGTGACAATTACAGACAGTGATAATTGTATTACTTCGGCAGACATTGTCATTGATGGAGGAGCTGGGTCTCCAACGGCCACAATATCTGGCAATGCTGACATTTGCGGTGGAAACTCTACAGATATTGTAGTCACCTTAACAGGTAATGGTCCATGGCTACTTGCCTACACGATAGACGGGGTGCTTCAACCGCCATTTAATGCCAATTCGAGCCCCTTTATCATACCTGTGACATCTACTGGAACGTTTGACTTGGTATCAGTGGCTGATGGTAACGCATGCCCAGGAACTGTCAGTGGTTCTGCAGATGTGAATGTGAATGTCGTTACTGCTGAAATTATTTCTGGAAATGATGCACTCTGTGCAGGTCAGTCAACTGACATCATGGTTGAGCTAGAAGGAAATGCGCCTTGGATAATTAACTACACGTATAACGGTGCCGGTCAGCCCGCAGTGACAGCCACTTATTCTCCATTTCCTATTACTGTTTCAAATGCAGGCACCTATACCTTAACAGCAGTAACAGATGACACTCCATGCTCAGGTACAGTTTCAGGCTCAGTGCAGATTGCTGTCGCTGACCTTCCAACAGTGACGATGACCGGTGATGCCAATATCTGCGCTGGAGAAATCACAGATTTAGTTTTCGATTTAACTGGGACCGGGCCTTGGGACATATTCTATACCTCTAACGGGTCTGCAGAATCAATTCTTGGCACGACTGACAATCCTCACATCGTAACGCTGAGTCCTATCAGCTCTCAAACTTTTGAGCTAACCAGTGTAACAGATGCCAATTGCTCAAACACGGCTACTGGTACAGTGCAAATGATTGTATCTCCTTTGCCAAGCGCTACGATTACTGGAGGAGGAACGATCTGTGAAGGGGAACAAGCAGAATATACCATAGTGCTGAATGGTGCAGCGCCATGGGAAGTCACCTACAGTCACAATGGCACTCCACAACCTCCTATAGACATTATGGCGTCTCCTTACACGCTTTCAGTTGCTGCCGCTGGAAATTACACGTTAACTGGTGTCAGTGCTGCAGGCTGTCAAGGTGTTGTGACAAATAGTAATGCTCCGCTGGTTGTCAACCCCGCCCCATCGGCATCCTTAACTGGAGGAAATAGCATTTGTGACGGTCAAACTGCCGACTTAAGTATTGCACTTAGCGGCAACCCACCATTTACAGTAGTATATTCTATTGGTGGAGTAGCTCAACCTGCGCTTAATATTGTCAACACTGGTATTTATACCCTATCAACAAACACGCCCGGCCTCTATGAACTGGTATCGATTAGTGATACGAATTGCCCTGGTGATGTTATGGGTTCTGTGAACTTAAGTGTAGATCCTGCGCCCACAGCAACTATGAGTGGAGGGGGTGAAATCTGCGCTGGCGAGAGTGTAGCGGTGACTATTGCCATGACTGGGCAACCTTTTTACGATTTAGTCTATGCCATTGACGGGGTAGCCCAACCATCTCAAACAGTTGGATTTGCAGGTAGCTATACTATTAATGCTACAACGGCAGGAGCCTATACCTTAGTCTCCATTGAAGATGGAAACTGCCCAGGAACGCTCATAGGATCTGCTGATGTGACGGTTAGTCCCGCCCCTACGGCTAACTTGAGTGGCGGAGGAATCTTATGCCAAGGTGAGACAACTGACATCACTTTCAATATGACGGGTACAGGGCCTTTTACGGTCTCTTATGCTCTTGATAACATACCACAACCGGATGAGATCATTCCTTCCGGGCCTTTCGATTTATCTGTCAGCACAGCAGGGTTATATGAACTGACGGCAGTGACTGATGCTAATTGCTCTGGGACAGTGAGTGGAGCAGTCAATGTCGTTGTGAACCCGCTACCAACTGCGGTAATTTCTGGAGATGCTGTCATTTGTGAAGATGAGACTACGGACATTCAAATTGACCTCACTGGCGATCCAAATTGGACTATTATCTACGAA
Organism: uncultured Flavobacteriales bacterium; assembly: GCA_964429805.1. GTDB lineage: Bacteria > Bacteroidota > Bacteroidia > Flavobacteriales_D > JABDKJ01 > CAYSDH01. The sequence continues at coordinate 20,469 of CAYSDH010000052.1, forward strand.
ATAGATGGAACCCAACAACCCCTAATTACAACTTCAGACAACCCCCATATCCTAACTACTTCTGAAGCCGGTGTATTCACTTTATTAGATGTGTTTGATTCAAATTGCCAAGGCACAGTTTCTGGTTCAGCATCAGTTGTTGTTTATGAATTACCGACTGCAGATATGACAGGAGGGGCGACTTTATGTGAAGGTGAATCAACTGACATCAGTATCACTTTAACTGGCAATGGTCCTTGGACTATTGGTTACGACATAGATGGAATTCCTCAAGCAGAAACGTCTGTCATTACTTCACCTTTTACCATCACTACTTCTGATGCGGGTGTGTATACATTGACGGAGGTGTCTGATCAAAACTGTACGGGCGTTGTAAGCGGTTCAGCGGTTATTGTAGTTCATCCGCTACCGACCGCTGTAATGAGTGGCGGGGACTCCATGTGTGATGGAGAGACCACAGACCTCACGATTGATTTTACGGGCACCGGACCTTGGACAATTACGTATAACCGAGACGGTATAGCTCAAACAGCGATTACTACTTCAGACAATCCGTATCTGCTGAATATTGGTGACCAAGGTGTCTATCTCCTAACTGGAGTATCAGACGCTAATTGCGAAGGCAATGCAAGTGGCACAGCCGCGGTTACAGTTTTTCTAGAGCCGACAGCTTTGTTAGTTGGAGGAGGAACAATTTGCGAAGGAGAAACAATTGACCTAGACCTTCAACTTATAGGAAGTGGACCTTGGAACGTCAGCTACACCATTGACGGGATGAATGAGACTGATATAGTTGCTACGGCATCCACCTTTAGTTTTCCAGTGAGTGAAGAGGGCACATATGAAATCACTGCTTTGTCTGACATTAATTGCTCAGGTTCAGGAATCGGTTCAGTCGATGTGTTCATTGACCCACTGCCCGCAGCCACACTTTCTGGAGACGCCACCATCTGTGATGGCGAGAGTACTGACCTGCAAGTAGAGCTCACCGGGACTGGACCATGGACGGTAGACTACGAACTCGATGGTATGCCTCAGGCAACAGAAACTAGCGCAACCTCCCCCCTTCTTATTCCTGTCTCGGATGCTGGAA
>CAYSDH010000052.1:21661-24679 GCA_964429805.1 uncultured Flavobacteriales bacterium
GTGAAGGCGAGGACACGGACATTAGCATTGACCTGACAGGCACAGGACCATGGACAATCTCCTATGAGCTTGACGGTGCCGTGCAAGTAGATGAAGTGGCTGCGGCTTCCCCTCATATTATCACAGTCACTGATAACGGAGAGTATATACTCACTGCTGTCTCTGATGTTAATTGTGACGGAACGGTGAGCGGAACGGCTCAAGTCACTGTCAACGATTTACCTACTGCAAGTATCTCAGGCGGAGCTACACTTTGTGAAGGAGAAGACACCGATCTTATAATCGATTTAACGGGCACAGGACCGTGGACTATCTCTTATGAACTTGATGGCCTAGCTCAAATGGATGTGATTGCTCCTGCATCACTTTATGCACTGAATGTGACCACAGACGGTGACTATACCTTAACTGCAGTGTCTGATGCGAACTGCATTGGTACTGCTACAGGCATGGTAACTGTGGTGGTTAACGAATTACCGACTGCCACGCTTTCTGGTGACGCTACTATTTGTGATGGTGAAAGTGCTGACTTGAGTATCGACCTAACGGGAACTGGACCCTGGACTATCTCTTATGAACTTGATGGTGCTATACAAACTGATGAGATTGCTACAGCATCCCCACACCTCATCACCGTTTCTGATGCAGGCACATATCTGTTGACTGCCATTTCTGATGCAAATTGTGATGGCACAGTTGATGGTTCTGCTGAGATTATTGTCAACGAACTTCCTACGGCTACCATCTCAGGTGATGCGGTCATTTGTGACGGTAACAACACTGACCTCAGTATAGACTTGACGGGCACTGGACCATGGACCATTTCATACGAGTTAGATGGTGCTCCGCAAGGAGATGAAGTTGCCGCTGTTTCTCCTCACATTATTACAGTCTCTGATGATGGAGACTATACACTCACGGCTGTCTCTAATGCAAACTGTGCGGGCACGGTGAGTGGAACGGCAACTATTCAGACGAGCGATTTACCTACCGCAGAACTATCTGGAGATGCTACAATATGCTCTGGTGCTTCAACTGATTTGACTTTTGATTTGACTGGTGTTGGACCTTGGACTATTTCCTACGAACTTGATGGCTTTGCCCAGCCAGACGTTGTGACAAGTGACAACCCATACATTCTGCCTGTCACCATGCCGGGACTATATACCGTAACGGGAGTATCAGAAGGAGGATGTACTGGGACTGTAACGGGGTCTGCAGACATCATTTCCTTTGGCAATGCATCTGCAACTTTTTCTGGCGATGCCGTTGTTTGTTTTGGTAGCACAACACCTCTTCAAATAGACTTTATAGGTGAGGGACCGTTCACCGTTGTGTATAGTATTGATGGTGTAGTTCAGCCAGAGGAAGTAACAACGGACAATCCATACATTTTTGATGTCAGCGATACCGGAACCTATACCCTTGTTTCGTTCAGCGATAATAATTGCACTGGAACAGTCACTGGAAGCGCTATAGTCACCAACTATGACATACCAAGCGCGTCAATTTCTGGAAGCACAGACATTTGTGAAGGACAAAACACTGACCTCCCAATAACACTTTCCGGAACTGGAGACTGGACAATTTCTTTCGAGATAGATGGAATACCTCAGGCAGATATTACGGCCAGTGTGAGCCCCTTTTTACTGAATGTAAGCACAGCTGGGGACTATGTGTTGACAGCCGTGAGTGATGCAAATTGTACTGGAACTGTTGACGGAAATGCTCTAGTGAATGTGCTGCCAGAACCCAATGCTGGAGAAGATGCGGCCATAGCTCTCTGCCCCGGAGATGCCGATGTCGATCTCTTTGCACTTTTGGGCACAGATGCGAATACTGGTGGAACTTGGACCATTAATGGAGTCGCTCATTCTGGACTCTTTTCACCAGCCGTTGATATAGCTGGCGATTATATCTACAGCATTGATGCAGGACTTGTTTGTCCTGGAGATAACGCGTTGGTGTCTGTCACTTTGTTTGAAGAAGTTCAAATCACGAACCTGCAAGAGATTTGTCAACCAAATGGTACAGAGTACATCGTGTCCTTTGACATTGATGGAGGAGATGCCGGCTCATATGTCGTATCAGGCGGTAATGGAGTGTTAACTGGGGCTTCATTTTCTTCAGACCCAATTCCTTCTGGAACAGCATATTCATTTGACGCCAGCGACATCAATAATTGTAACGTAGCGAATGCTTCAGGTTTAATAGATTGTTCTTGTCCTGCAACTGCCACAATTTCTGGTGGTGGTGACCTGTGCGAAGGAGAAACGATAGACCTCACTATTACTCTAGAAGGCGCTGGACCTTGGGATATAGTCTATTCGATTGATGGTGTTGACCAGCCTTTGCTGAATGTCCTGAACACACCATTCATGCTCAGTGTTGATGCCGGTGGAGTATATGCATTGACCGCGATGAACGATGCAAATTGTGACGGTTCAGTTTCTGGATTGGCCTCTGTAAATTTCATACCTCAAGTGGATGCGGGAGATGACAACACCTTCATCATGTGTGCTGGTGACCCTTCCATCGACCTGTTCACTTTACTAGGTCCAAATGCTGCGCTTGGAGGTATTTGGACTGACCCAAATGGCGTGACACATTCTGGACTATTAGATGCCTCAGTGGATGTCAGCGGAAATTACTGCTATGACATAACGGGAGTTGGAAGTTGTGCTGGAGATATAAATTGTATCACCGTTACTATCCTTGAAGAAATAGCAGTGAGTAACATCACTCAAACGTGCAACGGCACAGACTACACTGTCAGCTTCGACATCGGTGATGGAGACGCAACTTCATACACGGTGCTTGGCGGAACAGGAACTTTAACTGGAAGTGCATTTACTTCAGACCCGATCGCTTCAGGTGTGGCCTATGCTTTTGATGTGCAAGATGGCAATGCATGTAACATCATTGATGTGGACGGAACATTTGATTGTGCGTGTCCAACAACCGCTGCACTTTCTGGAGATCTTACTTTCTGTGATGGCGATAACGGTGACCTGCAGA
>CAYSDH010000053.1:0-24328 GCA_964429805.1 uncultured Flavobacteriales bacterium
GTGACAAGTAACGATGCCTCTACACTAAGCATAGGTAAAGTGCAATATTCTTGTTTGCCTAATAATGACGGTGGCATAGTTGACGATCTCTTGGTCTACCGTCTCGAAGAAGAGCAGTATTGCCTGGTGGTCAACGCCAGTAATATCAGCAAAGATTGGGACTGGATCAGTGCGCATAATGATATGGGTGCAGACATGAAAAATATTTCTGACCACATGTCGCTCCTTGCCGTGCAAGGACCTAAAGCCGTGGAAGCTCTCCAGAGTTTGACTAGCGTTGACCTTAAGGCTATGGACTATTACACCTGTCAGTATGGTGACTTTGCTGGCAAAGAGACTGTTCTTATTTCGGCTACCGGATATACTGGTTCTGGTGGCTTTGAGATATATGTGAAAAATGACGAGGCGGTTGATGTGTGGAATGCTGTGTTAGCAGCAGGAGAATCTCATGGAATGGTGCCTTGTGGGCTAGCCGCACGAGATACCTTAAGACTTGAGATGGGTTTCTGTCTCTACGGAAATGACATAGATGACAGTACTTCGCCTATTGAAGCTGGTCTGAGTTGGATTACCAAATTCACCAAAGACTTTGTCAATTCTGATGCGCTGCAAGCGCAGAAAAAAGCGGGCATAACGCGCAGGTTGATAGGATTTGAAATGCTTGAGCGTGGTATTCCTAGAAAAGACTACGACATCGTTGATGCTGATGGAAAGTCCATAGGGCGAGTCACTTCTGGAACCATGAGTCCGAGTTTAGACAAGGCCATAGGTATGGGCTATGTAGACGCTGAGCATAAAGCATCAGGAACAGAAATTTACATCCAAGTAAGACAGAAACGACTCAAAGCACAAGTCGTGAAAATGCCATTTTACAAGAACCCAACTAGCTGATATGATAGCCGATCCAAACAAGAAATTTGTAGAAGTCTGTGTTGCACCTAATAACTACTATCTATACAAAGAGTACAATGAGATAGTGGTTGTGATTGACGTATTGCGCGCCACTACGGCCATTTGTACGGCATTTGACCATGGTGTAGAGAGCATTATTCCAGTAGGTACGTTGGAGCTAGCACGTGAGATGAAGGAGAAGGGCCACATCGTAGCTGCCGAGCGCAATGGCGAGGTGGTGACAGGATTTGACCGCGGTAACTCTCCATTTGGATTCATGGATGAAGAGATAAAGGGAAAGACAGTTGTCTTGACGACCACCAACGGAACCAAGACCATTGAAGTAGCCAAAGATGCCGGAACATTAGTAATCGGCTCTCTAGTCAATCTCGATGTTATTTCTGAGTGGCTTATTGCTCAAGATAAAAATGTGCTCTTGCTTTGTTCGGGCTGGAGAGATAAGTTAAATCTAGAAGACACGGTCTGTGCAGGTGCCATTGCGGAGCAACTTCTTGATTCGAGAAAATTTCAATCGGTAGAAGATTCGACTATCATGGCCAAGTATCTCTATCAGTCCGCAAAGGAAAATTATCTCGGTTTTTTGAAGGCCTCTTCACACAGGAGGAGACTGAAGAAACTTAATATGAATGCCGACATCAAGTATTGTTTGACGCCAAATCAGAGTACATCTATTCCGGTGTTAAAAGGTAACAAGCTGGTGCGCATGGCGGTGCCAGAAAAAGTCTAGGCGCTCAATTCTGAAGTATACCAATCTCGACTTTTCTGTCCGCTTCGTTTTCTGAATTAGAAAACGAGTCGCCAAGGTAATTGACAAGTAGTCGCTTTGCACCAATGCCTCTGGAGATGAGGTATCTCTTCACTGTGTTGGCCCTTGCGCTAGAAATTTTGGCATTGAGTTCAGGATTGCCTGACTTGTCGGCATAACCCGTAATAAGAGCAGTAGCTGTGCGGTCTGAAAGCATGGTCTGTACAATGACATTTAGTTTCGCCTTGTCACTCATTCTTATGCTGCTGCTATTCTTTGCAAAGTTAAGCGTTACAGGTGAGGCAGCAGTTGTGAATGTTGAAGAGCTATAGCTGATAGCCGCTTCGTTGTTGCCATTGATTTCGTCAATCGCTAGCTGCAATCCCTTGAGCTCATCTCTGATTTGCAAGAATTCCTTTTGGGTGTCATTACTCTCTTTTTTGAGCTCAATCATCTGCTGTTGAAGCATAATCATCTGTTCAGAGAAAAGCTTCATCATCTCATTATTGCTTTTCAGTAACTCGACAATCTCTTTGTTGCCTTCAGCGGGTATGTCAGACGCATTGACCTCTGGCTCAATATACATAGGCGGGTCTTGGGCATCTATTCGCGGCAGGGTAAACGAGTAGGGCGGGAGCGGAGCATTTTTAGACGCCTCATCGGTAGAGATAAAAGCTAGGGCGGGTTCTTCAGGTGCGCTGCTCTTTTTGTACTCATGCACGTGCAGTTGCGCATAGAGGTCTAAGTCTCGCGCAGTGATGTACTTGAGTTCCTTGATCTGCTTTCGCACGTAATTGAGGGCCATCTTTCGTTTGTCAAACACCGTGTTGTTTTCTATGTCTTCTGCACGTGCAGACCAGTTGAGGCGCTCTATGGTTTTGATCTTATCCTCTAGCTCTTGAGAAAATCCAGAAAACGCTTCATCTACCTTGTACTCGTTTCGCGCAATATTCTCTTCAACTATGTTTCTCAAGTCGCGCATGATTTCTTTTTCGCTCTTACGCACCGTCATCTTGTCCTCTTCCATGATGATGACATCGTCAAGATAGAGGTCTATCAGGTCGATGATCAGGCTGGTGAGGTCTTTACGGTCATTTTCATCAATGAGCACGTAGTGATTGACCACCACAGTGTGCTCGGTAGAGCCCGCTAGCCTATAATTGTCGGGATTTCCTACGGTGCGCTTGCCTTCATAGTCATTTATGACAGTGACTTGGGCCACCGCACAAGCAGACATCATGAGCATTGATATGAAAAGCGCATAGCGCATTCGCCTCTTCTTTGTTTCTAGTTTATCTAGGAAAAAATAGGCAGGATTGCCCTGCTGGGGGGCTTTTTGGCGACCAACTAATGAACAATTTTATTCACTTCTGTAGGGCTGATCCTTTCCATGGCCCCTTCAGTTGCTTATATTCGTGAGGCAAGGATGAAATTAACCATTCATATTTCTATTTCTCTGCTAGTACTGTGCTTCTGTGGCCCTAGTCTGCAGGCGCAAGCAGACACGCTGGTGAAGTATTCGCCTGGTTTTAGGTTTACAGATGGCATCTTTACTTCTCAAGAGCAATTTCTCAATAATTGCCCAGCATATGCCAAGGCAGACCTCTATGACGAGTTTGGCAATAAGGTGCAAGATGTAAGCCTCGAGTATCCCATATACCTGATGAAAAATGACACCATGACTCTGGTAGATTCAGATATAGTTTGGGGTTATTCTAACCGCGGGCAGGTGTTTTTGCGGCATCAGGATTACTATAATCGCTTGGTCATAATCGGTACACTCTGTCACATCATACACACCGACCAATTCGTGGACTACGACTATAACTACACCACATATTACTACAACAATAGTATGCCCGTCAGGCGCGAGGCCAATGTGCAGTACATCATTAACATGGAGACGGGAGTCAAAAAGCAGTTAGCGCTAGACACGTTCACAGAAATGCTGGAAGATGACCCAACGCTCTACAATGAGTTTGTCAATATCAAGCAAAAGGGCAAGCGCAAAGACCGCATGTTTTTGTTCTTGAGACGCTACAACGATAAGCATCCCTTATTCTTTCCGCACAATGGCTGCAACAAGGCTGAAATGGGGCAGTTGATGGAGTAAGTGTATTGAGTCTTTTGAGAAGAAATTGGGGTCAGTGTTTAAGTTTCATTGACCGACTAAGTCCAAAACAGGAGACTTTTTTCGAACTGACTAGCCCCGCACCTAAGTCTTGGCAGTCTTGGTATGACTAAAAGAAAAATGCGGCTTTAGTCAGGGTTATATTCTAGCCAATTCTCCTTCTGACGAAAGATTAAGAATTCGCTGGGCTCTAGAATAGTCCTCATTCCGCCCACACTTCCCAGATTGACAAACCATTTATCGCTTTAACCAAACGGTACACAAATAAAAAGCCCCTCGAATCTAATCGAGAGGCTTTTAAAAAATCTGAATGAGTCGAATTTAATTCGCCTCAATTCCTTTAATGAGTCCAGGGTTAGGTTTGACCAACTTCGTCTTCTTTGCCAAATCCATTTCTTCAATTAAATGTCCTGCACCGGCATACTTATCAATAATCCAAAGTACATATCTGATGTCTACAGAGATGGTGCGTTGCAGCTCAGGCTCAAAGGCGATGTCACCACTCATGGCTTCCCAGTTACCGTCAAAGGCAATTCCGATTAACGACCCATCACCATTGATGACAGGGCTACCAGAGTTTCCACCAGTAATGTCATTGTTACTGATAAAGCAGACAATCAGCTCACCGTTCTCATCGGCATACTGTCCGAAGTCACCTTTCTCAACGAGCTTGACCAAGTGGTCTGGCACGTAGAATTCGTGATTCTTGTCATCTGTCATCTCTTGCTTTTCAAGAATACCGTCAGTGGTCGTTACGTAGTCATACACCACACCATCAGCAGGAACGTAGTCTCCGACTACTCCATACGAAAGTCTGAGTGTGCTGTTCGCATTCGGATAGTAATTCTTCTCTGCATTCATCTGTTGAAGACCTGCTTGGAGCAGTCTATACCCACGGTCTACTTTCTCTTGAGCAGCGCTAGACTCCTTAGGAATCTTACCTGCGTAGATGTCAAAGTAAAATCCATTCATCGCCTTAAGCGCTGGGTCTTTCTCTAAAACCTTCAGCGTTGGGTTCTCCAAGAATGAGTTGAGCTTAGCCTCACTCGCAAATATTGACTTGGCAAACATCTTGTCTACGTACTTCTTCCAATTTCCTTTTGCCTTGAGTTTAGCCGCTTTGAGCCATGCTGGCTGATAGGCTTCTGGAATATCATTGGCATAACGCTCAAGCATTTTTGCAGTGACTTTTCTGTCAGTCGCTTGATTGTAATCCTTAAAATGATCCACGGCCATTCCGCGCAGTCTTTCTGCCATTGGCTTCACATACTCAGCCTTATCTTCGCTACTTAGTGCGTCAAACAATCTGTATCCACCTCTCAGTGAGAAGGCCATAATCTCAGACCCGAAGGCTGCCTCTTGCACGTATGCATTAGGAAGTACTGTTGACTCAATTCCGGCATACCCTTCTTTGAGGAGTTTAATAGTCTCTCCGTATTTTTTCTTACGCGCTGGATCGGCATTTGCCCAGGCTTGAAATTCGTTTTCGAGGGCCACTTTCTTGTCATAGACTTTAAGTCTCTTGAGACCACGAGTTTGACCTTGGAAGTACTTCCAGTAATTAGATACTTGAGCATACTTAGCGGCATACTTGATACGTACTGCATCACTGGCATCCATATCTTCTTTCATCAAGCGTAGTTTCTCTCCTCGAAGGTCTACTCGCGCTGGCTGCTCTATGTTGATGGCATGCTCTACTCCAAATGAAGAGAGGTAGCGATCAGTGCTTCCAGGGAAGCCCATAATCATAGAGAAGTCGCCTTCTTTTACACCGTCAAGAGAGACAGGTAAGTGCCATCCTGGCTTAAAAGGAACATTGTCTTTAGAGTACTCGGCAGGCTTGCCATCAGGACCAGTGTATACTCTGAGCATAGAGAAGTCGCCAGTGTGTCTTGGCCACATCCAGTTATCAGTATCTCCACCAAATTTTCCAATAGATGATGGTGGCGCTCCAACTAGTCGTACATCATTATAAGTGATGTAGCTGAATGCGTAAAACTCATTGCCACCAAAAAATTGCTTCACGTCTACATCCAGTCCGCTTTCGCCCATCATTTCAGCTTTAATTTGCTGAATCATCTGCTGCACTTTCCCTTGACGATCGCCTTCTGACATGGCGTCAGTGAGCGAAGAGTTAATGCGCTCTGTTAGGTCGTCTATACGCACAAGGTAGCTCATGAACATACCATCTACAGGAAGCTCTTCTCCCTTGTTCATGGCCCAAAAACCATCTGTCAAGTAGTCGTTTTGCACTGAGCTGTGAGACTGTATTGCCTCATAAGCACAGTGGTGGTTAGTCAACGTGAGTCCTTGCGAAGAAATCATTTCTGCGGTACAAGATCCTCCATTGAGTCGGCCTATCGCATCTTTCATTGACGATGCGTTGATGTTATAAATGTCTTCTGCAGAGAGCTTCAGACCAAGTCCTTTCATCTCAGCCTCATTTATCTCCTTCAATTTGTTCAACAACCACATGCCTTCATGTGCATATGAGCAAGTAGCATTTACCAGCAGGGCTAGCGCTACGATGATTACTTTTTTCATCTTTCTATTATTTAATTAGCATCTTAATGATCGTGAGTAACTGGTTTCCAGTCAGTCCCTTTAAATTCTTGTTCTATAAACAGTCCGAAGCCTATTAGTGTCTCAGGAGCTTGGTACCGAGCGATAACGCGTTTCTTTTGGCCCTCATGATTCACTACGAATATAGTTGAGGGGAGGTCCATAAGACGCTCGTCATCATAGCGGTCTTCAAAGTTGAAATACTGCACCTCATCAATCTGCTTCGTAAGTCTATTCATAGCTTGGTCACCAATCCTAGATTGATAGTACCCCATGTAGTCTACAAAATTTATGCCTTCATAGGTCACATAGCCACTTTGATACAGACGAATTTTAAAAATTGGGCATCTTCCATGGCACGGAGTGCGCTCATAAGACAGAAAAAGACTGTCTGTTGGCTGCACTTGCACAGGCTCCATTGGCGCCATTTCACTTCCCTCTGATCCTGCTGTCTCCTCAACTTCCTCCACCACTTCAGTCGCGACAGTTTCAGTCGTCTTCTTTTTAAACTTTCCAAATTTGGAACATGCGCTTAGCTCCAATATCATGAGAAGTACTACCGCGACTTTGCTCAAGTGTGATGTGCTCATTTCTTTTTATTCTTTTTCTTGCCTTTTCCTTTGCCACCTTTCGCCTGAGCCTGCTGCTGCTTTTGCATTTCTTCTAACCTCTTTTGAAAGTTAGATTTCTTCTTAGGCTTTTTCTTGTTTGCCTCAATCTGCGCGCGCAGCTTATCATCGTCAATAATGACATTTTTAATCAAGTACATCTGACCCATAGAGATGACATTTGCCGCCAAGTAATAGAGGCTCAATCCTGATGAGAAGCTGTTAAAGAAGAACAACATCATGACTGGGAAGATGTACATCATGGTCTTCATGTTAGGCATGCCTGGCTGAGAGGCTGGCATGTTTGCTGAGTTCATTCGCGTGTACAGTATGGTTGACACGGCCATAAGTAGTGTAAAGAGACTCACGTGCGACCCGTATGCTGGAATCTCAAAAGGAAGGTCCAATATGTTATCATAAGAGGAGAGGTCTTCGGCCCATAAAAAGGCTTTCTGTCTTAACTCAATACTTGATGGGAAGAATCTAAACATGGCGTAAAGAATCGGCATCTGTATAATCATAGGCACACATCCCGCCATCGGGTTGACACCAGTTTTGCGGTAAAGTGCCATGGTGGCTTGCTGTTTTTTTACAGCGTCTTCTCCTTCAAATTTCTTGTTGAGCTCTTCGATTTCAGGTTTGAGCACCTTCATTTTGGCTGAGCTCAAGTAGTTTTTATAAGTCAATGGTAAGAGGAGCATTTTGATAATGACCGTCAAAATCAAAATGATGATTCCGTAACTGGCAATATTCAGCCCTTCTAGAAACTTGAAAATCGGAATGACAAGCCACTTGTTCATCCATCCGAAAATGCCCCAACCTATGTTGACCACCTTACCCATGTCCATGTTATACTCATCAAGTATATCATAGTCGTTAGGCCCGAAGTAAAATTTGCATCCAGCTGCAGACTTACTGTTTTCTGCCATTGGCAGCGTCAGGTTTGCTTTATAGCGTTTTGTAAGGTTGTTTTTTTCCTTCTCTTCATCATCTTGCACTTCTACAGATATAAAACCTTCATCCTTTGGGAAGCCGGTTTCAGAAATGGCAATGGCGGAGAAAAAAGTTTGTTTGAACGCTACCCAACTCGTCTTGCTGTCTAGTTGTGACTCTTCATCACCCGATTCTGACAAGTAATCTCTGTCTTCGTCCGCGTATCTGTAAAAGACTGAACAGACGGTCTCTTCATATTTTCGGCTTTTCTCTGTTGAGATACCAGCCATGTCCCACTGCATGAGCAGGCCATAGTTTAAGTCGACCTCTTGAGATAAACCATTCAGCTGTACGTCAAATCCTACTTCATAACTGTTACCGGTAAAGGTGTAGACATAATCTATGTACTTCGAAGGGTCGTCAGTCTTCAGCCTCATAGTAAAGCGCTGCACGTTTTCTCCATCTACTTGAAATCCACTTTCTTGGGCATCAAAGTACAAGTCGCGCGTGTTCACATATTCCGCTCCTTTATTTCTAAATCGGATTGAGATGTCGCTGCGCTCGTCAAAGAGATACAGGTCTTTTTGGTCATATGTCTTGTACTCTTTGAGTTGCAGAGATTCGATTTTTCCTCCCTTGGAAGAGAAGGTGGCAATCATCTTCTCATTTTCAACGACCACTTTTGAGTCGTCACTTCCTGTCGCTGAAGGGTAAAAAATACCATATGCAGACTGCGCGCTCAATCGGGCTCTAGCTCTTTCAAGAGAGTCTGCCTGTGCGTTATAAGTGTCTGGAGCGGGCTCAAAAGTCGACTTATTCTGAGACTCAGAAATGACGTCTTTAACGGGCGTTTGGGCCACTGCTATACTGTCCTTGATGGCTTGTGATGCAGCTTGCTCTTCAGCTCTGCCTTTACTCAGCTGGCCATAGCCGATGATGACGAGCCCTATTAAAAAGAGCCCTATCAGTTGATTTCTATCCATTTATGCTGTTTGCAAAAGGCGTCAAAGATAGTCGTTTGACACTGAACGACAAACGCTTCAAATCAAAGTAAAATAAGGGTTTTGAGAACTATCCTTTTACCATTTCACTGTCGTTGACAGGAAGTGAGCTGTGATTGACTGCCGCACGTACAAAGGAGGTGAATATAGGGTGCGGATTTTCTACCGTACTCTTATACTCAGGGTGGAACTGTACGCCAACAAACCACTGGTGGTCAGGAATTTCGATTATCTCTACCAGCTTAGATTCAGGATTAACGCCCGTCATGCGCATGCCGCCACTCTCAAAGAGACTGACAAAATCGTTGTTAAACTCATAGCGGTGTCTGTGTCGCTCATTGATTGATTTCTGCCCGTATGCCTCGTGAGCAATCGAACCCTCAACCAATTCACATGGGTAGGAGCCGAGCCTCATGGTGCCACCCTTGTGTGTGATGTTCTTTTGATGCTCCATGATATCAATAACCGGATTCGTAGTGTCCGAGTTCATTTCAGTGGAGTGAGCATCTTTAAGACCCATTACGTTTCGCGCATACTCTATGGTGGCGCATTGCATGCCGAGGCAAATTCCGAGAAAAGGGATGTTTTGCTCTCGCGCAAATTGAACGGCTTTTATCTTGCCCTCTATCCCTCGGTCTCCAAAGCCAGGAGCTACAAGTATACCCGAGAGACCTGATAGTCGCTCTTTAATATTTTCATTAGTCAGGCTTTCGGAGTGTATCCAGTCGAGCTTGACTTTTACTTCATTCATTGCTCCCGCATGGGTAAACGACTCAATGATAGACTTATAGCTGTCTTTCAGCTCAATGTACTTACCTACTAGACCAATTTTTACTGTCTTGGTCGAGTTTTTAAGTTTCCAGACGAACTCGTTCCACTGGTTTAAATCAGCCTCTGTGTTCATGTAGTCCATGCCCATGGCGGCCAGCACCACACGGTCTAGCTGCTCGGCATACATCATGTTAGGCACATCATATATAGTGTCTGCATCAAGACTTTCAATCACCGCATCAACGGTAACGTTGCAGAATCGAGCAATTTTAGCTCTCAACTCACGTGTTATTGAGTGCTCGGTGCGACAGACGAGTATGTCAGGCTGCACACCTACTTCTAAAAGTTTCTTTACTGAGTGCTGAGTCGGCTTGGTTTTAAGCTCGCCAGCTGCGGCTAAATATGGGATTAGAGTCAAGTGAATGACAATACTGTCACTTCCAAGCTCCCATCTTAATTGTCTTACCGCCTCGACATAAGGTAATGACTCGATATCACCAACAGTGCCGCCTATTTCTGTAATCACAAAGTCATAATCACCGGTACTGCCGAGTAACTTGATACATCTCTTTATCTCATCAGTAATGTGCGGTACAACTTGCACAGTTTTCCCTAGGTAGTCTCCTCTGCGCTCTCTTTCAATAACATTCTGATAGATGCGGCCAGTAGTCACATTATTGGCCTGAGAAGTAGGAGTATTAAGAAAACGCTCGTAGTGCCCAAGGTCAAGATCTGTTTCTGCTCCATCATCAGTGACGTAACACTCACCATGTTCATATGGATTTAGAGTGCCAGGATCGACATTAATGTAGGGGTCTAACTTTTGGATGGTGGTGGTAAAACCTCGCGATTGGAGAAGCTTAGCGAGAGATGCTGAGACTATTCCTTTACCTAGCGAACTTGTTACCCCGCCAGTTACGAATATGTATTTGCTTTTCGAGGCCATACTTTAGTAACTACGGGAATCAAAATTAACAATAATTCTGGCTGCTAGCCACAGTCTTTTGGCTACGTGCAAAACTAAGCAGAATAAGGCGGTGTGGGCCTTTAGATTGAGTCGTTTGGGCCTCAATGTCAGGTCATTGGGAAATTATTCATACTTTGCTGTGCACCTACAGCTATGCCATGAACTCCCTGCAAGGAAAAATAGTTACGCTTTTTATGTGTCTTGTCGTCTTGTCAGGACAAGTTGCGTTGGCCCAAACACCGAGTTCTGAGCCTGCGAAGTCAGAAGCAGACATCATAATAGACTACTCTTTAGGTTCTAAAGGCGCTATGATGACTATGGAGCAGGAGATTGAGGTGTACATGAAGTTGAAAGAGGAAGAAAATCAGACCATTTTTCATCCAAATCCTAGTGGAGGCACGCTGTGGCTAGAACATAACCTCACTGGCGATGTTGTGCTTAAGCTCTTAAATTCTTCTGGAATGGTTCTGTTTGAAGTGAAGGATATGAAAGTACATCAGTTGAGTTTAGATGGATATCCACCTGGTGATTACTCCATAGTGATTAGCCATAAGGAAGGTGTAATCACGCACTCTATGCTCATCAAGTGATTAATGGAATCATCCTTTTGGGTGATGCTCTCAGCAAGATTATAATGATACTTTTGGGTGATACGTATCTAAACAGCACCACCAACTGCCGTTTAAATTGATGTCACCAACAATGAGAACTATTCGACTGCTACCTATTTTTAATACAGGCAATGGTCAGCGCTATTCGAGCAAGGTTAAACTTGTTTATGGATTAATGCTCGCCATATGCGTCTGATTCTTACCACATTTCTTTTAGTGATTTCTTGCGGTCTCAGCGCAGGTGTCATCGACAGCTTAGAAGCCGAACTTTCTGCTACAACAGATGCTGACACGCGCTTGTTGCTCATCTCAAAAATGCTTGAAAACACCATTTTTGAAGACTCTCAGGCAGCGCATGAGTATGTCGATCGCTTCAAGGTTGAAGCTGAGAAGTCAGGCATTGCTGTTGAGGTAGCTAGGGGCTTCAATTTTGAAGGCATGTTGGCCTACATTGAAGGTAGACATATGGACGCCATTCACTCTTATTCCAAGTCTGCTGAGATGTATCAACAGACAGATAACAAGTTCATGATCGGTATGATGCAGAATAATATTGCTGCATTATATGAGGGAATAGATCAGGAAAAATCCATGAGCTTTTACGAACGCGCGCTTGAGATTTTTAGTGAGGTAGATACATTAGAGTGGGAGGCAAGAGTGATTCACAACATGGCTGGAGGGCACATGCGACTGGGTGACTTGGAGGAGGCCAAGTTGAAATATGAATTGGCCATTGATAAGTTGTACGATTCAACTGATACGAGTGAAGTGACCGCTTGCCACCTAGGCATAGCTCGAGTGTTGAAGCGTCAAGAAAAGTATGACGAGAGCTTAAAGGTATTCTTCACATGTTATGAGAGAAGCCAAAAGGAAGGTCTGTCTTCGCAGGTGCAAATGAATATCGCACTTTGTGATATCCTCACAGTAATGGGGCGCACTGATGAGGCTGCCCAATACTGCTTGTTTTCAGAGCGAAATGTGGAGAGCCTTGGCACTATTAAGGAGTTAAGTAGTTGCTCTCGACATCTATACGCCTATTACAAAGCCATTGGCAATAATGCGCAAGCATTAGCTAATCTCGAACGTCACAAGGCCGTGCAAGATTCTCTGCTCGGAGAAGAAAAACTGAAAGTGATTTCAGAGATGACTGCTAAATACGAGACATCTGAAAACCTGAGACGTATAGAGGCGCAAAAAGTGGAATTGGCTCAGAACGAAATGGAGAGTAAGTTTTTTACAAGACTGCTAGCCGTGCTGAGTTTGCTTGTTATTGGAGCTATATTTTTTATTTGGAGTAGGGTGAGAACCAACATGAAGTTGAGAGCGCAGAAAGTGCAGATAGAGAAGTCCTTGTCAGAAAAAGAATTGCTGCTGCGCGAGATTCATCATCGTGTGAAAAACAACCTACAAGTGGTATCGAGTTTGCTCAGTATACAGAGCCGAGAGATTGAAGATGAAAAGGCCCTAGAGGCAGTAAATGAAAGTCGGAATAGGGTGAAGTCTATGTCACTCATCCATCAGAACCTTTACCAAGATGATGACTTAACGGGAATAGAGGTCAAGAGCTATATCGAAAAGCTGAGTAAAAGCCTATTTCGATCCTATCGTCTTGATAATGGAGAGGTTGAATTACTCACAGATATTGATGATTTAAAACTAGATGTAGACACCATTATCCCTCTTGGCCTGATCATTAATGAATTGCTGAGTAACGCACTGAAATATGCATTTCCAGATGGTCGCAGTGGCGAGATTTTAGTCAATCTAAAAGTACTTGGAGATTCACTAAAATTGACTGTGGCGGATACTGGAATTGGAGCCTTGGAAAATATCAAGCGCTCTGATGGTACCTCGTTTGGAATGAAAATGATTCAAGCCTTTGCCGACAAACTAGACGCCACTTGGGACATTGTCGAGGACTCTGGAACAAAAGTCGAACTGGTAATCAAAAAATTCACCTACATACCACAACCATAGAAAACCTTAGAGAAGCAGCCAAATAATACACACCAACTAAGCTATTATTTGGCGGCCGCAAACCACAAAACGAACTGTACACGCAACTACCTAACTCACTAATTCAACGAAGATGAGTCGCATTAAAATATTAATAGTCGAAGACGAACCGCTCATTGCGGAAGACATATCTGGACACCTTGAGTCTCTGGGCTACGAGGTTTCTGGAATAGCACATACAGGCCAGAAGGCCATAGAGCTCCTGCAAAGCAAGCCCCCAGATGCCGCGCTCTTAGACATAACTCTCGGTGATGAGATGGACGGTCTTGATGTGGCAAAGTTTATCAACGAGAAAGTAAAAATCCCCTTCATCTTCGTCACTTCTCATGCCGACCGAAGTACCATAGAGCGAGTAAAAGACACTCGACCAGGCGGATACTTGGTTAAGCCCTTTGACGAAAACGACCTGATGGCAACTATCGAAATAGCTGTGAGTAATTACCTCATGGCACATTCGCCAGCAGAAGTCTTCTCACCAGATTGGATTAATTCTCATCTAGATAATCCGCTGAGTGAGCGAGAATTAGAAGTGCTCTTGAGCATGAAAGATGGAAAGACTAATGTTCAATTGGCCGAATCACTATTTCTATCTGTGAACACTGTGAAGACCCATTTAAAGCACATTTACGAGAAACTGAGCGTGTCAAATAGGACGGAAGCCTTGTTTAAAATTAATCAGATGATTAACTCAAGAATCACCCGTTCGGGTGATATGTAATTTCATCATTTCATTGCACCTTTGGTTTACACCATCAACTATTTTAAATATGAATAAGGAACGCTTGCTTGCCAGTTTGACCGCTAGGGAAGGAGAACTGGTAAGTTTCCTAGTAAAAGGTCAGAGCAACGCACAGATATCTGAAGGCATGATGATATCGCTCAATACGGTCAAAACACACCTGAAAAATATATACTCAAAGCTGGAAGTGAAGAACAGGCAAGAGTTAATTGTCGCCTTCTTATCAAGCGAATCAGAAGGTCCAGCTAAATCCTAAACTAGGTAGTATCGGCAACTGATACACTATCTCTTGTGTCACTCTGTCTACATAAAAGATGTTCTGACGGTCATAGACGTTTGTCACACCGGCATTAATCTCAATCACATTCTTATCTAGATTCTTCCCTTCCTTATCCTGATTTAGGTGGATGAGTTTCTTGATGTTCCAGTCTAGTCTGTGATATCCTGTAAGACGCTGACTGTTTAGCTCACCGAGTATGTTAAAGACCTCATCAGGGTTTTCTGCCAGGTAGTCTGTTCCCACTCCGTCTTCAAAAGGTAGATACTGACCAAAGCCAGCATTCGGAGTAAAGGGCAGGGCAGAACCATAGTTCCATCTAAGGCTAGTCTCCCAAGATTGGTCACTTCCAAATTTGTAAGTACCCACAAAGTTTAAGTTGTGTCGTCTATCAAAGATTGGTGCGTATGTCTGAATACCATCCCAACGGTCAGTCTTTAGAATAGAGTACACACCCCAAATGCTGTAATTCTTCTTGTTGAACTTGAGCACGAAGTCTAGTCCCTTTGCAATTCCTGTCTCGATGATGAAGTCCTTCTTTAACTCATCTGGAATTTCTGGATTGCTGCCGTCTTCAAATATCTTGTTACGATTAGTATTCGTCAGCTGAGTGAAGTCCTTGATGTATCCTTCTACCTCGAGGCTCATGCTCTTACTAATGTCAAACTCCATTCCTGCTATGTAATGCACCGCTTTTTGCAGTCGATGCTTCAGTGCAGTAACCTCACCATTTTCGTCAGTAAACTCGTCTTGCAGATTTTCAGGTCCACTCAGGAAACCATAAAATAGGTTGACCACATCTCGGTCGCTATTGGCAGCAATCAAGTTTTGAGAATAAATTCCAGCTGCTCCTTTAAATCTGATGTCATCAGTGATGTTATACTTTGCGCCAATTCGCGGCTCGATAGAGAAGTTAGATAGCGAGGCGTAATACTGTCCACGTAAACTAGGCTCAAGCACAAGTCGCTTGGCTTTGAGTTTGTATGAGAAGAATGCTGCGAGTTCGGTTGTGTTTTCTATCTGATCAAACTGTAGACCTAAGGTGTTAAAGAAGCTGTACTCTGTTCTAAATCCTAGTACTTCAACTCCGTACTTAAACTCGTTGTCGCCCATAAAGTACTTGAAGTTCAAGCCGAGGTTGAAACTGTTAACCTTACTAAACCTTCGAGGCTCGTTTGACAAGTTCTGCTGCTCAACAAAAGAAGTATCTCGGTCTTCTGTCAGGCCAATTTCATATTCCGAAAAAGCCAAGTTTCCTTCAATTAGTGTTGCCGTCTGTCCCGGTATGAGTACGAAGTTTGCTCCCGCTCCGTAAGTTGTCCAGTTTAAATCAGAAATGGCTTGGTAACGCACATCATCTTGAAATCTAAATCCAAAGAGATTCAGTTTGCTACCGTTGCTGTTGTTAAATGAGAGCTTACCATAAAGGTCTGTGTAGTTAAATGGTAAGCCGTCTCCATCATTAACATGAGAGTAAAGTGTAGGAGATGTTTGGTCCAAGTAGCTACGCTTCGCTGATACGATAAAGCTAGAACCGCTACCTCCAATCGTAGAGGGTTTTTTAATCGGTCCTTCCAAAAGGAGTTTGGCACCAAATGAGCTTGCTGACACCTTACCTCCGAATTTGTTCTTGTTGCCGTCTCGCGTAGTAACATCCATCACAGATGAGATACGTCCACCAAACTCTGCATTAAATCCGCCACTGTATACATCTGCATTACGCAGTATGTCTGTGTCAAACACCGAAAACAGTCCGATAGAGTGGAACGGATTGTAGACAATCATTCCATCAAGAAGTACTTTGTTTTGCACTGGAGATCCACCTCGTATGTAAAGCTGACCTCCTTGATCTCCTGTAAATACTACTCCTGGTAGCACCTGCAGGTACTGAGCAAGATCGGCCTCTCCACCCGTTGATGGGAGAGATTTAATCTCGGCTGGTGTAATTTTTTCTACTGAAATCTTAACTTGGTTTTGAGCCTCTTGCTTTTCACCGGTAATGATGACCGTGCCAATTTCTATGGCCGACTTCTTCATGAAGAGTTTCTTCGTCATGATTTCTTTTCCATCAACCTCTATAGTCTCCTTGATGGTTTCGTTACCCAAGAATTTAACGGTAAGTGTATATGTCCCTGCCGGTATTTTGGTGATTTGATAGTAGCCATTGACATCGGTTGATGCACCGTAGCTCGTTCCCTCAAGGTATACGTTGGTGAAAATCACTGGCTCACCAGTTTCTTCTTGATAGACAAATCCTCTAATTACACCTTCAGACTGGGCATAAATGAGTGAGCTTAAGAGACTAAAAAATAGTAGAAAAGATAATTTCTTCATCAGACGGTTTCCCATTGCGTTATATATAATCGGCTGCAAATGTAGTCTTAATGGCTGGACTAAGCACAGTGCACTGAGTGTCGGATTATATGATTCTTAACAGCTCTAGTGCAGTATTTTAAACACCATTTCTCGCATGAGTTCACCGGACTCTGTGCTGCCTGTAGATCCCACACCTTTGCTCTTCATGTCATAGTCTCGGAGCACGGCTATGATTAAAGCAGTTTTTCTGTAGGAGTAGTTGCGCGCAGCCATCATTATTTTTTTGGCATAAAAAGGTCTCGACTTAAGCACCTTGGCTGCTTCATCTGGACTCTTGCATCGTGCGGCATGCACGAGTATCAGTTTTGAGAAAAAAGAGAACAAGCTAGGCACCAGCATCTGCAGCGGGTAGGTCTTGCTGTTGGCCGCGTAATACTTGATAATCCGATTTGCCTTTAGCACATCGCGTGAGATCAGGGCGTCTTGCAGCTCAAACATGTTGTAGTCTCGACTGATGCCAATATTTTTCTCGATTAATTCGGCACTAATTCCTTGACCATCTTTGAGCAGGGTCTTTAGTTTTTTAATCTCATTTGAGATGCGATGCAGGTCGTCTCCAAGAAACTCTACCAACATGGTTGCTCCTTTCTGATCTACGGATACGCCTTGTTCGCCAGCTTCTTTGACTACCCAGCCGGCAAGGTGCCATGAGGGTATTTTTTCTGATAAGAAATCAACTCCGACTGATTTGGCTTTTTTGACCCATTTTTTTCGCGAGTCGAGCTTCTTTTTAAAAGCCATAACCAAGACTGTAGTAGGAGGTAGCTGGTCTAAAATTGCCCCTATCTCCTCAATCTTTTTCATCTCTTGAGCCTCACGCAAGACCACAAGTTGGTAAGGGCTCATCATTGGGAAACGCTTGACCGTGCCTATCAAGTCGGCTATCTGCGTGTCTTTGCCATACAGTATAGATTGGTTGAATTCCCGCTGGTCTGGGCTAAGCACTGAGTTGATAAACTGGTCAGTTAATCGGTCTACATAAAAAGGCTCATCACCATGAAAAAGATACAGTGAGCTGTACTTTTTTGATTTAAGATCCTTTATGACACCTTCGTAATTCAACAGTACAAAGCAAGGAAAATTAAGTGTACTCTTGTTCTGAACTTTTCCCCAATGCAAATAGAAAAGATCAAATGCCGCATTCGAAATAGGTTGTTTGTGCTTACCCCAGAAGAGCGCGTAAGACAAGCCATATTAGACTACCTCATAGATGAGCGTGGATACCCAACGGGTTATTTTTCTGTTGAGAATACCATTCGTGTAAATGGAAAAGACAGGCGAACAGACATCTTAATTCACACGCCAACAGGCGATCCGTTGATGATCGTAGAGTGCAAAGCCCCAAGTGTGAAACTCGATCAGGCCATCATTTCTCAAATAGCCATGTATAATTCTGTGCTTGACGCTCCGTACTTGCTGCTGAGTAATGGTATTGAGAATCACATGTTTGCACTGAATATTGATGAAAAAAAGATGGAACAACTTCGCATTGTACCATTTTATAAAGATCTTTAAACTATGCTGAGATACTCGATTCTTATTCTCTTCCTGATCACCTCTTATTCAAGTGTGCGGGCGCAGCATATCCATGCGCTGCCTCCTATTATGAAGAAGACGCTGACTAAATATGGCATGGAAAAAGAGTTGAATCTATTTCTCAAAGCAGACAGTCAAATACTTGAAGATTCTGCAGAAAAAGGGCTTTTAACTATTCATGGTGAAGTGAGTGGATATAGCTTAGTCATGATTACGGGTGCGGGGCTTGTGGAGATGATTAAAGATTCTCTCATTCAGTATGTAGAAGTGCTTCATAACAGCGGTCAACCGATGAATGACAAAATGCTGCTTAATAATAATGTAGTGCCTGTGCATCAGGGGCTTGGTGATATTGGAGTACCACTCAAAGGAGAGGGAGTCGTTGTAGGGATTATAGATACGGGCATAGAGCTCAGTCATCCAGATTTTTTAGATGACAACGGAGGCACTAGAGTCCTTGATTTGTGGGACATGACCATTGAGATTGATCCTCAGCACATTCCAGCAGAATATGGCTATGGATCTGTGTGGAATAAGGCTCAGATTGATGCCGGAGAGGCCATGCTACACATTGATCAAACGAGTTGGTCGGGGCACGGCTCCACGGTCACTGGTTCGGCTTGTTCAGATGGCTCTGCGATAGGTAATTATGGTGGAGTCGCTCCAGAGTCAGACATGACCATCGTGTCTTTTGATTTTGACAGACCTGATTTTTTACCGAGTGTGGCTCAAGCGGTCGAGTTCATTTTTAATTCAGCCGATGAGGCTGGTAAACCCTGTGTAATCAATGCCAGTTTAGGCACCTATTATGGTTCGCATGACGGCCTAGATCCTACAGCGCTTTACATTGATAGCCTGCTTGATGCACAACCGGGAAGACTCTTTATCTGCGCGGCAGGTAATTCGCAAACCGTGGATCCTTATCACCTCAACACAGTAGTTGATGCAGATACGTCTCTCACCTTATTTGATGTCGAGTCTGGACTTGGCGACAGTGGGGCAGGAGTGTTTTTTGAGTTGTGGTCAGATACATCAGACCTTCAGGATATTCAGTTTTCTATAGACGCTTTTGATGTCTCAGAATTTGCGCTCAATAAACGGTCAGAAGGAAGCACATTCACCGTGTCAGACATGTTAGGCACTGTACTCACCGATTCATTATTTGGGCCTTCAGGAGATTTCTTGGCAGACGTGAAGTACTGGGCTCAAGCCAGAGGCGGTCAGTATCAGCTGCAGGTGTACATACCTTCGGTTGACTCCACTCAGTATGATTATGGTCTTCAGAGTATAGGCACGGGGCAGTTTGATATCTGGACTACATCTGTGTTTGGTACGTCAGATATTATTCAAGAAAACTTGCCAGAGATATCGACCGAGCCTTTGATGGCCAGCTATACATATCCAGACAACAATCAGCACATTGTATCGTCATGGGCCTGCTCTGAGAAAGTCATCACAGTAGCTAATTATGTGAACAGGACAGAATACATTGATTACAACGGTCAGCTCCAGCAACTCGGTTTTGATGTGGGTAATATTTTCTCTTCATCAAGCGCTGGGCCGAGCCGCACGGGACTCCAAAAACCTGACATCGCGGCCACTGGAAGTATCGCGCTTAGTGCGGGTGATTTTGATATTCTGGCCTCTCTCATCGCCTTGTCTCCCAATAAGGTGGCTCAAGGCGGCATGCATCACCGTAACGGAGGTACAAGCATGGCCTCACCTGTAGTATCGGGAGTCGCGGCATTGTTTTTAGAGCAATGTCCGGAATCAACATGGAGTGATTTTAAGGCAGCCATAATTTCGGGTGCCGCTTCTGACTTACCTACCGGGTCTACACCAAACACCATCTGGGGATACGGCAAGTTAAATGCATTTAGCACAGTATCTGCGCAGAGCATTGTAGCAGACATTGAGCTGTCTGGTGACAATCTGTTATCTAGCCCAGGCGAGAGCTATCAATGGTATATAGACGGCCTGCCTATAGGAGGGCAAGTGTTTCAGTCTTTAGTCATGACGAGCTCAGGATCATATCAGGTAGAAGTGTTTAATGAAAATGGTTGTTCAAAAATCTCGGAGCCATTTCTCTTTACCTCTGTTGATGAGCTTGATGATGAATCGCTTGAGGTATATCCCAATCCAAGCAGTGGACTCCTGTCTATTCGAGGATTGAAGAAGGATGATCTTATCGAAATTCAAAACAGCAACGGAGAAAAAGTCTACTTGGGTCAAGTTTTCACCAGTCAAACACTAGACGTGGATCTTTCAGAGTTAGCTAGAGGAGTGTATACTCTTCTATTGACACGTGAAGAAGGTGCGTTGGTCGAAAAAATCATAATCGATTGACAGGATCAAAGACCTAGTTATACATTTGCCATCTAATAGAGTTATGAGCCTTTCACAAATCATTACCATTTCAGGAAAACCAGGATTGTACAGAATTCTTTCTCAATCTACTGGTCGCGTCATTGTCCAATCTTTAGAGGATGGAAAAAAAATGCCTGTGTTTATGCGACACAACTTTTCGGTACTCAACGACATTTGTCTGTACACTGAAGAAGAAGAGTTGCCGTTGGAAGACGCCTTCAAAATGATTTACGAATTTGAAAAAGGCGAAGCCTCAGTAGACCACAAAGCCTCAAAAGCAGAATTGGCGAGCCGACTCGAGCAGATTATCCCTACTTATGATAAAGAAGAGGTGACTGCGGCTGACATGAAGAAGCTCTTTAAGTGGTACAACACGCTTGTAGTAAAAGCCGACTGGACTCCTGATAGTGAGGAAAAGAAGTCTGACGAAGAAGAATAAGTCTTCTTACTCTTTAACCTGAATTTTACGATTGTCTCGAAGTTGAATTCCGTTTCCAGACTTATTATAGTTTGGCACTTGCTTGCGGATGAGTTCAAAAATGTAACCGCCTTTTTCTGCTCCCCACACATGCTTGTCATCGTCATCAAAACCTCTGTCCCAGCTAATTACTTTGTCTTTCTCAATGCGCACTTCAGCAGTGGCATAGGTCGATCCGCGTAGCGAACTTTGACATTCTTTATCCTTAGTAGCACCTACATAGGCATCACCTACTTTTTGTATGTAGACCGTGCAGCCTTCTCGCTCAGATAATATGGACTCATCAAACTGATCAAAAAAAGCCGGTTCTGCATACTTTCCTATAAATCGCTTTTCGTCTTCTAGTGAATATAAGGTACTCGTGAGCGTACCATTCTTCAGCGCCTCTATGTGATAGATGCGCTGTCTATAAGGTTGTTGTTGCTTAGAAGCTAAAGCCTGCTCCACATAAAGGTAGTGACCGCTTTTGCTTTTCCAGACAGGGTACATGTGTAGTGATATGCTGTAGTACGAACTGTCACTCTTGGCCTGCTTCGCGCTTGTGTAGCTGCCCGTCATAACCTCAGTGAGCACCTGGGCTTGGTCTATTTTAGTAGGTGTTTTTGTCAACGCATCGGTGTTTTTACACCCTGTGAATGCCTGGAGCAGAAGTATGAGTATAAGCAGCTTTTTCATGATCTGCCGAAGATAACCCCCTTCAACTCTTTCGACAAACCAAATCCAGCACCTCAAAAATGGTACTGGAAATTATTCCTAAACCTGAAACATAATCCTTGCTGAGCCCGTAGAACGGGTACACCATTGACTTTAAAAAAAAACCATTTAGAGTCTACAAACTGTACTGAAAAATGAAGAGAATAGTATCCTCAATTCTATTCGCTTGTGCCGTATTTACATTTTGTTCTGCTCAGACAGGACAGGAGTTTTGGTTGGCACCACCGGATATTACATTTCGCCATAACGCGTCTTTTGGCGACTCACCTATTTATCTGAATTTGACCTCAGCCGGAGCTGCAGCTACAGTTACTGTAGATCAGCCTGCGAACGGAACATGGACCCCAATCGTCATCAACATACCTGCTAATGGAGCCGTGCGTTATGACATGGCAGCCTACAAGGCACTTCTTGAAACTGTGGCCAATGATATGGTCCAGAATACAGGTCTACATATTACTTCGACCACAGATATCACCGCCTATTATGAAAACGCCAATCCCAACAATCCAGATTTTATGGCACTCAAAGGTGCCAACGGATTAGGTGATGAGTTTTACATTCCGCTGCACAAGCACGCACCGTTTTATAACCACGATTATTCGTCCAATCCGAGTGATTGGGCTTACGCATCGTTTGACATTGTTGCCACTGAGGATGGTACCACTGTCATGATCTATTCTCCTGTAGACGTGTTGGGTCATCCAGCACTCACTCCGTTCACTATCGATCTTGACGCAGGTCAAACATATTCATGCGCCAACATGGATGCTGCCGATCATAATGATCCAGCCCATCACCCATCAGGTGCCGTGGTGCTCTCTGATAAGCCTATTGCTGTCTCTATTAAAGATGATTCTAATCACAATCCTTCTGGAGGATGTTACGACTTGATGACGGACCAAATTGTGCCAGTTGGTATCGTTGGTACCGATTACATCGCCATTAAAGGTCAGCTCAATTCTAACGGAGACGAGTCTTGCTTCTTGATGGCCACAGAAAATAATACTCAAGTATACATTGATGGCTCGGCCACTCCGGTTGCCACACTTTTTGCAGGTCAATATTATCGACATGATATGGATTACTTGGCTGGTGCAGCAGATAATGCTACCCACATGTATACCTCAAAACCTTCATATGCCATACACGTAACTGGTTTCGGATGTGAGCAAGGACAAGCGATTTTGCCTCCACTTAACTGTGCAGGTTCACGTCAGTTGAGTTTTACCAGAGCCACATCAGAAGCTTTCTACCTAAACCTACTTGTCCGAAATGGATCGCAAGGCGACTTTTCAGTAGTCGGTCCTGGTACGGCAACTATTCCAGCTGCTGCATTTCAGGTGGTACCTGGAACGGGTGGTGAGTGGATGGCTGCTCAGATAGAGTACAATACCACAGAGGTGCCTGTCAATCAGGCATTCATAGTCAGTAACAGTTCTGATGTGTTCTCATTAGCCATTATCAATGGTGGTGCATCAACAGGATGTCGATACGGATTCTTCTCAGAGTTTGCTGGAGAAATAATCGTGGATGCAGGTGCAGATCAAAGCCTTTGTGAAGGAGATGATGTAGCCCTTGCTGGTTCGGTTAACGGTGGTTCTACTTCAGGAGAATGGACAAGTACAGGTAGCGGAGTTTTCGTGCCTAACAACACAGACTTTAACGCTACATACGAGCCAAGTTTGGGTGATTATGCCTTAGGTGCAGTGACTATTACCTTAATCTCAACAGGTGACTGTGATCCAGTATCTGAAGACATGGAGGTGACTTTTCAGCCGTTACCTATCGTAGACGCAGATGCAGATTTTGATGTCTGTACCAATAATCCGAGTATCACACTAAATGGCTCTGTGCTCAACGCTGCTGGTGGGGTTTGGACTGGTGGAGCAGGAACATTCTTGCCTTCTAATTCATCTATGACACCAACCTATACACCTACTGCGGCAGAGATCACATCAGGGTCAATAACATTTACACTTACCTCTACAGGTAATGGAGATTGTAATGCCGTGGCAGATGATGTCATCGCCACATTCACACCTTCGCCCGTGGCAGATGCCGGGGCAGATGAAGAGGTTTGTGCCAATGACCCTGCAGTCAATCTTTCTGGTGGATTTACCATTGCTACAGGTGGAGTCTGGTCTGGCGGTGCAGGAACTTTTGACCCAAGTACGACCAACATGAATGCCGAGTACACACCTACGGCAGCAGAAATTTCGAGTGGATCTGTGACGCTAACCTTGACCACTACTGGTAACGGAAATTGTAATGCCGAGACAGATCAAATGACAATCACATTCACTGACTCACCAACTTCTAATGCTGGTCCAGATCAAGTGCTTTGTGAGAATAATGCAGACATCACCTTAGCTGGGTCTGTGAGTATCGCGACTGGTGGAGTCTGGTCTGGAGGACTCGGCACATTTAGTCCTAACAGTACTACGCTCAACGCTACGTATACGCCTTCAGCCGCAGAAATTGCAGCCGGGTCTGTGACATTGACTTTAACAACTACGGGCAACGCAAATTGTCTCGCAGTTTCTGACAACGCGACATTTACATTTACTTCAGCACCAACGGC
>CAYSDH010000054.1:0-24152 GCA_964429805.1 uncultured Flavobacteriales bacterium
CTTTCACATAATGTATAGCAAGAAAAGTGCTTCCGAATTTTAGAGGCGCTTGTGAATGAGACCACACATCTCTCTGATTTTGTTGACAAACTTGGCTTCGGCAGACCGCTTGCTTAAAGTAATGTCAGTTAGCATAAATGTGAAATTAACTGCCTGAGATTCGCGAATACGGGCTTCTACTTCTTTAGTCAGACAAGAAGCCACTAGTACAGTCTGTGCCTTAGGATATGCTTGCTTGATATTATCGAAGGACTTGAACATTGCTCCAAGTCTTTCTAAGGCCCCAGCAGGGTCAATTCCAGCTTTGACCTCAATACCTCCTGTGACGTCACCAGATGGTGATAAAATTGTTCCATCCGGTTCAGATCGAAAGACTATAGAATAGCTATTCTTTAAAAAAATAGACCGTAGTTCATCGATTTTGTCTAATTGCTCAAAGTCGGTGAATTCAATTCTTTCATCGTTTTTCATGATAAAGTATGTGACTTCATTATTTTTTAGTAACGCCTTAACAAGAATCTCCTTTACAACTCTTTCTCCTTCATCACCAATCTTGTTTCTCCATGAACCGTCAATAGTAGTTCCAGCTGTGCTATAAACCATCGCTTTAAGGCATTCGTCTTTATACCAACCATTAATTGATAAAACTGATGAGATAAACTCGTTTAATTTTTGAACGGTTCCAGGAATACGGCTTTCCGGTATATCCTTATCTTCTTCCTCAATACCTTTAAGGTTACTGATTCCTACCAGTTTCATCAACCCCTTTTGCGGGAGCATAGCAAGACACCTGTAATATTTGATAAGACTTGGGTAAGTCCTTAAAAATGTTGGATGAACAAACAACCTTCCTGGCAAAACACCCTGAGTCTTGGCTATGTCCCATGCCTCTTTACTAATTCCCAAAGAGGAATAATCATCCCAATTCAAATCATCTTTAAGTTTTGTAGCTGCTTTCTTAACCCTCCCATCAATTCCTACATAATCCAGATCGTTGAGCTTCCTAAAGAAGAAAGTCGATTTTAACAGATAACTCTCTTCCTCTATTTCCTTTGGTACTTTGGCCATAGCTAATCGAACAACTGATTCAGTACTTCACGGCCTATAGCTTCTGCTAAAACTGGCGGAACGGCATTTCCAACTTGACCGAACTGAGTCATATTCGTCTTGCGCTTACTACTATATGAATCAAGCCTTGTTCCTTTAAACTCCCAGGATTTTGGAAAAGTCTGCAAGCACGCTAGTTCCCGAACTGTGAGCATTCTATCTTTATAGGGATGAATGAAGTCTCTGTACCCACTTCTTGTGACTGTTGGTGAAGGCTTGTTAGGACGAAGCCTGCGATAAGTTGACCCAAAAGTCTTTTGTATGTCACTCAGTTTAGAGCCGATGGGTACTAATCGAATCTTCTCCAAAGTCGAAGGAGAATGTGCGGTCATTTGATGGTTCTTAATAGCCATGATTAACAATTCTTTCCTTAATAGTTTTTGAAATTCGCTTTGCTGTCTCTGAAGGTTCATCAGCATCCGGCAATGATCCAATAGCATCTTCTACTGATCGATATGGTTTGATTTTGTTGCCGTTAACCAAGTTAATGTTTTTCAATCCGTGCGTTGGCTTCGGAAATTCAAATTTTTTGCCAACTCTATTTCCAACTAGAATAACTCTTTCTCTGAATTGAGGCGCCCCATAATCGGCAGCATTTAAAACTCTAAAAGAAACATTGTATCGATACTCCTTGCCTTTGAATAACACAGGGTCCTTTAATTCATCCATAATTGCATCCATAGCTCTTCCACCATCCCAATTCATCATTCCCTTTACATTCTCCATTATAAAACCGACAGGCAAACATTCTCTAACTACACGAATAAACTCAAGCACAAGCATCCCTCTCTCATCATCCATGCCCAGTCTTTTTCCTGCAAGACTGAAAGACTGGCAAGGAGGGCCACCTATTACAAGTGCGGCTTCTAGTCTCTTCAAACCTGCCGCCTTAAGCATTCGATTTGTAGGAATTTTACAGATATCTCCCTCAAGTACAGGGGTGCTAGGAAAGTTGCAACGCAAAGTATCGCAACATGAAGAGTCCATCTCAACAAGGACGGCCGTCTTAAATCCAGCTTTTTCAATCCCAATATCGAACCCTCCGGCCCCTGAGAACAAACTAATTACCTTCTTTGCCATATACATTTTTATAATGAGGAAAGATAGCAGTCTGGGCTATTTAACGAACCTTGAACGACTTTGACTTTTAAACAGGACTCAAGCTAATCTAAGCGTTTAAGTATTTGGAGAATTAAAAATGACAAGACTAAGTAAATCAGAATCCTAGCTCCCGTGAAGCCACTCTCTCAAAAAGGCCTATCCGATTTACGTGCCATACGCCTGTTCCATTAGATAAAGTCAAACTCAATTCCAACTCTTCAATCCTATTCCTTCTGTACTGAACCTCATATCAGAAGAAGACTTACACAGCACCTCCACCCTTCCCCTGTCACTCATCCTGAGTATCAGAGCTGGGTTTAAAGTCTAAGCCACACTCAAAGCAATGAGCGACCTTAGACATAAAGGGAAGTGGAAATCCGAGAAGCAGAAATGAAATGGCAAAAGCACGCTGACTCAAGCGGGGCTCAGACACGTTGTCTGACTTACAATCTGGACAGTAGATGGGCGGCTTCATTTATTTGAATAGGTCAAAGGGCGCTTTAAAACCGTGCGCTAATCTCAAGGCGTTAGGCTTTAATAAACAAAGTAATCACTATAACGACTGCGATCAATAGAAGGAAAAACGCCACCATCTTAATAGCCTTAATATTTTTTGGGTCACCCAAGTAAAGTTCTACTGCAGAAGGCATGTGCTCCTCTCCTGTCATAAAACCTGCTTCTACGAGTAAGTCTTTAGCCACTTGCAAGTCAGATTGGTGCACGAGAATCTTTATACCACCGATGGCATTAGAGATAAAATTATAGGTCTGAACGGTGAACTCATCTACGGTTTGGCACTCTATACCTTGAGACTCTAACAGACTCCTTGCAATAGCCATTTGAGATGGTTCGGTAAAGGAAGTGAGTATTACAAAATCTTTCATTCTCGCTGTGTCTTTAATTAAATAGCGGCCTCTTAAGTCGCAGCAATTCTGCCACATTCTTGGCCTGCATCAGTCCCGTCTCTACGGCACCATGCACCGTCTGATGATGCCCATTTAGATTCATGGCCTCTCCTGCAAAAAACACTTTGTCTTCAAGAGACTGAGCCGCAATGACACGGGCATTACCGATGCCAATTTTGCTATACGAATAAGCGCCTTTGATAAAAGGATGCTTTGTCCAATCAATGACATGAGCGTCTACAAAGGCCTTACTGGCTTGGCCACTATACATCTCATCAAGTTCAGCCAAAAGCGCTTGGGTGATTTCCTTGTCAGAGTACAATGAGCTTAAATACGCGGCCTGATTTCCCATCACAAAAGCCATTAAAATGTTATCCTCTCCTTTCTTACCAATAGTCTCATCCGCATAAGCCGCGCAGATAGCACCACCGTATATATTCTCATGATAAAATTTCTCTTTGAACTTCAAAAACACTTTCATGCCTGGTCCCATTCCTATCTTACGAAAGGCAGTTCTCTTTTCAGACGGAAGTGCCGGACTAAAGGATATGTCTTCATCTTGAAGGACCGTAATCGGCACTGTCACGATGACTTTATCAGCAGTGTATCGCTTGCCCGTTGTGTCTCTAAGCTCAATTTTATCTGCCTGGTAATCAATGTCCTTGACTGCCGTATTGAGCTTAATCGCACTCTTCACCTTTACGGCAATTGACTCATTGATGAAATCGAAATAGGTCTTTCTGAATTTGTAATCCTTATTCCCAGAGTTCCAGTTTTCCTCTTCTATGGCATTCCACTTCACAGAAAGTTGTGAAGCATCAGCGCCCTGATCACCCGCCATCTGCTCGATGATGTACTTATAATCATCACTCAGATTTTCTTTGTCTAACATTTCAGCATAGGACATGTCTGGCTCTGCACGGTTGCGCTTGACGATGTTTTTTAAATCACTTGGTAATTTTTTGTGCAGCGCATTTCTATACCAGAACCGCTCTTTTGACTTGTCTTTGGTGACTTTGGTTTTAGATTTCTTTAGGCTCTTTTTTAAAAGCGACTTTTTACCATGCAGCCACTGCGCCCCAGTGTCTAAAGGAAAGTCAGCAAAACCGTCAAGCTGACCGAGTCGACCTCCATAGGTGGATGAGGCTTCCAAAATCAAAAAATCTATCCCCTTTTTACTTAAGGTCTTTCCTGCCTGAAGGCCAGCTGCGCCAGCCCCTATGATGATGACTTCTGTACTATGTGGACTCTCGCTACTCACTTGTCTTTTACTGAAGGCCGTCACTTTTGAGCTCACTAGAAATGAACTACAAGCCAACACCAAACGCTTTATAAATCCATGTCGATTCATTGTTTTTTTAAACTACAATTTTGATGTGTAGCCCCAAGCATACATAGTTAGCACTTTATTTGCGAAAGAGGTGTAGCGCGCCTTAGTTCTTGCTGTACCTTGGGTCAAAGCTCCATCGAATGCCCAAGTGAACACTGCGACCGTCACTCGGAATAATACCCGGACCAGGGTAACCACTCGCTCTGCGGGTGAAGTAATGAGCGTTTAGTAGATTGTTACAGTTAAACGAAAACCTCAAAGATTTGAGCGCATAGGTCATGCCCAAGTCGAGCACCTGATAGGCAGGAATTAGACCGTCAACAGCATTGGGAGTGGATGGAAAATCAGGGTTAGCACCCACGTTAGTGGCATCTGAAAACTGATCAGAAACGCGGCTATACTGAGCCGAAAAATTAAGAGCCGAAAAAGACATTTTCAGTCCTGTACGCAGTGTGAAATCTGGCACTAACTCGACCTGCTTTCCGTCAAAGGCCGCAATCTCAGAGTCAATATATTCTGCATCAATAAAGGAGGCGTTTATAAACACATTGGCCCGATTCTCTGTGCTATTACTAAACAGTACGTCACTAAGATCTTGGTCGGCTAAAAACTCGAGGCCTAACGTGCGCGCATCAGATACGTTGGTTCTATATCTAATGGATCGGTTTAGCGCATCGGTTGCAAAGTACTCTCCTATACGGTCGTTATAGAGCAAAGCGAAGGCGCTAAAATCTACACGAAGATGGTCAGTCAACGCACCACGGATGCCCAAGTCAAGGTTATACCCACGCTCATCTCTAATGTCTGGATCAATCACCAGAGAGGTGTTGCGCACCTGAATATCAGTGAAATTAATGGCCCTGTAATTTTGAACAAGATTGACATACAACTCCTGAGTCTTCCACTTATAACTCGCCCCAATACCTGCCAGTACAAAGGCTCTCGTATTTCTGCGTTGGTCAAGCAAGAGTGTGTCTTCTAAAACATTACCCGCAGCATCACGCACTATGTTTCTGAAGTTTCCGTCAGACTGCGTGTCGATATACTCGTAACGTAGGCCAGGTGTAATCGAGAGTCGTTTGGTGATCGGAACCAGACTCTGAACGAAGAAGGCCAGGTTGTGATTAGGAAAATCGTAGTCAGAAAAATCTTGGGCCAGCTCAGCGTTGAAGTTAAAGTCTGCCGCATCGCCATCACTGGCTTGTCCCTGCCTGGTGCGATTTTGACCTTTGTACACTCTAAAACCAGTGCTGGTTATCAGGTAACCGTGCTTTAGGGATTTACGATGCAAGAGTCGTGTCTCATTGCCCAGATTATCAAAGGCGCCATCAATAAGATCGCGAGACTCTAGTGGGTCTTGTCGTTGTGTCTGACCAAGAAAACCCAATGCCTGACGCGAGGCATGAAGCATAAAGGTCTTGCTCTCTACATGTACCCGTGCATGGGGTTGAAAATTTAGATTCAACGAAGCAATGTTCCAGTCTACTTTAAACCAATTTCTGAAGCGCTTAGTCAATCGAGGGTTGGCATTAAACTCCTCGTCAGTCAGCCCACCGGCTTGCTGAGCCAAGTAAGACATGTGAGTCAGATCAAGCGATGCCGACCACTTTTCGCTGAAGCGATGCTCGGCAGAAACATAGGCCGAGTGCACCTTATAATCTGAGCGAGCGCGCCAGCCCTCTCCCCCTTTGTATTGATAAAACGCATAGACAGCAGTCTTGTTTTTTCGACTAGCTATACTGACAAAACTCGTGCTTGAGGCCAAAGGCTGAGTGATGCTATCAGCAAGGCCAAAAGTGCCCAGACTTTGATCCACCACAATGGCCGTGCTATCTGTCAGCGGGGCTCTCTTCATGTGGAAGTTGAGCAAACCACCAAACTGAGTGCCGTACTGCAGTCCGGCTGCGCCTCTGACTATCTCGATGCGCTCCACTCCTTGCAAGGCTGGCGTGTAGTAGTTTTCTGGATAACCCAAGGCATCAGCGCTGATATCATGCAGGTTTTGACGGACATTAAAATTACTAGTGCGATTAGGACTTAGCCCGCGCGCGCCAATGCCGAGTTGTATCCCTGCGCCATCATTCTCCCAAATGTTGAGTCCAGCAATACGATTATAAACTTGCCTGCTGTTGTTGGTGCTCAGGTTAGCGGTCAGGTTATCAAGTGTGATTACTTCACTCTTCATACCTCTGTATATGCCCGTGCCACGCACTGAGGGCATCGGTTCTAATTCAATTTTATTCTCCTTTGACTTTACGGTCACCTCAGAGAGATTAATATTTAGCCGACTCATTACGTAATGCCTATTCAGGGTCAGCGCATTCGGATTGATGGGCAACACGAGGGATTTGAATCCTTGTTTGAGAAAGCTGATTGTCTTCACGTCTCCGCGAATGGACTCTATAGAAAATCTCCCTTTTGAGTCTGTCTCATCACTCAGGTCAATACGCTCGCCAATTACCACGAGTACACCGCTGAGTGGTTTTCCGCTGGCAGAATCAGCGACAGTGCCTGTAAAATCAAATTCTTGAGCGAGACCAATCGCACTGTAACACAGCGCAAAAAACAAAGTGACCATATGTCTCAGGTGATTGCCCATTACTGTCTCACCTGCGCTTTCAGGTTCACTAATTGGCTGGCCGTCACTACCGAATCAAAAGGTAAGATCCAGTCCTTATTTGCCCAGCCCTCTTTTACTTTTGACAGGTCGCAGAAGGGATCAATAAACAGTCGTGACCCGCGACCATTAAGGCTCACCCACGCCTCTACCCTCACCTCAGGATTAGCGATGCCTTCTTGTTGATAATGCGCATCAATCAGTTGGGCAAATTGTAAAATCATATCAGGTTGAGTGCTCATTTGCTTTTCTTGATTGGCCGTCAAAAAGAGTCGATTATCCACCTCTATCTCACCTTTCTGAAGAGGATCTTTGACATAAAAAAAGCAGTGTCCAGCCTTCTCCATCAACATCACTCGCCATGAAAAACGATAGCCCTGCTCATGCCACTGAACCGGACCAGGATAAGCCAAGCTGCGCAGTGGAAAAATGAAGACCAGAAAAAACGTGATGACCAATGCCGACACGCTGAGCTTTTTTAAAACGGGGCCAGCATGGTACACCTTCTTTTGTGCAGACTCGAGAAATAAGTGCCACCGTCCGCCCAGCGTGAGGATGCACTCATGAATGGATGCGGGAAAGAAAATCAAGGACACAGAGATCATGACATAAGGAAACATGCCTATCTGAAATAACATGGCTGTAAATACATGAAAGAGAAGCACCGATGCGTAGGCCCATTTTCTGGTTCGCGTGAAAAAAAGTAAAAAGGGTATGCTCAAATCATAAAGCGCACCAGACCAACTAAACAGGTATGCCAGCCAGGTCTCATCCATAAGCGGACCGATAAGCGGAAGCGAAGAATGCGCAGGTAGCCAGATGCGCATGGGCAGCGCCTCTAGAAGCCAATCAGCGTGCAGCTTGGCCAGTCCAGCCATGAAGTACAAGCCTCCGATTAGCAGTTTGATGCTGAGTATATTCCAGCCTTTTACAAGCGTGCATTCTTTTACTCTACCCCTCTTTACATCGAGCGAAAAGGCGCGATTGGCAGGCAGAAAAATCATAAGAAAAGCCAGGAGACTGATGAAGTAATAGTGGTTTAGATAATTGGCTTTATCAAGCAGCTCCAAATACACGAATGTGATGAAGAACACAGTAGCGCTCCAGCGATAAAAGGCGCCCAGCATGATGCCGACAGTGGCAAAAAGGCATATGAAAAACACGATCCAAACCGCTGCTGATGATGGTCGTGGCAGGAAATCAAATCCGTAATAAGAGAAGAGAAAAGAGGGGTCAATGTACAGTTGCTGCACCCAATCGTGACTTGCAAACCGAAGTAGACTGATAAGCATCAGGAGACCAAACACCACTCTGAAAAACACCAGTGGGCTGATGGATGTCAGTCCGTTGATATGCGCTTTCATGGTCTCAATCACCGTCAGTGTCTTGATACGTAATCAAGATACTTAGCGAAGACATCATGTCTACCTTCCACAGAACTACAAGTGCTTGGAGCTCGGCAAACGCATCAAGAGCCAGTTCTTGCTCATTCTCTACAAATTCTGAAAGAGGGGCTTGCATCAAGTCGATGGACGTGCGCACATTGATAAGCTGCATTCTGATTGCCTCATCTAAAGACTGGCCTCCGTGCTGCGCATCGAGTGCGACTAGATAATCTGACAAGGAGACATCATCTTCATCTGCTCCGAGATAGATTTTCTCAAAGGCATCGATGCTTTCTTTTAAATAGGTCAAGCTTTGACTGTTCTCGTAATAGGCCTCTACCGAAGTTGGATTTGGAGTCATGGAAAAAGTCAGCGCTCCTGCCGGTATTCCTAGTTTGTGCGTGCGCGTACTCGACTCAAAACTTTGATTGAAGGCATTTAAAAAGAGTCCTATTGAACTGCCTTGATCTGTGCCGTCATTGGCAACAAAATCGGCATATTCTGTCGAAGAGGAACTCCATGTAGATGCCACTTGAGTGGTACGCGACAGCATCTGCTGGCTCAGTGCGTTTAGATATGACAAACGCTCTGAAGCGAAACTGTCAGAACTAAAACGGGCCAGAATCTCTGCATCATCTGCCCCGCCTCCGTGCAAGAGATAATCCATGGCTTGTAGTCCGATGGCGCTCAGATTTGAGGCGGCATCAAGATTATACTCCCCATTACTGATGTTACTTTCTATGAGGTTGGCACTTGCCGGATAGACATTTGTGGAGGCTTCCATGGCTAGTTCAGCAGCTTTACCAAACTGAAAAGGAGCCACATGCTGCCAGTGCTTGAGGGCTTGAGTCCAGGCCACGCGAGTTGCTGTGAGCCTAGGCTGACTAGGGGCTAACGTAAACTCCTGAATGCGGAGATCCAATTCCTCTACTCTAAGTTGGAAATCTTCATATGAATCATCAATCAAGTCAGCCAAGTCAATGAGCAGTGCGGACCTATCAAAGTCACTCTCAGCAGGCTCAATGTCCGTCCCTTTTTCTTTGCAGGCGCTTAGGGACAAGAATATGAGGGCTAAGGTGATGAAGAAGTGATACGTGTATTTCATTTATAGTGTGTCATTGTGCTTTCGTGTTTAAAAAATCAGAGCTCACTCTTAATGTCTTCCATTCCCGCAGCGATGGCAATCTGGTCTCTTACTGCGATGAGTGTTGCGGCACTCACTTCATAGTTGTTGTTTCCAATTTGGAATAACCAAGTCATGGCCTGAGACTGATTAGCAATAGGCTCATGACCATAAGGAAGGCAACTGATAAAGGCAACAGCCTCTGAGAGCTGATGATTTCTGAGCGCATCATCAGCGAAGTCTGATACTGCTCCGTTTAAATAATGTATGGCGGTGCCTGCAACAACATCTTCTAACTCCGAGCGAATAATCGCTATCTGGGCATCACGCATAGTCAGGTCATTGGCAGAAAGTGCCGCTCTTCCTTTTCTAAACGCCTCTGACAATGTGCTTGCCGAACCGAGCACAGCTTCGCGGGCATCGGCATATTTACCCCAAAATCTGTCTGTTCCATTACCATCAACTGAGAAGTCAGTGGCTGTGGTGAAGTAGCCATAGGCCTCATCCCAGGCGTGCTCCATCTCAGTGTAGTACTTGCCGGCACCTGGATCAACAGCTGTGCTGTTGTCACTTGACATTTCAGCGTCTCCGAGATAGTTCATCGTGATCTGATTATAGAACACTGCACCCATGAGTCCTTTTTCAATCAGCTGCGCATATTCTTGACCTGAGGCACTTTGCAGATACTGTTTACTCGGGTCAGAAGTACTGACCACCACACCATCTTGGCCTGGGCCTCCGGCTGTGTTTGATGTACTCACTGATGCAAGCGCATCCATATAGGCTTCAAAATACGCTTGCACTGCGGGGTCTGCTATCCCTCCTGCAGCGGCCGTCTTGTTCTTAAGTTGCTTTGTTGACCCCGTCATACCAAGCACGGGCTCATCGGCCCAAGTGATGCCCGAATTGGCGTACATGTCTTTCAAGGTTTGTGCGTCTATGCTCACGCCAGCGGTATTGGCACTGCTCATATAAAGCACCATCTCAGTCATCATCTCAAGGCGTTGAGCTTGCCCATTAAAATTGACTGTACTCTGTCCATCGGCATCTGTAAATTGATACGAAGTAGGCACTACTAATTCATTTACAGGGTCCGTGTTAGTCGTTTCATCCTTCTTGCACCCTCCTGCTAAAAGAGTGACCATGATGGCTATAAGTACTAATCTGTTGAGCATTAAATATAGGTCTAAATTGATTTTTTGCTTAGAACAAATGAAGGCCACTCACGTGTAAAGAACAATACCCAACATTAGGTATTTAGAATGGTTCTAAATAAGAATTGTAGACTTGCTAAATCACTCCGAGTCGCGATTTGACTGACTTATATTCATCTGTAAATCAATACGATGAAACCTCTTTTCTATTTCTTTTTGCCGATGATTTTGACAGTATCGTGCATAGAGACTTCGTCTCCTAAAGGTGACAAAAGCGACTCGCCACGTACCATTTCGCTTCGACCAGAAATCATTGATCTGGGAGTAATTAATGAGCTTGATACTAGTTTTCAAATCGGCTTTACATACAATGGCTTAGACTCTACCTCCATACGAAGTATAAAGAGCAGTCAGTGTTATTGTGAGAATACGCTCAAAGAAACTCTGATTCCTCATACAGAATATCAACTCAAGCTACGATGCTTCAGCCCGGGGAAGACTGGCCCGTTTAAACAACGAATCAGCATCTTACTTGACAATGACTCAGTGGCTATGATTACTGTCTTGGCAGACATCCGCCTAAACGAATAATCGAATCAACGCTTTGTCTGCGTCTATCAGCATGATTGGGTGTCCAGTCAATTTGGTTTTCCTATGAATGACTTCGAGAGAACATAACGTCTATTTACTAGACATGCTACCTAGTTCGTATTCTTCGTTACCTTGTACAGAAGAACGACTGCGAGTGCGTTAACAAGTACCTCCAACAAACGTTTGTAAAACAAGTACACCATGACCAATCCTCATACCTTCAACGCATTGTGGTGGCAGACCGCCATGTGCTTGCTCATTGCGACAGGCTTATTATCTTGTTCGCATGAGAACGCAACGCGCAGCGACAGACACGAGACGAAAGTTGACGTAAAAATTAATCTTACTATGAGCGATACTACTCCAAAAGTCACTGGCATAGGTGGCATATTTTTTAAAGCCGAAAACCCAAAGGCGACTAATGAATGGTATGCCGAAAAACTAGGCATAGCGGTTGGCCCTCATGGTGCTCCTTTTGAGTTTAGAAATGCTCACCGACCAGAAGAAGTGAACTATCTAAACTGGAGTGTGTTTAATGAGAAAACAGACCATTTTCAGCCTTCAGAAAAGCAGTTTATGATCAACTACCGCGTGCAGCACATAGATAAGTTGGTAGAAAATCTGCGTGCGGCTGGAGTGACTATTTGCGATGAAGTGACGAAGTATGATTACGGCAAATTCGTTCACATCATGGACCCAGAGGGAAATAAAATTGAGCTGTGGGAACCGATTGACAGTGTGCTCACGTCATATGGCGGAGAGACTACCAAGTGAGTCAATACCATCACGTAGACTAAAAACAATTAGAAATAGCGAGCCGCCCAAGTATCACTCATAGGGCGCGGCCATGACTTGGCAAAGTCTGATTTGACGGCCACCAAGTTGTCAAACATCAGTGTGTCTGGCGTCACCTGACCAGCAGTGACGAGTGCAGGGATTTCAGCAAGTGTACAGTCGTGAAAGTCACCATCAACCTTATACACTAGACGCATTCTATCAAAAAAGTCTATGCCAATTTCCTGCTGTATCTGTTGGATAAAATGAACAGAAGAGTCGATGCTACACCCAGAGGCCATGGCTTTATTCTCATCAGCCATGATGACAGCAAAGCGGTTGTGAAACACCTCAAAGGCAGCCGTCATTTCTTGACCATGACTGGCCCAGCCACTGACAAATTCTTTTCCTTTTTTAAGCAGCATCTCTTCTTCACTCGGAGTGAGGGTTCTATTACCTTGATAGATCCACACGCGCGCATGGTCAGGTAAGTCTTGCCATGAAGTAACTGTAGTCGAAGGCTGTGTAGACATATCAGATTTTTTGCGCCTGTGCAATTAGCTCGGCCAAGTCCATGACGGCAATGGCATCATGCTTGTCTTTGTTTTTCACTCCGTCAGTCATCATGGTATTGCAAAAGGGACAACCTGCGGCAATGATTTCTGGCTTCGTTTCTAAAGCCTCTTCGGTACGCTCTATGTTGACCTCTTTATTACCAGGCTCTGCTTCTTTAAACATCTGCGCCCCACCAGCACCACAGCATAAGCCTTTGGCCCGGCAACGCTTCATCTCCACGAGCTCCGCATCTAACTTCTTGATTAGTTCTCTTGGCGCTTCGTACACTTCATTTGCTCTACCGAGATAGCATGGATCATGAAAAGTAATTCGCTTGCCTTTAAAGGCTCCACCCTCCACGGTCAGTTTTCCTTCTGTAATTAGATCAGAGAGAAACTGCGTGTGGTGCATGACGGTGTAGTTGCCGCCAAGACCGGGATACTCATTCTTAAGTGTGTTAAAGCAGTGCGGACATGTGGTCACTATCTTTTCTACACCATAGTCGTTGAGTACTTGTATGTTGGAGAAGGCCTGCATTTGAAACAGGAATTCATTTCCGGCACGCTTGGCCGGGTCTCCAGTGCATGACTCTTCTTTACCGAGTATTGCAAAATCGACATTGCACTTTTGCAAGATTCCAGCAAAGGCACGTGTTATTTTTTTGGCGCGATCGTCAAAACTCCCAGCGCATCCTACCCAAAAAAGTACTTCTGGCTTTTTCCCTTCGGCCGCTAATTGGGCCATGCTTTTTACTTGACCTTCCATCAGTTTTCCTCCGTCCATTTATCGCGATCCATGGCGCTGAATGCCCACGGTGCGCCATTATTCTCAATATTGTTAAACATCACCGTGATTGATTCTGGTGACTTAGACTCTTCCATAATCAGATACCTTCTCAGGTCAACGATAATTTCAAGTGGATTAATCAGCACCGGACATGCATCCACACAGGCATTGCACGAAGTACATGCCCACAATTCTTCTTCTGTAATAAAATCGTGTATCAGTGATTTTCCATCATGCTTCTCAACACCATTCTTTAATCTGAACGCACCGAGCTCTTCTGCCCTGTCACGCGTGTCCATCATGATTTTGCGCGGAGACAGTTTTTTACCTGTCATGTTAGCCGGACAGTTGTTGGAGCAGCGCCCGCACTCGGTGCAGGTAAATGCGTCCATCAAGTTTTTCCAACTCAGGTCTGTGATGTCTTTGGCACCAAAAGTCTCTGGCGGAGGAGCATCTGCCGGAGGCGCAGCATACGGATCAGCTGCCGGATCCATCATCATCTCTACTTCATTCTTTACACTCTCTAGATTTCCGAGTTTCCCTTTCGCATCAAGGTCGGCATACCATGTATTAGGGAATGCAAGCATGATGTGGAAGTGCTTGGAATAAGGCACGTAATTTAAGAATGCCAGTATGCCAAGGATGTGAAACCACCATGCATAACGCTCCATGGCCACGAGTGTGTTAGTCTCAAACCCATCAAAAAACGGAATGAGATACTGACTCACCGGATAAGAACCGTATTGATGATAGACATGGGAAAGCTCAGATGTCTGAAGCACTTGATCCATGGCATTCATCTTAAGCAAGGCTCCCATCAGCAACACTTCTGCTACGAGAATGATATTGGCATCGGCCTTGGGCCACTTGGTCATCTCACTTAGGTGGAAGCGCTTGATTGACATCAAGTTTCTACGGATTAAAAAGAACACGCAGGCCACGAGTACAAGCAGCGCAAGAATCTCAATAAACCCAATCAAGAAGTCATAAAAGCCGCCTAGATAAGGTGCGAAAAAGCGATGCGTGCCAAATATTCCGTCTACTAATATCTCCAATACCTCAATGTTGATGAGGATAAAACCTACGTAGACTATGATGTGCAGTATTCCCGCCACAGGACGGTCAATCATTTTTGACTGCCCCATTGCCACGCGTGCCATGGTAGACCAGCGCTCACCCTTACGGTCATTAATCACTTTGTCTTTGCCTTGGGCTATGAAGAACCTGACTTTATTAATACGTCTAATAAAAAGTCCTATTCCTAGAAGGAGAAACAGGATGAAAATGATGCTGGAGATTTGCAAAGCGTTTGAAATTTTAACCCTTAGTTCTTAATCTTTTCGATGATTTCTTCTTTGTCTTTGGTGGTCAACTGATACTGCTGCTTCTTACCAAACATAGAAAACTGAACATATCGCTTCGGGTTTAATCTCATGTCTTCCATCAGTAAGTCTAGGTTGTCAGATGCCGAAGCCAAGTTTGTATACAGTGAGTCATTATACAATAAGAGTCCCAGACTGCCATTTCCGCTGTTTATCTGCTCCATGATGCTCGCCACTTGGTCTACTGCCTTTGCTGCATCAATGACCACACCTCCTATGTCTGCACTTACGAGCGAGTCTGAGATAGAAGAAAAATTGGAAATGGTATTGCCCAGTTTGTCGTTATTCTTCGCAAAATTGGCTGTGATGGATTCTAGATTCTGAAAGATATTACCCAGTCTCCCTTTTTCAGAACTGAGCAGGCCATCAAGATTGCTGGACGTATTTTCCAATGACTCGAGGGTTCTTCTGATGCTCTCAAAACTCTTAGACAGGTTTGGCTTAGCATCTACACGCAGCAGCTCTTCGGTCACTGTCATGACAGAATCAATGGTACCCAGTAGTTTTTCAGTTTTGAGCTTGATGGGTCTCATCTCTTCACTCACCGCATTCATGAGGTCAGTCTCTATACCTACGCTGAGGGTATCTCCACTTGAGGCCATGGTCTGACTTTGACCAAGTTTGAGGACCAAGGACTTAGACCCTAAAAGATCTGTGCTTTGGATACGCGCCTCGGTGTCACTCGGAAAATTAAATTTTTTCTGGTCTACTGAAAAGGTGACGAGCACATTACCTTTTCGCTGGTCAAAGAGCTCAATATCTGTCACCTGACCAACTCTAAAGCCATTGACAAGGACCGGATTATTAGGCGTCAGTCCAGACACATGGTCGTAGACACCGTAAAACGTAGATGTTCTGCTGAACAGATTTCCTCCCTTGAGATAGTTAATCCCGATGACCAACAATGCTATCGCTGCTAGCATGATGGCGCCTATTTTAAATTCCTTGGATAGATTCATTTATGTGGGGTCATTTCCCCGTCTTGTCGATTGCTTTAATAAGGTCTATTCGTTCTCCATTTTGCATAGCGATGACGAAACAACCTTCATATCCTATCTCTCGCGCTTTTGCTTGAAGCGCTCGTGCCTTTTTATACTTACGCTCCTTACCATAAGTGTACTTATATAGGCCGTTGCTAATATAGTGATCCACGCCTTCCAGCCCTTTGAAATTGTCTGCCAATATATCCACAGGTGTGGAAGAGGTCGCGATCTGCACTTTGTAGTATATATTGTCGTCTTCAGCCTCTTGGGGTGCATCAAACTCTATATGGTTGACAACTGCTGTCTCTTTATCCCCAGT
This sequence comes from uncultured Flavobacteriales bacterium, assembly GCA_964429805.1. Taxonomy (GTDB): domain Bacteria; phylum Bacteroidota; class Bacteroidia; order Flavobacteriales_D; family JABDKJ01; genus CAYSDH01. The sequence continues at coordinate 16,113 of CAYSDH010000054.1, forward strand.
TTCTTGAATTACGGTCTCTTTTTCTTCAGTCTCTAGCTCGTTGTAGCTGAGGCCTTCTATTTCAATTTTATAATCTCTAAATGCTTTAAAAATGGCGGTAGACATTTCTTCTTTGCCTTTTTCGCTTTGCAAGTAGTCTTCTTCCTTCTTGTTGGTCAGAAAACCAAGTTCGATCAATGCGCTAGGCATAGTGGTGTGAGAAATCACCCAAAACGGTGCTTGCTTCACTCCCCTATCTGTGCGGCCCAGGTCATCTCTAAAGTGGTCTTGTACTTTGTCCGAAAAACTGAGGCTTTGCATTTGAAATGCATTCTGCCGCAAATTGAGCTCGATATAACTCTCTGGCGAGTATGGATCAAAGCCACCATAATTTTTCTCGTAGTCTTTTTCCTTGAGCATGGCCGCGTTTTCTTTTTGAGCAGTCTTCATGTTGGCTGCACTTTTGGCTGGGCCCATCACATAACTTCCGCAACCGTGGGCACTCTCTTTGGTAAAAGCATCGCAATGCACTGATACAAATAAGTCTACACCTGCCCTGTTGGCCATCTTGGTGCGGTGATGCAATTCATGAAAACGATCATCTGCTCTGGTGTACAGCACTTTGACATCAGGCATGGATTCACTCACCTTCTCTCCAAACTTTTTTGCCACTTCTAAGGCAATAGTCTTTTCTGTAATCTTATAACGCCCCGTGCCTAAGTTTCCTGGATCATGACCGCCATGCCCTGCATCAATCATGATGGAACGAATCTTGTTGCCCTCATACTTTTCTTCAGGGGTGAATGCCAGAGAGCAAAAGATGAACACGACAATAAGGGCTGATATCCCTCGTTCAGTCGTAGGAATAAGTCCTTGTAATATGTGTTGAGCCCGATTCATGCTTTCTTCTTAGTTTTGACTATGTATATAAAGCGCATTTAGAACAAATTTAGTCTTTGAACATTGCGTAAACTCCCCTCAAATCAGCGATTTTTCCTCTTCAATCTGTTGATATTCGCGGCTTTTAGCTTACACGCTCAAAGTGACTCGCTGAGTCTTCCTGTTGATAGTATCAATATCAGTTCCAAAGTTGACACGGTGCTTGCTCCTGCCGATGAGCCCATAGAGGAAATCATCTATTATCCAGCCACAGACAGTACGGTCTATGACATTGCAGAACAGCGAGTTAGAATGTATAATAAGGCGAAGGTGACTTATGGCAGCATCACCTTAGAGGCCGACTACATTGAGTATGACTTTGTGAATGGTCTTGTCTATGCGCATGGCGTTACGGACACCAGCGGTGCGACTATTGGCAAACCGATATTTACAGAAGGTGGACAGGCCTTTACTATGGACACCATGAAGTACAATTTTGAGACCAAGAAAGGTGTCATCAAAGGTGTCAGAACGGATGATGGTGAGAGTTATGTCCACGCAGAAATTGCCAAAAAACAGGACAATGACCACGTGCACAATTACGGAGGAAAGTACACGACCTGTAGTAATGAAAATCCGCACTACCACTTTAGGTTTAAAAAAATGGTGGTCATTCCTGATGATAAAATCATCACAGGACCGGCCTATATGAAAGTCGGAAAGGTGCCTTTGCCACTTGGCATCCCTTTTGGTTTTTTCCCAAACACCACCAAGCAGAAGCAGGGAATACTGGTGCCGGGTTATGGTTTCTCTGAAGGACGAGGTTACTTCCTTATAGATGGTGGATACTATGTGCCGATTAATGAATACTGGGACACCAAACTCACAGGCGACATTTACAGTAGAGGAAGCTGGGGTCTGCGAAACATTAGTCGATACAACAAGAAGTACCGATACTCTGGAAGTGCAGACATACAGTTTAACAAAACCCTAAATGGTGAGCCCGAGCTTGATGGGTTTAATAAGGTGAAGAGCTTTTTTGTGACATGGCGACACACGCAAGACGGCAAGGCAAGACCAGGTACAACATTCTCAGCCTCAGTCGAAGCGGGAACGAGCAATAACTTTAGCAATAACTACAACAGCTCGCTCAATGACTATGTGCGAAATCAGTTTTCTTCTGCCATCACTTATGGGCGAACATTTGAATCAAGCAGCTTCTCGCTGAGCGCTCGCCACAATCAAAACACGCAGTCAGGAACGTTTAATGTCACGCTGCCTCAACTGTCATATAATAGGAATAGATTTTTCATTCCCTTGTCTTTTTTAACTGCTGACGCGATTAAAGGAAAGAAGCTCGACCAGAAGATTGGTGTGACCTACAGCAGTAATTTCAGAAACACGCTCAACACCAACGAGAGTGAACTGCGGTTTGACAATCTCGCTGATTTGGCGCGAGATGAAATGGTCAATGGTGTGCAACACACGGTCAATGTCAACTCCTCATTAAAGCTGGGCTACTTCACCCTCAATCCTCGACTCGGCATAAACCACAGATGGCACTTTAAAAAAGAACAGCGCAGTTTTGACTTCGACTCTCTGCAAACCATCACAGAAGACGTCAACGGATTTTTTGCGACCAGCGACTGGAATTTCTCTACCGACTTACAGACAAAAATCTATGGTACGGTCACTTCTAAAAAAGGAAAAATAGAGGCCGTAAGGCACGTGATGACTCCGAGCTTCGGTTATAGCTTGGCGCCAGAGTTTAACTTTAACGAAAGCTACATAGACACAGTCAGTGTGCTGGACTACAATCCCTTTGTGGCTAGTGCATATAACCAGTCAAACACCGTGCGCAGGAGCGCCCTCACCTTTGGTTTGCAAAACAGTCTGGAGATGAAAGTGAGAACCAACTCTGACAGCACAGATACGAGTAAGAAGCTCAAGCTGATAGAAAATTACAGAATCAGCACGAGCTATAATCTTGCTGCTGAAGAGTTTCAATTGGCCAACATAAACATGAACGCCAGAACCACGCTCTTTAAAAATGTCAGCCTGCAGTGGAATGGTGTTTTTGACCCCTATGACTCAGACTCTGTGGGCACACGTATTAACGAGCTGCGTTGGAATAACGGTAGCCCATTTTTAAGAGGAACGAGTAATGTGTTTTCGCTGTCAACCAATTTTAGTGGTGGCGAGGGAAAGAAAACGAATCCGGCTGATGCCAATTTTACCAGCACCGATGAGATTGAAGAAGTGGAGAATAATCCGAGTCGCTTCGAGAATTTTAACATTCCTTGGAATCTGAGTTTGAGCTACAGTTACAACATCTCTAAGCAGTACCTCAATAACGATGCTGGTGGGAGAATTGACACCACCTTAATCAGGCAGCACGGTATCTTGTTTAATGGAGGTTTTAAAGTGATGGATCGCTGGAAAATCTCATTCACCTCGGGTTATGATGTCAAAAATGAGGAGTTCACCCCTACCAACATTACATTATACTGGGATCTGCACTGCTGGCAACTGACTGGCAACGTTGTGCCATTTGGAGTGAGAAAGAGTTATAACCTCAGCTTGGGTATTAAAGCCTCAGTGCTTCAAGACTTGAAAGTGCAGCGAAGAGGAACCTTTGACTCAGGCAACGAACTGCTGTATTGAGCATAAAAAAAGGCCACCTCAATGAGGCGGCCTTTTCACAAATAGATTTGTCAGGATTAGTTTCCTTCTCCTTCCATTTTCTTCTTAAGATCAGAAAGAACATCCAAATCTCCAAGCGTTGATTTCTCTTGCTTGTCTCTAAGGTCCTTCATTACCTTACTTGTTTGCTTGTTCTCACTCGCTCTCTCTTTACCTTCTCTGTCTCTCTTAGATCTGTCATCTTCTTCAAACGTACGGAGGTGAGATACTACAATCTTCTTTCCGTTCTTATTGAAGTCAAGGACTTTGAAGTTTAGCTTCTCATCTACACGTGCAGTTGTTCCATCAGCCTTCTTGAGGTGATTTTTAGAACACACACCTTCCATACCATACTGGAGAGCAACTTTGGCTGAGTTTCCTTCAATAGAAACAACAGTTCCTTCGTGCTCACTTCCTTGGTTGAATGTAGATTCAAACACATCCCAAGGGTTCTCCTCAAGCTGCTTGTGACCAAGACTTAGTCTTCTGTTATCTACATCGACTTCGAGTACCATTACTTCCATCTCGTCACCAACGGTGCAGAATTCTGATGGGTGCTTGATTCTCTTAGCCCAACTAAGGTCAGAGATGTGAACGAGTCCGTCAACACCTTCTTCCAACTCTACAAAGACACCGAAGTGAGTAAAGTTTCTGACTTTAGACATGTGCTTAGAGTCCACTGGGTACTTCGTCTCGATACCTGCCCATGGATCTTCATGAAGCTGCTTGATACCAAGTGACATCTTGCGCTCTTCTTTGTCAAGCGTTAAGATTTCACAATCTACCTCGTCTCCTACTGTCAAGAAGTCTTGTGCACTTCTAAGGTGCTGAGACCAGCTCATTTCAGAAACGTGGATTAGACCTTCGATACCTGGCTGCACTTCAACGAATGCTCCGTAATCTGCAAGAACGACAACACGTCCTTTCACACGGTCACCCACTTTGAGGTTTGCATCTAGCTTATCCCAAGGGTGCTCGCTGAGTTGCTTAAGGCCAAGTGCGATTCTCTTCTTCTCATCATCAAAGTCAAGAATTACAACATTTACTTTCTGGTCAAGTTCAACCACTTCTTCTGGGTGATTGATACGTCCCCAAGAAAGGTCAGTGATGTGTACAAGACCATCAACACCTCCAAGATCGATGAAGACACCGTATGAAGTAATGTTCTTAACGATACCCTCAAGTACTTGTCCTTTCTCCAATCCAGAAATGATCTGCTTCTTCTGCTCTTCGAGCTCCGCTTCGATCAATGCTTTGTGAGAGACAACAACGTTCTTATACTCTTGGTTAATCTTGACTACTTTGAATTCCATGTTCTTTCCAACATAAGCATCATAGTCACGTATAGGCTTCACATCAATCTGCGAACCTGGAAGGAATGCTTCAAGTCCGAATACGTCTGCAATAAGACCACCTTTTGTACGACACTTAACAAATCCAGTGATGATTTCACCTTCATCCATCGCCTTGTTAACGGCAGTCCATGCTCCGTGTACACGGGCCATTTTGTGAGACAAGACTAGCTGACCATTCTTATCTTCTGTGCTCTCTACATATACCTTAACCTCATCGCCAATGGCTAGGTCAGGATTGTATCTGAACTCATTAATCTGGATCACACCTTCAGACTTATATCCGATGTTGATGACCACTTCTTTCTTGGTCATGGTGACCACTTTTCCAAGAATCACTTCATGCTCAGCAATAGATGTAAGTGTTGCACTATACAACTCATCCATTCTGGTCATGTCAGAATCAGAATAGGCTTGAACACCTTCTTCAAACTCTTCCCAGTTAAAGTCCGTTGGCGGCTCAACAGCTTTTGGCGCGACCTTTTTATTTGGGTCAACCGGCTCTTCTGGGGTTTTCACTTCTTCTTTTGCTGCTTCCTGAACTGGCTCAGCTGCTTCTGCAACAGGTGTTGCTTCGGTAGTTGGCTCTGTGGCCTCGGCCTTGTTTTCAGGAGTTTGTGGCGATTCGGGAGATGACTCGTTTTGAGCACCTTCCGCTGCCTTGTTTTCGTTTTCTTCTGCCATGTTGGCTTTCACTTGTATCTCATGTAGTGTAAACGGAACCTAATGAGAGAGATTAATGTATGACTCGACCCGTTACTCGAGATTCCAATTTTTGGAGGCGCAAATGTAAGGCTTATTATGTCTCTACACAATATTTTTTAGGTATTCAGCACACTGACTTTCAGGGAGATATGAGCAGAATGGATGATTACCTCAAGTCATGAATAATCTGAGTCGTCTCTTGGCTTTCTCAAGCTTGGCCAATTGCACTTCATCATGTTCCTTTTGCTACCACCTGATTAAAGCCATTCAGGAGTCTACACGCAGTCCTCCTCTATCCTCTTCCCCCTGTGCTTAATCGGGTTTGAGGACAGTTGAGCGAATTACCGCTATGCTCAATTGCCTTTACAAAGGCTAGTGAAAGAACTCTGTTTTCCTGGTTTGACTCAGCGCTGTGAGTGCCTAGACTTGAAAAATCTTAGGCAAAAAAGAAACGGTCCCTATCAGGAACCGTTTCAAACCAACCAACTATTCAACTAGAATCTTCTCAATTCTGTAATTAAGACAGGACTCATTCAGGAAAGTCACATCCTATTTCTTAAAAAATCGTTTTCAATTGATTTACAGATACTTATACGGCAATATATTTTTCTGGAATATGCGAATTACTCGAAAAAAAACTCCCCCTCAACCGTGCCACCCTCTTCTAAGTAGCGCATAAAAAATTGGGCAAAAAAAAGAAACGACCCCTTTGAGGAACCGTTTCCAAACCAACCAACTATTCAACTAGAATCTTTCGATTCTGATATTAGGACTGTCTCGATTAAAAAAAGTCACAACTATTTTCAATTTAATTTCAAATCACTGATTAACAGGCCATTAAACCTTAACGAGACCAATATTTTTGGCATAAAAAAAGGATACGGTCCTAAGACCGTATCCAAACCAACCAACTATTCAACTAAGACCGCAGAACGGCCTTGTCGTTAAGAGGTGCAATGTCCGAAAAGTCACCAAGAGTGACAAGTAAATTTAGATTTAGGTATAATGTATTGACCTTGAGGGTCTTGCACCATCAAATAGAACTCTTGGCACATGTAATTGACAGATTTGTCAAATAATTTTCCTTCAAGATGGCATTCCCAAGCACTCAGTGCCAGCTTTTTAACGACTCTCCAAGAATACGTATTGAAGCCCTGAGGGCGAGAAAATGAATCGATGTAACGTTTTGCTTCTGATAGTGTCATATCTCCTGTTTTTTTTGATTGAACAGGAGCAAATCAACGGGTGGTGACCGTAATCTATTTACGTTGCCAAAAAAGTCTCTGAATCCTGGTGTTGTAGCGCCTTTTGAAGTCGTTCTACCAACACATTTTTGAGCTCGTCAGGTGCCAACACCCGCACATGTGGACTCCACGACAGTATGGTATTGACCAATTCATGACTGATTATCACGTTCATCTCCACTACATCACTGTGCGTATTACCTCCTACCCTTTTCTGACTGTGATGAATGGGGTTGGCCAACATATACGATGATTGAGGCTTCTGAATACTCAGTCGCACTTTTCTCGGCTCCGTGTCAAAATGAGTGATGCCGACACTGTGCTCGAAATACGTTTCCGCATCAAAATTTTCAACCTGAAAAAGTTCCTCTCTAGGAGTAATTTCTTTAATCCGCTCTAAGCCAAATGTCTTTACCTTATCAGCCTCCACGTCTAGGCCCACAACATACCAGCCCTTGTTATGCTCCTTTAGTAGATAAGGAGCCAACAGGTATTTCTTTGCTTTGGGAGATTGGAAAGAGCCATACTCCAACTCGACCAATTTCTTTTCTTGAATACACTTCAAGAGCGGAACTAAATGCGAATTGCCCGAGTATCCTTCTGCCTGCTCAAAGAGCATGTGGTTGCGAAAAGAGCCGTCTCGGTCAGAATCTGACAAGGCCACATTCTCCCTTACTTTTTCGATGGCCTGCTCGTAGGCCTTAAAAATGGGAATGTCTTTAAACTGATACAGCGTCATGGCTGCAAACTGCAGGGCATCCATGTCCTCCTCCCCCAGCGGAATTTTCTTAATCGTATACTCCGCCTCTTCGTAGTAATATCCTTTTTCTCCTTTGTCATAGGCGATGGGCGCTTCATAACCGAGCACGGTGTCATTGCGCATCGCAAATAAGTCTTTCTCTATGGTGGAGATGGATACGCGCGCATTGGAACTGCCATACAAGGCATCTTCGCAAGCCGCCCTCAGGTCCTCTTTACTCGGAAAAGGCCTGTACTTGTTGGTCAGACAATTGTCTATTACCCTGTATCTGATGAGTGCATATTTATTTGCTGGCATGCGCGAGGAGTTTATCCAAAGTTGAGAAATCAAAGATGCCTGTTGGTGGTGGGGCAGAATTTGATTTCAACAATTTAGAGTACTAGCCCTTGGTCTACCGACCTGGTTTTTTTATGCCCAAGAAAATCAATCGAGCTTGGGC
>CAYSDH010000055.1:0-22601 GCA_964429805.1 uncultured Flavobacteriales bacterium
TGTGTATAAGAGACAGCTTGTAGAGTACGTTCTCTTTGTTGACAGTCCAGGGGTCATTTAAGTTCACTAAGACTAAGTCTGCCTTGTACCCTTCTCTCAGAAATCCACGGTCCTTAATGTCAAAAATTTCGGCCACTTTGTGGGACCCACGGTCTACTATTTGCTCCAATGTAAAGACACCTTGGCTGACCATTTCCAGCAGCGCGACAAGAGCATGCTGCACAAGCGGCCCGCCACTAGGCGCTTTGTCATAACCGTTATCTTTCTCTTCAGACGTGTGCGGGGCGTGATCAGTAGCGAGCACATCTATGCGTCCATCTCTGACCGCTTGTCTGATGGCTGCTCTATCCTTTTCGCCTTTCACGGCTGGATTCCACTTAATTAGTGTTCCTTTCTCTTCATACTGCTCATCCGTAAACCAGAGGTGGTGCACGCAGGCTTCTGATGTAATGCGTTTTTCTTTTGACGGAATATCATTTCTAAACAGCTCAGTTTCTTCTGCAGTACTGATGTGCAGAATGTGTAATCTGGAGTTGTGTTTTTTCGCTAATTCTACCGCAAGAGAACTGCTTTTCAGACAGGCCTCATGAGATCGAATGACGGGGTGCTGAGCAATGGGTATGTCATCGCCAAATTCTTCTTTTGCACGAGCATGATTTGCTCTCACTGTCTCTTCATCTTCACAATGCACAGCAATCAATACCTTACATTTTGAGAAGATTCCATCAAGTGTCGTTCTGTTATCTACAAGCATGTTGCCCGTAGAAGAACCCATAAATACTTTGACTCCGCACACAGTCTTCGGGTCTGTCTTGATTACTTCATCAAGATTTTCGTTAGATGCCCCCATAAAAAAGGAGTAGTTGACACGCGACACCTCTGCTGCACGAGCGTATTTCTGCTCCAGAAGTTCTTGGGTCAGCGCTTGCGGCTTAGTGTTGGGCATTTCCATAAAGGAGGTGATGCCACCAGCTGCTGCCGCTCTAGATTCTGTACCAATGTCAGCTTTGTGAGTTAAGCCAGGCTCGCGAAAGTGCACTTGGTCATCAATCAGGCCGGGTAAAAGATGAAGTCCAGAGGCATCAATCAATGTAGCTCCGGTAGTGTCAATCTCTCCTGGATTTCCAATTTTGGAGATTCGGTCATCAACTACAAGAAGGTCTACCTGACGCTGAGCGCCTTCATTGACCATTGTAGCTCCTTGGATAAGGATTCTGTTCATGTTTTATATTTAGTAAATCTCATTTTCCAAACTCCGATAATGGCCTCATTAAATATACCGATGCTCATTTTCGAAATCCCTTCTTCTCTATCCTTGAAGATGATGGGTACCTCAACCAGCTTGAACATGTTTCGTTTAGCAGCATATTTCATGGCAATTTGAAACGCGTAACCCACAAATTCTATCCTGTCAAGATCAATGGTTTCAAGGACTTTCCTTCGGTAACATTTGAACCCCGAAGTTGTATCTCTAATTCCAATTCCCAGCACCACTCGGGTATAGAGTGAGGCACCTTTGCTAATCAGAATTCGTGAGATAGGCCAATTGACAACGCCACCGTCTTTGACGTATCGCGACCCTACACTGACATCTGCTCCGTCCACACAGGCCTGACGAAGCCTTACTAAATCGTCTGGTTTATGTGAGAAGTCGGCATCCATTTCGTAGATGTAATCGTACCCTCTTTCTAAGGCCCATCTAAAACCAGCGATATAAGCCGTGCCTAGTCCAAGTTTACCTGAACGCTCAAGCAGGTGAATACGGTCTTGAAAGGAATTTTTGACTTCTCTGGTCAAATCCGCAGTACCATCTGGAGATCCGTCATCAACAATAAGCACGTGAAATTGGGGGTTGAGCGACATGACTTTCTTGAGCATGCGCGTGATGTTTTCCTTCTCATTATAAGTCGGAATAATGACTAAACTATCGCTCAAAGGACCTGGCATCGGAGGCCAAATATAGCTCAATTGATGCCCATGGTAGATCTTATTGGGCCACTCATCTACAAAACCCCGTATCTAGGGAGTTTGTAGCTTATTTTTCATTCCTTTGTTGCATAATTGGACTTCAGTAAATTAAACTAAAACAAAAATGAAGAAGATCTTATCTATTATGTTGGTCGGTGCTGCTTTGGCATTTACATCATCATGCAGCGAGGCTGCTGACAAAGTAAAGTCAGCAGGAGAAGCGGCTATGGAATCTGCTGGTGAAGCAGCTGACGCGGCAGGAGATGCAGCAAGTGCTGCTGGAGATGCAGTAGGAAATGCTGCTGATGGCGCAATGGATGCTGCTGGAAATGCAGTAGATGGTGCTGTTGATGCAGCTGGAAACGCAGTTGACGCGGCAGGTAATGCTCTTGATGCTGCAGGAAACGCAGTTGGTGACGCTGCTGACAAGGCTGGCGAAATGGCTGGTGATGCTGCTGACAAAGCAGGTGAAATGGCTGGTGAGGCTGTTGATGCTGCTGAAGATGCTGCAAAGGCTGCGAGTGATGCTGCTAAGGCTGGAGTAGACAAGGTGAAAGGCGGAGGAAACTAATCCCCTTTTCCTGAAATGATATAACCCCGTTTGGCACTGCCAGACGGGGTTTTTTTATGTCCCTTTATTTTTGATGTGTCAATTGTGCGCCCAGAGTACCAGACAGAAATGATAGATGCTCGGAGCTAACAAGTATGTCGTCTATGAGAGTGTGTTGTGTTTGCGAAAAAGAAAGGGACTATCTCAGCATTAGCAAGGGTAACACCCTTCTTTGATTTTGATTGTTGGAGTCCAGCTGACGTAATAATACGCTGGCCAAAACACGGCCTTACTTAAGTAGCTCGAAATGCCCTCTTATCTTCTTGATACGGAAATTTGAATTGGTTCTGTACACAATTTCCCACTGATAGGTGCCTTGCATTATTCCATTATCTCGGACATTGATACCATCCCATCCCCAGTTAAATCGCTCCGTCTCAAACTTGATATGGCCTCGCCTGTCATATATCCTGAACTCATAAAGATTGAGATCCTCCGGGTGATTAATCACCGGTTTAAATACATCATTTAGCTTATCACCATTTGGTGTGAATGCAAGTGGCACATGAATGAGGAAGTTCGTTCCAACTTCTACTTCAACACAAGTTGTGTCTGGACATCCATTCTGAGAAATTACGGCAAGACATACTTCATACACTGCGGCCTCTGTGCTATCAAAAGTTAAGATAGGATTAGCGAGATTAGACACCGACTCTCCATCTATTGTCCAGTCCCAGAGTGTGGCATCAGGGTCAGTTCCGTCAACAGCTTGAATCCACGGGTCATCAATCGTTGGCTCTTGAGGGTGGTATAATATTTCGGCAAATGCGCCAGTCACACTCACAGTATCCGGAGAGAGCTGGCTTGATGAGCAACCTTCTGGAGAAGTGACATTTAGTTCTACCGTGTAGTCTCCTGGCACGGTATACTCCACGACTAGCTGACTGCAGCTATCTGATAAAACTAGACCACCGTTTGTCGTCCACTCACATGAGGCAATAGAGTTTTCTGGTGTTAAGTTGAGCCAGGTGACAGTGAGTGGGGTGCACCCAGATGCGTTACTCGACATACTGTTTACCTCAGGCAGCGGACTGACAGTGACAAAAAGCGAGTCTGTCACTGAGCAAGAATACTGGTTGCTGATTTCTACTAGATATTCTGAATCGGTCTCGGGAGAAATGCTCGGTGCATCAATCAAAGGGTTGCTTATTTCTTGTCCACTTAGCCACTCGTAAGAGGTTCCTCCAAAGGCGATAAGAGTCACCGTCTCACCTTCACAAATGCTGTCCGTTCCATTGATTCCAAAGTCAATAGGAAGCGGGTTGACCGTCACTGTTGCTTGGTCTATTGTTGTACAAATGTCATTGGTCACAGACAGTTCAAATTGTTCTGAAACAGGCTCTCCCGAAGGGTTGTTAATACTCACCGTTGGCTGAGCAATGCTCAAGGAGTTGAGCTGGTCGGTCATCGTCCAGACATATACGTATCCATCAATTTCTGTTTCTCCAATGTCAACGTTTTCACCTTGACATAACACAACGTCAGAACCAGCCAATGCCGGTGGAGATTGGATAACATCTATGCCGATTTGCACCGTGTCTGTAGCGCTGCAGAATTGATCGCTGAGTGAAACTATTTCATACGAACCACTGTTACTTGTCGGGAAGCTACTGTCCAGACCATCAAGAGAATAACTTGATGAAAAATCACTGTCTATATACAGGTCAAACGACCAAGGTCCATTACCAGTAAGTTCTACTGGCACCGCATCTGGGTCATCACTGCAGGTGCGCAAAGTGTCGGGCATTGTGACAGTTGGAATTTCATATACCACAATGTTGAGACTGCCATTCACCTGGCCAGTGCAATAGGCATCTGACATGGTCAGCAGCGTGACGTCTCCAGCTTCATCTGCGGAGAATGTAAAGCTGTTAGAAGCGATTCCATTTAGCTCAAAGTCAACTGAATTGTAATCGTAGGTCACACTGAAAGGAGAGGCTCCGTCAAAGCTGATTTCAATATCAGTTTCTTGACCTTCGCAGAGCACAGCTTCACCGTCATCAATGTTTGCTGTTGGGCTCGAATGAAAAATCACTGGTGTTCCCATAGCCACAGAAATACCTGGAGAAGTGAAGTCCACACTTCCTCCACCATTATCATCACCAACTACCGAAGAGATAAAGTATACCTCGTCCTCATTCATAGAAGGCTGGAGTCCAAACGTGGCAGCAAGATCATTGGTTGCGAAAATGGTTCCTAGCGCATTACCCGATTGGTCATGAAGTACGTAGGTCAGGTTATCATTCGGATCTAAAAAAGCATCGTTGTTGTAAACGGCTGTTGCCAGATCTCCGGCACATGCATGCAGGGTGTCTTGACTCATAGTTCCTGCATCACTTAGACTCTCACAAGCAAACTGTCCACTTACCTCAATCGCATCACAAGCAAATTGGTCTGTGACAAAGAATGAATAAGGTGAGCCAGTAGGAATAGGGTCTGATAAAAACGAAGATCCACCAATGTTTCCTGGATCACCCGTCACAACATAACTGCCCGCATCTCCGCCAGATATATCAAATGACAGTTGATATGCGGTGTTTCCATTGATGCAAAATATGGACACGTCAGAAGTGTCTGGGTTGCAATTAAACTGAATATCTACTTGGTCAAAGTCCGTGCAGATGTCGTTTTCTTCTGACCACTGGAAAGTATACAGTCCACAGTCAGGCACGGTCACTGTCGCATTCGGGCTGTTAGGGCTTGGGCTGAATGTTACTCCAGCAATGCCAGTCCACGTACCTGTGCCAGCTGAAGGAATAGCATTGAGCTGATAGCTGGTGCCGCAGACATCATCATCTGGTCCTGCGTCAGAATCTGGAATTTCCCATAGCGTTAAGAGCATCTCATCTTGAGAAGAGCATGTCCCACCATTGACTTCCGACCATGTCAGTGCATAGGTGCCTGGAGGCCCCGTAACGTTACTATTCGGATTATCACTGGCTGAGAAAATAATGGCAGATGGGCCAGTCCAGTTTCCTGTTCCTATGGATGCGTTGGCTTCTAGTGTTCCACTATTTCCACAAAATTCTAGGTCTGGTCCAGCATCACTCGTTGGTGTGTCAAGGAATGTAACTGTGACCGTGTCTGTGGTAAAACAATCGGCACTAGATTCTGTCCAGACAAAATCATAGACACCCGCCATCGGCACATCTATAACGGCATTTTCGTCATTGACGTCATTGATATCTACTGCAGCAAAAGGAACGGTCCACACTCCTGAGCCCGTGCTTAAGGTGGCGTCAAGTGTGTAGTTTGTGCCGCATATAGCATCATCTTCACCAGCATCAGCTATTGGTGATGGTAAGAAGGTGATTTCTACGTCATCACTTTGACTACAAATCCCTCCGTTGGTTTCTGTCCAGACTAGTGTGAACGTGCCAAAATCAGGCGCAGTTACACTACTATTCGGTAGTTCATCATCCCCAAAATCGGCACCTTGAGCACTGGTCCATATTCCATCTCCAACGCTTGGCCCAGCATTTAGCGTGGCAAAAGTTCCGCAAAGTTCTTGGTCTGGACCCGCCTCGGCATTTGGGATTTCGATGAAGTTGATAATGACCGTGTCTGTAGTGCTGCAATTTCCATCACTCTCTTCCCAAACAAAGGTCGAAGGTCCGTAGGTGGTTGAGCTAACAGTTGATTCTGGATCATTGATATCTGTAATGGTTGCAATGGCTGGCAGATCTATCCATGTCCCACTGCCAGTGCTAAGGACTGCGCCTAATGAAGCATTTTGACCACAAACATCTTCGTCATTACCTGCATTGGCAATGGGGGAGTCAAGCAAGGTAAGTAGCATGGTGTCAGTCGCGCTGCAAATACCTTCCGTCTCCATCCAAACCATTTCAAAATCGCCAAAGTCATTGCCAGTAACTTCACTAGTTGCGGCATCGGTAGTTGGATTGCCTACGTCTGGGTTAGTCACCCATTCTCCAACACCAAAACTCGGGATGGCTGATATTTCAGCTACTAAACCACATATCTGAACATCACTTCCTGCATTTGGATTGGGCGTTTCAATGAAGTTTATACTCACGGTGTCAGTCGTAAAGCACATGGCATCGCTTTCTTGCCATACAAGTGTCACCGTGCCAAAGCTTGTGGAGGTCAGCATGCTGATTGGGTCACTTGTAGTGAGAATGTCTGCCGAACCTGAGACGATGCTCCATACTCCAGTGCCAGTTGACAAAGTTGCCGCAAGATTAGTTTCAAGACCACAGATGTTTTGGTCGAGCCCTGCATCCGCCAACGGTGAGTCGATGAGGTTTAATAGCATGGTGTCAGTCGATGTACAGGCACCTTGACTTTCCATCCAAACCATTTCATAGAGTCCAAAGTCATCTCCTTCCACATTGGCAATTGCACTCATTTGCGATGGGTTGTCTACATCTGGATTAGTCAGCCACTCTCCTGTCCCGAAACTAGGAATGGCTTCAATCGCTGAATTGAGTCCACAAACGGATACATCTGCACCAGCATTGGCAGTTGGTGTTTCAATAAAGTTTACAAATACGCTGTCTCGAGTTGAACAGCCGTTGCCCACTTCTTCCCAAATGAAAAATACTTCTCCAAATGCGGTTACCGAAACTTCCGAGTTTGGGTCGTTAACATCAATGGTGCTTCCTGCTGGGAATTCTATCCAAGTTCCTGTGCCAGTGGTTAATTCAGCGTCTAAAAAAGTGGAAAGGCCGCAAATGTTCTGGTCAGGACCGGCATCAGCTAAGGGAGAGTCAATGAACTCGAGTAACATGGTGTCGCTAGAAGAACAGCCCAAAAATGTTTCAGTCCAAATGAACTGATACACGCCAAAATTTCCGAAACCATCAACGGTCATTTCTGGGGAGTTGATGTTATTGACTTGGAGAATGAATGGAAATTCCCAATCGCCAGTTCCCAAACTAGGAACTGCTGCCATGGCCGTTTCGTCTCCACACACTATTTGGTCAGGTCCTGCATTGGCTGTTGGTGACTCTATAAATGTGATGGAGGTTGTGTCGCTATCAACGCAGCCCGCATTATCGACATGCCAGACTACTTGGTAGGTGCCAAATGCTGCAGCGGTGAGCATCGTGGTCGCAGCATTGGGGTTACTCACTGTAAGTCCACCCAAAACTTCCCAAGTGCCTACTCCAGCGTTTGTCATGCCCGTTATTTCGTATGACAATCCGCAGATGCTATCTGCTTCTCCAGCGTCAGCTATTGGTTCTTCCAGAAAGGTGATTACCATGTCATCTGAAGAGTCACAAAGGCCGCCATTTGCTTCTGTCCAAGCAAGTGTATAGTCACCAGGAGCTGAAGATGTAAGGAATGTGTTAGGGTCAGTGTCATCGGTCATGCTGATTTCAACAGGGAATGTCCATGACCCGCTGGCAGCACCGAGTTGTGCAAACACTTGTCCGTTAAGTCCGCAGAAAGAGGTGTCTGGCCCTGCATCTGACATCGGCACAGTAAAGAATTCTAAGCTGATGGTTTCGCTGTCAGAGCAGGTTCCATTGCTTTCTGTCCAAGTGAAATCGTACATCCCTGGTGATGTGACTGTCACTTCTGTATTAGGGTCTGTGAGGTCTGTTGCCGTCACTCCCGCAGCTATGGTCCATAGACCTGACCCGACACTTGGTATCGCTACTAAGGCGGTGGTCATACCACAGATAATACCGTCTTCACCAGCTTCGGCTAGCGTGGGTTCGTAAAGCGTGACGAGCACAGTGTCACTCAACACACAGATTTCATTCGTTTCTGTCCACACCAATTCGAATTCTCCATAAGTCGCAGCGGAGCTAAAGGTGCTCGTGCCTGATGTGGGCGAGTCAAAGTTGACAGCTCCTGTCCACTGGCCATCTCCAATACTCGCAATAGCGGACACATCTCCTGACAGTCCACAAAACTCTGCATCAGCCCCAGCGTTTGGATTAGGTATTTCGATAAAACGGATGGTCACCTGGTCTACTGCTGCACACACTGGGTTAGACTCCGTCCATTCTAGCACCATATCACCGTAAGTGGTTGACGTAATCTCTGAGTTTGGATCTGTGACGTCAACAAATGTCACATCAGGGTGAGGGGTCCATTCGCCAGTTCCAAATGATGTACTGGCATCTAACGAAGTCGAAAGACCGCACACATCTTGGTCTTCACCAGCATCTGCAGTTTGGGTGTCTACAAAGCTGACTACAATGTCATCAAAATCTGAGCAGATACTATTAGTCTCCGTCCATGTCAACGTATACACTCCAGCTCCTGTGGCAGTGACTAACGTGCTGGCCAATGTTGCATCGCTAAATGTTATTTCAGGGTCTAGTGTTGACCACAATCCAGTGCCGGCTGAGGGCACCGGGTCCATTGGCAACTGGAGGGCACAGATTGAGGTGTCATTGCCAGCGAATGCAAGAGGTTGTTCTATAAACTCGACCACTATGGTGTCTGCACCAGAACAAGAAGCCGCAGTCTCCGTCCAGATAAACTCGTGAAGACCATAAGAGGTTGACGTAGCAGTAGTGACTGCTGCATTCGCACCATTACTAAACACAACATCATTAGGCATGACAGTCCAAGTTCCCATACCGATGACATTCGTTGCCTCCAAGTCAAACTCGTCTGAACAAACTTGAGCATCGGCACCTGCACTAGGGTCAGGAGTGTCAAAAAACTCGATGAGCACAGTGTCTTGGTCACTACAAAATCCGTTAACCTCGCTCCACACAAATTCATACACACCAGCTCCGGGCACATTGATAATGGCATCTGGACTCTGGTTGTCACCGTTTTCAAAGGTGGTGCCAGGTGCGCCAAACCAAAATCCACTTGTTACAGATGCAATAGCGTTAAGTTGATACTGTGTGCCACAGGCGTCATCGTCTGGGCTAGCATTAGCATCGGGCTGAACGGAGAAGGTAATGGATACATCGTCAGAGTCAGAGCAATTGCCATTTACAATTGTTTCTGTCCAAGTCAAATCCACTTGACCAGGTCCGTCAACTGTAATTGTCGTGTTTGGATCATTGATATTATCTATTGTGACTGCTGGAGAAATGGTCGAAGTGCTCCAGACTCCCACGCCAGCAGAAGGGTCGGCATCCATAGTGATTTGATTTCCGCAAGCATTAGGCACATTTGGCCCAGCATCAGCGTCTGGCACCGCTAAAAACTCAATGATGATATTGTCGCTCGTGACACAAGCCGTTGCATCTAAGGTCCACTGTAATTCTACTGTCTGATTTGGACTCAACACATTGATTGATGTATTCGGGTCATTGACATCCGCTATTCCAACTGCACCAGATACAATTGTCCAGACCCCATCATTTATTGCCCCATTGGCACTGAGATTAGCACTGGTGTTACACACAGTGATGTCTTCACCGGCATCTGCCGCTGGTGTATTGTCAAAAGTGACAAGTGCCGTGTCTTGGTCCATACACGGTGATTGCTCTTCAATCCATATTAATTCAAAAGTACCTGTGGCAGGCGCAGAGACTGATGCGTTTGGGTCAAAGTCGTCAGTAAGCGTGACTTCAGATGGGTCATACTGCCAATGTGAAACTCCGTTAGCAGAAGAACCGGCTGACAAATCTCCTCCGGCAAGCGAACAAAACTCTAGGTCTGGTCCAGCATCGGCAATGGCCAATGTTTCAAAAGTGACCAACATAGTGTCTACATCCGTACATGATCCTCCAACTCCAGTTTCAAAAAGTATGGGGAAGGTGCCGGGACCTCCAAGATTGGTGACGGTTGCATTGGGGTCTTGCCAATCGTCAATACTAATTGGAAGCGCACCGTAGTTCCACGATCCTTCAGCGTAGTCATTGAGGCCAAGTAATATGCCGCTATTCTCACAAAAAGATCGGTCAACACCTGCCTGAGCTTCAACAAAATCGATAAATGTGACATCAACATCCGCACTGTCCGTGCAGCCATTATTGTCTTCAACCCAAGTAAAGGTGTAGGTTCCAAAAACCGAAGCTGAAACAGGACTATTTGGGTCGAGCGGATTTGTTACGTTGACATTTGGGTCATCCCAAATCCACTGAGAGTCTCCATTGGGCGTGGCATTGGCATGTAGGCTATCTGCAAATCCACAAATGCTAAAGTTGCTGCCAGCATCAGCAATTGGAAAGTTCGTAAAAGTGATTGTGACTTGATCAGTATCCACACAGCCTCCACCAGCATCATCTTGCCAGAAAAAAGTATGCGGGCCAGGGCCGGGCACAGTGACTGTCGCATTTGGGTCGTTATTGTTTGGTAAAAAGACACTTCCTCCGGGTCCGCCTAGCCACGAACCAACGCCTTCGGGAGGTGAGGCGTTGAGCGTATACGTGTTGCCGCAGACATCATCATCAGGGCCAGCATCAGCTACTGGAGTGCCAAAAGAAAGGGTAATCACATCCGTATTGGAGCACTGATTAACGGCTCCTGCTCCTGTGAGCAAATAGGTCGTGCTTTGTGCTGGTGTCGCGATGGGGTTTGGGCAGTTGTTACAACTGAAATTGGTGCCAACCACAATGGGGTCTCCTGCAAGAGTTGACCACACATAATCGGTACTGCCTATGGCATTAAATTGATAACCTACGCCAGGACAAATGGTGGTGTCAGGCCCACCGTAAACAGAGGTAATCACATCAATAGCGATACCGACATTCACAATACCTGGAATAGGGCACAGGTCATCACTAGCTGACAAAAGCAAGGTGCCTCCAAGTGATCCTTCGGTGGCTGTCCAGCAAATTGTGCCTACTGCCGGATTTGTTCCAGTTACACTTATAGTTCCACCTGGAAGAATGTCAGCGATGTTAGACTCAATGACTAACTCAGCCGAAGGCTCTGGAGAGGAAAAACTAAAGTCCGCACAGAAGTCTTCACCAAAGCACATCTCAACCGATAAGTCGCCAGTTTGTTGTGCTGAACCCATGAAGTTTGTCAGACCGCTATTCACTGACTCGGGCGGCCCGGTCGGGCAGGCGAGTACATTGAACAGTAAATCGAAAATAACCGAACCGATTGGCATACCATTCTCATCAAACTGCTCAATGAGCACTACGAAAGTAAATCTTCCAGAAATGGTGGGTGTAAAGCTGATTTGACCAGTAACGGGGTCGATAGTCGCTCCAGGAATTGGCTCCATTCCGCTATATCCAGCCTCATAAGGCAGAAAAAACGGATTGTTTCCGACAGCACTAGAGGCAGGGATTAAACTGAAAGAAAGACTGTCGCCATCATTGTCATAGGCACCAAAGTTATAATCGACATCAGCCCCAACGCACACGTAAGGTATCTGCTGAGCGCTTATTACAGGACTGTCATTGCAAGCGCCTGTTTGAGAGAATAGTCTGTTGTAGACGACTACACAATTGTCATTGTCTGGGTCAAAAATATTCAGAGTTTGTGCTCTATTACAGTCTAAAAATTGGATACGCCACACATCGCAAGAAGCGGGAGGTGTCCATGTAGCGCGATACACTTTTTTAAACATTCCTGGCTCTGTACCTCCCACACAGGATGAGTTCGCTAAGTTGCTACTACAAAGCTGCGAGACCTCTTCGCTTTCTGAAGGAATGAAGAGCAGATTAATAGAACCAAAAGTGGTGTTGCTACATTCTGAAATCCACTTTATCGGGAGAGATGCTGGAAGATCTACCTCCTGACAATCCCTAAAGATGTTGAGTGTAATTTCGAATTGACCTCCACCGATGCACCGATGCTCTATGTTGGCACCCGCGATGTGGCCTGCTGACATCTGCGTGGTGCACAGAATGAGGAGCAGAGAAAATATATATCTCAGTGTAGAGTTCATTTCAAAATGTGTCCACGTGGCAACCGTGGAGCCCACGAAGATACGGTATTTTGCTGGTGAAAACCAGAATTAAACTACTGTTAACCAGTGCTTAAATGCTGTAGGTGCAAGCGGTTAAGAGTTCAACCCAATGTCAGTTTCAATCTCTCTTACAAGAGTGACTCGTCAACCTCGTTTGCCAAGGTGACTTTTAGTTTTGGCTCCTGCTCCATGGCGCGCTTTATAGCAAAAGTGGCTTCTTTATTTCTGGCCCAACTTCTGCGTGCCACACCGTTATTTACGTCCCAGTGCAACATAGATTTCAGTCTCCTCTCTGCGTCTTTTGACCCATCGATAAGCATGCCAAAGCCGCCATTGACAACTTCTCCCCATCCGACACCTCCACCGTTGTGCAGGCTAATCCATGTAGCACCGCGAAATGCGTCTCCTACAAAATTCTGAACAGCCATGTCTGCTGTAAATTGAGAACCATCATAGATATTACTGGTTTCTCTATAAGGTGAGTCAGTACCGCTGACATCATGGTGGTCTCTTCCGAGCACTACTGGCCCGCTAAGTTCGCCACTGGCTATGGCATGATTAAAGGCTTCTGCAATTTCCATTCTTCCTTGCGCATCGGCATACAGTATTCTCGCTTGCGATCCTACAACCAAGGCGTTTTCTTGAGCACCTTTTATCCATGTAATGTTGTCATGCATTTGTTGCTTAATCTCATCTGGAGCAACTTCGCTAAGTCGCTCAAGCACCTTCATAGCTATGATGTCAGTCTTTTGTAAATCTTCTGAATTGCCACTGCAGCAGACCCATCTGAAAGGGCCAAAACCATAGTCAAAGCACATTGGGCCCATTATGTCTTGAACATAACTCGGGTACTTAAACCCTTGACTATCGTTCATAATCTCCGCGCCTGCACGACTAGATTCTAGCAAAAATGCATTTCCATAATCAAAGAAGTACATGCCTGACTCACAAAGCGTATTGATGGCATTTACTTGGCGCATGAGAGAGTCTTGCACTGCTTTTTTAAATCCAGATGGATTGGAAGTCATCAGTTCATTGGCTTCAGCATAAGTCATGTCAGCCGGATAATATCCTCCTGCCCATGGATTGTGAAGCGAAGTCTGGTCAGAACCTATATCCACCTTCACTTTCTTCTCTGCCAATGCTTCCCATAAATCTACCGCGTTGCCTAAATAGGCGATGGAATGCGCTTCTCCTTTTTCCACTGACTGCAAAGCGCGAGCTATTGCTTCATCGACATCTTCAATCACTTCATCTACCCAGCCCTGTTCGTGTCTTTTATATGCAGCCTTGGCGTTGATTTCTGAAGTGATACTGACCACTCCAGCAATGTTTCCCGCCTTTGGCTGTGCTCCACTCATACCTCCTAGTCCAGAAGTGACAAAAAGTTTTCCTTTAGTCAGTCCATCACCAATTTTACGGCACGCATTGAGCACTGTAATTGTCGTTCCATGCACGATTCCCTGTGGACCAATGTACATGTATGAACCTGCTGTCATCTGACCGTACTGAGTTACACCCAGCGCATTGTACTTTTCCCAATCATCTGGTTTCGAGTAGTTTGGAATCATCATTCCATTCGTCACTACCACACGCGGAGCCTCTTTATTTGACGGAAACAACCCCAGAGGATGACCAGAGTACATAACTAGTGTTTGGTCTTCCTCCATTTCAGAGAGGTACTTCATGCACAATCTGTACTGAGCCCAGTTTTGAAAAACCGACCCATTTCCACCATAGGTAATGAGCTCATGTGGATGCTGGGCCACTGCGGGGTCGAGGTTGTTTTGAATCATCAGCATGATACTAGCCGCTTGAGCACAGCGGGCTGGGTAATCGCCAATGGGTCGCGCATGCATGTCATAAGTCGGTCTCAAGCGATGCATATAAATTCGACCATGCTGCTTTAATTCATCCTTAAATTCTTTGACCAGCATAGGGTGCTGCGAGGATGGAAAATATCTGAGCGCATTGCGTAAGGCTAACTTTTTTTCTGAATCACTTAATATGTCCTTCCTTTTAGGAGCATGACTGACGTTCTCATCCATGTCAGGCATGTCAGGCAGCTGGTCTGGAATACCTATTCTAATCTCATTTTTGAATTCCTCAATATTCATAGTGCTTTCCTTTTCTGGCCTAACATTATTGTCAGTGTTCTCGTAAGGGCAGTGTTTACAGCCGTTTTTACAACAATACCCTCGGTTGAGATGATAGTGTTCTGTGAAGACAAGTAGACCGTCATCGCCAATGTAATAGTCAATACTCTCCTTCATCTTTTCTCTTCAAGTCTCTGCCTAACAAAGGTCGCAAAACTCCGAAATTCAATCGACCTTAAAAAGCATCTTCTGAAGTAGGACTAATTAGATTAGTCACTCTTTAAATCAGGACAGATTACGACATTTGAGATGGAATAATGGACTTTAAAACTAATCCTATACAGAGCGAGTTAAAATTGGTGATTCCCGCATCGACCAATAAGACAAAAGTCGAGGTCTGGATGCTGCGTGAAGATCTCATCCATCCAGAGGTGTCGGGCAATAAGTGGCGCAAACTGAAGCATAACATCATTCAAGCCAAGGAAAGCGGGATGAGAGGCATTGTCACATTTGGCGGAGCGTATTCCAACCACATTCTTGCTTCGGCTGCAGCCGCTGCGGCAGCTAGTCTTGAGTGCACGGTGATTGTGCGCGGAGAGTCCATTGGTAAAACAAACCCCACTTTAGACAGGGTGGCTGAGTTAGGGGCAGAGCTTATTTATGTGTCTCGCCAAGAATATCGTTTGAAAAATGAGTCAGATTTCTTGGCAAAACGTGGACTTGAGACTACCAAAAGGTTTGTTGTACCTGAGGGTGGGTCTAATTATTTGGGTGTAAAGGGTTGTATGGAGATACTTCGTCCAGAGCATTCAGGATTCAACGTCATAACCTGTTGTCAAGGCACCGGGGGCACAGCGGCTGGCTTGCTATTAAGCTTAACCGAAAATCAAAGGCTACTATCATTTCCGGCACTTAAAGGAGATTTCTTCAAGAATGACATTGAGCAGCTGCTCCACACAGTTCCAGAATTAGATGTTGATCAGACGTTGAGCAAGCTAAGCGTGATTGATCAGTATCATTTTGGAGGTTATGCCAAGTGGAAACCAGAATTAGTAGCCTTTATGACCGCATTTCACGAGCGCACAGGAGTTGCCCTCGACCCCATATATACAGGAAAAATGATGTTCGGAATTCAACACATGATTGACACTGAGCAATTTGAAAATGAATCTCGTGTGTTGGCCATTCACTCTGGCGGACTGCAAGGAATAGCGGGCTTCAATCAGCGATTTGGCTTGAATTTACCGAGCTAATGTTGGCTAAATACTCTTGACTTGGTCTAATTATTGATTTTCTAGGCCTAAACTTGACATTATGATTATTAAGCACATCAATTTTCCAATCATTCTGCTTTGTCTGCTGCTCAGCGCTTGCTCTAACAAGGGCGCTTCAAAAACTGCAGATCAAGCTGCTAACTCAGAATCTAAAGTGAAAAGTAGAGAAGTAATGAAGCCCATGGTTAAAATGGGTTATGGCAATGAGTCAGACCCTGTAACTATTAATGGTATGAGTGCTGAAGGACATATGTTATCCATTGAGGTGACATACAGCGGAGGTTGCGCTGACCATACTTTTGAATTATTGACGGATGGTATGCTAATGAAGAGCCTGCCGCCCAAGCAATTCTATTTCTTAAAGCACCAGGCTAATGGTGATGCATGTGAAGCGCTCATCTCTGAAACACTTCAGTTTGACATGTCTGGTATAGACCGAGCAAATGCAAATCAGCTGGTGGTCATTCTGTCGGAGTACACTGGAAACGCAACACTTACGTTTGATAAATAAGCTTTTGCTCTTCACATTTCTATGTTGAAACGCGAGTCAGTCGACCAAATCATACCTCCTTATCACAGTTAGTTTTGAATTTACATCAAAGAGATGCAAAAGTTTATTGCTTTATACATATTCATCCTCACAGGATTTGCCCTTCAAGCAGAGGGAGGTGACCGACAGGCCTACATAAATAAGTGGAAGGATGTAGCCATCGAGCAAATGGAAAAACACGGTATTCCTGCCAGTATCACGTTGGCTCAGGGCATACTAGAAAGTGGAAATGGCCGGAGCATGCTCACCAGAGAGGCCAATAATCATTTCGGCATCAAATGTCACGGTTGGAAGGGTCCAGGGGTCTATAAGGATGATGACAAGAAGAATGAGTGTTTCCGGAAATATAAAACTGCCCGACAGTCATTTGAAGACCATTCGCAGTTTTTGATGAAAAGACGCTATGCCGGACTCTTCGAATTAAAACAGTCTGACTATAAAGGCTGGGCAAAAGGCCTAAAAAAAGCAGGCTATGCCACTGATCCAGCTTACGCGCGCAGATTAATTACACTCATTGAGGAGAATGATTTAGCCAGATTTGATGACCAGCGCTTGGCAAAGCGAGAAAAATTTCATCGCACTGCAAAGAGAGAAAAAGTAAAGCCAACATCAAGCGAATCAACTGAAGTTGAAATTGATTTGGTTGTCTCTCGTCAAGTGGAGATGCACCCAAACAACATCAAGTTTGTTAGGGCTAAAAAGGGAGATGATATCAAGACGATAGCCTCAGCAATGGATGTCGCCCCATGGCAGATAAAAAAGTATAACGACATGGGAACCCGAACAACGTTCAAGGAAGGCGAGTTCGTATACCTGCAGCCCAAAAGGAGAAATGGAAAAAAAGCGTTTCACAAGGCGATTAAGGGCGAGACTTTAAAGGAGATATCTCAGAATCATGGAGTGTCACTCAAGAAAATAAGGGAGTACAACTCAGATATCCCACCAGATAAACCACTGGCTGCTGGTCAGCGCATCCTCTTAAAAAAGCCGAGGAATTAGCGATGCCTGACCCAACATACTCTCCTCTTGCCGCACGCCTGATTTTTTGTTCTTTTGTTGGCTGATTTAAAGACATGGAACGACAAGACATCAAAGCCCTTCTCTCAAGTAATGAGGTAGGGTCGGAAGTAGAGGTTAATGGATGGGTGAGAACCTTTCGCAACAATCAATTTATTGCACTCAATGACGGGTCAACCATAAACAATCTGCAGGTTGTTGTCGATTTTGAATCTATGGATGAGCAGGTGCTCAAGTCTATCAGTACTGGAGCAGCAATCAGAGCCAAAGGGCAGCTGGTCGAGTCGCAGGGCAAGGGGCAGCGAGTTGAAGTCAAGGCCACCGAAGTTGAAGTTTTAGGTGAGGCAGACCCCGAGTCATATGTGCTTCAGCCCAAAAGACATTCGCTCGAGTTTCTGAGAGAAAATGCTCACCTGCGTATGCGGACAAGTACATTTTCTGCGGTATTTAGAATTCGTCATGCCGCTTCGTTTGCCATCCATAAGTACTTCAACGACCATGGCTTTTATATGATGCACACACCTATTATAACAGGTTCGGATGCAGAAGGTGCTGGAGAGATGTTTAGAGTGACCACTCTGAGCCTCGATGAAGTCCCTAAAAATGAAAAAGGTCAAGTGGATGTAAAGCAAGACTTCTTCGGAAAAGAAACAAACCTGACCGTTTCTGGTCAGCTTGAGGCAGAGCTTGGCGCTTTGGCACTTGGCAAGGTTTATACGTTTGGTCCAACATTTCGTGCTGAGAACTCAAATACATCAAGGCACTTGGCTGAGTTTTGGATGATTGAGCCTGAGATAGCGTTTGCAGACATTCATGACGACATGGATCTTGCAGAAGGGCTTATGACCTATGTGATTGGTCATATTCTGGAAAATTGTGCAGATGACTTAGCCTTCCTAGAAAACAGAGAAGCACAAGAGGATAAGCAAAAGCCGCAAGCAGAGCGAAATGAGATGCCTCTAACCGAGCGCTTAAAGTTTGTTGCGGAAAATGATTTTGAGCGATTGACCTACACGGAAGCCATTGACATACTATTAAGGTCAAAGCCATATAAGAAGAAGAAATTCAAATTTCCGATAGAGTGGGGCGTTGACTTGCAATCAGAGCATGAGCGTTACTTGGTTGAGAAGCATTTTAAAAAACCGGTGATTCTTACAGACTATCCTGCTCAGATTAAGGCCTTTTACATGAGGCTTAATGATGACGAGAAGACTGTGGCTGCTATGGATGTCCTTTTTCCTGGAATAGGTGAGATTATCGGAGGTTCGCAAAGAGAAGAGCGATATGATGTCTTGAAAAAGAAATGTCAAGAGTTTGATATTCCCGAAGAGCATGTGTGGTGGTACTTAGAGACTCGAAAGTTTGGCTCGTGCAAACATGCTGGTTTCGGTCTTGGTTTTGAGCGTCTAATAATGTTCCTCACCGGAATGGGCAATGTGCGAGACGTGATCCCTTTCCCGCGCACACCTCAAAACGCTGCATTTTAACTTAATCCTTGTAAATCAAGGTGTATTGAGCCTATGTAGCCCTGCTACATAGGCTTTTTAGTAGATAAAATATGGCTCTGCACAACCAAACGTTGATAATCCTCCGTCAATTGGGCTGAATTTTTTTTTCAACAGGTTGATTTTATAATTAAATGTCGTAGCTTTGCACCCCCTTAAAAAAAGGGACGGTATACTATATAGTAAAGAAATTAGCTGAAAATGCCTACGATACAGCAACTTGTAAGAAAGGGTAGAATTACCAAAACAACGACTTCTAAGTCGGCTGCTTTGAATTCGAGCCCACAACGAAGAGGAGTTTGCGTGAGGGTTTACACCACCACTCCTAAGAAGCCTAACTCAGCCATGAGAAAAGTGGCAAGGGTAAGATTGACTAACGGAAACGAAGTCAATGCATACATAGGTGGTGAGGGTCACAACCTTCAAGAGCACAGTATCGTGCTCGTGCGAGGAGGAAGAGTGAAAGACCTTCCAGGTGTACGTTACCACATCGTGCGTGGAGCGCTCGATACTGCCGGAGTTGAAGGTAGAACACAACGTAGGTCAAAGTATGGTACAAAAAGACCAAAGAAATAATAGGCCATGAGAAGAAGAAAAGCGAAACAGCATATTATTCTCCCTGATCCAAAGTTCAACGATGTTCAGGTGACGAAATTCGTTAACAACTTGATGCTCAGCGGAAAGAAGACCAAAGCCTTTGATATCTTCTACAGTGCTATTGAGATTGTTGACTCAAAAGTTGAAGAGACTGAAGGTCTTGAGACATTTAAGCAAGCATTGGTTAACGTTACTCCAGGAGTTGAGGTTCGTAGCCGTAGAGTAGGTGGTGCGACTTTCCAGATTCCTACACCTGTAAATGATGCGCGCAAGCAATCGATGGGTATGAAGTGGTTAATCGGTTACGCCAGAAAAAGAAACGAAAAAGGAATGCACAACAAACTTGCCGCTGAAATCATAGCAGCAGCAAAAGAAGAAGGTGCAGCCTACAAGAAGAAAGAGGACACGCACAAGATGGCCGAGGCCAACAAAGCATTCTCGCACTTCAGATTCTAATAATCAGGATTACAAGAAGAAATCATGTCAAGAGACTTAAGAAATACACGAAACATTGGAATTGCTGCCCACATTGATGCGGGTAAGACAACCACTACTGAGCGTGTACTATATTATGCTGGTGTCAGTCACAAGATTGGTGAGGTGCACGATGGTGCAGCGACTATGGACTGGATGGAGCAAGAGCAGGAAAGAGGCATTACAATTACTTCGGCTGCCACTACGGTTTTCTGGAACTACCGTGATACAGAGTACCACGTAAATATTATTGATACACCTGGTCACGTTGACTTTACAGTTGAGGTAAACCGTTCATTGCGTGTACTTGATGGGTTGGTCTTCTTGTTTTCAGCCGTTGATGGTGTTGAGCCTCAGTCTGAAACAAACTGGAGATTGGCAAACAACTATAACGTGCCTCGTATCGGTTTCGTGAACAAGATGGACCGTCAAGGTGCTGACTTCGTGAAAGTGTGCAAGCAGGTGAAAGAAATGCTCGGTTCTAAGGCCGTGCCACTTCAGTTGCCTATCGGTGCAGAAGATGATTTTAGAGGTGTTGTTGACTTGATTAACAACCGTGGTATCATATGGAATGAGGCTGACCAGGGAATGACATTTGAAGAGTGTCCAATTCCTGAAGACATGGCTGAAGAGGTTTCTGAATACAGAGAGAACCTTCTTGAGGCGGTTGCTGAGTTTGATGATACATTGATGGAGAAGTACTTCGAGGATCCAAACTCACTTACGGAGAGAGAAATCTTGGATGCACTGCGTCAAGCTACTATCTCAGGTACAATCGTACCAATGACTTGTGGTTCAGCATTTAAGAACAAAGGTGTTCAGACAATGTTGGATTATGTGATGGAGATTCTTCCTTCACCAATGGATACTGAGGCCATCGTAGGTGTTAATCCTAAGACTGAAGAAGAAGAGTCACGTAAGCCATCAATTGATGAGCCATTTGCTGCTCTTGCCTTCAAGATCGCTACTGACCCTTTTGTTGGAAGGCTATGTTTCGCACGAGCCTACTCAGGTGTGCTTAACCAAGGGTCTTACATCCACAACTCACGTAACGGAAACAAAGAGAGAATCTCTCGTATTTTCCAGATGCACGCGAACAAGCAGAATCAGATTGATATGCTTCAAGCTGGTGACATTGCTGCCCTTGTTGGATTTAAAGACATCAAGACTGGTGATACGCTGTGTGCGTTGGATAGTCCTATTGTTCTTGAATCAATGGATTTCCCAGAGCCAGTAATCGGTATCGCTGTTGAGCCTAAAACTCAAAGTGATGTAGATAAGTTAGGTATGGCCCTAGCCAAGCTCTCTGAAGAGGATCCTACGTTCGTTGTTAGAACAGACGAAGATTCTGGACAGACTATCATCTCAGGAATGGGAGAGCTTCACCTAGACATCATCATGGACCGTCTCAAAAGAGAGTTCAAGGTGGAGGTAAACCAAGGTGCACCTCAAGTAAGCTACAAAGAGACTGTTCAAGGTACTGTTGATCACAGAGAGACATACAAGAAGCAGACTGGTGGACGTGGTAAGTTCGCAGATATCGTTATCACTATCGGTGCAGCAGATGCTGACCAAGAAGATGATTTGGTATTCGAAAACAAAATTAAAGGTGGTAACGTACCTAAAGAATTCATCCCTTCTGTAGAGAAAGGATTTAAGGAGGCCATGAAGAATGGAGTTCTTGCAGGCTTCCCTATGGATAAGTTGAAAGTGACATTGAAAGATGGATCTTTCCACGCGGTAGATTCTGACCAGCTCTCATTTGAGTTAGCTGCCAAGAATGCTTACAAGAACGCTCTTCCTCAAGCTAACCCTGTACTTCTTGAGCCTATCATGAAGCTTGAAGTACTGTGCCCAGAAGAAAACATGGGTGATATCGTGGGTGACCTTAACAGAAGAAGAGGAGTGATTCAAGGGATGAGCGATCGTGCCGGTTCTAAAGTTGTAAAGGCGAATGTGCCATTATCTGAGATGTTCGGATATGTGACTGCCCTTCGTACTATTTCTTCTGGTCGAGCTACGTCTACTATGGAGTTTGAGAAGTTTGAGCCAGCACCGCGCAGTGTTGCCGATGAGGTGATTGCTAAGTCTAAGGGAACAGCATAAGCATTAGAGATTAAGAAATCATGAGTCAGAAGATTAGAATAAAATTAAAGTCTTACGATCACAACTTAGTAGATAAGTCTGCTGAGAAAATCGTAAAGACTGTAAAGTCTACAGGAGCTGTAGTAAGTGGTCCGATACCTCTACCTACTCACCGTAGAATTTACACAGTATTGAAGTCTCCACACGTGAATAAGAAAGCACGTGAGCAGTTCAAGCTGAATTCGTACAAGAGATTGATGGACATTTACAGCTCTTCTTCGAAGACTGTTGATGCACTCATGAGATTAGAACTTCCATCTGGTGTGGAAGTAGAGATAAAAGTGTGAACCTGAATACCTGGAAGTAATGCCTGGATTGATAGGAAGAAAAATAGGAATGACCAACATGTTCACCGAAGAAGGGAAGAACATGCCGTGTACTGTCCTCGAAGTAGGACCGAATGTGGTCACTCAGATAAAAACTGAGGAAAAAGACGGATATAATGCTGTTCAACTCGGATATGGAGACAAATCTGACAAGAACACAACAAAGCCGCTTCAAGGTCACTTTAAAAAGGCCAAGACAACACCTAAGCAGAAGCTTGTGGAGTTTGACGG
>CAYSDH010000056.1:0-15125 GCA_964429805.1 uncultured Flavobacteriales bacterium
TGGTGTAGCATTGGTGAAGACAGAAAGACCAAGCAGGTTACTTCACATGTCTGTTATGTGCTTTTCTGTTATCGTGATTGGCTACTCGACTTTTGCCATGATAGTTATTAGGAGTAGTGCGAACCCGCCAATGGATGAAAATAATCCTGAGAATGTGTTCACTCTTCTCTCCTACCTGAACCGAGAGCAGTATGGTGACAGACCTCTACTTAGAGGACACTACTGGATGGCGCCAGCCACTAAACGAGTTGATGGTGACCCGGTGTATATGAAGGCTTATACTGTGGCCAAAGGAAGCAAAGCGGTCAAAGTGTTTAACAACTTGTACGCGGCTAATGAGTTTATCAAAGCCAACCCAACAGAAGGTTATGAGTTGGTGCAGGAATACAGAATATCTGATGACAGAAAGGATGCCCTCTATGAGTATGACTCAAATTTTAAGGCGCTCTTTCCAAGAATGTACTCTACCCAACCACGACACGTGACAGAGTACAAGAAGTGGAGCAACTTTAAAGGAAAGCCTGTGAGGGCAGCAAATGGAGAGCAATTAAGGATGCCAACTGCAGGCGAAGACCTCCGATTTTTCTTCCGCTATCAAGTCAATCATATGTACTGGCGGTACTTTATGTGGAACTATGCCGGTAGACAAAATGACGAGCAAGGACACGGAGACATACTGAGTGGAAACTGGCTGACTGGCATCAACGCCATTGACGCTGAGCGACTAGGTGATCAGGCTAGTCTGCCTGAAAGCAGATCGAGTAACAAGGCTCACAATCACTTCTACCTCATACCTCTCCTGCTTGGACTCATTGGCTTTATATATCATGTGGTGGTCGACACCAAAAATTGGCTGGTGGTGATGCTACTTTTCTTACTCACTGGACTGGCCATTGTGATATACCTCAACCAGTATCCTTTCCAACCAAGAGAGCGTGACTATGCTTATGTGGGTAGTTTCTATGCCTTTGCTATTTGGATAGGACTGAGTGTGTATGCCATATTTGATGCAGGCAGAAGACTGAGCCAAAAATCATATTTGACCCTAGCTGGAGCTGTGCTTGGAACAGGAGTAGTGATACTCGGCATCGAGACTGTAACGAATGATGACCACGGATTTTCTTACGCCTTGATTTATATGGGTGTAATCGGACTCGTACTGATTGGTCTAGGTGGCTTAATGCGAAAAAGCAATGCCAGAATGGCCGCCATGGTGGCCACATTAATTGGTCTTATTGGGCCAGGATTAATGCTGGCTGACGGATGGGATGACCACAACCGAGCCAAGCGAAGAACCGGAGTAGACTTTGCGAAAAACTACTTAGATAGTTGTACCGAAAACGCCATTCTGTTTACCAACGGTGACAATGACACATTCCCGCTGTGGTATGTGCAAGAAGTAGAAGGATACAGAACAGATGTGCGAGTAGTCAACCTCAGCCTGCTCAACACAGATTGGTACATAGACCAGATGAAACGTCAGGCCTATGACTCTTCGCCAGTGCCGTTTAGTTTGACGGAAGACAAGTACAGACAAGGACAGAGAGACATCGTGATACTTAATCCGCGACAGTCAGAGGGTACCATAGATATAAAGCAAGCCATGGCTTTTGTGGCTGACGACAGTAAGAAGATTGATATCCCGAGCGCTGGAAAGCTGCCATACTTCCCTGCTAACAAATTCTCGTTGGCCTTAGACAAGGAAGACCTTTTGCGCAGAGGTATAATCAGTCCTGAAGACACTTCTAAAGTGAGAAGCAGTATGCAGTGGTCTATTGGTGGTCAGTATGTCTTGAAGAACAACTTGATGGCCATGGACCTCATCGCGAACAACAACTGGGAGCGTGACATCTACTATGCTGTGACTACTGGTCCTGACACATACATCAACCTCGACCCTTACTTCGAATTGACGGGTATGGCCTACCGCCTCACCCCGATGTATCATGAGAAAAGTCCAAACCCAAACAAACTTGGTGGCGTAGATACAGACGTGATGTATGACAACGTGATGAACAAGTTTAGATGGGGGAACATGGATAGCGAGAACATCTATATGGATGAGAACAACATCCGTATGACGACCAACATCCGTCTGCAGTTAAGCAACTTGGC
This sequence comes from uncultured Flavobacteriales bacterium, assembly GCA_964429805.1. Taxonomy (GTDB): domain Bacteria; phylum Bacteroidota; class Bacteroidia; order Flavobacteriales_D; family JABDKJ01; genus CAYSDH01. The sequence continues at coordinate 2,116 of CAYSDH010000056.1, forward strand.
TGAAGAGCTGATTGCTGAAGGGAAGAATGACTTGGCAAAAGACATCTTAGACAAAGCCTTTGAGGTGATGCCGGAGAGGACAGTTCCATTCTCTAGAGTAATCTTGCCGATGATAGAGAGCTACGCAAAAATTGGTGATGAAGAAAGTGCTCAGCGACTAGGCCTGAGACTGTTTGAAATCATTGAAGAAGAGCAGATTTATTTTACCAACCTCGACCCGAGGTTTATGAAGTCTATACGTGAGGACATGCAGATACATGACTACGTAGCCAAGAGAATACACCAAATGTCAAAGGTGTATGACATGAAGGAGCTCACTAAAGAAATAGAACCTCGTCTGACAACGCTTGACGCCTCATTTAAGGCCGCTGACCAAGCGATAAGGAACGCTGGAAGGCGCTCTGGTGGACGTGGAGATTTCTAATACTGAAAGGTGTACGCTACTTACACACCAAAACTGCTGCGGTGGATTTATCCTGCAGCACTTTGGTGTCTGCCGTCTGATACAGAAAAAATAGTACACCTCACTTTTGATGACGGTCCTTCTGCAGGAATCACAAATAAGGTGCTTGACATCTTAGACACGCATGATGTCAAAGCGAGTTTTTTCTGCATTGGAAATCATGTCAAAAAACACCCTGAACTTTTTTCTCGGATTAAAGAATCTGGCCATGTCATCGGCAACCATAGTCAGTCTCATCTTGATGGCAGTAAGTCAGATACAGCTGTGTATCTTAGTGATGTGAGGGCCTGTGACGAAGTGGTGCAGAGCACATTATTTAGACCGCCATATGGCCGACTAAAACGAAGTCAATACAAGGAGTTAAAACAACAGTTTGACATCATCATGTGGGATGTGCTGAGTGGTGACTTTGACCCAAAACTAAGCCCAGAAGACTGTCTGAGCAATGTGCTCAAAAATGTCAGAAACGGGAGCATCATACTCATGCACGACCATGCTGAGGCGGGCACAAAGACGCTACGCTATCTTGATGAACTAATCATTGAGCTAAAGAAAAAAGGCTTTACACTAAAAACGCTGCCCTGTAAATAAGGCAGCGTTTTCAATCTTCGATGTTAATTTCTACTTAGAATTTGAGGACTTTAAACTCGGTCCTTCTGTTCTCTCCGTGCTTCATGTCATCACACGAAACACCGTTGACACATTTATTCTTAATCTTCTTCTCACCGTATCCTTTTCCTGTGATACGCTGCAACTCCACCCCTTGAGACACAATGTACTCCGCGGCAGACTTGGCTCTCTTATCTGACAAGGCCAGGTTATACTTATCACTTCCTTGTGAGTCTGTGTGTGAGCTTAGCTCAATAACCACAGTCGGATTATCCGTCATCATTTTGACCAATTTGTCCAATTCTGGTTTAGCATCATCCCTGATGAAGAACTTGTCCAAGTCGTAATATATGTTGTCGACTTCTACTGGTTTATTGAGCACTATTTGCTCAAATGCGAGATTTACATATTGCTCAATCTCAATCGTACCAGGGTCCATTCCCTTTGTAGAAAACTGTGCGCTTTTGGCAAACCATCCTTGCTTGCTCAAGGTCAACTTGTAATCTGTCTCAGGCTGTAAACTGAACTTCACATAGCCATCATTTTTAGTGAGCTTCATATTCAGTTTGTCTCCACTCTCAGCATTGTACAGCGTGCAGACAAAATTTCTAATCGGCTGATCAGTGACTGTGTCTCTGATCAATCCCCTGGCAATGTACCTCATCTCACCAAGCTGAATAGTCCCGAGGTCATAGAGCTTTAAGCGCTTGTCACAGTGCTTCACCTCCATAGTCTCCATACTATATTCTTTACCATTACTCACCTCTACGAGGTAGTCACATTTCTTTGGCTCAATCTTAAAGTCAAACGCGCCATCAGGATCTGCTGACTGTTCAAATAAGAGGTTACCATCAAGGTCATATATACGAGCAATTGCCCCTGCAATGCCTGCAAGTGAATTTTCATCTTGAATCTTTGCGCGGATAGTAATGTGCGGATCATACGAGAACTTATAGATGTCATCATCGACACTTTCACTCTGACGATTAGAACTGAAATATCCTGACTTACCGTCATTTTCGGTGACTATACCAAAGTCGTCTTTGTGCGAGTTAATCGGTGCACCTACGTTTTCTGGTTTCGTCCAAAGGTCATTGTCAAAGCGTGTTCTAAATATGTCGCACCCTCCAAGTCCTGCGTGACCTGTAGACGAGAAGTAAAGCCAACCATCTGCCGAGCAGTATGGCCATGTTTCATCTCCTTCAGTATTAATTACCGTACCAATATTTTGAGGATGACCCCAGCCATCTCCTAGTCTTTTGCAAAACCAAATATCTGATTCACCAAGACCTCCATCAACGTTTGATGCAAAGTACAGCGTACTACCATCTGGACTCACTGTAGGGTGGGCATTTGATATTTCATCACTGTTAAAAGGCAACTCCACTGGCGCTGTAAACTCTCCATTCACTCTCTTTGATGAGTAGAGTTTGAGGTTCACATTACCTTTCGAATCGAGTACTGGTTTGTCCTTATGGACATTACTTCTGGTGATAATTAACTCCTTATTGACCGCGTCATAATGCACCGGGCCGTCATGATATTTGGAGTTTATTTCACTATTCATGGGTTTACCTACGTGCAACTCACCGTCACCATCTATAGACGCATGATACACATCCAAGTACATGACCTGGACCTCATCTTTGCTGTAGATTCCTTCACCTAATTCGGGATTAACAACTCCCACTGCAGAGTACAGATAACCGTCTTCATATTTGGTCAGACCAAACTCAGGCTTATCTGTATTCATGCCCAATGGGGTCACAGAATAATAGATAGAATCGCGATGCAGCTCTTCTACATAATTCAGATTTTCTAAGTGCAGAATAGCACGTCTATCACCAGGTACTTTCTTGTTGTACTTGTTGTAGAATTTCTTCGCTTCCTTGTACTTTTTCTTGTACTTGAGTGCTTCTGCATAGTACAAGAAATCTAAGTAGTTAGACTGATCTCTATGAATGGTGCGCTTGTACCACTCGTACGATTCATTCATGTTACCCAGCATACGGTGGGTCAATGCAATCTTTCTTAAGATGTATGGATTTTGAACATGCTGCTCCTTGTAGGCAAACTGATACGCCTCAAGTGCCTGTCCATATTCGAATTTCTCAAAGAAGAAATCTCCTCTCTTAACTTGCGCATCTGACTCTAGTCCGATTGAAATGAACAAGGTCAAAACTGCTACTATTTTTAGTGCGTTTTTCATCAATAATGTCAATAATAATTGTCTTTCTTAAAATCTTCGTGGGTAGACTATCTTTCGATTTATCTTCCTGAAATTATAGGTCATCGTCACCTCGTGACTTCCAAAGTTTGTGCGTATCAACTCGTTGGCTGCCACATCAAATGAGTAACCTATTTCTGTTTTCTTATTTACATGGAAGTAGACCATTCCACCTACTACCTCTTTGAAGTTGTAGAATGCTCCGAGCTTCAGGCTCTTCTTAAGAATCATGGTTCCGTAAAACCCCACTGAGAGTGGCGCTCCAATAGTGGCTCTTGTTAGCATAGACGGCTGAAACTCCATCGCTGCATTTAGCTTGAGGTTATATCCACCCATGAGGTAATATGTCGGCTCACTTTTTCCTCTCGAACTGTTGTAAATCGTTAGGTCAGGATTTTTTCCTTCCAATCTATTCTTCAAGAATCTTGGTGTACTGACTCCAACAAAAAAGTCTTCTGTATCATAAAACGCACCGACACCAAAATTGGCAAGTAACACCTTACTTGGATTGTACGAGAAATTAACGTCTTCGACATTGAAGACTTCAGAGGTTAAATCCAAGTCTGTAAAATTTGCCTGGAAAACTGACATTTCACTTTTCAATCCGATAGTCAGCATGGACCGAGCGTCTAGTCTAAATCCATAAGCCACTATACCTTGCAATGCTACTTCTGAGGTAGGTCCTATTTTATCATACAACAAATTTGCCCCGTAAGACATTCCACGGTGACGCTTTGACGCGATATCGAAACTTATATTAGTGGTGACTGGTGCGCCATCAAAGCCCACCCACTGATTTCTTACATCGACAGTAACTGCCTGGCGCATTTTATAGCCAGCATAACCCGGATTAAATGCTAGCGTGTTTGTAATGAACTGGGCGTTCATAGCCTCTTGTTGTCCGCAAACATCTGTTAACACACTTAACAATGCCAATGTTAGTGCCAATATCCTAACTCCTCTCATCTCTCTCACTTTTTCAATAGCCTCATCGTGGATTGATATATATGAAGCCTTTAATAGGCTTCGACTTATCATCTCCAAGGTCGAGTACATAGTAATACGTACCTCTTGGCAAAATGGTTGCACCTAGAGTCATAAATGACTGCGATTTTCCATCCCAATCATTTCTGTATGGCGCTGAACTGTAGACCTTATGACCCCATCTGTTGAAGATGGAAATCTTGTTTTCTGGGAATTGTCTCAGTCCAAGTATTCTCAACACATCATTCACCCCATCAGCATTTGGTGAGAATCCTTCAGGCACAAATATGACAGGACTACACTCTATCTCTACAAACACCCATGCCGTATCCGTGGCGCCAAACACATCAGAAATGATGTACATCATGGAGTCAATTCCACAGAAGTTGTTTGGTATGTCATAAATCATTAGTCCATTTTCGTCAAAGAAGACCGTGCCTAGTCCTGTGGTATAACTCTCTATAAAAATGGAGTCTCCATCAAGGTCGTAATCGTTATCAAGCACATCAACCGTAATTACTTCATCAGACTCAAAGAGCACCGTTGTATCATTAATGGCAACTGGTGGTTTGTTGACCAAAATGTTGAAACAACAGGAATCCGCATTTCCATACAAGTCAGACACTGCAAAGCACACATCACTATAGCCATGAGGGAACACTTGCCCAGAGTCTATAGGCGTAGTCAATATGATTTCTGCATAGCAATTGTCAGAGAAGAACGGATAGTCAAATGACACCAACGAGTCTAAAGACACGATGTCTAATGGACACTCAATCAGCGGAGCTTCATCATCTATCACGTTTACCTCAAACGAGCATGAGTCTTGGTTATTAGACGCATCTGTCACTATAAAAGTCATGGTGGTCACGCCAACCGGGAAATACGAACCGGAAGGATAGCCTTCTGCTAGCACCAGTGACTGCACCTCACAATTGTCCCAGACAACTGGCGTAGAGTATGTCACAATCGCTCCGCACTCTCCAGGGTCATTGGACAGGGAAATGTCATCAGGACAATCGATGGTCGGTAGCTCATCGTCAATCACAGTGACTACATGAGTACAGGTACTCACGTTGCCAGAAATATCTGTAACCGTCCACGTCACATTGGTGACTCCAACTTCATAATAACCACTCGCATTGTCAGTGCCATTATAGTCATTGCTGATCTCTACGATACTACATTCTAGAGAAGCCTCAGTTGGTGCCAACACCATGTCAATACCACAGATACCTGGCGCAGAGAATACCATAGTGTCAGAAATACAATTGATGATTGGCGCATAAGGCGTCTCAACCGTAACGGTCATGGTACACTCACTTATGTTACCTGACTGATCTTCTACAAACCATATTACTTCTGTGTCTCCGAGCGGGAATGTTCCGCTCGCATTGTCCGTGCCATTGTAGTCATTCCATACCTCTGCTACTGTACAGTTATCAGTTGTGATTGGTGTAGGAACTGTCACAAGCGCATCACACATTTCAGCACCTGCAGTAACCGTTATATCACTAGGACAGGTAATCTCTGGCGCCTGATCATCAGTCACTGTTACAACGACTTGACAAGACAATGAATTACCAGCAAAATCGCTGATAGTCCAATTCACAATGGTGATTCCTACTGGATAAGTATCATCGGCACTGGCCGTTCCGTTATAGTCATTTGTAATAATCACGTCTGAACAGTTATCAGTTGCCGTTGGCACCTCCATATCAATGAGTGCAGAACAGTTTATATTGTCTGCCGTCACATTCACATTAGGCGGACACCAAGTTAAGATTGGCAATTCTGTATCTTCAACTAACACGTCAAACGAGATAGTCGTTGTGTTGCTTGACGCGTCAACTGTCTGATATGTCAGTGTTGTTGTTCCCACTGGGAACTCCATTCCCGCTGTCAATCCTGAGCCATCAATTTGAGTTGTGACGACATCTGGACAGTTATCTATTCCTACCGGAATAGTGTAATCTACAGTGGCCGAGCACGAACCTTCAATTGGTGTAATGCTCACATCTGTTGGTGCAACGAGTACTGGGAACTCAACGTCAAGTACTGTAATGTCAAACTGACATGTATTACTATTTCCATGAGAGTCTGTGCACTCAATGAGGATAGTGGTCACCCCTACTGGGAAGGTAGAGCCGCTTGCTAAACCTTGCTGAAGCGCACATGTCACCGTACCACAATTGTCAGTCATGACTGGGTCAGTATAGGTCACTGTTGCTCCGCACAATCCTGGCTCAGAGTTTACCGTAATATCAGACTGACAAGAGATAACCGTTGGCGTCTCATCGTCAGTGATTGTTACGGTGAGGTAACAGAACTCCTGATTGCCACTAAGGTCTTCAATAGTCCATGTCACCTGCGTTTCTCCAACTGGGAAAAACGATGGCGCATCATGCGTGATAGTCAGATTTCCGCAAGGGTCTTCTGCCGTTGGCTCTACTAATGTCACATTAGCGATATCTGTTCCACACTCTCCAACATCGGCAGTAAACGTAGTGTCTACCGGACAGCTGAGTACGGTAGGGAGCTCCGTGTCAACTATTGTAATCAGCTGATTACAAGTAGTCACATTACCATGTATATCTGTAACCGTCCACACCACAAGCGTAGACCCAACTGGATACATTATTGGCGCGTTGTTAGTGATTGACTGCACCGCACAATTATCAGTTGCAGTAGTCATACCAATATCAACTAGAGAAGCGAGCACTCCACATTGACCGATTGTAGCCGTGTCTGTCACAGCAGGTGCACAGTCGACAACTGGGTTTTCATTATCCTCTATTGTCACGAGTTGAGAACAGTAAATGGCGTTGCCAGAAGTATCAGCAATAGTCCATGTCACCAAGGTTTCTCCCACATCATAATACGATGGTGAATCATTAGTGATGAGCAATGTATCACACGGGTCATAAGCAGTTGGCCAAGTAAGATTAACTAGCGCACTGTCTATACCACACTCTCCCATAGTGGCAGAAATAATTGTGTCATTCGGGCAGACGGCATTTGACGGAGTTTCCTCATCTAAAATGGTCACCACCTGAGCACAGTACACCTCGTTGCCAGACGTGTCGGCAATTGTCCAGTTGATTGTTGTTTGTCCTACTGGATAAATAGCTGGCGCATCATTCGTGATTACAATCGTATCACAAGGATCATATGCAGTCGGCAACGTAAGGTTAACGAGCACACTGTCTATTCCACACTGTCCAATAGTTGCCACAATGGCCGTGTCAGAAGGACATACCAAGTTAGAAGGCGCCTCCACATCAAGCACTATTACTTCATACAAGCAGCTATCAATATTGCCACTCAAGTCTTCTGCAATCCACCAAACTAGTGTAGTTCCAACTGGGTAGACATCACTGGCATCACCTGTGTTGTTGTAGTCATTATAGAGACTAGCAATTCCGTCATTGTCTGTTGGCTCAGGAATAGGCAGCGTAACTACGGTATCTGTGCTACAGAATCCTAAAGAGGCATCAAAGAAGAATGGTGTCACTGGACAATCTGGGAAATCTGGTCCCGAGTTGTCAATCACCGTAATGTCGAATGAACACGACACCGAGTTTCCTGCAGAATCAGTGACTGTGTATTCCAGTGTTGTAATTCCTACTGGGAAGCTGCTTCCATTGCTATATCCGGTGGTGTCCGACTGAGTAGTTACCTGTCCGCTACAGTTGTCAGTTCCAACTGGTGCAGTATAGGTTACCAAGGCAGTCGATGAGTTCAAACTCGTATTCACTTCAATATCGGCAGGACAAGTAATCTGCGGATCAGTCACATCAATAGATGTAATATCAAATTCGCAAGTCGTATTATTTCCATTAGCATCAGTTACTGTTAACACAACTGTCTCCACATCGTTGTGATGCGTAAGCAGAGTTCCTACTGCTGGCATTTGTGTCACAGTAATATTGGAAAGTGGACTACAGTTATCTGTCACTGTCAATTCAGTTGTATAGTCTCCAATCACATATTGACAAGCCGCATCTAAGTGGACTATGGTATCGTTTGGACAACTGGCTGCATCAATGACAGGGTCAGTCGTGTCATCAATGATGATATCAAATGAGCATGTAGCCGACACATTATTTTGATCGGTTGCTGTGACAATTACACTAGTCGTGCCTGTGATTGTGTCACCAACTGCAGGATTCTGCGTGATGGTCACTGTCGTTGGCGCTCCACAGTTATCCGTCACGACCACTAGTCCAGTGTAATCTCCTACCACATACTCACAGTCATCATTTGCAGATACATTATCGTTTCCAGGACAGCTCACAATTGTGGGTGGAGTTGTGTCTTCGACCGTCAATTCAAATGCGCAAGTCGTGATGTTTCCGTTACCATCATCGACACTCAATGTGATGGTGTGTACTGATCCGTGACCAGTCAAAATTGTATCTGCTGGAGGCGACTGAGAAATAACCAATGCTGTTGGGTCGATACAGTTATCACTCACTGTGATGAAGCCTGTGAAGTCCGCCAACTGATAATCACAAGTCCCGCTCATGCTTACCGTAGTGTCGTTTGGACAGCTCAACAAATCAATTGTAGGTGGTGTGTTATCCTCTACCGTTATGTCAAATGTACACAGCGTTGTGTTACCGTTAGCATCGCTTGCAGTCAAGGTCACTGGCACCACAGTACCGTGATCTGTAATAACCGAATCAATTGATGGCGACTGTGTAATCGTCACCAAGGCATCAGCCGTACAGTTGTCTGTTACGGTCAAGAAGCCCGTAAAGTCTGCCATCTCATATTGGCAGTTGGCATTGAGGAATACTGTTGTGTCATTTGGACAAGTCGTTGCATCAATGACAGGGTCAGTCGTGTCATCAATGATGATATCAAATGAGCATGTAGCCGACACATTATTTTGATCGGTTGCTGTGACAATTACACTAGTCGTGCCTGTGATTGTGTCACCAACTGCAGGATTCTGCGTGATGGTCACTGTCGTTGGCGCTCCACAGTTATCCGTCACGACCACTAGTCCAGTGTAATCTCCTACCACATACTCACAGTCATCATTTGCAGATACATTATCGTTTCCAGGACAGCTCACAATTGTGGGTGGAGTTGTGTCTTCGACCGTCAATTCAAATGCGCAAGTCGTGATGTTTCCGTTACCATCATCGACACTCAATGTGATGGTGTGTACTGATCCGTGACCAGTCAAAATTGTATCTGCTGGAGGCGACTGAGAAATAACCAATGCTGTTGGGTCGATACAGTTATCACTCACTGTGATGAAGCCTGTGAAGTCCGCCAACTGATAATCACAAGTCCCGCTCATGCTTACCGTAGTGTCGTTTGGACAGCTCAACAAATCAATTGTAGGTGGTGTGTTATCCTCTACCGTTATGTCAAATGTACACAGCGTTGTGTTACCGTTAGCATCGCTTGCAGTCAAGGTCACTGGCACCACAGTACCGTGATCTGTAATAACCGAATCAATTGATGGCGACTGTGTAATCGTCACCAAGGCATCAGCCGTACAGTTGTCTGTTACGGTCAAGAAGCCCGTAAAGTCTGCCATCTCATATTGACAGTTGGCATCGAGGAATACTGTTGTGTCATTTGGACAAGTCGTTGCATCGATTACTGGGTCTGTCGTGTCAGTGACTATCAAATCAAATGAACAAGTGGAATCGTTTCCTTCTTCGTCAGTGACCGTAAACGTCACAGTCGTAGTTCCAGTAAGGACTGTACCAGAATCTGGAAACTGCGTAATAGTCAGGTCATCATAAGACGTACAATTATCACTCGCAGAAAGCAACGGAATGTAATTATCTACGATAAATTCACAGTCGGCATTGACGCTCACATCAATGTCAGAAGGGCAGTTTAATGTCGGGTCTTCTCCGTCAGTTACCTGAATAGGGAATACACATAATGTAGTCACTCCATCAGTAGGATTAGATGCTGAGTAAGCCACCCAAGTTATCCCTACCGGGAAGGCGTCTCCCGGGCTGTGTCCTGAAGATGGGCTTGCTACTATTCCGTTTCCACAATTATCAGTCACGCCTGGTATGGTGTAGTTCACAACAGCAGAACAGGTACCAGGATCAGTATCCACTGAGAATGAATTTGTACAGTCAAACCAAGGCAGAATCGGATCTGTGATTTCAACATTTGCAGTACAAGAATTTGTATTTCCAGAAGGATCAGTGGCTGTTAAGATGACAGTATTGTCCCCGAAATCGTCACAATCAAAAGTGCTAATGTCTAGTGACAATGTGACGCCACATGAGTCCCATGAGCCGTTGTCAATCATGCTAGGATCGATTGATGCATTGCCCATAGAGTCAAGTGCAACAACGATGTCTTGGCACAGAGCTACAGGAGAAATCGTATCCAAGACCGTCACCCTTGCTTCACATGTGCTGGTATTTCCACCATCATCAGTAAGTGTAAGGTCTACTCCAAATGAAGCGGCAGGAATCAAGATATCAGAACAGTCAAATATGGTGTCGTGACCGAAGTAATTGGCAATCGAACCATTGTCATAGGACCCATTATCCAAGTCAATCGAATTGATCACCGCCTCTCCGTTGATGTCGAGATATACATCAATGGTGTCAGCGACACATGTTGGAGGATTGACATCAACTACGTCAATGTCCACTGAACATTGATCTGTATTGCCACCGACATCAGTAATGGTCAACGTTACGTTATAGGTCCCAATTTCGGTAAAGGTATCTGGTGTAACGCTTAAGGTCCAGCCCGCACAATTGTCTGAGCTACCGCCATCAATCGTATCAGCATCCAAGACCACTGTCCCATCACCAAGGTTGAGTGTAACTGTTTGGCACACTGCCACTGGATCTGTGATGTCATCGAGTATTACATTCTGCGTTTGCTGAACGATGTTTCCGTTGCCATCATCATAGTTCCAAGTCACAAGATAACTGCCCTGCATGTCATAGTACATTGTGTCAGTAGTGAAGCCAATCAAGGCACCTGCACATGCATCAGTTGCAGTTGGTGGTATCAAGCTTGCATCACATTCCTCAACAACATCGGGCAGGCTTGCAAGATCTGGTACTGGGTTGCTTACGTCATTTATAACAACATCTTGAGTTTGCTGGCTCGTATTGCCGTTTCCATCATCATAAGTCCATGTGACTACATAGGTTCCTTGAACATAATAATTTAATGAGTCGGTAGTCGCAGTAATTGTCCCTTCGCAATTGTCAACTGCTGTTGGTGGAGTCAAATCAAGACCACATTCTGAATTAACTTCTGGAAGAGATGCTACCGCAGGCACTGGGTCAATAGTATCATCGATAATCACATTTTGTGTTTGACTGACCGTATTGCCATTGCCATCGTCATAAGTCCACGTCAATGAATACGTTCCTTGCGCTGAATAAGAAGTGGCTGCAGTCGTGGTTGCCGTAACAGACCCAGCACAATTGTCAGTAGCCGTTGGCGCTGTCAAGACGGTGTCACACTGAGCGATTACATCTGGAAGACTCGACACAGACGGAATAGGGTCAGTCGAATCATTGATATTGACCGTCTGCGTTTGCTGGCTCGTATTACCATTTCCATCATTGTATGTCCAGGTGACCGTATATGAACCTTGAGACGAATAAGTCAACGGATCCGTGGTGGTTGCTGTGACAGACCCTACACACCCATCTGTTGCTGTAGGTGCTGAAATAGTCGTGTCGCATTCTGCAGTTACAACTGGCAAAGTAGCAAGGTCTGGCACAGGTGCTGTGATATCGTTTACTACAATGTCCTGATCTTGCTGAATGAAGTTTCCTGCTGCATCGGTGTACGTCCAGATGATAGTGTGTGTTCCTTGGGTGGTGTATGTTGTCGGACTTGTCGTGGTTCCAACAAGGGCGCCTGAGCAATTGTCATTTGCAGTCGGAGCTGTAGCGGTTGCACTGCATTCTCCTGTCACATCTGGAAGCGTTGCCAGTGTCGGAGTAGGCTGCTGCCCATCAGAGATGATCACATCAAATGAACAAGACACCAAAGCACCAGATGAGTCAACGGCAGTATAGGTCACTTCTGTCGTTCCAACAGGATAAGTGCCAGTAGCTGCTGCTCCAGCATTTTGGTCGTTGGTAATGGCAAAGTCACCGCAATAGTCTATGACTGTTGGAAGGGCGATAGTCACCATCGCATCACACGCATCAACATCGGTGCTGGCTGTTATCGTTGACGGACAAGAAATGGATATAGCATGAGCCTCTTGGAAGTCAAAGACACTATTTGGTTCCAAATCGGCTGGTGTCGTATAGCCATCTGAAGCAGAAGTAACGAGTCCATCAAAGTCTTCACTGGTTGGACTATTGCCAAGTAGTCCATCCATGTCATCATCAGAATAGCCTGCTTCAATCACGTCATTACAACCATCGTTGTCAGCGTCCAGTTCAATCCTATCTGGGTCACCATCAGAGTCACTATCGGTATCAGGTAGTGCAGTTCCTCCATTGTCATTATCGACAATATCACTCCATCCATCATTATCTCCATCGTTAAATAATCCGGAGCCGATTACACCATCCCCATTCGGGTCGTTTCCACCGGCCTCGATGACATCAAAAATTCCATCGTTGTCTGAGTCAAGATCAAACCAATCTGGCACTCCATCATTGTCAGTATCGCAAGTGTCTGGGCAGTTATTCTCTACAATATCGAGTATACCGTCATTGTCATCATCAAGGTCAATGTCGTCTGTAATGT
>CAYSDH010000056.1:15144-21712 GCA_964429805.1 uncultured Flavobacteriales bacterium
CAATCGGCATTTCCATTACAATCACCATCCTCACAGTCAATAAGGCCATCACCGTCATTGTCTATTCCGTCATAGCAAATTTCGTTGTCGTCTAGCGTAAAGGTGACACAGATTTGATTACACTCTCCACCTAACGTGTCATCCATGGCGTACTGAGTAGCGCAGATAGTGTATGTTCCAATTCCAAAATTGAAGTCCGTGAATTCTGGGTAGCGATACTCCGCATCATTGTCGTAGTATAGCTCAGTATGTGACCCACTGATGTCGAAATGAACACTTCCTGTATTGGATGCATTGGCAGCTCTGATATAAAATGTCGGAGGTAGCGATGAAAGATTGTATGTATTTCCGTCTACTATATTGATTGTCGTTGCCCCATTAACGAAACTCAATTGACTAACAAGACCACTGTTTACTGTTACGACTGTCGCAGCTGTGCTTGTGCAACCATGGGTATCTGTAACGGTCACTGTGTAGGTTCTGTTAGTCGTCACTGCCACAGTATGTGCTGGACCAGCACCTAGACCATTGTCCCAAGAATAGGTATATGGACCTGTCCCCCCAGAGGCAGTAGCCAAGAGGTTCACATTTTCTCCATTACAGACGATGGTATCATTATTTGACACGACTGCTAGTCCGGCAAAACAATCAGGATCGTCACAATCAACTAGACCGTCACCGTCATCATCAACTCCATTCGTGCAGTCTTCTGGACACGTCAACACTTCGATGACTTGACTGTCACTTGTCGCATTGGCACAGGCATCTGTTGAGGTCCAAGTTCTTGTGATATAAGTCAGACAGCCGACCATGGTCGTATCCGCATCATAGGTAATGATTGGTGACCCATCACAATTATCAACTGTTGTTGGGCTTGCCGGTGGAGGTACATCCGAAGGAAAAACAGTGATGTCATCAGGTATGCCAAATAGCTCAGGCGCAACAGTATCTTGAACCGTGATAACTTGGGTCTGAGTAGCCACATTGCCACAGTAATTTTCTACTTCCCAATCTCTGGTAAGCGTATAGGCAAAGTCTGTACAAGAACCATCAGATGTTTGTGTGCTCGATTCGCTATAAGACACGTCCTGATCACAGACGAGAACAGAGATTTCAGCTGCGGCCACTTCATTTCCTCCATGCGCACTCAATGCTCTGAGTTGAACATATCGCGCATCGACTTCTGGTATGGTCACACTCTTGGTCAAATCATCATTGACCCAATTTCCAGATGACACAGGAGCTCCCCAAGTAGACCCGTCAAGGCTCACGTATATCTCGTAAGCATTGATACGGCCAGCTGCGGCATCTTGCCTAGGAATGTACTTAAATCCAAGAATACCGAGTTCGACTGTCTCCATATCGATTGTAATAGTCTTAGGGAATCCGCTTGCCGAACTTGTTGACCAGTACGTATCCACATCACCATCAAAAGCGTCTGGGCCAAGGTGCCCGCCAAGTGCATTGGAGACGCTTTCGAGCGTCCAGTTCTTCTCGTTGATGAACAATTGAGACAGGCACGTATCTCGATATGGTGGTTCGATAAGTGCTAGGCTACAGTCCACAAGTGTATCGCCTTCTATGCCTGGCAGGGATACAATTGCTGGGTTTTGAGCAGGGAATGACACTTGAGGAGAGAGGCTCGTATTGATGTTGGTAATATGGGCTGTATTACCTATAAAGGCAGCCGAACTAGCATCGTTGATAGAGGCAACGAAGGTGACAAGAACAGAATCTCCAGCCGCAACGTCATCAGTAAAAATGTATCCATTTTGATCGAATGGGAATGGTGATGACGGCATGGGGTCATCAGGCACTGTGTTAATTCCAGAACCTGAGAATGTAGTCGCTGTACCTGGAACATAGGTCAGTGCACTCGAAAGCGTATCAGTGATATTGATCGACCCACCCGCCAAAGGAAGTGAGCCCGTATTCCGGATGATGAGTGTATAGATCACTTCATCACACTCATCATAAAGTCCATTTCCTGTGAAATCGGTATAGAGATCGACACACTTCCCTGCCGCAAAAGGAATTTTATTGAATAGTCCTGTACCCAAATCAAGAACGGAGTTACCACCTGCCAATCCCGTTGGGTCCTGTCCATAGGCTCCTGCAATAAAGGCATCTGAACCGTCAGACACCCAAATTTTTGTTCCTGTCGCATCGTTATCCGTCCAGTCTTTTAGTTTCCACTGTCCAAGCTCGGGCTCTGTAGCCAAGACCTGTGGGCCTGCTCCATTGTTGTAGTCTACGGTGATACCAATTGGATTTCCAGCGAAACTCGACCCAGGTGGGTGATCAGCAGTAATCCATATAGGGGCTCCGTTGAGACCTGTACCGGCTACTGGATTATCTCCTGGTGCGAATCCGACCAAGGTGATCTGTCCACTCAAATCTTCGTAGGGAATCAAGGCATAACCCCAATCTGAACCTTGACCATTGTTAGAAGTACCAGCTGTACCTTGTCTTGTATCAATTGCTGCAATGGCGTAGAATGGTTCATCTCCACTACTATAGAATTTACTTCCTCGATTGTTGTTTACAATCACAGACCATGTCTCTCCGACAGACATGAATTCAGTATCAACTATTCCAAACTCATCTTCTGCAGAAATTGTAAAGGTAGACGGCCCCGGATTGTACATAAACACACGGGTATGGTTGTTAAAGGGCGTTGAAACAGGATTGTAATATTGACTACTCCAGTTATCTGTAGGTGTGAGCGTAAAGAATCTGGACTCATAATTAGAGCCTACATCACCAGTCAACATCACCACATGAATAGGATTGGTTCCTGTAATAGAAGTACGTGAGTCTAGGTTTTCTACTAACCAACTTTCTCCCTCTATCAAGTTTCTAGTTACGATAGTACCATTGTCATCAACTGTGACAAACGAACCACCTGGGCCAGCTTGAATAGACACTGCCGTGTATTGAAACAACTCTTCTGTGGTCACATTCTCTCCGACAGGAAGATCATATCGCAATCCCCATTTATCAACTGCATAGACCTCAGCTGCACCACCAAGGAAGGAGCCCGGATTATCCGCCCATCCCATTCTTGTATAGGCCAGGTCACCTCTAGAGACAAACTTATCTCCAGCATCGTAATCTGATGCAGACGGTGCAGAGAGGTCGATTTGATTGTCAAGAATAATGATATCCGAAGATTGGAAAATATCGGTCGGGTGTGACGGGAGGAATCCATTGTCCACGTCTCCATCTCCCCAGACTTTACTGGTTCCCTGCACTGGAAATTCTGGATTTGCCTCATAGCCATCTTCCCAATGGTCGAAGTAGATAATCGTACCAGCCTCAACTATTCCGATTGAATTGTAGTGGAACATTGGGTCTTGAATTGCACCCGGATTGTTCGCAATACCTTCAAAGGCATCAAAGAGATCTTGGTCAGGAATAGGGATATAGTACGTCTCTAAGAAGTTAGTTCCGTTCAGTTCTTCAGAGCAGATTTGTGTTTCGCTAGGTGTTCCGACAACTCCGCCACCTGCAACCAAGGTGATGATCTCTTCTGCGATACAATTCTGACTTAGATATCGCACTTGAAGTGTGATTGTTCCTTCATCTAGGCCATTGAATACATTGTCTGATTGCCATCCTGTCAATCCTAAAATTCTGTACTGCAATGCGGTACCATCTCCACTTGCTTGTATCAACAAACCTCCGTCATTACTAGTCGCTGTGGCCGGATTTATAATTGTGACATTGTCAATGTCTGGCACCTCAGCGGCAGGCACGATGGCACTGCTTGAGACCATACATGTGCTGCTTCCAGAACGCACATACACTGTATATGAACCTGTAGCGAGACCTGAGAAGAATTGAGACGATTGCCAAGGCCCAGTTGATGTGTTGAGGCTATACTCGTATGGTGTGACCCCTCCCGTGACATTTACTTGAATAATACCATCTGTAAGACCACAATCAGTTGGTGACTGAGTAACAGTAGTCACCGTCATTGGTGTTGGTTCAGAGAGGACGATGTCATCTACTATCGAGCAGCCATTGGCATCTGTGACCGTTACTTCGTAAAATCCTGCACTAAGCCCAGTAGCCGTTTGCGCTATTGAAACGACAGTTGTACCATCATGCCAACTATATGTATACGGACTTGTACCTCCGGTTACATCTGCCGCAACTTCGCCATCGCTTCCTCCTTCACAAGAAACTTCAAATCCACCAGAAGTAACAGGGTTTAGTGTCAGCGTTAATGGGTCAGGATCGGTCAGTGTGATAGATGCAGTTGCGATACAATCATTGTCATCAGTTACTTGAACAGAATAAGTTCCTTCTGAAAGATTTGAAATGGACTGAGTAGTTTCAAAGGTATTCCACTCGTAATCGTAGTTTGGAAAACCGTTAGTTGTATTGACAATAATTGCCCCATCAGCTTCACCATCACACGATATATCTTGTCCATTGTACAACACATCATTGGTGATAGTTGCAGTAAATGGAACAGGGTCGACAAAGGTGACCGAGTCTTTTGCTGTACATCCTCGACCATCCGTGATGGTAACGACATAGGTGCCCGCACCAACACCCGTTAGAGCAGATCCAGATTGGGAGAATGCTGGCTCTCCAAAGCCATTGGTCCATTCATAAGAGTAACTTGTAAGTCCGCCTTCTGTCACCGTTGAAGCCGCTCCGTCCGTGGCGCCAGTACAACTCAATGAAAGGCCGTTGTATGAAGAAGCGATGTTAGCGTCTATCGTTAACAAGTCGATAAATGGAATCTCAATTGAATCAACGACAGCACAACCATTGTCATCCGTCACTGTGACACTATGCCATCCTGCTTCTAAGCCGGTTATAGTTGGCGTGTTTCCACCATTGTTCCAGTTGATAAAATAAGGCTCTGTACCACCATTAATCACTACCGAAGCTTCTCCATCTGAAATGCTTGAACATGATGTGTTGACTTTTGAGAGTGTGATATCCAACTCAGTTGGCTCTGTAATTTCATAAGACTCCGCAACAGAACAACCATTGGCATCGGTAACAACGACACTATAGGTACCAGCAGCAAGCCCAGAAATAAACGCTGGATTATCATTACCTGGCAGATGACCCCAATCCAATTTTATAGGTGGAGTTCCATTTCCACCAACACTGACAATAATACTACCTGTACTCTCACCTTCACATGCGACATTAGTCAAGGTCGTATCCAATATGATCACTGTTGAATAACCTATGTCTACAGTATCTCTAATAGTACAGCCCAATGCATCCATGACTTCGACTATGTACTCTCCAACTGGGAGTCCAGTCAAATCTTGTGTGTCATTAAAATCGCCTGTTCCATCGTTGTTCCAGTCATAAGTATAAGGCGATGTACCTCCTCCAACAGCTAAGTCAATCGCTCCATTACTTCCATCTGCACAGGTAGCAAGACTTGGCACATTAGAGATCGCCATTCCTGCTGGTTGGGTCAGTTGAATAGAAGAAATAGAGACTGAACATCCATTGGCATCGTAAATCGTACCTGTATAAAACCCTGAAGGCAAATTGACCAAATCCTGAGGGTCATCCAGTGGCGTTTCGCCTAGTCCGTCATTGTCCCAGTCGTATTCATATGGCGGCACACCACCTAGTACAGTGATGTCAATACTACCATCGGCATAGCCATTACAGCTAATGTTTTCATGGATCTCTGTGTATGATAGCGCATCTGGTTCTGTGAGAATATAAGTCGCCTCGGCTATACTACATCCATTGGCATCGTTGACACGGACCTTGTATGTTCCTGCTGCAATCGATGTAAGGTCTTCAGTATTTGGAGTACCAAAACCATCGGTGTCCCAATCGACTGTATATGGAGTTACACCTCCGACAATGTCAAGATTTATACTTCCAGTGCTCGCACCATTGCACAACACATTGACTTGCGTGTGCGTCATCGATAACTCATCTGGCTCTGAGATGACAATCGTGGTATCATAGGAACAAAGATTTCCATCAGTGATGAACACCGTGTATGTTCCAGCGGTGAGTGAACTGAGATCCTGGGTATCATCATTGTCACCAAGACCATCGGTATTCCAGTCATAAATAAGAGTAGGCGTTCCTCCAGTTGGCTCAAGATCAATTGACCCACTGCTATTACCATTACAGTCTATCTCCACTACTGTCGCGTTGAAGAAAAATTGTTCAGGCTCCGCAATCACGATGGTCGTGTCATACGTACAGAGATTGTCATCAGTAATCTGAAGAACATAGGTTCCAGGAACGAGAGATGATAAGTCTTCCGTATCGTCCGTATCTCCAGTGCCGTCCGTGTCCCAATCGAATAGTAAAGTTCCTGTTCCGCCTGTTGGAGAAATGTCAATTGATCCAGTTGCATTTCCGTTACAATCGACATTCGTCACTGTCGCATCAAAGAGCATTGTGTTTGGTTCGGTAACGACAATTGTGGTGTCATATGTACAGAGATTGTCATCTGTGATTTGCAAAATGTACGTTCCAGCTGCTAGGGCAGAAAGGTCTTCAGTATCATCTGTATCACCTGTACCGTCATTGTCCCAATCAAAGAGCAATGTTCCTG
>CAYSDH010000057.1:0-20750 GCA_964429805.1 uncultured Flavobacteriales bacterium
TTTTCCTGTCACGTCAGTCACAACGATTGATACATTCTGTGAAGAGATCAATTCGAAAGAAATTCTTGTGAAGTCAGTAGCTGGGTTAGGAACACTTTGAGTTCTCAGTACCACTTGCTCTATTTCTTCAACACTGTTTACACTTCCAGTCTCGTCAGTCATCAATCTGATGGCCAATGCGTTTCCGTTAGAGAATACACCGTCTCCAGAGATTCCAATCATTGAAGCGTTTCCTGGCTGAGGAATTGTTGCGTCATCTAGAATTCTAATGTCATTAGAGTTAAGATCACTAAACGTTTGAAGACCTGCATAATATGCATTTGGCGTAAGTGTTATTTCATCTTCAAAAAGAAGAGTCACAGTACCCGCAGCAATATCTTCATCTGTAAGCACATACTCTTCAGATGTAGCAAGCCAGAATCCTGAATCTACATTGTCATTGAGTACATCTGTCGTATCAAGTAGTGCAGCGAAAATTGTTGCTCCAGCAACTGAAGTATTAGTCACCAAGAACTCTACACCAAATGCAGTCACGTCTTGATCAACAATGTACTCAGTCATCATCATGAAGTCATCTTCACCTCCTGTAAATGAATTTGTACCAAGAGAAGAAAGCACTGGGTTTGGATACACGTCAATACCATCAAGCGCATAAGCACCGTTATTTACAGCGAATACACGTGATGCAGTATTGTCATCAAAGTTTCCAGATCCAGGCTGCTCGTTATCAGAGGTCAACGTGAACTCCGTGTTGTACAGTCCTTCAGTCCAAGTGATACCACTCTCTACATAGTCTACAGCAAGTGTGTCTCCTGAAGCTACAGAAGCACCGGCAGTAGCAGCATCAATTACTGTTGCTCCTGACCCGTCTGTCATTTGTACATCAACAGAACAGTTTTCTTGAGTGTCTGTACCGAAGTTGTAAAACTCTCCACCTACAGTGATGTCACCTAGCTGAGAAGCAGGAACCATTCCATACTCATGACCAGTAGCTGGCTGATGAGTAACAAGTGAGAAGTTCATCTTCAAGTCATCTGCAAGTTGCTCAGAAACGATAACGTCATCAACCATCCACGCGTAGTCCCAAGAACCAGTATATCTAAATCTGATATACACACTTGGAGAACCACCAGCTGTTGAAGAGATGTTGAATGCCTCTAATGTTGGGTTCTCACTTGTGTTGTTAGAACCAAGGTTTGCTTGAACTTGAGTAGATGTCCAGTTAGTAAGGTCTGTACTTACTTCAAAGAATACCAAGTCATTAAATTGACGGTAGTAGCTCTCAAAAGAAACAATAACACTTGGGTATGTACTTAGGTCAATAGCCGTAGCATTTGTGATATATGAATCTTGAACACTACTGTATCCATCTCCACCGTTTGCAGGGTCTCCTGCGAAATCACTGTCAAACATGGCGAAATCTCCACCTGACGTTGAGGCTATAGCACCCAAAGCGTTAGTGAAATACCCAGTAGGTCCAGTTGAACCAATCGTCCAGTCTACTGCTGGTGCACTACTATTACTGAGACTCCAGTCAGCAGCATTTGAAAAGTCACTTGTCCAAATGTCAACAAGGTTTCCTTTTTGTCTTAGCTCGTTAAGGTAATCAGTATTCACACGAGAGATAACACCTTCTTGGTTTTTCTCTGCCGCGCGCTCCGTGATTACTTTACTAGCACTTTGTGCATTAAGCCCTGCTACTACTAGCAAAGCACATGCGATTGAATAAATTTTCTTCATTTTTACGTATTAATGATTATGCAAGCCAAATATAGCCATTTGTCTTAGTTGACAGCGCTCATTACAGTGTATTGACAAGTAATCCATAAAAGTCATTTCTTTCACAGATCCTTGCAGTTCAAAGACATTGCTAATAGAAGCAACCTGCAGATTGACAGGCGCATAGAAGGGACTTAGTTTACAGACGTAATCTCATCTGTACTGGGCAGGTCAACTTTTTCGAGCTGATTGTTGAATAGTTTAATGACCTCGGAATAACTCGCGTTGTTTTCAGAACTCACAGGTTCTGTCGATGGGAACTTCTCCCTGCGGTGGTCCACTTGAGCGCCATTTTTCCAAAATCTGTAACAGACATGCGGGCCAGTAGCGAGTCCGGTTGACCCTACGTATCCTATCACATCTCCTTGCCTTACAAACTGCCCAACTCGCACAGCTCTCTTGCTCATGTGAAGATACTGAGTGCTATATGTGCTGTTGTGCTTTAACTTGACATACTTCCCGTTTCCTTTGGTATAGCTGGCTTTTGATACGGTGCCATCTCCAGTGGCCAAAATAGGGGTGCCGGTTGGTGCAGCATAATCTGTTCCCTTGTGTGCTTTGTATCTTTTTTGGACTGGGTGAAATCTTCTGCTTGTATAACCAGAAGTCATGCGCCCAAATTTTAAAGGAGACTTTAAGAAGGCCTTTCTCAAACCGTCACCATTCTCATCAAAAAAATCCACCTTCCCGTTCTGCTCAAATGAGTAGGCGTAAAAATTCTCTCCACTATGCTCAAACAGGCAGGCCTTCACTTCGCCTATCCCGATATACTCGTCATCTATATATCTGTTTTCATAAATGACCTTAAAGCGGTCGCCTTTTTGAATCCTGTAAAAATCAATTGTCCAGGCATAGATGTCAGCCATCTCCATGGCGAGCGCCTGACTTACATTACTTTTAGTAAGTGCCAGATATAAAGAGGACTCTATGACGCCACTTACACTGGCGTCTCTTATTTCAACTTCCTTCTGTCCAGTAGATGCATACAGACTGTCTTCGAGATGAAGCACCACGTAGTTTATTGGGTCAGATTCATAAATCATGTAGTGGGCAGACTGAAGAGAGTCTTGTTTAACCAACAAGTGATAGGGCCGGTTGGCTTTGATACTTTTTACATTAAAAACATCTTTCGTGTTTTTAACCAAGGCGTCAATCTCTGGGTAGCTCACATCATAAGGAAGCAGAATGTCGGCCAAGTATTGGTTTGTTCGTATGGTGTCGGTGATGAGGTCAAACTCGTTGAGGTCGAAACCGTAAAATTTCTTTTCCTCCATCTTTTCAGGAACAGGGTCGCGTTCCGCAGTCAAATCATTGTCATCCTCTGACGTTCTTGTCATGGCAAATGCCACCACAAATAATAACCCGAAAGCGATATAGCCTAAAGTTTTTCTCATCTAGCGCAAGGATATACCATTTCTGCCTCGCTTGTTGAAAAACGCAGGTTATTTGTTCAAATTGTGATGTGGATACGGTTAGTCCAACTTTGCAATCGGATGCTGAAGCCCTTCGTACTTGACTACCTCCATCTTAATAGACCCAACTAAGAGGTCGGCTTTAGCCAGGATAGGAATCTTGTTGGCATCATCAGTAATCCAGACTTGGAGGTCTTCAGAACTTTTGAAAATCCGCCCTTCTTGAACCACCGGCACAAACTTGAGGCACTTAAACTTCCCTTTTCTAAGGTTGATAGTTTCTTTACCAAGATACTTGATGTTGAGGTCAAACATCTCGTCATCCATAAAGGTCTTGACAGTAAAGATGTCTCCCTCGGCTGCGTTACTAAAGTCTAAGGTGCGGGCATAGTAAAATGCAGAAATCATGTCTTGAGTGTTGGCAGGAATCTCATACATCTTACCCTCGCCATTGTCTACAGTTAATTTGTCTTGATGGTAGACGTAATCTTGACTTTTCTTGTAGCCACCTTCTTCTATTCTACGCACAAATTTCCATGGCACTATGCCTTTTGCATCAATGTACGATTCGTATCTGTCTTTGACTTTAAAAAACCAGCTAAAGGCGCCAAGAGATCGGCCCTTGCCTACTATGTGCCACGTTTCTCTTCCTTCAGGTTTGTAGTTAGTCGATAGAATTTCTACTGTAGCCTCTCCAGCATCAACAAATCCGTAGTGCAGTCGGTACGTGAGTTTCTCTCCAAGTCCAAATGCTGATTGATCTATTTCTGGCACCTCAACGTCAGGTCGAGAATCAAGATCTGTTACGGTGGGCGCTTTCACTTGAGCGTTAACCGCCATTGCGCAAAATGAAACTGTGAGTGCAGCTGTGGTGAGAATCTTTTTGTAATTGTCCATGGTCGTGGTTTTAAGTATACCACAGCAAATGCAAAAGGTGTTCCAAAGTTGTTTTTCCATCTATAATGTATTGATTATCAGTCTATGGTGATTAATTTCTGATTTGTTTAGCGCCACGTTGCCAAACGAACAATTACCTCACTTGTTGGCAAGTATACACGGTATAATTGAGTGCTCGAATCTTTCAAAAAGGTTCATCTGCCAAATGAATGTATGAAATGTCTTATTCGTTTCGTATTCAGCTACTTAAAAACTGATGGTTGATTTTAGATTTGAATCGGCCAACACGCTATGACTTATTAATCAAAATTTTAATTGATGAAATTATTTGGACTACCGGGAGCGGCTATACTCTTGACATTAATCTTTGTTGCACCTTCCTTAAGCGGGCAGGATGTAAAAGAGCGTACTGTAAACAATGCTGAAAATAAAGCCAACAACAGAATTGATACTCGTGTCGATGAAGGTCTGGACAAAAGCATAGAAGCCATTGAAGGACTCTTCAAACGGAAAAATAAAAAGAAGAAAGATGATCCAGCGTTAGAAGAACAGGCTACTGAGAAATCAAATAATTCTTCCTCTTCTTCAAAAGAATCATCATCTAATGGGAGCGGCTCTTCAAGCGGCTATAATGGAGGAGCAATGAGTGGCTTGATGACTCCAGCAGTCATTGCCAGTGAGTATTCATTTGATTTAGTCTTTGACGTACAGGTCTCAACCACTAAGAAAAACGGAAAGGTTCAAGAGATGACGAATCAGATGATGTTTTCTCCTGGCGTGTATGCCATGAATCCTGACATGGAAAAGGGTGACCAAGAAGCCAAAGTAATCTTTGACATGAAAAATGAGTCAATGGTTATGCTTGAGACTAAAAAAGGCAAGCGCAGCGGTATGGCCATGAACATGAATCGTCAATTTTGGTCCAAGTTTAGCGATACCATGCAGCAAGGTATGGCTGACCCAAATGCCGGTGTGACCAAAACAGGAAGAACAAAAACTATACTTGGTAAGCTTTGCTCAGAGTACACCTTTAAAAATGAAGACATGGAAGGAAGTGCATGGGTTGCTGACTTTGATGGCTACAATGCATTTGAGCTTGCAGAGTTTATAAATGTCGATGTCCAAGAGACGAGCATGACTAAAAATGGATTTGCAATGGAGTCTAACACCAAGCACTTCAAATCTGGAGAAACCACTTCTTGGAAAGTGACCAAGGTCAATGAGAATGCCAACTTAAACTTTGACATGTCAGACTGGCAAGTGAAAGATGTGATGGGCAATACATACTAAAGAGTAGGTTAGTAAGTACAATAGCGAAGGGCAACTTCTCTCGAGAATGTGCCTTTCGCTTTTTTTGTGCTCTAAATTTAGTTTGAGAGTCTTCCTCCTAGAACCACTGTCTTTTTCAGACTCGTGATATTACCGTCCACATCAAAGACTTCAATGTACACTATATAAACTCCAATGGAAGCTTTGCTGCGGTCATCGCGAGACCCGTCCCAAGAGAAGGTGCCCGTGGTGCCGAGAAGTTCGTTTCGCAAGAGCTGTCTCATGAGTCTTCCGCGCTTGTCAAAAATACTGACGTTGGCTACGTTGCCAGGGCCATCAAGTGTGTATGATATGTTGGCCACGTCATCAAAACCGTCATTGTCTGGAGAGAATACTTCTGGGCTGATTAAAAACGATGACTCAGGGATTAAGGCAGTAGAAAATTGAGAATTCTCATACCCTGGTGTTCCCCAATTGACAGCTTCTGCAGCAGAGTGCCAGTTTGTAGGGTCATTTGTCAATCGATTATAGTCCAGACGTTCTAACGATACTCCGTCCACATCATCAAGTAAGACAAAGTGATATTCTTCAGAGTAATAAAACTCGTCTAGCACTTCTTCACTTGGCCCCTTTAATAGGACTGTGCCATCAGAATTGGGGAAAGCCGGAAAACCATCAAGCTGAATGAAATTTGCTTCTACTCCTTGCGGATATTCTGCTTTGACGATAAAAGAGTTTTCGCTTAACAAAGCAAAGTGTCCAGGTCTCAAGAGTCTATAACGACTACTGATTTCATAGTCATCTTCATCACCATCAAACTCTCTACGAGAGATGAGCCAGCCTTCTAGGCTAATATACTTATCACTGTTATTGTAGATTTCTACGTAATCTACGGCATCTTCGCGCTCGTTAAACAAGATTTCATTCAGAACTAGGTCTCCTTCCTCTGCAACCTGCGGCAAGGCAAAATACCCGATGAGTCCGTCTCCAACTCCGTTGCCCTCGCAGTCTGTTATACCTGTGATGGTTACCCAGTAGAGCACACCATCTATTAAGTCACCATTCATAGTGAGTCTGATGATGCGACTATTTATGTTTTCTATTACCTCAACAGCTAACTCTTGAGAGGCCTCATTATCTACTAAGTAATTTCCAGTAATAATGGAGAGGTCATCAAGCGGTTCTGAGAAGTATATCTCTATCACATTGTCGTCAGTCAAGACTACCTCGGTGATTTCCGGGGTCAACTCATCTGGACTTAAGTCCAAGACAGAATTTGCCTCACCTGGTGAGCCACCATCTTCTTCAGTGTTAGGCTTCCAGTTGTTTTCACTGCTGCATTGCAAACTCGGGTTAACCCGCTCTAGCGATACACCATCTGGGTCAGTGCCTTTGTACCAATCGAGGTTCCAGTTTATCTCGTCCATGGTTTCGCCTTCATTGTTGCGAAGCCCCATGTACTCACCACTATTCGTAAGACCAAGCGCAGGAAGGCTCAACACATCTCCAAAGTCTAGCAATTCACTCACCGTGTCATCGTCAGTGAGTAAGACAAATGCTCCCGGAGCTATCACATAGTCTGGTATACTGCGGGCAGTTGTACCATCCATTAGCACCCATCCGTTTAGCGATAAAAACTCAGTGCTTGTATTGTGCAGCTCAACGTATTCTGCCAGTTTGACTGATCCCACATCGTCAGGGTCAGACATAAACTCGTTAATAATAATGTCTCCTTCACTGGCAGTGCCCACCAGGGTGTATGTAAATGGTTGAGTGACTGTCTCCACTGGGTTGCCGGCAACATCGCTTGTGCCAGATATCTGCAATGACTGCTCTACGTTAATAGGGAAGTCAGCGCTAAAGGTTAGGTGAACCGTTACTGCATCAGCATCAAGGTTGGCCGACATGGGCGTGCCTTCTTGCAGCCAAAAGTAATTTGATACAGCTTCCGCAGACGCTTGGTCAAGCGTTTCACTGAATTGCACGTCTAGTTCATTTTCTGAAATGACATCGAGGGCAACTATTGACGGTGCTTCGGTGTCTACAAATCCGTCTCCGGTCACTACAAAATCGTCAAAAAAGAAGAGGTCTGATCTAGTAGACGTGTAGTCACAAAACAGTCCAAAGAATTGAGAAGACTCGTAAGTCGAGTCAAAAACAGACCCGTCAGAAGTATACGTGCCTGTGATATCCGCATCATGTTCCAATGTCCAGTTTCCGATGTCATCTCTCGTCACGCGCACACGCACATTGGCCGGATCTGAATTAACAACATCATCCGTTCCGTCTATAATCTTTGTCCTACTCCCATCTTGGTCTTGTCTGTACAGACTGACTTCGTCATCCGTATTTCCGATCAAAATATAGTAGCCTTCTAGGTCACCTTGCAGATCTGCCGAGCTAGAGGTGAGGTAGACCAAACTTCTATTTCCAGATGAAGGATTGAAGTCCATGCGCACGGTAAATTCCCAAACCGCATTGTCTATGGCTTCTGAAGGAGTGACCAGAATAGAAGTGTCTTCTACCATCGGGGCATTGAGATGGAGCTCACCTGCCAGTACTTCAAAGTTTACGGCATCTCCAGACCAAGCGGGCGCGTTACTCAAGTCACCATCACTGAAGTCATCTGTGAATTGGGCCATGCCAATCACGGTGACCAATAAGACTGCTATGCTTAGAATTCCTCTTTTCATTGTGTATTGCTGGGCATAACCTATACGCGGCTTAACTCGTAAATATAATACATTTGGCCACGGTCAAGAATACATTCTGATTTTAGATTAACGTAATATGAAAGTAGCTGTTGTTGGTGCCACCGGAATGGTAGGCAGAAAGATGCTCCAAGTCTTAGAGGAGCGAAGTTTTCCGGTAGACGAATTGGTGCCTGTCGGGCGAAGTACGGTGGGTGAGTCAGTGACATTCAAAGGGCAAGAATACACAGTTGTCGATATGCAGTCAGCGGTAGATTCTCAATCAGACGTGGCACTTTTTTCAGCTGGCGGACAAACATCTTTAGAGTGGGCGCCAAAGTTTGCAGACAAAGGGACTGTTGTCATTGATAACTCATCGGCATGGAGAATGCATGATGACAAAAAATTAGTGGTACCAGAAGTAAACGGAGATGCAGTCACCGCTGACGATAAGATTATTGCCAACCCCAATTGCTCGACTATTCAGATGGTTGTGGCGCTTGCGCCTTTGCATCAGGCGTACGGGATTAAAAGACTAGTAATATCTACTTACCAATCGGTATCGGGCACAGGCAAGGCTGCCGTAGAGCAGATGGATAATGAGCGAGCAGGTATCGACTCAGAAAAAGTTTACCCATACACTATAGACCGCAACTGTCTGCCGCATTGCGACATTTTTTTAGACAATGGCTACACCAAAGAAGAGATGAAGTTGGTGCATGAGACAAGAAAAATTCTAAGAGAGCCAAGCATCATGGTCACAGCCACAGCGGTAAGAGTGCCCGTGGATGGAGGTCACAGCGAGTCGGTCAATGTCGAGTTTGATAAAGACTTTGATATGGCCGAAGTGAGAGCCAAGTTGTCTGCCGCTGCAGGAATCACCTTGGTCGATGATGTGGCAAATAATAAGTACCCCATGCCTCTCTATGGTAAAGACACAGATGACGTGTATGTAGGTCGTTTGAGAAGAGATGAGTCTCAAGCCAATACGCTCAACATGTGGATTGTATCTGACAATTTGAGAAAAGGTGCGGCTACCAATACCATTCAGATAGCCGAAGACATGCTAAAGAGAGGCTTACTGAGCTAGTGTGCGCAGAAATTGAGCGCTATTTGCACTCGATTCAACGAAGGATACCAATAGTTTATCCCAGTTTTCTCATGCGATTTACTTTGATGAACTGATAATAAAGTCTCATCTTTGAGTTCAGATTATTGGATTATGTCAACTTTAGCCACCTCTGGACAGTCTATCCTCGCTCGAGTGCGAAAGAACATTCTTGGCGCTGAACAGCGTTTTACTACACCCTATGGACTCAAAAAAATAGTCTATGCCGACTGGGTAGCCAGTGGACGCATGTACGCTCCCATAGAAGATCATTTTAAAGAAAACATCCTTCCCTTTGTGGGCAATACGCACACCGAGACTTCTGTGTGCGGCACCGCCATGACCAAGGCGTACCATGAGGCGCAGCATGTCATTAAGAAGCATGTAAATGCGGACAAGAATGATGTGCTAATTTGTGCAGGTAGCGGAATGACTGGTGTGGTCAACAAATTTCAGCGCATACTCGGGCTTAAAGTCAATGAGCGTTTTAGTGACAAAAAGGCCATTCCTGCGAATGAACGTCCAGTGGTTTTTTGCACCCACATGGAGCATCACTCTAATCAGACCTCGTGGATTGAGACGATTTGTGATGTGGTGGTGGTTGAGCCAAATGAAAAAGGACTAGTCTGTTTAGAGAATTTCAAAGCAGCCATTGATACATATTCAGATAGAGAGCTAAAGATTGCCGCAATCACGTCTTGTTCAAACGTGACAGGTATTTTCTCTCCATACTATGAGATAGCAGAATTGATTCACAATGCCGGGGGACTTTGTTTTGTGGATTTCGCATGTTCTGCGCCTTATGTGTCTATTGACATGCATCCTGCCAATCCTGCGCAACGACTAGATGCTGTGTTGTTTTCACCTCACAAATTTTTAGGAGGTCCGGGTACCTCTGGTGTGTTAGTCTTTAATAAAGATCTGTACGCTTCCTCAGTTCCTGATAATCCTGGTGGAGGAACTGTAGCTTGGACTAACCCATGGGGTGAGCATAAGTACTTTGATGATATTGAGGCGAGAGAAGATGGTGGTACTCCAGCATTCCTTCAGACCATGAAGACAGCCTTTGCCATCAAGCTCAAAGAGGAGATGGGGGTAGAGACTATTCTGCATCGTGAAAAAGAGTTGATGGACCTTATCTGGTATGAGCTCAATGCTATAGACGGACTCACTGTATTGGCAAGCGATGTGCGAGAGAGATTGAGCATTATATCTTTTTACATCGATGGGCTCCATTATAACCTAGGAGTGAAGATGCTCAATGACCGATTTGGTATTCAGATGCGTGGAGGGTGCGCATGTGCGGGTACCTACGGGCATTATCTTTTAGGAGTTGATAAGGCTCATTCTTGCTCCATTACTGAGGCCATTTCTCTAGGCGACTTGAGTTCAAAGCCAGGCTGGATTCGTTTCTCTTTGCACCCAACCATGAGTGGAGGTGAAGCCTTATTTATTTTATATGCTGTAGAAGAGCTTGCTGCACATCATGCAGAATGGGCGAAGGATTACATTTACCAGCCACAGTGCAATGAGTTCATTCACATGGATGGCATGGATGAGGAGCGACAAAAGCAACGACTCAACAGTTGGTTTGACATCGGACTGATTCCTTCTTCAGAGCAAGGTGCCCTAGCATCAAGTGCGGGTCAGAATATTTTAGACTGGTCAGCGGAGAAGGGTGTGTGATTAATTCACCTTATAGAAGTCTCATTCATCTTTTTCCTTCGGTAGTTTTTCTTTTGGGTCATACCTGCTTTCAAGTCTGAGTGCATTTTCTTCAACTGTAGTTTCAAATCCCATTCTCTTCCTTCTCTCGTTGACTCCGTTTGGATTTTCAATCGGCCATATGAAGCGTTCTGTTTCTCCGTTGTCTAGTTTTTGTCCGTATGACTGAGTGCCGTATATCTGTTTTTGTCCTTTGTGCATTAAGACTCTGTCTTCCATCATGGCAGCATGTTGCTTTTTTGCCTCTCCGTTTTCTGCTCTTAATTTGATTATAGGTAATCTCTCCTCTAAGACACTATTGCTCCCATGTTGCGTGATCAGGAATATTGCATCAGCAGCTTTTTCTCCAATCAATCGTTGAGGAAGCCATCCATGTATTTCCATTATAGAGTCTAATGTGTGTTGGTTGGCTTCATCTATTTCCATCATTCGTCCGAGTATTTTTGAGTCCATGCTTCCATTGGCATAGAGCTCTTGACGGATTACTTGATCACTGTCGTGCATTTTCTCAAGTAGACTGGTCAAATCTGCGTATTGGTTTGTTCTTTCTTTCTGCGGTGTGCAAGACAGAATTAGAATAGATGCGGCAACTATAGCGGTGGCTTTCATATTAGAAAGGTACTATACATTCTTCATTTAGTTGCAAGTCGACTTCTCTGCGTCTTATTGACCGCGCGCGGAAATTTTTCTGCGCTAACCGGGTCGATTAGAATCACCACAGTTGCCCGATAAGCATCTTTACTTGAACGCCTGTTGTTGGTCTTATTCTGTCATAACTCAAAAATGACTCCACTCCAATTCCAAAGTGATTACTGATTCTCCATTCACCTCTTGTTCGAATTTTAATTCCAAAAGTGTCTT
The DNA here is from genome assembly GCA_964429805.1 of uncultured Flavobacteriales bacterium. Taxonomy (GTDB): domain Bacteria; phylum Bacteroidota; class Bacteroidia; order Flavobacteriales_D; family JABDKJ01; genus CAYSDH01. The sequence goes on from CAYSDH010000057.1 coordinate 11,742, forward strand.
CGTTGAGCTGTGTTGATTCATAGTAGGTGCCTCCTTGCCCTTGTTGAATTGGCTTCCAGTCTGTGCTGTAGTAGTGTTGGAAGTACCCCGGGCCTATAGTTGCGAGGAGTCTTAGTTTTCTTTGTCGATTCCTGTAGACTACTCTTCCATATGATAACTCGACCGATAATATTTCATGCCATGGAGATTGTAGAGAATACTTGCCCGTAATCAAATCATTCGGAGTTGTTTCATTGTTCCACCCGCCTATATTCATTGATATCGAATAGACGTCTTTTTCTTTTTTGACTATTTCAAATGATTGAGATACTCCAAAATTGGTGACTGATACTCCTGCTGTATAATAATACCAATTGCAGATATCAGGTTGAGCTTGACTTGTTAGAAACAGCAATTGGAAGATGATAAGTACTTTGAACCTTTGCATCTTGATTTTTGGTTGTTACTTGTGAAGGTACTCACTGCTTCCGATGCGCCAAAAGCGGAGGAGGCTCACCATTAAACGGATTAAAGCGACCAAGACTTTTTGCATCCATACCCACTGCACGTATTACTGCGCGGTCGCCATACTTGTCGCGCATCTTGTCCATGGCTTGATAGAGATTGATGATTTTGTCATTGTCTTCAAAAAGATTAATCTGATAGCCTCCCTGTACTAGGTGACTGAAGCGTATACCGATCAGTCGTACCAACAATCTTCTGTCATATAGTTTCTCAAATAACTCGAGTGCAGCAGGCAGCAAGCTGTGATCGGCTGAGGTGTATGATATTTTCTTCTGTACACTGTACGTCTGAAAATCGGAGTAGCGTAGTTTGATGGTCACGCAGGCCGTGAGTCGGTCACCTCTGCGCAGCTGGAAAGCAAGATTTTCGCACATGGCAGTGAGTATGGATTTGAGCTTTTTGGTGTCGGTCGTGTCGCGATCAAAGGTGCGTTCTGTAGAGATAGATTTACGCTCGGTATACTGTACCACAGGACTCTTGTCTATGCCGTTGGCCTTCTTCCAAAGTACCTGTCCGTTTTTGCCAAACACACGTTCCATCAGGTCCATGGGCATTTCCTGCATGGTCTCTATGCGTTTTACTCCCAGGTCGCAGAGCCTGCGATAAGTCTTCTCACCCACCATGGGGATTTTGCGCACGGAGAGTGGAGCGAGAAAAGGTTTGGCTTCTCCTTTTGCTATCCTGATCTGGTTGCAGGGCTTGGCTTCTCCAGTGGCAATTTTTGATACGGTCTTGTTTTCTGACAGGCCGAAAGAGATGGGGAGTCCAGTCTCTTTCATAATCTTCTGCCTCAGTTCGCTGGCCATTTTGTAGGTGCCAAAAAAGCGGTCTGTGCCAGTCAGATCCAGATAAAATTCGTCAATGCTCGACTTCTCATACAGAGGCACACTCTCTGCAATCACGTCAGTAACCATACGCGAATACTTGGTGTATGTTCCTGAGTTGCCGCGTATCACAATCGCCTCTGGGCAGAGTTGTCTAGCCAGCTTCATGGGCATGGCTGAGTGTATACCAAAACTGCGTGCTTCATAACTACAAGAAGCGACTACACCACGGTCACTCGTGCCACCAATCAAGATGGGTTTCTTTTCTAGTCGACTGTCGAGTAGGCGTTCGCAAGACACAAAGAATGTGTCGAGATCCATATGTGCGATGGCGCGTGGGCTAGTCATTGGTCTTGTTTTTTTGCCATTGATTTATATAGTCGTCAATGGTCTTGAGTACATTATCTATCTCTTCAAATACCTGATGGTCAGTAAACCGGAGGAGGTTCACTCCGAGACTATTTAAAGACTCTTCTTTGATGAGGTCTTTTTGTTTCACTTCTTCAAGTAGATGGCTAGAACCGTCTACCTCAATAGCAAGCATGAGTTCATGACAAAAGAAATCTGCGATGTGTCGACCGAGCGGCTTCTGTCGATGAAAATCATAGCCTCGCATTTGTTTGCCTTTTAGTTGTAGCCACAAGAGGATTTCTGAGCGTGTCGAGTTGTTCCGATGCTTCCGCGCATACTCCTTCAGGTAGCGTTCGTATGGTATGATTTTTCTTCTTGCCATCTTATTTCTTTAATGCATCCAAAACACCACTCTCCACATCATCACTCCACATCATCACTCCCCACGTCACTTCCCCTCTTGAGAGGGGATTGAGGGGTGTGTTCTACTCTGGGCATCAACCTCCCCACGTCACTTCCCCTCTTGAGAGGGGACCGAGGGGTGTGTTCTACTCCGGGCATCAGTCCCTCTATTCCTTCGTTCCTCCCCGTCTCTTCCACATACCGTATGTCGTCCACATAAGGTAGCCGCTCCAAGTAATCGGCCTCCAGTGTGTAGAAACCAAACTCTTCTTTGACCACTCCACTCACCTTATAGACTCCCTTTCCTCTGTACGGATATCGTGCGGCCACACTCGGAAATTGGACCGTGTCAAGGAAGTGCCCGTTGCGGTCTATGAAGTTGCCAAAGTTCATGCGGTCACCCTTTTTGGTCTTGGTGTTTTTGGCCGTGACTAGGTATCCATACACGGTCACATGTTGGTCTTGATACTCGTGTATGTTATGTGCCCTCACGGGGTCGTCAACAGGTTCTTTGAGCAGGTCAAAGGGGTTGCATAGCGGAAAACCCAAGTGCTCCATCTGATCAAAAGCATCTTCTAAGTCGATGTGTGTGAGCGTAGGTAGTGTGTAGTTTTTCGGTGTGGCTCGAAAGAGCAGTGGCTGTTCTTCTTTTGCTTTTACTTTATTCAGAATCCGATAAGCCTCCCACATCAACGTCTTTTTATTCTGCTCAATACTGCGTAGTGCTCCTGAGCGAATCAATAGACCAACTTGCTCTAGTCCTATAGACACACGCTCGGTCAAGTCGAGTAAGGTGTCAAAGGGGCCGTTTGCTTTACGTTCTTCGACAACGGATTTTGCCACGGCATCGTTCAAACTCTTGACCATGTGGAAGCCAAGATGTACGGTCTTGCCAGAGATACTCGTCAACTGATCACTCATATTAACACATGGCGCTTCGATGATAGCTCCACACATGAGCGCCTCATGCACATAGTGCTCACGGCTGTAAAAACCACCTCCATTATTGAGCGTGGCCACCATGTATTCTATAGGGTAATAGGCTTTCAAAAAGAGACTCTGATAACTCTCTACGGCATATGATGCAGAGTGGCCTTTGGCAAATGCATAACCCGCAAAACTTTCTGTCTGTCGCCAGATCTCGGCAGTGAGTTCGTGGCTGTAGCCTTTCTCATTAATACAGTTGTCAAAAAACTTTTCTTTGACCGCTTGAAATTCTGCACGAGAACGATACTTGCCTGACATGCCTCTACGCAGCACATCGGCTTCACCAAGTGTAAGCCCGGCAAAGTAGTGGGCCACTTTAATCACGTCTTCTTGATAGACCATGACGCCATAAGTCTCTGGCATAATCTCGAGCATGACGGGGTGCGCATCTTTTCTGCGCTCGGGCTCACGTTTTCGTTTGATGTAAGTCTGCATCATACCCGACTGCGATACGCCCGGGCGGATGACCGAACTGGCGGCCACCAGACCCAAGTAATCGTCTACCTCTAGTTTTTTCATGAGCATGCGCATGGCTGGTGACTCTACATAAAAACAGCCAATGGCTTGTCCGGTGCGCAGCATGTGTTTTACTTTCTCATCTTCTTTAAACCTGCGTATGTCGTGGATGTCAATCGCGGGGTGGTCAGGGTGATTTTCACGGACCAGTTGCACCGTGTCTTTAATCTTACCGAGACCACGTTGACTCAGTATGTCAAACTTGTTGAGCCTGATGTCTTCCGCTTCGAGCATACTGTACTGCACAGTCGGAAATCCTTTTGGCGGCATAAAACTGGCCGAGTAATAGGAGAGTGGTTTCTCTGAGATGAGTATGCCGCAAGAGTGTATGCTCAAGTGACTGGGCATATCTTGTAGGTAGGTGGCGTAACGTAGCACAAGATCTTTGATGTGGTCATTGCCACTGGCTTGTGGTCCTTGTTTTTCCCAGCGTGGACGAAAGTAATGCCCACGTGAAGTAGTGCCGATGGTCTCTATCTCATGAGCAGGTAGGCCAAACACTTTGCCTAATTCTCTGCGCGCAGCACGAAACTGAAATGTGCTGTAGGCACCGAGTAGTGCAGAATTAGGGAAGCGCTTGAAGATGTAGTTGGTGATGTCTTCGCGGTCGGCCCAAGAGAAGTCGATGTCAAAGTCTGGAGGACTTGAGCGAAAGAGATTGATAAATCGCTCGAAGTAAAGATCTAGTTCGATGGGGTCCACATCAGTGATGCGGAGTAGATAAGCGACTACGCTATTGGCACCACTTCCTCGTCCGACATGGAAGTACTTATTCTTGCGAGCATAATTGATGATGTCCCAGTTGATGAGAAAGTAAGAGACAAATCCTTTTTTGATAATCAGGTCCAGTTCTTTTTTGACCCGCGCATGTGTCTCGTCATCGGCTTGAGGGTAGCGGTAGGGTAGACCCGCCTCGCAGAGTGCGCGCAGCAATCGCTCATCCTCTTGGGTTGACTCTGAGTAGCATTGCAGATTAGCGTGCTTCTCATCAGCTGGGTTCAGATACTCTTTCATAAAGCTGGCCGAACAGCTTTTCATTACTGCTTCAGTATTCTCCAGTATCTGAGAAAACTCGCTGAATAGTTCTTTGAGTTCATCTCTACTCAGCATCGAGTCTGTGGACTTGCCTTCTTCAGATTTGGGTAGCTGACTGAGTAGCATATTCTTGTCCATGGCTCGGAGCAAGCGGTGTATATTGAAGTCGCGCTTATGTCTGAAAGAGGCTGAGTGAAGGAGCACAACCTTCGAACTGATTTTTTTTCCTAGGTCTGAAAAACGAAAACGATTCAACTCATTAGGAGCGACTCCGATGTATTCATGCGCCCTTAGTTTGACATCTTTTGCCTTTTGCCAAGGATAGATGATGAGTGCATGTTCAAATTTTGGAGCCCGCGCTTCGAAGTCCTTTTTTTCATGGAGGTGCGCACTTAAAAACTCGTTGAGCTCGCGAAATCCTTCTGCATTTTTAGCCAGGCCTACAAACATCTGTGTGGCCGAGTTTCTAAAGTCTATACCAATCAAAGGTTCTACACCATATTTAGCCGAGTGTCTCACAAAGTTGATGCAGGCCGATGTACTGTTTACATCTGTGACAGCGAGTCGGGTGTGCCCTTTTTCAGAAGCCAACTGCAAGAGGTCTTGTATGGGCATGACGCCATACTTGTAGCTATAATATGTGTGTGCGTTGAGGTACAATGCGGTGCAGTTTTTTTAGGTGCAGTTATAAGTACCCGCTGTTGCGGGAGTCGATTAGTTGCTGAGTATAAGAGCCGCGCAAACCTGCGGTGATAGATACTCGTCAACTAACTAAACCAGTAATTTAAAAAGGTACCAGAGGGCGGATTCAGCCGTGAAAAGCATGATGTGCCCCTCTGGAGCATAAAGATGATAAATCAGATCCGTAATCTATTTACGGACTGCTTCTTTTGATGAAAGAGATCATCAACGAAGATTTTATGTGATTGATTATCAGGTGGTAATATGTTAGTTCAGAAAAAAAATCGGACTTTGCTGTCACAAAATGCAAGCGCAGCGGATATATACTTCTGAAAGCGCAAAACGAACTTATATAATGAATGCAAGAATGAATAAATCAAAGATAATTTTAGCCGCACTTGTTGCACTGACAATAGGAATTTTTACCGCATGTGAGCCTGATGATGTAGACACGCTTCAGACTAACCCGACATACGACTGTCCATCATTGGAGTTAAACTTGGGCGACATCTGTGTCTATGACGAGAGCAACCCGCAAAACGTGATATACGGAGTGGTTGACTCTACGTGTACGTGTATAAACAATGGTACTACATATGACTGTCCAAGCATTCAGGCCAATGTTGGTGATTCGTGCTTGAATCCTAACTCAGTTGCAGGAGTTGTAGACGCTAACTGTAATTGTGATACAAGCGGAGGAAGTGGTACCGTGTATGACTGCCCCGGTATACAAGCCAATGTCGGTGACTCATGCTCGACTCCTAGCTCAGGTGCCGGAGTTGTAGATGTTAACTGTAATTGTGACACAAGTGGAGGAAGCGGTAATATATATGACTGTCCGGGTATCCAAGCCAATGTTGGTGATTCATGTGTTGCTCTAAATGGAAACACAGGCATTGTCGATGCCAACTGTAATTGCGATGTGAGTGGATCAACAGTATATGACTGTCCTGGATTCCAAGCCAACATCGGTGATCCTTGCCAAGGTGGGTGGGGAACGATTGACGCCAATTGCGATTGCATAGAAAATGTCAATACATGGGACTGCCCAGGTATACAGGCCAATGTAGGAGACTCTTGTCTCACAACCTTCGGTGCTGGCGGAATAGTCGATACAGATTGCTCTTGTCAATGATACTTTCTGACTGAAAAAACACTGTCAAGCGACTTCGATACCGAGGTGGCTTGACAGTGTTAATTTATGAGAATCGAAAAAAATAGAATGCGAATAGCGGATCAACTGATTCATAAATGCGTGAAGAAGGAGCGGGCTGCCCAAAGGCAACTCTACGATCAGCTAATGCCTTATATGGTCTCAATCTGCAGGCGATATGTGTTCAACATGTCAGACGTTCAGGATGCAGTACAAGAGACATTCATCAATATTTTTTCTGGAATAGAAAAGTATGACCAAGCCAAAGGGTCATTTAAAACATGGGCCGTCAGGGTAGCCATTAACGCATCATTCAAACTCAACAAAAGAATGGACGAAACACGAACAGTAGAGTTTGTATCTGATTATCATGAAAAACCTGTAGACCCAAGCATACTCACTCAACTTGAAGATGAAGATTTGCTGGCTTTTTTCAAGACAATGCCACAGTCATACTTTGATGTGTTTAACCTCCATGTCATAGACGGGTACTCGCACAAAGAGATTGCAGAACTTCTGAAAATAGATGAGTCACTGTCAAGGCAGCGACTCACTCGAGCCAGAAAATGGCTGGCTGAAAAAAGCGAGACGAGCATGCCCGCACAAAGAGTAAAACGTTCTTAACGAATACAACAATGAGCGATTTAGAAAAAGAATATAAGAGCCGATTTCAAGACCATCAGACCACTGAAGGTGTGGATTCAGATTCTCTATGGGCGTCTATCGAAGCTGACTTGTCGGGCTCTGCAGGTGGCGGTAAAAAGGGGCTCTGGTTGACTATCGGAGGCATCGTCTTAATGTTGACAGGCATTGGCGTTTACATGTCTGATTTTTCATCTACTGAGCTCTCACATCAAGATACTGCGACAGTGGTTGATGAGCGCACTGATTCGCAAGTCAACACACAACCTAACACCACCGATAATCACACACTACACTCATCTAAAAATGACAATAAAGTAGACGCTCAATTAGGAAGTGACGGAGCTATTGTTGATCAGCATTCTGGTCAGACAGAGTTCTCTAAAAAGCACACTAACACTCAGGCAATACAAGAGGTTTCCAATAGAGATGATGCATCATCATCGGCAGCTACCTTTCAAGGCGCAGAGCCTCAATTACCTGCGCGGACAGGTGGTGCCAAACAGTTGAGCCCAGAAAACACCAGTGTTGCTGCGTCTAATTCAGAGAAGCAAAACATAGAGTTTAGATCAACAAACCAAGCTAAAAGTGTAACAAGTGCTAATCCAAAATTTGGCGAGTCTCAGTCGACTTATGAGCAATCGTTGACAGGTGATTCAGAGTCAAATTCAAACGGTTCGAAAGTCAGTCAAAAGAACGATGAGGTCGCATCTGGCGCAGGCCAAATTATTGAAGCACGAACTGACATGTCTGGTGGCTTGCTTTCAGAAAAAGAAATTTCCTCTGCTAAAGATGATGTAAAAGGAGCTCCTGTAACGGGCATCAATCTTGAGGATAGTAGAACGCAAGAGTTCATCAGCCTCATGCCACTTCTGAGTATGCAGACAGGTGCTGATGCAACAGTGAGCGACAAGAAAAAGGTTCCAGAATACGCCAGAAAAAAAGGGTTTAGACCATCAGAGATATCACTCTCTGTTGGAGTGAATCACCTAGACAGAAAATTTGAAACGTCCATCGCTGATGTACTAATTGGATATAGGAAAGAGCTCAATTCAAGCTCCATTACTGATGTCGGTTACACTTCAAATGCGCGCGGCACGTGGATGATTAAAAACTCAACATTTAGACTAAGCACAGGGCTAGGGATTGATCAGTTTAGAACGCGCTTGGACTTTAGTAATTCTCGTCAAGTAAGCACAGTTATTGATGGGCAGATAGTTGCTGTTGAAATAGATTCGACTGGTGCTCAGACTCCCGTATATGGCTCTTCAGATGTGAATGCGGTTGAAACACGCATAGTCTTGCATCACAATGATTTCTTGATGTTAAACATTCCTATTGAAGTAGGTGTGCAAACCCAGCTTAAGCGATGGACCTTTGGAGTGGATGCTGGAGCATCATATCACCTCGTTCTTTCGCAAAAAGGAAGAGGAATTGATGCCGAGGGCGCAATCACTGATTTTGATTCGAGCGGTTCTGGCAGCCTTCCCTTAGCCAAGAGTTTTGTCAGCATACAGGCCCGTCCATTTATTTCATGGACAGCAACAGATAAACTTGGTTTAAGGCTCACACCGTCATTCAAAACAATACCAACGAGCGATTCTGATTTTCACGGAGTCAAGTCAAGTGCCACCGCATTTGGGCTCAGTGCTGGTCTTGTTTTCATCTTAGATTAACGTTTGGATTGTCGTAGTTTACAGAGCCTATAGTCTTCAGTCAGGAAGATTAGCACTACATTTCGGTGGCTATCGGATTGTATGCACACCATCACTAACGCAATAGATCGATTCACTGATCGAATAGGGAAAGCAAGTTCTTGGTTTACCCTCATTTTGGTGCTTACCATCGTTATTGATGTTGGACTGAGGTACATTTTAGGCAAGTCATATATATGGCTCAACTAAATTGAGACTT
>CAYSDH010000058.1:0-3728 GCA_964429805.1 uncultured Flavobacteriales bacterium
TTACTCACGAGCGACTGGTAGTCGAGTGAGTCTTAAGTCCTGTGATGGAGAGACTTATACTACGTTGATGGCGTTTTCACACCCACTTCTTCATGCCCTGAATATCAGACCAAATATTGGATTGAACGAAACTGACCGAGCAGTTTACTAGGTATTAGTTGATAGAATAACGATTCAGCATGGTTTTTGTGCTGCATTTTTCGGAAATTTACTCGTTACTAGACGTATGGCAGATAATTACAACATCCTCTTAGACAAGCTTGATGCCTTCATTCGGAAGTATTACAAAAACCGAATGATTAGAGGCATGATGTATTCTGTCGGACTCGTGGTCGGCTTCTTCTTGCTGATTGCAGTGATGGAGTACTTCGGTCGCTTTGACACCACTGGACGCACCATCCTGTTTTGGGGATTTGCATTGAGCTCGGTGTTTATCATCGGCAGATTTATCATTCAGCCACTCATTAAGATTTACAGACTTGGTAAGGTAATCAGCTACGAACAGGCGTCTGTGATTGTCGGCACACACTTCCCTGAGGTAAAAGACAAACTGCTCAATACACTTCAGTTAAAGCAATTGAGCAGCACACATGGAGCTGGCATGTCACTGGTAGAAGCCAGTATAGATCAGCGAGCAAGTGAGTTGAGGCCCGTTCCTTTTAGCTCTGCCATTGACCTTGGAGAGAATACGCGGTACTTGAAGTTTGCTTTGCCGCCACTACTCATCTTTTTGTTTCTGCTCTTTACAGACGCCAAGATTCTGAAAGACAGCACAAATCGTCTGGTCAATCACGGTACTGAGTTTGTGGAAGAGGCTCCGTTTCAATTTAACATCGTCAATGACAAACTCGAGGTGCCTCGTCAAGAGGACTTTCTGCTTGAGCTGGAAATTGATGGAGAATTGGTGCCAGACAAAGTCTTTTTAAAAGTAGATGGCGCCACGTATAAGATGGACAAGCGCAATTCGCGCACATTCTCTCACATGTTTAAGAACATTCAGTCGAGCACAGATTTCAAGTTTGCAGCTGACAAGTTCTACTCCAAAGAGTATAACCTCAAGGTGCTCCCTAAGCCTGTCTTGCTTGGTTTTCAGGTAAGCTTGATTCCTCCCGCTTACACTGGCGAGCCCACTCAGACCTTGCGAAATGTGGGCAACCTGTCTGTACCAGCCGGAACAAAGGCACGCTGGCAGTTTAACACGGAGAATACAGATGTGCTTAGTATCTACTACAAAGACAGCGTTTACACGCCTGACCCTGAGCAAAAAGACCTTTACTTCTTTAATGACAGACTTTGGAGAAATGGCGAGTATGCCGTCTCTACACGCAACTCTTTCATGAGTAACAAAGACTCTATAATCTACAGCATCAATGTGGTGCCAGACCTCTATCCAGAAATTTCTGTTGAGCAGCAAAGCGACACCGCTGATGACCGCAGAGTCTATTTCCGTGGGGAGATAAAAGATGACTATGGTTTTTCGAGATTGACTTTTAATTACACCTATTTACAGTCAGCCAGTGACAGCATCATTGCGGGACGGGTGCAGTCAGAGGAAGTTAATTTTAGTGCCGGTCAATCGGCCGACCAGTTTTTTCACTACTGGGACATGACCGCCCTAGGCATAGCCGCTGGTGAGGAGATAGAGTACTACTTTGAGATATGGGATAATGACGGTGTAAATGGCGCCAAGTCTACGCGCTCAAAGACACAATCCTTTAAAGCACCAAGCAAAGATGAGCTGGCCGCTGAGCAAGAAAAGAGCAACGAAGAGATTAAAGATGAGCTGGAAAAAGCAATCAAAGAATCGCAAGAATTGCAGAAGGAAGTGGAAGAGGTGAAGCGTGAGGTGATGGACAAGAAAGAGCTCAACTGGCAAGACAAGAAGAAGATAGAAAAGCTCTTAGAGAAGCAGAAGAACCTGGAGAACAGGATGGACAACATCCAGCAGCAAAACGAGAACAAGCTGGAAAAACAGGAGCGCTATCAGAAGCAAGAGAATGAAAACTTGCTAGATAAGCAGAAGCAACTGCAAGAACTTTTTGAGCAAGTGATGTCGCCAGAAATGAAAGAGCTCTACCGCCAAATGGAGGAGATGATGAAGGAGCTGGATCAAGAGAAGATACAGGAGCAGCTGGAACAAATGGAGATGACCAATGAGGAGATTGAAGAGGAGTTAGACCGAAACCTCGAACTCTTCAAGCAGCTGGAAGTTGAAATGAAGGCCGAGGAGATAAAAGAGAAGCTAGACGAGCTGGCTGAGAAGCAGAAAGAACTGGCCGAGAAGACTGAAAAAGGTGAGGAAAGCACTGAGGACCTGAAGAAGGAACAAGAAGAACTTAAAGAAGAGTTTGAGCAAGTGAAGGATGATATAGACGCCTTAGAAAAACTCAATGAGGAACTTGAAGAGCCTAATGACATGGACACCGAGAGCATGGAAGAAGATGTGGATGATGCTCAAGATGACAGCTCTAATGAACTCGATAAAGGAAACGAAAGCAAAGCCGCTGAATCTCAAAAAGAAGCCGGTGAGAAGATGGAGCAAATGTCAGCCATGATGGCAAATATGGCAGGCGGTGGCGGAGAAGAGGAGCAAGAAGAAGACATGGATGCGCTGCGTGCACTCCTAGAGAACATCATCGATCTGTCGTTTGACCAAGAAGGGGTAATGGATCAGATGAAAGGCATCAGCAAGGATGACCCAAAGTATGTGGATCACGGACAGTTTCAGCGAAAGCTCAAAGACGATGCGCAAATAATCAAAGACTCGTTACTCGCGCTCAGTAAACGTGTGATGCAAATTGCTCCTAAGGTGAACAAAGAAATCTCGTCCATTAACAGCAATATGAGTAAGGCTATTGATGCGTTCTCAGACCGCCAGACACCAGAGGTGCTGTCCAAGCAGCAATACGTGATGACATCGCTTAACGAACTGGCACTGCTCTTAGATGACGCACTTCAGCAAATGCAAAAGGAAATGGCCTCTATGATGCAGGGTACTGGAAACTGCAGCAAGCCAGGAGGAAAAGGCCAAGGCAAGCCCGGCAAAAACGGGAAGCCAAAGAGCATGAGTCAGATGCAGAAAGCCATGCAAGAGAAGCTCAAGGGCTTGCAAAAAGGAATGTCGCCCGGTCAAAGCGGCATGCCCGGAAGAAGCGGCATGAGCGAAAAGCTGGCCAAAACAGCGGCCGAGCAAGGCGCCTTGAGACGCGCGCTCGAGGAGAAGGCTAAAGAACTAAATGAAGACGGAAGTGGTAATGGTAATCAGTTGAAAAAGATTGCCAAGGACATGGAAGAAGTAGAGCGAGACATTGTCAATAATGATGTTACTCGAGAGACAATCAACCGTCAGCAAGAGATTTTAACGCGCCTATTGCAGCATGAGAAGGCTGAGAAAGAGCGTGAATATGATAATAAGCGAAAGTCTAACGAGGCCATAGAGTATCAGATTAGCAATCCTGATAAGTACTTTGAGCACAATCAGATGAAGCAAAAAGAGATTGAATTGTTACGAACAGTTCCCCCTGACTTACGTCCTTATTATAAGAATAAGGTCAATGAATATTTCATTAAATTCGACCAGCAAACACGCTAATTGAAATGGCTGAACTCTTTGAAACAAAAACACTCGAACTAACCTCTGTAATTGAGAACATTGCAATTGTAGATGGTTTGTTAGATGAAATCATAGACACTTACCGCATTGGAGATGAGGGAGAAGGAAGTATCCG
>CAYSDH010000058.1:3738-19006 GCA_964429805.1 uncultured Flavobacteriales bacterium
GACTGAAGCGGTCAATAATGCTATTTCACACGGAAATCGCAGAGATGCAGGCAAAATTGTCAAGCTGACATTCAAGCCTTCAGCCACAGCTTTGGTCTTTGTTATCGAAGACGAAGGACCAGGCTTTGATTACGACAATCTTCCTGACCCAACGGCTCCTGAGAATATAGAGCAGCCTAATGGTCGTGGTGTATTCTTAATGAAGCAGTTGAGTGATGAGGTAGAGTTTGATGAGACTGGTTCGACAGTCACATTGACCTTTAACCACGCTGTGCCCGCTGAAGTGGCCTCCTGAGTGACGGGCGCACGCATTCATTTTATTTCTCAAGACTTAGACTTCACCCTGCCTGACGAAGACTTCACGCGTCAGTGGTTGATTAACTGCGCCAAATCAGAACAGTGCTTTATCGGCACGCTCAACTATATATTTTGCAGTGATGAATATCTGATTGAGAAGAATAATCAATACTTAAATCATGACACCTACACGGACATCATCACCTTTGATTACAGCGATGGTGGAGTGCTTGGTGGCGATGTGCTGATCTCTATAGACCGTGTCAAAGAAAATGCCTCTGAGCTGAGCATAGAGTTTGACACAGAGCTGTCAAGAGTGATGGCTCACGGCCTCTTACACTTAGCCGGCTATGGTGACAAAAGCGATGAGGAAGCCACCCTTATGCGTGAGAAAGAGGGGGAGTGCTTGCAGAGGCTAAAGAGCATCTGAGTCAGTCTACACCTTTTAGTCACAGACATCACCAAAGGAGGAGTTGAACTGCACAAAATCATCAATGTCTACCACTCCATCACCATTGACATCCGCTGAACAGCCAGTACAGACGTCTCCAAAAAAAGTGTTAAACATCACAAAGTCATCAATGTCTACCTCACCATCTCCATTGATGTCAGCAGGGCAGCCAAAATCAAAGCCACAGTCTACACTAAATGAGGTCTGGTCATCTATCAGAGTCCAAGTCAATATGGCGTGACTGAGGTCACTTACTGATACGCATTCGAGTAGCGTGTTTTCTGTTGCGTCAAATGTGGCGAGTGGTATGTTATTACCGCTGCGTAAATCCAAACTCTCCAAGTTGTTTGTCGCACAGTTGAGCTCTTCTAAAGCGGTGTTTGCCGTGAGGTCTAATGCACTTAGGTTATTATTTTGACAGTGTAGCAACTCCAAGTTTTGATTCATAGACAGGTCTAGTGATGACAACAAATTATTGTCCACCCATAAATCTGTGAGGTCATTAAAATTCTCTATTCCTGTTAGGTCCGTAATACCCTTACTGCCCAGCATCAAAGACGTGACGTCATTCGCATCTGTCTTGAGCATTTGCCCGTTTACAGTTAAGTCCGAATCAACACCTAGGTCAACAAGGCTTTGCTCAAATGCTGCGTCAGGTATTGACACATACTCTAATGCGCTGCCGCAAAAATCACTGAAGGTGACATCAGCGTCAATCTGAAACCAGTTTGCTGCTGAGTATACTGGGTCATCTACGGCCACACATGTGAGGTCATTGTTTTGCAACTTGACGGAGTTTATTGCCGTGTTGTTTCCGTTTTGAAGATTGAGCTCCGTGAGGTCATTCAAGTCTACTTCTATTCTGGTTAGGGCCGGATTGTCAGAAAGGTCAAGCTCTTGCAGGTTATTTAGTCTTAGAAAAAGTAAGGCGAGGTTATTTAAACCATTAAGATGTATCTCCGTCAGATTATTAGACTCCGCGTGAAAGTTGTTGAGCTGAGAATTGGCAGAGACATCAATAGAAGTGAGACCAGTGTTGTCTATGGCAAGATATGTGAGCAGAGGAGTGCTGCTAAAGTCACCAGAACTCAGCGGCACACTAGTTAGCGTCAAGCTCGTTAGCAATGGGGTTTGGCTCAGGTCTATACCAGTTAATGCCGTGGCTGCCCTCAGGTTTAGGTTCGTTAAGTTCGGAGTCTGAGACAGGTCTAAGGTCTGTAAGTCAGTAAACTCAGCGGTAAGAAATTGCAGGTTTGTCAGGCCAGTTGTTGTTAAGGAAGTGAGGTTAAAATTCCGACTCACATTTAGAATTGTCAGGTCAGTATTGCCGCTCAAATCGATTGAAACAAAGTCGTTGGTAGACACCGTCAAATTATCTAATTGAGGCATTTGACTAAAGTCAAAAGAAGTAAACTGATTCTCATCAATTTCAAACTTGCTGATCCCAGAGTTGGAAGGCAGTATGACATCACTCAGGTTGTTTCGTCCGGCATCAACCTCAACCAGATTAGGGTTGGCGGTCAAATCAAGGCTAGACAAGTCACAGTCAAACACAAACAGCTTTTCTAACACCGGACAGTTTGACAAGTCAATGGAGCCGATATGACTATTGCTTAATTGCAGTCTCACCATCGAAGGAAAGTGCGTAGCATCAAAGGATGTAAAGTCATTGCCGCCCGCTTGAAGTTGAGTCAAAGAAGTGAAGGCTTCTATACCCGTAAAGTCGGTGATGCCTTTACCAATAACAAACAAGACCGTCCTCGTAGAAAGTGGGCCAGTTGGCGCTTCACCATTGAGTAGACCGTCAGTATCCACTCCTTGATCGAGTAGTGTCTGCTCAAAAGCAGGGTCTGGTATAAGCGTTACTTGAGCGTTTAAATTTGAAAATAAGGCAAGGCCGAGCGTTAGAGCTAAAAAGCAAAATCTCTTCATGATAGTTGACTAATGGTTTGGAAAACAAAGCTATGGCGAGACCATAGTAAAGGCAATCACCCGAAAGTATGGTTTTAGAGACGCCAACACCTTGTCCAATCATGAGGTTGAGACAAGGGGCTGCAAACAGAAACTAGCTCATCAATGGCTCACTTTACCACCATTGATTTGCTGCCAATTGTTACTCCCTCTGGACTCAGTATCAAGATGTGATAGAGGCCGCTCTGCATGTCATCTGTACAGACTGTGGTCCTCATTCCTGCACATCTGATATGCTGAATTAGTCGCCCTTTGGTGTCAACTATCTGAAATGAATCTATCTGCTCATGCGCAGAAGACTCAAACACTACAGGGCCATCAGCCGGATTTGGATAGACTAAACAGTTCACCCTACTCCACTCATCAATTCCCGTGGCTATTTCTACCGACTGAACTATGAGGCATTGAGATTGATTACCGCAGGAATCTGAGGCTGTAAAAACAATGTCGTGCACGCCAACGGGTAACTCTTCACCTGCTGCCGTACCCTGGGTCATGGTTGGAAAAGGGTCACAATTGTCAGTAAGGGAAACAAGAGAGGCTAAATCTGGTAATAGATAGAGGCTGTCAGAACTACTCAACACATTATACAAAGTATCTGGACAAACGATGGTCGGTGCTTCCAGATCTTGGTAGGTAACCAATTGCTCAAAGGTACTCTCGTTGCCACAGTCATCTGTTGCCGTCCAGGTCCTTGATTGCACCTCTGTGCACCCACTCGTGCTCACAGTTACTTCGTACAGAATTTCTAAGTCTTTGTCACAGTCGTCATCAAACACAGGTTGAGATAATGAAGACATGTCATTACAATTCAGAGTCGTGTCACTCACTGAGGTACTGACAAATGGAGCTTGGTTATCAATAAAACTATAGGTCTGAGAGGCTGAGGCCGAGTGAGCCCCACCATCATCAATAGAGTAGGTGACT
Source organism: uncultured Flavobacteriales bacterium (assembly GCA_964429805.1). Taxonomy (GTDB): domain Bacteria; phylum Bacteroidota; class Bacteroidia; order Flavobacteriales_D; family JABDKJ01; genus CAYSDH01. The sequence continues at coordinate 7,385 of CAYSDH010000058.1, forward strand.
GTGACTATTGCGTTGCAGTCTAATACAGAGTCTGTGCTGATCACCACCTCATCTAGCGGTCCCCAACCTGGGCCCAACACATAATCAGGTTCAGGCATTGGATCTCCACAATTTAAAGTCTGGTCAGGCCCTACTAGAATGGAATACGAATCGTCTTGAGGTAACTCTACGCAGTCTATAAACCAGTGCTCTCCTGGGCCGAAGTAACTATGGCCTCCTGTCCAATACGTGCCTTCTATACCAACGACCATTCGATCTCCATCTACAGCCAAGCATCCTCCAAAGCGCATGTTGTAATGAGAGTCAACGGGCACAATATCTCGCTCGGGCACCCACGTGTCTCCTAGCCAACTATACACCACTACCGAACCACTGAAGTTACCGTTGACCTGATGCATGTTGTCTCCTGCATACAGGCGATCGTCTTCTATGGCTATGGCATTTCCAAAAGCTGTGTTGTAGCCCAACTATCAGGGTCTAAATATGGATTCGTTATAAATTCTTGAGCTTGCCATTCTGCCCCATCATAGAGGTAAGTGTATATGCCACCAAGGTACCAATGACCAATAGCTAGGCGACCATTATTGACTGCTAGTCCGTATATCCCATTACCCGAGCCTCCGGGTATCGTCATCACAAATTGATCAAATGCCCACGAGCCTGAAGACTTGTCAAAAACCGAGGCAATAGTATCTCCCAACCCACCATAGGCGGACACCAAAAAGTTATTGTCAAACTCTAATGATGTGACAGGGCTATTAAAAATGGCGCTCTCTATCCATTCTGCACCATCATGCTCAAAGATGACAAGGTTAGGGCCCATATCCATCGCGATCTCATTGCCTTGAATCGCGACAGCAGAAGCCGAGGAATCGCTCGCAGAAGAGTAGAGAGTTTGCTCTAACTGCCACACATCATTATCTAGTCGATAGACCTTGTTGCCTGTGACAAAGACCTCATTATCTAGTGCCATGTTTCTATCGAAACCCATAGCAAAGGAGTTTTCTGCGTGCAGCACCCAGTTAGTCCCGTTGTGCTTGTATATAGAACCTTGATTGACTGAAGACACGAATGCCCAATCGCCATCTAGCGCTACACCTTTTCCTTTTGACCCGTTTTGCAGGGTATCGCAGCCGCAAGGAAGGTCGTTACTGATTACATTAAAAGTGGCCACTTCACTTAATTGGTTGCCGCAATTGTCATGGGCGGTGATGGTTCTGATTATGTCAAAATCGCAACCTGCTCCAGCAACACTGTCCACATGGCTAAACGTAATCGGTTCACAATAGGCACTAACGTCAAAGCTCTCGGGCAGTTCAAATTGGCCAGCGCAACAGTATCCTTGTGCATTATCTGGAGCCGACACAGTGGTCATAGATGCGTCCGTGCTAAACGATTCTGGCCCAGAAGAAGTAAGCAATAGACTGTCGCAATCTGCCGCAGACACATAAAATTCATATTGGGTTTCGCTGTCTAGTCCGTCTACTTCGAGAGTTGTGCTTTCCATATCTGCCACGACAATGCCGGTGCCTGGTGTAAAGCCCGCAGGTCCATATTCTACAGTCCAAAGTGCACCGCCTGCTCCATCCCAATGGAGTGTCGCAGCGTGGTCTTCTTCTGCAGACACTGTGAGTTGACTCGGCTGGTAACAATCGAGATTAGGTTGGCATATGTTGAGGGCCACTTCAAGGTAGCTTGAAAAGCCATAGTTGAATAAGGCAGGATGGTGATCAAAGTCATTGGCCCAAAGACCTATGCGATACATTTCTCCTGGCACCAAACCCGCGACAATAAGTGTGTCTGCTGAGCTAAACATTGTTTGACAATACACTGGTGGCTCTGAGCAGTCATTTTCTCGTATGCTAATTCCAAAGTCATCCCAGGTGGATTCACATACATAATCTTCACCATTATGCGGTGCTGCCTGAATGTGTACCTCTCCGTTGGCTGGGGCCTGAAACTTTCTCCAAATGGTAAACTCTGACTCTCCTGAGCACATAGGCTCCTCGTTTATTGAAGATCCAGAAAACGATAGTAATGAGGGGTTCTCACCACACTCATACGCATAGTTAATAGCCACCTCTGGCAACGGCCAGTCGCAATCAGAAACATCATCTGGCCCACAAGGGTCAGGGTTTGGTGGTGGCCCTATTGTCACCGTGGCCAGCACCCAATCGCTGAATTCGTCTACATCACCATCTGGGTAACCGCTTGGCCCTGTGCAGTCGCACACAGCACGCACATAGACTACATCATTGATGTTTGACGGGTTAAGAGGCACGAAAGCATTGCAACATGAAGCACTTAACTCTCCAGCTGCTGCTCCGGTGCCAGGAACAAAATTCGAATTACTGTACTCAATCTCATAGCCTATCGGTGTCCAAGCACCACCTCCCTGACTCCATGACAAATAGGATTCGGTGTAGCTATAATCCACTATCAAAAGAAAATTGCTGGGCTCAGGACAAGTCTGTCCGGCAAGAGAAAAGTAAGCAAGGGTGAGTAGGGTACTGAGTAAAGCTCTGGTTGGTAGCAAAATGGTGATTCGATTGGTTAAAAATCCCCCGCTAGTTTAAATATACTCTAAAAAAACGGGACGACTTAAACCAACGGTTATACTAAGGCCTTGATTTAGAAAAGAATAAAGAGTTTTCTGATTTACACAGACTCAATCAGGTCTGATTTATTCAGCCTTAGAATCAGACATGGCCTTGCGGTACAGAAAAGAGTTGAAGATGTTTCTTCGCGCAAATCGCATCTGCTTTGGAGCGTCATTTAGCTTATCAACCATAATGGCTTTGACTCCGAAATACTCGTAGGTCATGCCGTTGCTAAATTCTACTTTGAGCACACGCTTGTTGTAATCAAAGTCTACAATGCTCTTTTCATTAATCATGGCATTGTACTCTTCCTTGCCACTCTCAATAGTCTCTGGAGCGATGCTTACCAAGAACTTGTAGGCATCAATAATCTCGCGGCTTTTTTCTTCCGCTTCTTCGGCCTTTTCACCTCCATTTGGAAACTTGTCAGGGTGCCACTCTTTGACTAGATTTCTGTAGGTCTTCTTTATGTCAGTGAGTTTTATCTCACCGTCAATGTCAAATAAAGTCTTGTATTCGTGTATGCGTTTCATGCCCTGTTATAAAGGAGCAAAGCTAGTCATTTTAGCAGGGTGACGTGTGTCTGCCAAGCGAAGAAGAAAAACAAATGTGTGTCTTGTTTTAGACTAAGGCCTCTTGACCTAAACCTATGAACTGACGTATCAGTTGGGCACCATCTCCATGGCTTTTTTCTGGATGAAACTGCACGCCATGTATGTTGTCTCTCTGTATGCTGGCGTGAAAATCAAGTCCATAGCGACATGTTGATGTCACGTGTTGGGTGTCTTCACAGGTGACATAATAACTATGACAGAAGTAAAACTCATCGTCTTCATTTACGCCACTCGTTAAGGCAGAGTTGTTGGCGGCAGTCAGCGTATTCCAACCCATGTGCGGGACTTTGAAATATGGCTTACTACTCAAAGTAGAATCAAACTTGGATGTCTTTGCATCAATCCAGCCCAGACCTTCACAGTCTCCCTCTTCGCTATAAGAGGTAAATAACTGCATGCCTAGACAGATGCCTAAAATAGGTGTGCCTTCTTGACAAACACGCTGGTCCATCACCTCCATTATTCCTGAGTCTCGTAGGTTAATCATGCCCTGTCTAAAGTGACCGACACCCGGCAATATTAGCTTATCTGCCTGCTTTATAACATGAGGGTCAGCACTAAGAATAGGTCTCGTCACCATCTGTTCAACAGTACGATACACGGACCTGAGATTACCCATGCCGTAGTCTATAATGCACACAGAAATGTCTGTCTTATCGAGCATATTTCAGATATAATATTGTAGGAACGATGTCTAATTTTCCAGCTAATTTGATGGGCCACTTTAGGCTCTTAATCAGCGGAAGCAGTGTTCTGTAATCCTTGTGAGACTTTCTAGGCGCTTGCATGATGTCAGAAAACTCTGCATCACTCAAGTCTAGTTTAGACTTGATGTACTCTACAATGCTGTCTTCATAAGCATAGTCTTCTCTGATTACATCAAGAGCATCTTCTCGGCTTATCTGACCGCTTCTTACGAGGGCAGACAGCTCGGTTTTTCTTTTGTCGATACCAAACTTTTTAGGCAGGTAGTAGCTCTGAAAAAACTTAGTAAACGTATTGTCATGATGATGACCTCCATAATATTTCCAGTCGAGTTCCTTCTCTAATATGGCGTCTACTTTCTTCTTGTTGTAGTCTATAAACTCCATCAACCTCACCTCTTTGATTCGCTTAGCGAACAAGATGTAGAGCAACCTAAAAAGGTTCATTACCGGAAAGCTCTTGATTTTCTTTTTGCCAAACAACTTATGCACATGCTTGTAATAGAGGCTGTCCATATAGGTCCAAGAAATGGGCGAGGTGCCCTCTGTGCGAAAGCTATGCCCATTGAGAATATACTTCACCCCTTCTTTGGCAGCAGTCTCATAGAGTACGGAGTAGATAGCGTAATCTGTAGGTATGTCAGCGTCAGGCACAGATGCCTTGAGAAACGACACCTGAAGGTCTTTAAACTCCTCCCAGTCGGCAACAACTGTGTGAAGTGTCACGCCTAAACGTTCTATTTGATTTTGAATGTTTTTTGTTGAAATATCTGTGTTCCAGCCATTGTCAAAATGGACGGCAAGCGGACGCAGTCCTAGCTTGATAGCTGTGAGTAGTGTGTACGAACTGTCTCGCCCTCCACTAACACCAACTATGCAGTCAAATTCTTTTCCTTCTCCTGCTTTCTTGATTTTGGCCACAGCGGCCTCCAAGTTTTTTTGACCGATGTCACCGAGCGGTCTGGTTCGCTCTAACTCATCATGGATTAAGCAGTACTTACATACGCCTTCGTCCGTATACCAAATGTCGCTTACTGTATTGTCAAGTACACAGTGATTGCAAACACTTCTCTCCTCGTTCATGATTATGCTCCTTATTCTTTAATCTAGTCTGATAATAGTGGGGTTTTTCGGTTCCTTTCTTTTACGTGATATCGAGTGCTTGGTTTCGCTTAGGCCACTTGTATTTTTCGTGACTTCATTTCTTGCAGCAGCAGCGGTGTAGTTGGTGATACCATTCGGTATAGCCACTCTATCGGTTTCCTATATTTTCTGATTATGCTGTAGTAGTTAGGGAAGTCTTCAAATGTGCGGTGCGGCAGGGCCATTATCGCATCAAACTCCGCTGAGCTAATCTCAAACTTCTTTAACACATACTCTCGGTCGCTCTTGGCTAATTCTGCGGGCATAGGCAGCTCATCTCTGAGTGTTTTCTTTGCCGCTTCTTTGGTCATCTGACCACTTCTTATAAGCGCAGAATACTCTCTCATGCGCTTATCTATTCCAAACTTGTTGGGCAGAATGTAGCCTTGATAAAACCTGGTGTATACCGATTCATAATGATGCCCACCATAGTCTTTCCAGCCGTACTCATCTGTGAGAAATTTCTTCATCGCCTTTTTATCATATGGCACATAGTAAAGCAGTCTGACTTGCTTGATTCCCTTCACGTATGTGTAGTAAAAAAGGTCTTTGACAGTGTAGTTAGGAAATGTCTTTAGAGGCACGGTTCCAAACTGTTTGTGCACCGCTTTCAAATAGCGTCCGTCACCGTAAGACCATGCAATAGGCACTTTGCCTTCTGTCCGAAAGCTGTGTCCGTTAAGTACATATTTCACCCCTTCTTCTGCGGCCATGCTGTACAGCACTTTCTGTATGGCAAGGTCAGTAGGGATCTCGCTGTCTGGCGTGCTCGCTTTTAAAAAAGACATCTGTAGGTCTTTAAATTCTTGCCAGTCTACCACATAGGTTTGTAAGTCAAAGCCTAGTTTTCTGGTGACGTGCTCTATATTGCTCACGGCTATATCAGAGTTCCAGCCATTGTCAAAATGTACGGCCAGTGCTCTCAATCCATGCTTTCTGGCCAGGTGAAGTTGATAGGTACTGTCTGTGCCTCCGCTGACCCCAATGATGCAGTCGTAGTTCTTTCCTTTTCCCGCCTTTTTCATCAAGTCTACTTGCTCTAAGAGCATGCGCTCACCTTCTGTACCTAGCGGATATCTGCGCTCTAGCTCATCTTGCATCGTACAGTACTGACAGACGCCCTGCTCATTAAGCCTCAGCCCGGGATCTGTATAATCCATTACACATCGTTTGCATTCCATAGTTATAGTCTTTTCAGTGAAAGAATTCGTTTGTAGGTAAACTGTTTGATGAATTTGGCCAAGGCCTCATCCACCACTTTTGGCTCTTTTCTTTTTCGGGCATCCATAAATCCTTTGATGTACTGAATGCTGTTTTTTACGAAGGGAGCAGACTTTAGTTTGAATGCTCCTCTTATGAGTGTGAGCATCAAGTCGTTTCCAGTTCTGTAGGCCTCTACCCCAGACCTGTAGGCGTGTTGTGTTGGCTCATAGGCTGCCGTGGTGGGCCTGTGATGCTTGACCGCCAGGTCAATATTTCTCACGGTCCAACCTTTGTGCATGGCGGTCATGCCGTCTATTCCGTCCCAGTTCCAGGTCTCGGTAATTCCTCCTATGTCTGTAAAGCACTGGGCATTATATGCCTTTAGCGCGCCTCTGACATGATGCGTGGCGCTCTCTTCTTTTTGCCATGAACCATTGCTGGGTATCACACAGTAACCTCCGCATATACCTAGACTTTTGTCTTCCCTAAACTCATCAGAGATTCGTTCTAGATAGTTTGATGGTAAGGTGAGGTCCGCGTCTAATTTCATCACCACATCATGCGCGCAGTCTTTGTGTTTTTCATAGCCATGATAGAATGCACGCACCACCTTACTGCCGCCAGAACGCTGTTCTTGTGGAGTGTTTTTTTCTTCTAAATACAACCAGGTATATTTCTTCTGGTACTCCTTAATGATACTCACCGTCTCATCTGTAGACCCGTCATCTACTATGACCCACTTAGCTGGAAGTGTGGTCTGCGCTGCCATAGACTCGATTAGGCCGCTCAGATATTGGGCCTCATTTTTAGCCGGTGTGATGATTAAAAATCTCATGCTTTTTTAAATTTCATGTTTGCCCAGATTGACCCTGCTACTACAATGAGGACAGTGACCGGTAGCATTATTCTGTTGCCATGTCTGAACATGGCTTTTATGGACTTTGGCAAGTACAATGTGCTGTACTTATTTCCAAATCCTCTAACTACATCCATTAGGCTGTCTTTTCTTGACGGATTGCCCACTCCAGTCATGGTGTCATAACTATGCACCACGGCATCATATGACACCTTGATGTTTGCTCCTTGCTGTGCCGCCCTCAGACAGAAATCGTCATCAGAGCCATACTGCACAAGGCTCGCGTCAAATCCATTGAGTTTTTTTAATAACTCAACAGGAATGAGCATCCCTCTGCCGGGTAATACTTTACTCGAGCGCACGCCTGTGAGTTCATCAAGATTAACTTGAGAATAATGGGGCAAGTGATGCGTGTATTTATATCGCCACCAAGCAATGCTCTTCACGCCCGAAAACGTGATGCGCTGCGGTGAACTCATGGTCACTGAAATGGAACCCATCACACATTCGGCCTCTTCACGGTCATAGGCTTGAAGCAAACTACTTACATAATTCTTTGGCAGTCGTACATCATCATTCATGGTCAGAATGAAGTCTGGCGATAGCTCATAAGCTGTTTCAAACCCTTCATTCATAGAGCGTGTATACCACCACTCGCCACTACCGTTGACTATGTGCACAGACGGAAACTTGCTGGTCAGCATCTCTTCTGTACCGTCAGTAGAACCATCATTGACAACCACTATCTCAAGCGCTGCATTCAGTCCGCTTTGGGAGAGCAGGTCGCTAATAGTTTGTGCGATATGTGCGCTACGATTGAACGTAGGAATAACTACTACTACTTTCTGCATATTCTGTTTCAATGACTTTACGAGTGGCGATATAATAGAACTGAAGTCCTAAGAATAATGGTGACATCAACACGGGGTTGGAAAAGGATAAAGCGAGAACGATGAGCACACCTATCCACAGTCCTCTGCTCTGGTAATGTTCTCCAAATCGGTAAAAGGATTTCGCCAGATTAATGAGTAAGAAGATGAGCCCCAAGGCTCCAAAACGAACCATGTAATCAGACAGTCCGTTTGCTCTTACAAGATGGATGTATCGTCCTGTTGTTCGTTCCTCTTCTTGAAGTCCGTAACCGATCACCGGATAAGACATTAGGTCATTCCAATCTAGGACAAAACTTCCAAATCTTCCGACTGAAATACCGTCTCTGTCATCTGCGTAACTGTCCTGATTATTTATGGTCTTGTCCCAATTAGCTAGTCTGTTTTGAACCTTTTCTGTGCCGGATCCAAACACGAGAGCAGCCGCTACGATGGCCACAAAAATGGGTGCCAACATGACAATGGATTTCATCTTTTGATTGAAAAACCAAAACACACCGAGCAAGAAAAGCAGTAAGCCACCAGTGGTAGACTGCGTACTAATCATGGCTAGGATCATGAAGCCTAATTTCCAGTTCATCTTAAACTGGTTTATCATCATGTTTAAGAAGATGGCGACACTCAGCATGGCGGCAAAGGCGCCTGGTTCCCACATGAAACCAGAGTTTCGCTCTAGGCCCCAAGGGTTGACGGTGAATATGATGGAGTTTGAATAATCTACTTCTGGGCCTTTAAACACCTGGGGTATGATGTACTCACTCAGGTTGTTGATCTGCATCATTAAGTCTGGCGCAAAGTACTGGACGATGAAGAGCGGAACACTAATTATGGCCAGCTTTCCGATTACATCTTCCACCGAAGAGAGGAAGCTCGGGCCGACAATTTTGATTGTCAAATAGGCGTACAACACTTTTAGAAAGAGGCGCAAAGAGGCGGTGAAGTTGAGCCAACCAAACTGCATCATGTAGAAAAATGCAAGGCTCACAAAAATGAACGTAAACGTGAAAAAGTGCTTGTCAATCTTAACCCGTTTGAAGTAGGCAATGAGAATAGTAAGGCCTGTAAATACAGAAATAGCCACATCAGAAAGGGCAATCACAGATGCGCCAGAACTCATGTGAATGAGCACAAAGACGAGGATGAACTTCCATATGTTGTTCCAGAACTTCACGCTACTTTGGTCAATGGAGATGAAGCAATCTTACGAATGAACTTTGCTGGGTTACCGGCCCAGATTTCGTTTTCAGGAATACTTTTTGTAATCACAGAACAGGCACCGATAATGGAACCCTTGCCTATGCTCACTCCTTTTAAAATGGTGGCGTGCGCACCGATAAACACATCGTCTGCGATGTGCACTGGACTATCAACTCTGTGCGCCTGGTCGACATGTAGATCTGTTCTGTGTGAAGCATCTAAGGAGTGAAAATCTGTGTCGTAGATGACGACATTTCCACCCAGTAACACGCGGTTACCGATAGTCACTTCTTGTTTGCAGCAGATGGTGCTTGAGCTCATGCCCACCTCATCGCCAATAGTTAAGTTGGCCCCATCGCCAACTATAAACTGACAAGGTCTTTGTCTACCAATACGATTAAACTTTATCCCGTTGTTGATTCTGAAGTTTTCTCCGATAGTGAATCGTCCGTTTTTTCCGACATGAACTTGAGGTATACCCTTGCTTACAAAGCCCAAGCTATAGTTCACTCTATGAATCTTGAATAGAAAATGACTGCACAACGCATGAAACCACAGTGTGATTTCAGACACGACTTTGCGAATCGCTTTGTATATAAATCTCAATAATCCCAATTCCTTCAAAAATTCGGAGCTGCCTGTTGCACTGTTTACATTCGACAGGGCGCTCACTAGTCCATTGGTTTTACGAGAAAACACGGGATTTGTTCGCTATTTGAATGAGGAATTATACGCGGCTGAAAAACGGTTGGGTTAACCGTGAGAGTAAGTCCGTTTATGACGCAGAATGCTCCGCCAATACTGATTGATAAATAGACATGGTTCGCGATGCTATATGGTCTCCATCATGTCTGATGCGAGCCATAGTCTTGCTATTCTGTTTTAGCTTGAGGTGAAGGCTAGAATCTTGAACCAGCGTCAAGGCTTTTTCTGCAATATCATTGGGATTTAATGTGGTGAGAAGTCCTGTCTCGCCATGATTGATGAGCGAACCGATGCCACCCACCTCAGTGGAGATGACTGGAAGTCCTGCTACCTGAGCCTCACAAACTGAGTTAGGACTGTTGTCTATCAGCGAAGTGTGTATCATGGCATAACTCTCGTCCATGGCTTGTATCACTCCGTGTACGTCTTGAAATCCGAGAAACTCGATGTCTTCTTTTTGAATGTTGTTCAGATTCATTTCGTGAATCATTGCCCAGATTTTCTCTGCGTCAGCTTTGCCCAAAATCTTCAATTTGATACTAACTTTTTCGCGAATCTGGCTGAATGCTGGGAGTAATAACTCGATACCCTTGATGGGATGTGTGCCTCCCATGTACATCAAATACTCAGGCTTATCTGAACCAAGGTCTCTGAAGAACTCAGGTCTAATCATTTCCCAGTTTTCATGGATGCGTGCCTTGGGGTTGTTGCTTTTGACAAAACCCTTGTCAAACGTTGTGCGGCAAATAAACTCTGGCATTTTTGGAACAAAGTGTCTTTCGTAGAGCGCGCTCATCCACCAGGATAGGTGTGTGTAGTTCCATTTTTCTTTCAGCCTATTGAGGCATTCGCCCATGACTCCCTGCATGGATAGCACTGATGGAATACCAGACTTATGAGCCGCAGCTTCATACTGATGTTCCGAACCATGAATGTGAATCAAGTCATAAGAACTCTTGTTGGCCAACAGCCAATTATGCATGATGGCGATTCTCTTTCTGAAGAACCCTAGGTGGTCCAACTTGGGGCTTGGTGTTTTTAAAAAAGTGTACGATACTCCTTCTTTTTTGAAGCTGATTTCAGACTTAGGAAGACGGGGTTCGTAATTGACAATAGACAGCTCTATACCGCACTCATCCACGAGTTTTCGGGCAAGGGTGGATATCCAGGGCGCTGGATGTACGTCCAGGTTTGGATCAAAATGTACAGGTGCCATCCAGAGTACTCTCATGCCTTCTTGGTGTAATGAGCAATAATGCTGTGACCCTCGATACTGTCTTTCCAAAACGCAACCAAGTTGTAGGCTCTCGTCCATTTTGAGAGCCTTTTTATGGCCTTACCAAGCAGGTTTGTGCCAATCGTTTTGTCTATCCAGTTATTTGCAATCACCGGATAATGATAGGTCTGCAGAGGTTCTTTTTGAAAGCCCACCAAGTCCATCGGAAAGAAGTTCTGCAGGCTAGCCAACGATGACTCGTCCCAGAGAGACTTGTGATGCGGAGGCAGGTTTAAAACGCTTCCTGTGCAGTCTTTGATGAAGGACTCGTTGTTAGGCACAGAGAAGATTAAGTCTCCTCCAGGCTTTAACGCGTCAAGCGAAGCCTCTATGCTTCCCTTCACATCTTCGACACTCTCCATGACTTGAAATGAGCATACCATGTCATAACCATTCTGCTCCTTTTTTGCGTGCTCTTTGACAGACTCTACGCG
>CAYSDH010000059.1:0-1491 GCA_964429805.1 uncultured Flavobacteriales bacterium
TCATTTTCCAAGCTCACAATTGACATAGAGGGCAGAATAGGAGATGTGATAAAGAAGGCTGATAAATTCTATTGCATAGTTGAATCTTCCAATCCATTCAGTAGTCAGTCATTCAAACACCTATATATCTTAGCCTCTACAGGTGAGACCCTGAACAAACTTCAGGTGCCCTACGATGTGAATGCAACCTACTATGATTTGCACCTTCGGCATGATAGCATCTTGATGAAGAACTACATGGGTGGCGGAACATTCTATTTCGATGAATCGAATCTAAAATGGACAAGTATCTCAGATGTGGATGATGTGGTGTATTTGGATTCATTGTTCCATGTCAATTTTCTTGACTTCGGGGAATGGGGTAGCACTGCCTGGTTCAGGGATAGAGAGTCAGGATTAGAGTACACCATTCCTACTACTACCCCGACCGTCAATAAGCTGGACAGTGCCTACATAGTAACAGGGAGCCAATCTGTTTATCGCGTTCCAGACCCTAGGAAGCTTGCTCTGTGTGATTCTACTCAGACCTACGACTCAATCGTAAAATCACGACATCACTTTTGGCTCAGCGAGAGACAAGAGAACACTGGATATGAGACTCTCTATCAAGACACGTCATACTGGGATGAAGTGGAAGTCTCGATTTGGACGTCTTTTATATCTGGAGACAGTCTCTTGGTTGTTTTCAATGATTCGATCGGAGTCCATTTGGGTTCAATAGAAAATGGGGCAATCCGCAAGCAACGGACGCTTTGCGAAGGTCTAAGTGCATCAGGTAGGTCTTTCAATTATCGAAATGGACTGCCTTCAAGCCAACTGCAAATACATTCACTTTACGACAAGCGACACCGAGTAAATGGACTCTTATGTATTGAAGACGGAAAGATTAAAGTCATTGAGTTGGAAAATCGAGACAAGGCAAATATCCTTGGTTCCGAAAAGGCAAACGAGAAAGTCGCTGGACTTGTCAATTGGAATGTCAGCAATTGTTCCTCACTTTGGCTGACAGACGTTGAGCAAAGAATGAAAGCCCTTTTGGGCAGAGATGTCAGTCCTCAACACAAAGTGTCAATTGGTGAAGGTCTATACCCAAACAAGAACCGTTTTGACTTAGAAACCCCAAGAGCTTACAAGATTATTGAGGACTCTTTAATAACTTTAGTTGTTGACTTCTATTACACGAAACAGGATGAATCGGTCAAAGTTTCGAGCTATGAGTGGGTTCAAACAAACGAATGGCTTTATGGCCTCCCTAAAGAGAAGAACAAAGAACTTCTTCGAAAGAAGTTTGAAGCACGGCTGTTTCAGGTAGTAGAATCTATCAAAGCCGATTTTGGAGAGCCTAGTTTAGATTCGCAAAGTAATTCCCGAAACTCAATGGAATGGACAACTGCAAATGGGGCAAAAGTTTTCTTGAGCACATCCAGCTTTGAAGACTACTTTAAAATTGGACTCAGGATTTACAACCAATAAAAAAGCTGGTAACACCAT
>CAYSDH010000059.1:1501-3739 GCA_964429805.1 uncultured Flavobacteriales bacterium
AGACTCCACCCGTAGCTCCTTGCCATACATTTGTTCCGTTTTATTAGCCCCCTATTTCACTGCTTTTTCTACCTCATTGACTCCCTGTTGAAAAACTGGGAAATATTTTTTCGTTACTTTTTGGATGAATTCCCGTCACAATTGTGACACCAACCTCAGAGGCAACCTAAATTACCAGAACTACAATGAATAAAACGACATCTCTACTCATTCTGCTCCTCATTTGGATCGGTCTGGGTTCTTTCGTGTGCGAAAAATGGAATTGCGCAGAAAAGACTGTTGCGGCTACTGTGGCCAAAGCACCGCCAATATTGGAGCGTCCCTTAACCTGGGATATTCAAGATGGATCCGCATTTACTTCAAGCGCAGACGGTTTCATACGCTTTAATGCATCTTCAAAAGAAAATCTGGCATTCAGTGCCGGAGTGCAGCAAAACATCGACAAGGCGATAGCTTACCTGAAAAACAATCCGGACCGCCAGATGACTATAGTTGGAAGGTACATGGACACGGAGCAGTACTCAGGTCTGTTTCCAAATTTGGGCGAGGCGAGAGCCAATCAACTAAAGTCTGTGTTTAAAGCGGCAGGTGTGCCGACCAAACAAATGGGCACGACATCGGAGCTTGTCGGTGCCAAGTGGTTCAAGAACAACATTCTGGATCAGGCTGCTGATTTTAAGTTTAACGAACTGTTTGATGAGGATCCTCGTGTAAAACAGATTGCTGATAGACTGCTCGGTAAACCGATGACGGTCTACTTCCAGACTGGAGAAAGCGACATACAGTTTAGCCAACAGCAACGCACAGACCTGGCAGATATGGTCTATTATATTGACAAGACGTCAGGTGCAGGATTGTCAATAGATGGACATACCGACAACGTGGGTGCCAGAGGGTATAATGTAAACCTGTCTAAAGAAAGAGCAGCAGAAGTGCAGGCTTTCGTAGCAAAGCGACTGGGTCTTGAAGCTAATCAGTACAAGACAGATGGCTTTGGACCGGACAAGCCGATTGCCCCAAATACAACTGAAGAAGGAAAGGCCAAGAATCGTAGGGTGGAAATCACGCTGACGAATTTATCATCTAGTAACTAAAAATAAGAAGATCATGCATTTAGAAATATTAGCTCACATCATCCTCGGAATTGTTTCAGCGATTTTGGGATACTTAATCGGTCGATGGTCTAGAGCAAGTTATATCGATGGACTTGAAAGTGAAGTAAGCGACTGGAAGTCGAGATTTGGTAAGCTGGAAGGGTCGTATAACGATAGTAAGTCGAAATTGACCAAAATCCAAGGTCGATATGACGGTGTGCTCACTGAGCGCAATAGTTTGAAAACGTCTCTAGCAGACTGGGAATCGAAGTATGAAAGCAAGAAGACAGAGTTTGGCGAATTGGAAGGCCTAGTCAGTGGACTAAAACTTGAACTTAACGATACAAAGAGTACGTGGGAGACCAAGCTCGGAGCCTGGAACGCAGAGCGTGACGGAATGGAAAATGCCCACAAAAGCGAACTTGCTGACTGGGATGGAAAGTATAAAGCGGCCATCACCGAGAAGGATGAAGCTGCAAGTAAATTGAAGTCTAAAAACGCGCGTATAGATGAACTCAATGCGCTATTGACTGACAAGAACAATAAGTTGGTGTCTATCGAGTCGAAGTTTAAGAAAGAACATGAGGAGACCGAAAAGTCGGCAAGAGAATGGAAAAAGAAGTACCATGATTTGCAGGGAAAATGGGATTCGCAAAACAGCAAGTTTACTGTTCTGGAAAACTCTGTAAAGACTACCGCAGCTGACAAAGACAAGCTAGCTGGCTTACTAGATAAGATAAAGCAAGAAAGTGAGGCGAGCATTAGCAGTTGGAGCACAAAGTTTGCTTCGCTGCAAACTGAAACGGCTACACTTAAAGCACAACTTCAAGAGAAGCCAAAAGAGGTGATTAAAGAAGTTGAGGTGATCAAAGAGGTTAAGATGGAAGTGCCCGTAGAGGTCATCAAAGAGGTGGAAAAAGAAGTGCCTGTAGAAGTTGTGAAAGAGGTAGAGGTAATCAAAGAAGTGGAGGTAATCAAGGAGGTAGAAGTGATCAAAGAGGTGCCTGTTGAAGTGATTAAAGAAGTGGAGGTGATTAAAGAGGTGCAGGTGATCAAGGAAGTCGAAGTAATCAAAGAAGTGGAAGTGATTAAAGAGGTCGCAGTTGCTGCTAAGAAAAAAGTGGTGGCAAAAAAGAAAGCGGCT
>CAYSDH010000059.1:3839-18619 GCA_964429805.1 uncultured Flavobacteriales bacterium
TAAAGAGGTCGCAGTTGCTGCTAAGAAAAAAGTGGTGGCAAAAAAGAAAGCGGCTGCCATGAAAGATGATTTGACAAAGGTAGAAGGCATCGGACCGAAGATTAACGGACTGCTTAATGATGATGGAATCTATTCATTTGAGCAGTTGGCTGATGCAAAAGTGAGTCGACTCAAAAAGATACTTGCCGATGCGGGGTCTCGTTACCAGATGCATAACCCTGCTACATGGCCAAAGCAGTCTGGGATGTGCGCCAAAGGAGAATGGGAGAAACTGAAGAAATGGCAAGACGAACTTGATGGAGGGAGGAAGTAATAATCTGCCCGATTGAAACCATTCATTAAAAAGTCCTTCAGCGTGCTGGGGGATTTTTTTATGAAGACTAATTCATGCGCAGGTCATTTTCAGTTTAAGAAGACCTACTTTTGCGCTTTCATAAAATAGATGGCATCAACAATCAGATGTCATACAGAACATTGAATTTATATGTCATTTGACTCTCTAGGACTTTCAGAATCCTTGCTCAAAGCAATAGCCAAAAAAGGATACACTGAACCATCAGCTATTCAGGAAAAGGCGATCCCACATGTGCTCGCGCGCAGAGACGTCATTGCCAGTGCGCAGACAGGTACCGGTAAAACGGCCGGGTTTGTGCTGCCCATGCTTGATGTGTTAAAGCGCACTGAGCAGCCAGGCAGAAAAGTCATTAGAGGGCTTGTGCTCACTCCGACTAGAGAGTTGGCGGCACAGATTCAAGAGAACGTAGTTGACTATAGTTGCTTCATGGACACGCAGTCTACCGTGATTTTTGGAGGCGTAGGGCAAGGGCCACAAGTCGCAAAAATCAAAAAAGGCATTGACATATTAATCGCTACGCCAGGGCGCCTTCTTGATCTTGAAGGCCAAGGTTTGTTGGACCTTTCTAAAGTTCAAATCCTAGTCCTTGATGAGGCTGACCGTATGTTGGACATGGGCTTCATGCGAGACATTAAGCGCATATTGGCGCTGTTGCCAGACCGCAGACAAAACCTCCTTTTCTCAGCAACATTCAATAAGGAGATAAAAAAACTGGCTAATTCCCTCTTGTATAATCCAATACAGGTAGAAGCCACACCTGAGAACACGACTGCCGAGCTGGTAGAACATAAAATGTATCGCGTAGACAAGTCTAGAAAGTCTGACTTGTTAGTGCAGTTCATCAAAGAGGGCGATTGGAGTCAAGTGCTCGTGTTCACGCGAACCAAGCACGGAGCAAACCGCTTGTCGCGAAAACTAGACAAGTCAAAAATTAAGTCGGCCGCCATACATGGAGACAAAAGTCAAGGTGCGCGGACAAAAGCCTTGGCTGGATTTAAGGCCGGAGAGGTGAAAATATTGGTGGCCACAGACATCGCAGCACGAGGTTTGGATATTCCACAGTTGCCATTAGTTGTCAATTACGAATTGCCTAACGTACCAGAAGACTATGTACACCGCATAGGCCGTACAGGTAGGGCAGGGGCCACAGGCGAAGCCATCTCCTTTGTCAGTCTAGATGAGGTGGAGTATATGAAGGACATCGAAAAGTTGTTGGGTCAAGAAATCTCTAAAGATGTAGTAGAGGGATATGAACCGACTGAGACTCAAGCCGACATCAAGGCGCGTGAAGAGGCAGCTAAAGAGCGCAAAAGACAGTTTCAGCGTAACAGGTCTTCCAGGCCAAAAAATTCTCGTGGAGGCGGTCAGCGAAAAGGTGGAGGAAACCAAAACAAAAGTCAAAACAAGAGTAGGAGAAGAGGGCGAGGGTGATATTCTTATGCATCATTGTGCAAGAGACTTGTGTGCAAAGAAACTTAAACCTGTTTACTCAATAGTCAGCTCGTCTACAAAAATCCACGTCTTTCCGCCAGCACCTAAGTGCCATGCTGGACACTCGCCATACTGTGTCGCTTTCACTCTGATAAATCGAGCTTTGAGACTGAGGCCAGACTGCTCAAATTCTTTAGTCAGTGCGCCATACCTGTCATCAGGCTCGTCATTAATAATGGTCGTCACTTTCTTAAAAGGCCCTTCTTCTTTATACGCTGAGTAGATCTCTACTTTGCTTGGAAACCAGATCCATGATTTGATGTTCTGATTGCAGCCCAAGGCGATGCGCTCAATACCTTGAACCCTTCCTAAGTCAACAGTGAAGTCTAAGTCTTCTCTGTACCCTTGCCAATCTCCGGTGGTAAATTCTGGCCCACCCTTAATCATGTCAATCAGCGCGCGGTCACCTCCTGCGGCATATTGGTTAGCATATTCACTGTGCAGCGTAATAGATCTGCCACCTTCAATTTTCACATATTCGGCATTGACCACTGTGCTTTTACCATCAAGTATGGCCATGGCTCGAATCTTAGTCGATGTAGTAATGGTGATGGGGCCATCATAGCGCAATGCCTTTCTGCTCGGAAAGGTGCCGTCAATTGTATATCTGATCTCAGCGTTTGTTTGAGGTGAAGAAATCTGCACGACTAGGCTATCCTCAAATACGCGAGAAGCGGCCGTAATACTCGGACACACAGTAAGCGGGAACTCCGTCACGCGCTGACTCGGCCTATCCTCAGGCTTTGCCCCAAACTCTTTGTTTGGCTGACTTCCCATTTCAAAACGAAGTTCGCCTCCAGCCATGATGTCATAGTGGTCTATAAAACTCTTAGAGTAAGCCTTGCCATTTAGACTCACGGACTGGATGTACTTATGCTCATCGGCTCCCGGGGCGAGTATGCTGAACTGTTTTCCGTTTTCAAGTTGAAGTGTAGTTTTTTCAAACTGAGGCGAGCCCATCACATACTGAGTGCTACCCGGACACACCGGATAAAAACCCATGGCACTCAACACATACCAGGC
Organism: uncultured Flavobacteriales bacterium; assembly: GCA_964429805.1. Lineage (GTDB taxonomy): Bacteria > Bacteroidota > Bacteroidia > Flavobacteriales_D > JABDKJ01 > CAYSDH01. The sequence goes on from CAYSDH010000059.1 coordinate 6,709, forward strand.
AGACATCTGTCCACAGTCCTCGTTGCCACTTAGTCCGTCTGGTGCGTTGGAGTAAAGCGAGTCTAATATCTGGCTGCAGAGCTCCTGAGTTTTCCATGCCTGACCAGCGTAGGCATAGAGATACGCCATGTGATGACTCGGCTCGTTGCCATGCGCATACTGACCAATTAAACCAGTGATGTCGGCCTGGTCTCGGCCGCTTGTTGCCGCGGGTGCCGTAAACAAATTGTCTAGATGCGCAGTAAACGCAGTGACTCCGCCCATCAAGTCGATTAGTCCATTGACATCATGTGGCACAGCAAGACTGTATTGCCACGCATTGGCCTCCGTGTAATTAAAATTTACTTCCTCTGGTCTGAACGGTCCTTGCCAACCACCATTCCTGCGGCCCTGTAAAAAGCCGGTCTTCGGATTGTACAGATTCTTGTAAAACTGAGCACGATAGTTAAAAGTTTGATAGGCGCTTTCCTTGCCTATGTTTTTTGAAAACTGCGCAATACACCAATCGTCATAGGCATATTCCAATGTTTTGCTGACTGACTCTGGCTCGTCTCCAGTATTTAAAAACCCTTGTTCTCTATACGGTTTAAGTCCTAACTCATCGCGCATGGCCGACTGTCTCATCGCCTTAAAAGCTGTCTGCACATCATAGTCGGTGATACCCTTGACATAGGCATCAGTAATGACCGGCACCGCATGATAGCCGATCATGCAGCCTGTATATGTAGACGCTAACTCCCACACAGGTAGTTGCCCACCGTCATTGTACTGGCGTAAAAAAGTGCGTACAAATTCGTTTGACCTCTTCTGGTCTATCAGCGTATACAGTGGATGAGTAGCACGATACGTGTCCCACAAACTGAAGACTGTATACTGATGGTCATCACCTTGAACCAGCGAAATGGGTTGCTGGTCACTGCGTGCTTCTTCATCTTTGGGAATAGTTTTTCTGTATCGCCCATCCACGTCAGAGTATATGTTTGGAGCAATCATGCTGTGGTATAGTGCTGTATAAAACACTGTCTTGTCCGAATCACGATTGTCATCTGCGACTTGAATCTTCGATAACTCCTTCTCCCATTTTTGTTTGGCCGTTGCACGCATGTCATCAAAATTCCAATGTCTGGCTTCGGCACGAAGGTTTTTTAGCGCGCCTGCTTTATCTACTGCAGAGATTCCTATTCTCACTTGCACGGCAGCAGAGTCAGCTATGTCAAAATGAAATACAGCCTTGGCAGCCACTTCTTTTTGAGTCTCAGAATCGGGTAAAATCAGTTCATTTTTTATGCTACTCCGTGCAAAGGGTTGGTCAAACTCCATCACAAAGTAGACATGCTGGTCTTGCGCCCACGCTGATGATCTGCGCATGCCAGCCACCATGGTGTCGCTCAAAATTTCGATGTTGGCATCAAGCAATTTGTCGCGATGAGTCAAGTCAAGAATCACGTGCGCATTCTGCGCGTCAAAGAAGGTATAACGATGCATTCCTGTCCGCTCAGTAGTTGTCAACTCGACTTGTATGTCTTCATCCAAATCAACGCGGTAGTACCCTGGCTCGGCTGATTCTGATGCTTTAGAAAACGAAGAGGCGTAAGAATCTGCTGGGACTAAATTACTGTCCTTACCGTTGGTCCAATGCGTCTCACCAATGCAGGGTTTTAAGAGAACATCGCCATAGTCAGAGACGCCTGTACCGCTCAAGTGTGTGTGTGAAAATCCATACACTATCTCATCAGAATAATGATAACCGCTGCAACCGTCCCAGCCATCGAGGCGCGTGTCAGGACTGAGTTGCATCATACCAAAAGGTACTGTGGCACCCGGAAAAGTATGACCGTGACCACCTGTGCCGATAAAGGGATTGACAAAAGAAGTGAGCTGTTGAGTAGTTTCTAACTCGGCCTTCTCATTCGAGCAAGAGGCAAGAAGCAGAAGCGCAAAAACAATTAAAAATGAAGACTTACTCATCTGAAAGACTATTCATAAGAATGAATGGTCAATGTACAGAATCGAAAAAAAAACCGCTGCTTAAACAGTCTCAATTTCAGCATCAGCTTGTCCGTCTCTGCTGGCATAAAAACCATAAAACACAATGTATGCATAGCAGACTAGGGCGAGTAGGAATGCAGTTTTGAAGCCACTAGCGTCAATGGTTTGCGCGATAAGAAGAGGTATTAATGCTCCTCCAACTATGGCTGTACAAAGCACACCTGAACCCTTTGGTTTATTACTACCCAACTTTTCGATACCCAGCGTAAAGATGGTTGGGAACATGACTGAGTTAAAGAGTCCGACAAACAGTAAGCTCCACATAGAGAATAGTCCTGTTGAGTAGATTGACATGAGTACCAACGTAATTGCTCCCAAGCCAAAAACAGAAAGAATCAATGCTGGTCTGACTACACTTGTAAGGTATGACCCCAGGAATCTACCGACCATGGCACCGCCCCAGTAAAACAAGACAAATAGTCCAAGTATACCTTTCCCATCCATCGCGCTCATGTCTTTTCCAAACAAGTCGGCCATGAAGTTGGCAATACCCATCATGCCCTCATTGGCTTTGACGATACTCTGCAGCCCCATGTCATCAAAATAGTTGACCGCAAAAGAGCCGAGTGAAACCTCCACACCTACATATACGAATATGCCAATGGCTCCAAAAAGTAGTCGCTTGTTAGACAGCACTTCAGCGTAAGTTCCTGTTTCCTTCTCACTGAGCACTGTTGGGAGTTTTGAAAAACCTATAAATACAGCAAGAGCAATTAGCGCAATGGACAGAATGATGAATGGGCCATGCACCGTTGATGCTTCGGCTAGCAAGTAATCTACTTTCTGAGTCTCTGATAAAAGAGCAATCTCGTCTGTGCTTTTAACCGTCTCACTTAAAAAATAAATAGCTCCTATGATTGGCGCCAAAGTAGTTCCCATCGAGTTAAACGCCTGAGAGAGGTTGAGCCTACTTGATGCACTTTCAGGGCTTCCCAAAAGCGATACGTATGGATTGGCTGCTACTTGCAGCACAGTCATACCACCAGCTAACACGAAGTACGCGGTGATAAAGAGTGGAAATATGCGCATAGAAGAAGCAGGTAAAAAGAGTAAGCACCCAATTCCCATTGTGGCCAAGCCTATGAGCATTCCTTTTTTATATCCTATTCTCGACAAGAGCTGTCCGGCAGGAATACTTAGGAAAAAGTAAGCACCAAAAAATGCGGACTGAACCAAGATTACTTGGCTGTAAGAAAGCTCAAAGACATCCTTCAGTCTTGGTATCAAAAAGTCCACCAACACGGTGATAAATCCCCACATGAAAAAGAGTGACGTGACGACTATAAATGCCCGAGTGAGGGCTCCTGAACTGATTGCTGATTTATTATCGGTTGACATAGGTGAAGAGAATTCTAAGTTGTTTTAATAGCTTATAGTACAAAGTACAATAAACGCATTTTCAAGAGACTGAAGCGTGTATTTATGTCAGAATATCTGGGCTGCGAGATTTTGCAAAGGGCTTGAGAATAAGGGGCTTTCAAGAGTTTTAGCTCTTTAGCAGTCTCTTTAGTGTGCTATTTGCTCAGTTTGTCGAGCGCCTCGATAGTCAAGTAAGCCTTCTCATGGTCAAACACTAGCTGACCATTCTCATCTTCTTTTTGGCAAGAGAAGTGGAACTGTCTGATTCCCGCATTCCATATTTCTTGGACATTGTTTTGGTTGACTCCGCCACCTGCCATCAGTTCAGTTTGCGCATTGATCTGCGACAATTCTGACAAGAAATTTAGTCCGAGCATGGCTGTCTTTTCATGACCAGAAGTGAGCAGTCTGTCCACACCCAGCTTATCGAGATACTCAAATACGAACAGAGGATCCCAGCACATATCAAATGCTCTATGAAAAGTGAATGAGCAGGGGTGAGCCGCCTTAATCATGCTGGCTGTGCTGCGTATGTCTAGTTTGCCATCAGACATCAGCGCACCAGCCACAATACCGTTTACACCGAGTTCTTTGGCTCTTCTGATGCTTTTAATCATCAACTCGACTTCTTGAAGCGTGTATGTGAAATTACCTGCGCGCGGTCTAATAATGACGTGCAAGTCAATGTCTATCGCCTCGCGCACTTCCTTGATGGTATCTAAACTAGGGTTGAGTCCGTGAAGGTCAAGTCTGGCACAAAGTTCTACTCGGTGCGCACCATGTTGCTGGGCGGCCTTGGCTGCGTCAACAGAGTCGACACATATTTCTACTTCATAAGGGAGAGTCTGCACGATTATAGTTTCTGGGGCAAAGTTAAGAGGCTAATTTGTAATTGCCGCGTACTAATCACTACTTGACAATAATCTCGTCTATAAATATCCAACTATCACTGCCAGCGGCCTCATGCCATTCTGGGCAAGGGCCCATGTTTTTTACATCAATTCTCAAGTACTGAGTGGTCACTTCGTACTCACTGTTTAGAAATTCGATGAGGGCATCTGGACTTTTCAAATTTCCTTCAAAGGGCACTGTCACTGACTCAGTAAAGGTCTGCCCATCTAGAGAAGAGGAGATGCTGATTGACTCTGGAGGGAAAATCCACGCGTTGCTACCTTGATAAAAGTGCGCACCAACCTCTGTGATTGGACGGGGATAGCCAAAGTTAATTTCAAAGCGAAGGTCAGTGCCTTGATATCCTTGCCAGCGTCCGTCTTTAAAATTTAGACTGCCTAAGAATCCATCGCTCAGCGCTTCAAATCCTCCGGCAGAAAAGTGTTGGCTGTACACCTCAGTGCTCGTCACAGATTGACCAAGAGCTTTATGTACACTGAGCGGAATCTCGAAAATCTCAGGGTAAGCACGTCCATGCTGAGTAGCCAATACTTTTACCAAGACATCTTTAGACAGTTCGATAGGCACGATTAGCGGGTTTTTGGTGATGCCCGGCATTTTACCATTTGTGGTGTAATAGGCATTCACTCCGTCTCCCTTTGTGATAGGAGTGAGGTAGAGTTTGTCACCCTCTGCCTTGGTGTCAAAAGTGATGGGGATTGCATCAAAACCATAATTCACTTTTTGCGCATCAAGCCATTTGTAATGATCGTTGAGTCGGGCTCGCAGCCAGTCTGTATTGCGCTGCTCGGGATAAGTCCAGAGCACCTCGGCCAGTCCAATCATGCGGGGCATGACTTTCCAGTCTAGCGTTTTCGCATCAGGCACATGCTCTGTCCACATGTTGCACTCAGCACCGAGTATATACTTCTCTTCATGGCGTTCTAACTGATCTGGAATGGGGTCAAAAGAGTAGATTTTCTCTAGGTCTATAGCCTGCAGACTATAGTCGAGATAACAGTGAGAGCGTGGAGACATGATGGCATCATTACCTGAGCGCGCAGCCTGCACAGCTCCTTCTATTCCTCGCCAACTTTGCACAGTGGCTTCTTCGATTAGTCCTCCCTCAAGTATTTCATCCCAACCGATCATCTTTCTGTCATGAGCGACTAAAAACTGCTGCACTCGTCTCAAAAAGTACGATTGAAGCTCATCTTCATTCTGAAGCGCCTCCTCTTTTATTCTGCGCTGACACTGCTCACAGTTCTTCCAGCGAAAACGCGGGGACTCATCACCACCGATGTGTATATAGTCACTCGGAAACATGTCAAGCACTTCAGTTAACACACCTTCTATAAAAGCAAAGGTGGAGTCGTTTCCTGCGCAATACACATCATTAAACACACCCCATTCTGAACTCACCTCAACAGACTCTCCAGTGCATGACAACTGAGGGTAAGCGGCCAATGCGGCCAGCGAGTGACCAGGCATTTCTACTTCAGGTATGACCGTGATGAAACGCTCTTTAGCATATGACACAATCTCCTCTATATCTTCTTTGCTGTAAAAGCCTCCGTAGCGACTGCCATCAGCCTCGGTGCGCCAAGCACCAATTTTTGTTAACTCGGGGTAGGCATCTATCTCTATTCTCCAGCCCTGATCGTCTGTCAAGTGCCAGTGCAGCACATTCATTTTGTAAAAAGCCAACAAGTCGATGTACTTCTTGACAACGTCCACAGACCAAAAGTGACGTACACAGTCTAAGAGCATGCCGCGATGCGCAAATTTTGGTGAGTCTATAATCTCAAGTGCAGGAAAGTTAAACTTGCCTTGAGCCATTGGAACAAGCTGGAGAAGAGTCTGAGTACCTCTAAACGCACCTTCATCAGTCTGTCCTGAAATCACCATCAGATTTTCAGATACTTTGATGCGATAAGACTCTTTGGTAAAGTCGCCATTCATGTGGCCTGTGCTAATAAATATGCCGCGCTTTTCAAACATCGCGGCAGAGGGGCCTCGCACCAGTTCCAGCTCCATGCCGGTGCGCTCTTTGATTCCCGCTTGAAGGAGTTGCGCTATCTTTTTTTGATTCCCTAGATGGATGATGACACAGTCTTCAGTGATAGGAAATTCATAATTGGACATGTTTACTTCGCGCGGAAAAGGAACCAGAGGTAAATCTTTTGCCAACTGAGCAGAGGTCTGCGTGGTCAAAAAGAGTGCGAGAATTGTCAGAATGCGGATTACCATTTTCTGTCGTATTCTGAATTAATCATGGCATGATGCGCTGTGTAGGTGCAGGCATAATTAAATCCTTCATAGACGGAGTATGAGCCGTGATTTCCGTTTACATCCATCGCTAAAAACCCCACTTGAAGTCCAGTTAAGTCTGTGTGTTTTTTGATAATGCGCATGACCACTTCTTTGCATGCTTCACTCGGGCTGTGACCTTGCCTCATCAACTCCACAACCATTGCCGAGCCTGCCACACGTATCACGGCCTCACCTAGTCCTGTGGCCACTGCTCCACCCACTTCGCCATCTAAAAACAGTCCGGCCCCAATAATGGGCGAGTCGCCCACGCGTCCGTGCATTTTGTATGCCGCTCCAGAAGTGGTGCAGGCACCGCACAACCTGCCTGAAGAGTCTAGCGCCAGCATGCCTATGGTGTCATGGTTTTCTACATTGATGACAGGTTTGTATTTCGATTCCTTCATCCATTCTTTCCATGCTTTTTCAGATTCAGCGGTAAGCAGATTTTCTGAGTTGAATCCCTGAGCCAAGGCAAATTGTTTTGCGCCTGCTCCGCTGAGCATCACGTGTGGACTTTCTTCCATCACTTTTCTGGCCACCGCTATGGGGTTCTTGATGTTGCGCAGAAAGCTCACGGCCCCGCAGTCAGATTTTTCATTTTGTATACACGCGTCTAGCGTCACATGTCCTTCTCTGTCTGGTCTGCCACCATAACCTACGCTGCTATTGGCAGGGTCATTTTCGGTGACCATCACTCCAGATTCGACCGCATCGAGCGCATAACCTCCTTCCTTTAATGTCTCCCAAGCCTTGGCGTTAGCCTCCATGCCGGCATTCCATGTAGAGATGACAAGTGGTTTTGTTTGCTCTATAGACACAACACCTATTGTCGAACTATGTTTTTTCTCTTCTGTTGCAGCGGCCGTGCATGCCGCAATAGAAAGCGAACCAAGGGCTGCCGTGCGAATAAATTTTCTTCTGTCTGACATCGTTCACAAGGTAGTTAATTGAACCTTTCTAGGGCAACAGTGTAGCCAATGGAAAACAAGGTCATTAATCACTATCCACTTATTAACACAGGCAATTTATTTCCTGATTTTACGTATTCACAACAACCAGAATCACAAAAACTCTAGCCATGAAAAATCTTTTTGCCCTCTCTCTTGCAGTGCTCATGCTGCTTGTTTCTTCATGTGAATCTAACAGATATCATAAACGCTATAGATCTGTGTCATGCCCTAGTTGGGATAAAAACACAACAGCTGAAGGTGCATTTGAAAGGTACGAAGGAGCCGATGGTAACACAGAAGAGTATAGTCGTATTATAGAAAACACCTTTAAAGATGCTACTCAAAATCCGCTTTCTACATTCAGTATTGATGTGGACAATGCCTCTTATAGTAATGTGAGACGCTTCATCGAAAATGGTCAACTCCCATTGAGTGGAGCTGCGCGCAGCGAGGAGTTGATTAATTATTTCAACTATGCCTATGAAGAGCCACAAGGAGAACATCCGTTTACCGTTGATGCTCAGATAGCTGAGTGCCCGTGGAATACTGAACATAAACTTATGAAGGTTGGCTTGAAAGGCAAGTCGCTGGACTATGAAAATCTAAGACCGAGCAACTTAGTTTTTCTCATTGATGTCTCAGGCTCAATGAGTCAGCAAAACAAATTGCCGCTTCTCAAAAAGTCATTTAGCATCATGATAGATAATCTGCCTGCCAAAAGCACAGTGGCCATGGTGACCTATGCTGGAAGCTCAGGATTAGTCTTGCCACCGACCCCGGTAGATGAGAAAAAGCAAATTCTGAAAGCGCTTAACAAATTAGACGCAGGAGGCTCTACGGCCGGAAAAGCAGGAATAGAATTGGCCTATGAAGTGGCCTTAGAAAACTTGGTAGAAGATGGAAATAACAGAGTCATTCTGGCCACAGATGGAGACTTTAACGTGGGTGTTAGCTCATCGTCAGAATTGGTGAAATTGATTGAAGAAAAAAGAAAGAGCGACATCTACTTGACCATCTGCGGATTTGGAATGGGCAATTATAAGGACGGACGAATGGAAGACATAAGTAATGCCGGCAACGGAAATTACTTCTACATCGATAAGTATGCGGAGGCTGAAAAAGTGTTTAAACGCGACTTGATGGCCAACATGTTTACCATCGCTAAGGATGTGAAAATACAGGTGGAGTTTAATCCAAACACGGTGAGCGCTTACCGCTTAATTGGTTATGAAAACAGGCTCTTGCAGAATGAAGATTTTGAGAACGACAAGATTGACGCGGGTGAGCTAGGAGCGGGGCACACCGTGACTGCACTGTATGAGATAGTACCAGCATCAGCGAGTGCTGATGAAGTGAACAAACACGGGGAACTCAACTTTCAGAAAACAGTGGTGGGTGATGATAACGAGTCGCTTGTCATGCTCAAATTGAGGTATAAGCCAATCGGTTCAGAGACGAGTAGACTGATAGAGACGAGAGTGCTCGACTCCTCAAAAAGCTGGGAACACATGGACTCTGAATTTAACCTAGCAGCCAGTGCAGCTGCATGGGGAATGATGCTTAATGATTCAAAATTTAAAGGAGACATGAGTCCTGAATTAGTTATCTCAATGGCCAAGAAATCGCTTGACCGAGATGAGCACGGTTACCGTGCCGAGTTCGTATCGCTGCTTCACAAGACAAAAGACTTGATGAATTAAATTTGAGACGAGAATATGCGTGTACTATTCTCTTTCCGAAATCACGTCAAAAGTGATTTGGTTTTCGTTGCCATCATTGTCTACTGTCATCAGTGTATGCTTGCCTTTGCCACAAAGCAGGGGCATCTCATGCATGCGCGAACTTGAACCAAGGTAATCTTCATCCAAGTACCAATGTACTTCCATCTCTGGTTTGTGGTGCGCCAGCTTGCACACGATGCGTCCGCGATCACCGCCCATCTCTCTGGGTATATACACCCGTTGTCCCTGCTGAGGATAAACAAAATTCATGGACTCTTCAGCAGTCTGACAAGACGCGAGAAGCTCAGGCAAAGGAGAGTAGTCTGCATGCTTTTTTCTGTAGAACCACTCTTGTATAGGCGGTAAGCAAAACCACGATGAGGCAGACAGTGCCTGGTTGCCTGCGCAGCCATGTCGTCCTTGATAACGCCCATCTTCCGTCACAAAAATACTGCGGTGAAAAGGGCATGTGCCTATGTCAGTATAGTCTTCACTGGGTAGCTCTTCTGTGCGCACTTCTTCACAGTTTCTGCCTGCGAGGTAGCCACTTTTGCGACATAAGTCTACGAGATGTCCACCATCCATGGGCAGGTCAAACCAATTGCCCGCGGGCAATAAATCTAGCGCGTCAAAGAGGAGTGGAGCGGCACTGCCAACTCCTGTGAGTCCTGTGCGTCCTTCTCCATCGGCATTGCCAACCCACACGCCTATGCTATACTCTGGAGTGACGCCCACGGCCCACGCATCTTTAAAACCAAAACTGGTGCCGGTCTTCCAGGCCATTTTGCGATGAGAAGAAAAGGATTTTTGATACTCTCTTCCCTCAGGTCTGGTCAGCTGTGTGAGTGACTCAAATGTGTGGTGCACCGCCCATTGCTCAAGCGGAAACTTCTCATCTTTTTCGATCAGTGTAGCGCCCATGCGCGCATACATCCGGCAGAGTTCATCCAGTCTTACTTCCGCACCGCCTAGCATGAGCGCCAAGCCATAATGTGAAGGCGGACGATTGATGGTGCTCAGTTTTAATTCCTGCAGGTCGCGGTGAAATCTGCCCACACCGTAACGTTGCAGCAGACGCACAAATGGAATGTTGAGCGAACGATATAACGCCTCATCAGCATGCACTGCTCCGTCATACTCACCATGATAATTTTCTGGCACATACTCGGCAAACTGACTGGGTATATCGGCAATCAGTTGAGTGGGAGTGAGCTCACCTGCTTGAAGCATGTTGGCATACAAAATGGGCTTGATGATAGAGCCTGTGCTTCTGCGGGCGGTAACACAATTTACCGCATTGGCATGTTCTCTGGTGTAATTTGCATTACCCACGTACGCTACGATGTCTTGAGTCTTGGTGTCCATAATAATCATCGCGGCATTATAGACCTCAATGGCTTCAAGTCCCTTCACGTGATTATTGACCAGTTGCTGAGCGTGCATCTGTAGGGTCTCATTGATACCAGTTTTAATGCGCTGTCCTTTTTTATTGGCTGCGTGATAATCCATGAGATGGACCGCATAGTCAGGCATGGCCTCTGGTCGCTGAGGCAGTGGCTCAAGTAATGCGAGTTCGTAGGTGTCTCGGTCTATGTCACCTTCGTGTAGTAATGTTTTTAAAAGGCGATTTCTCTTCTTCATCAAGGCATACTGACTGCGACCTGGAAAAATGAGAGAGGGTGCATTAGGTAGCACCGCAAGTGTGGCACTCTCGGCCCACGAAAGTTCCCAAGGATTACGACCAAAATAGCGCCAAGCAGCAGTTTCAAGGCCAACTACATTTCCACCAAATGGTGCGTTAGAACAGTAGCGTGACAGAATGGCCTCTTTGCACAAATTGACTTCTAGATGGAGGGCAAGAAAACTCTCTTTGATTTTATTAATCACGGTCCGCGATTGACCTTCACCCAGCATACGCGCAAGTTGCATAGTAAGTGTGCTTCCTCCCTGAACAACTCTACCCGCTTTGATGTTGACCCGAAACGCCCGAACGATGGACACAGGATTAATGCCAGGGTGGCTATAAAAATGCTTGTCTTCAAAATTGAGTAGACATCGCTCAAATCGTTCAGGTACGGAGTCCATGGCAGGAAATCGCCACTGTCCGTCTGTGGCAATGCGGGCGGAGAGTAGCTCACCTTCTCTAGACTCCAAGACGGTAGAACAAGGTTTTTCAAATTCGGGAACCGGAATTAGAAATCGTGAACACAGCCAAACGAGGAGCAGGAAAAGCCCCGTTCGTTTTAATAAAGTCCGTTTTCTTTTCGATGATTTCAATTGGGCTGTGAATGCGTTGTTCTCTTATGTAAATGAACGATAAGAATTTGGCATTCTTGTGGTGTGGCCTCGGTATTAGAACAAAAGAACGAGTGTTGACATTAAGAATGAGTTTCTCTCAGATTGAGGCTAGTTTAAAAACTTGAGTTCACAAGGCATCAACGCATTACTAAAAATTGGAGGGCCATGACCATTTAATAATTTGGTATTTTTAGGAATTGCGAAAATAATTTACTGTAGACCACCACTGTGATGATATTCAATAAACTTAGATTTATCGCGCTATCCCGCAGGTATATACTTCTTGACTCTAAGCAAGAATGAGTTGCTGCTAGGCACAAAAAAGATAAT
>CAYSDH010000060.1:0-18317 GCA_964429805.1 uncultured Flavobacteriales bacterium
CTTTGCTCCTGTTCGCGCAGCCACCTCGTTAAGTTCTAGTCCTACTGACTGAACACCATCTGGCAGGTGACTCATAAACGAACCTTCAGCGCAACCAATCTCGAGCACTTTCGCGCTTGGTTTAATTTTATCAAGTACTTGCTTAAACTCCCACTTCCAGTCCATGTAGTACCACGGAAACTGCTGCAGGGTGGCGTAAAACAAAGAGTCTCCTACTTCGTGTTCTGGGCCAAAGAAACGGCATCCACTTTCTTCACATTTGTAGATGGCCACCTCAGGTTTTTTGTCCAAGTACCGAGACACATCAATGCCATACCCTTCAAGGTATTGCTGGATGATGGTCTTGGTCGAAATGCTAGTTTCGAAAGCAACCATGGTGCCTCCTGTAATGGGGCTAATTAGTTTTTTCATTGTTTTTAGTTTCTAGTATCGGTGTGCTGATTTAAGTAATCAAAATGCTTAGCCTCTCTTCGTAAAGTATGCGATGATGCTGTGCCCTTTAATCTGATTTTTTCTTAACCCAACGAGATGGTGTACTCCTGTCCACTTAGCCAGTTTCTTAATCACTTTTCCAAAAATTCCTCGGCCGCACTTCTGCTCAATCCAGTTGTTACAGATAACCGGATAGTGATATTTCTGAAGCGGCTCGATCGCAAATGATTCGAAGTCGATGTCAAAAAACTCCTCTAGGTTTTTGAGTGAGCCTTCATCCCACAAGCACATGTGGTGAGGTGGCATGTTAAGAATGCTGTCAGGCGAATGACGGATAAACGAATCATTATTCGGAACCGAAATGATGAGCGTGCCTCCTGGACTCAATGCGTCAATAGATGACTTCAAAATCCCTTTCACATCAGAGACATGCTCCATGACTTGAAAGGAACAGACTACGTCATATTTTTCTGGGTTTGCTGTTGCGTGTGTCTGTATCGTTTCGTTTCTCACATCTAGTCCAGCCATCTGCGCGGTATCCACGGCATATTCATTGAGCTCCAATCCGACAGCCAACGAGGCCTTGTCTAGGCGCTTTATAAACGCCCCTTCGGCACAACCTATCTCCAAGACTTTTTGTCCTTGACTCAGTCTGTCATAGACGAGCTGATGCTCCCACTTCCAGTCCATGTAGTACCATGGAAATTCTTGCAGCAGTCCGTAAAACTTTGAGTCTCCCGCCAGATGTTCTGGTCCGTAAAAACGGAATCCGCTTTCTGCACATCGGTATTGCTCCACCTCTGCCTTGTCATTAAACAGGTCTGTAACGTCAATACCGTAGCTTTCTAGGTATGATTTGATAACATAGCTGCTTGGAATTTTTCGTTCTAAAGTGATTGTGTTTCCACCTGTAATTGGACTTTGCATTGTAATTAGGTTTTGATTATTGGGACCAGACTCCTTTAGCTGTTCCGTTAATTAATTTCTTGTACTGAATGACTGACACCACTGGTCCGTATGAGAGACAAATGATGGTTGCCAACATCACTCCTGCGCTACCGAGCGAAGTGTGCTGAATAATGAATATGGATAATGGAATGTTGATCAATCCGGCAATAATGGAGCAGATGGTTTGCATTCTAAGTTTACCTGTGCTATTGATGAATGTCACAAAGATGGTTCCCCAGGTTAGGGTGGCTGTGTAGAGGGCCATAATGGCTGACAGTTTCCATGAAATTATCACCTCTTCTCCTACCCACAAAGAATAGACTTGAGGAGAGACCATGAACATGATAAGAATGACTGGCAAAGAGAATAACCAGACTTTTATAAAGCGCTTGTTAATCTTTTTAATCCACTGCAAATCACCTTGCTGATACGCCTCCGTATACGCTGGCCATATAGGTACGCTCAGCATGGCAAAAATAGTGATGAGTAAGCCAAAGTATCTGAAGCTAATGTGATATCCTGTCACCGTTTCTGGACCTATGAAGTGACTTATAATCAGATTGTCGGTAGAGAATATGATGATTCCGGCTATTTGGATAACAAAGAATTTTGACCCCAGGTTCATGATGTCTTTTGCTTTGGTCCATGACACCTCTTTGAGGCTCGGTTTAAATTGAGCATAAGGCCCACGGAAGGCCCACACACTGAGCGCGGCAAGCACCAATACTGGAACAGCGCCAAAGAGTATGACAACAAACATTAAACGGTCACCGGTATAAGTTGACAGTGTCAATAGAGCAGCAAGCGCTAACAGATTTATACTGAAGTTGACAAGGTCACCGAGTATGGTGTTTTGCTTTGAAGCGGCAATATTTATGACCTGGTTCAACACGATTTTCATGCAGAAAAAGAGGAAGAACAATAAGAGAATAGCCGGTATGCTTTGCCCATAAGAAGTAGGTATGCCGAGTAGCTGCGGCCAGTCAATTAGATATGCCGCCAAGGCAAAAATCAAAAATGCGATAGTCGCTACTAAAGTGATAATCACGTATGCCGAACTGGTGTAGGTCTTTAAGTCCTTGGTTTTATGCTGGGCAAGAGACTCAGACAGTCTGTTTTTTAGCCCATTACCAATACCGAGATCTAAGAGCGCAGACCAGCCTAAAAATGAAGAAATGGTCAGCCACAAGCCATATTCTGCTTGGCCCAGAAAACTCAGCATCATAGGCACCAACAAGAGGTTAAGCCCAATGCTACTCAGCCTGAGAACACTGCTCCACTTAATGTTTAGCGATATCTTATTTTCCCTTGCTACGCCATCCATCTCCCTGACTCTTCTTCAGTATCGGTGATTTAAAATCTTTTAGCCCTTTGAAGTTCTTCAGCCTCTTGTCTTCTTTCAAGTAATAGTTGTCTTGAGGCTTAGAATTAATGCCATTAAACACGATTGCCATATTATCAAGACCTTCTCTTTTTAGGTTTTCAGACAGTGTCTTGAGTGACGCTTTTTTTGTCACGCCTTCTCTAATAACTAAGAGGTTTATGTCTGAGTACTTTGAAATTAAAAGCGGGTCTGTCACCACACCAATTGGCGGAGTGTCAATCACGACTAAATCAAATTTTCTTTTCAACTCGGTGATAAGCTGCTTTAGTTTATCGCTAATCAACAAGTCTGTAGGGTCTAGCGGGACAGGGCCACCAAATATGATCTGAGCCCCTGCTTGCTCTGGCATATCGACCGTGATGTCATCTACACTCAGGTTTTCTATGAAGTAGTCTATCAGTGTCTTATGACCTTCAACACCCATGTGCTCAGCCATTGATGGTCGCCTCAAGTCAAGTTCGAGTAAGCAGGTTTTCTTACCCAGTTTGGCATTTGTTAAGGCGACATGTTTTGAGGTAAAACTTTTTCCCTCATTGGAGTCCATAGACGTGACCATAATGACTTTGTGGTCATTTTTTATAAACCTCAGGTTGAACGATAATCGCTTGAACTCTTCATTGATTTCATTCTGAGACTTTCTCATTTTTTTCACCTTCGGGATACGTCCCATTATGGGCTTATTTATCTCCTGGCGCACTTCTGATTCTGATCTCACCTTGCCATCAAACATCATCCAAAGAAGAATGATCGTGGTCGGTATGAAGAAGCCTAAGAAAAGTCCTATCAAGAGCACTATGCTCCGTTTTGGGTTGTAATAGAAATTAGAGACATACGGCTGTTCGATCACCCACGTGTCCATCATTTCAGTAGCCAAGACCATGGCCGCCTCTTCTCTCTTTTTAAGTAGGTAGACGTACAGTTCTTCCTTGTTGTTTTTAAGCCTTTCCATGGCCATCAGGCCTTTCTCGTTAAAGCTGAGTCCGCTTAGTTGAGCGTTATAACTGTTTATTTGATTTTGAATTTTGTCTACTGTAATGCCCATGTTTCCTTGCATCACTTTTAGGTCGGCAATGATTGACACACGCAACTCATTTACCTCTCTAACCTTCTCTCTGACGAGTGGATTTTCATCACGCACAGTTTCCTTCAACTTGTTTAATCGGTACTGCTTTTGATTTAGGTCCTTGAGGCTTTCCATGAGCAAGTAGTCAGTAACACCAAGCATGGTCTGTGGCACTGAAATGTCCATATTACCCGTAGTATCTGTGGCCGTCATCTGTATTAGACTCTGCACGATATCACGTTGGGTTTCTGCGTCATTAAGCTCGATCTCAAAGCTCTTTATGCCTTCGAGAATGTATCTGCTTTCAACTTCTGGATTGGCTATCCCTTTGTCTCGCTTGTATCGATCTATGGCGTTTTCTACGCTGTCTAGATGTCCGTAATTCATTTGAACACGGTCGTCAATAAAGTCATAGGTAGACTCCGCGATAGACTGTCTGTTTTCTAAAACCTGGAGGAAATAACACTCGATGAGTTGCTCTAAAAAAGCAATGCCTCTTTCTGGCAATGTCTCTTCTATGGAAAGCAAAATAGCGTCTGTGTCTTTCTCAGATTCGAGCACCTGTAATCCGTCCACGAAGTGCTGGAGTGTCGCCTGCTCTGAGTTCATGTAAAACACTAGCGGCTCTTTGAGCGCATGGTCTTTCCAGTTGTCGTATCTCTTGTCTATGAAAAAATGGAAGTCTTGATACGAGATGATTTGTCCTCTTTTGAAAAGGCCCAGCTCTTTGTTGTCTGCCCAGATCTGGTACTCACCTTCTTCTCTTTCAGCCACTTTAAACTGTGTACCCTTGAGCACGTCAGTCTTACTAAAGTCTGCACGAATCTCTAATGGAACATCAGCTGCAAACACCTCATTATCCATGTCAGACTCATAGAAGAATGCGACATTGAGATTTAGGCTGTCTAAGGCTCTTTGTATGAGGTCGCGTGACTGTAGCATAGCAACTTCGTTATTAATCTTTTTGGAGCGGAACAGGTGATTCATGCCACTCATGGCGTCATCTCCGTAAACCACTCGTTGATCTTTTATGTCAACAAGAATTTTTGCCGAGGTGGTGTTAAGCGGAAGAGCATTGTCATTCTTCCACTTGGCAATTCCGAGAAATAGTGGCACGGTCAATACGAACCAATACCAGCGTTTGACCACCTGGCCAATCACATGCATGATGTCAAACTCCTCTCTGTCTATTTGTGCTTTGTCAGACATACCTATCGAGTTAAAATGATTGCCGAAACGGTTCCTATTCCAACTAGTACCGAGCCCCATGCGGTGGCATTGTGAGAGTTTATAATTCGCCCTGAATTAGAGCTGACCACGATTATATCCTTGTGATGCAGGTAGTAGTAATCCGAATTCCAGATGTCTTCTTCTGTAAGGTCGATTCTGATGTGTTTAATCTCATCATTGATCTCTCTGATAATGAGCACATTGTTTCTACGCGCATACTGACTTAAGCCCTGCGCCTTAGCCAATGCTTCAAAAATGGTGACACTACCAGAGGGCACGTTAAAGAGACCTGGCACCGAGACTTCGCCCATTACACTCACATGATAATCTACATACTGAATGGTCACGCCCGGTTCTTTGATTACCCGGTCCAATGCCTCAGCTACTTTTAGCTCAGCTTCTACGAGACTCATTCCCTCAATCTTGACATCTCCGATCAAAGCAAGCTGTACACTGCCATTCTCTTTGACTTTGTAATAGAGGCACTCAATTCCCGTGGCACCTTCTCGCTCTCGCGAAGTGCGGAAGTACTGGGCGCTCTCTTCGTTAATACTCGTGACCGTGATGCATAACTCTTGACCAACTTGAATAGTCGGTGCGCCACCTTGCATTTTAGAAATCGTCTTCTCAGCATTACCAACACTGTGAAGCACATTGTACCTAGATCCGTTGCAGGAGCTGAGCAGCAGGGTAATCAAGATTAGTACGAAATAATGGTTTAGTTTTTTCATTTACTCCTCTGATTTTTGAAAAGGATATTCCTCCATATTTTGAAGAAGTACTTTACGTCAGTTATAAATGGTTGGCGTTCATGTTGTAAAATGTATCTCATCTCAGAAACCATGATTTCTTCGAGGGTTTCTGGCTTTTTCTTTTCGCTGTAGTATGGTGGAAGAAGCCCGGGTTTGACCCTTATTCTTCTTCTTCTCATTTCAGCAGTGTAGAGACTGAAATAATGCGCGCTAAGCGGACGGACACCAACTAGCTTTATATCTCCTTTAAGCAGATTGATAAGCATGGGTATTTCGTCTAGAAAGAACTTGCGAAACAATGAGCCCTCTTCACTGACTCTAAAATCGTTTTTGATTTTCCCTCCTACGTCTAGTTCATTTTGCTCGTAGACATACTCTTGAATGAACTCCGCATAGGGATACATGGTGCGAAACTTATACATGTAAATCTGCTTGCCGCCCTTCCCCATGCGCTTCAACTTAATGAGCGGGCCATATGAGGGTGAATGTCCTTTGAGTGGTGCCGATGACTTCTTGACTCGATAGTACAGCATTACTCCTTCGGTCTCAACCTGGTCTATTGAAAAACCAGCGTATACTAAGCGCCCGAGTATCTCTGTCTTAGACATGCGCTTACTTCTTCCCCTCATCAGGAAAGTGTATGCGCGGTTACCCCAACTCATTTTTGGAATCACTCTGTGAAACAGAAATGCCAATTGCCTTAAACCCATTTTGGGTAAGAACATGCCTCGCTGAAAAACGGCAGTTTCGTAACCGCCCAAGAAGTTGGCGCAGCCTATAAAATATTGTCTCTCTTCAAGTAAATCGTTGACCTCTCTGAGCAAGGCATCTACATCAAAGACATCATTCATCTTTGCTCTCATTAAGAGATATTCATCAGATTTTAGGCCCACTGAAAGTGCATAGAGCGCCTCTAGAGAGCGACCCTTGGTGCCTCTTTTCTCGCTCACGACTTTTTTTGTTCTAGTCAGGAACTCACTTATCTCGCTATGTCTTTTGACAGAAATGTCCACTACTGACTAGTCTTAAAGTTTAGTTTGGTGTAGAGTGAATTACTGAGTGCTGTGTCAGCAAATACTTCTTCGCTCAAGCGGCACAAGAGTGCCGTGACATCTACTTTTTCAGACATCATTCTGTCGCGACATGCCGTGTGGCTGTTGGCAAACTCATCGTCTAAAAACACGGCCTTGGCCACATCAAGCACTCCGTCATAGTTTCTGAAACTGTATATCAGGCCGTATGCTTCTTGCTCTTTTAAAGTGCCCGCATTGAGGCTATTGACATAGATAGCTGGTGTGCCTAGCATGGCACACTCAGAGGCCATACTCGCGCCCTCACCTACATACACTCGTGCATGCTGCAGGACCGTGTGCATTTCCTCTGGCTTAATACGTATGCGATACTGCTCCAGCTCTGCTGGTAATTCTTTTTCAGAAGAGATAAACACGCGACCCAAAGAGGAAAGCTCTCGGACCAACTCCATTTTCTCATCCATAGACAAGCCGCCAGCCTTGAGGTCGTGACCAGCATTCCAGCTCACAAATCGTAAGAGTGAATACGGTTGACCCTCATCAAGACCCAGTGAGGCGATGGTGTGTTGGTTTGGCTTAAACCTGAGCGGATGCAAATAGGCCAACTCATGATACCCATCGTACTTAATGTGCTTTGGTCCCATGTGCTTCTCAAAACACGTGGGCGTTAAGATGTGCTCGCTAAAGGGCTTGTAGAGCCAATGTTCGAAGGTGCTGTGCTCCGTATCATCCATGACCATGTGAGGTTTTCTCATGAGTGAAGACACGTGTGCCGCATACATAGAACTGATACTGATAAACATATCAGCGTCAAATTCTTTGGCGATTTTCCATAGTTTTTTTCCAAAGTGCCAAAGTCCATATAGCTTTCCTGCGGCACCACTAAAGGGTTTGCCCAGCAGTTCAAATGGAAGACTGTAAGCACGCAAAAGGTCTACTGCACACTCTTTGTCTTTCGTAGTAAAAAGCACCTGATGTCCAGCAGCCACCATCTCGTCATGGTAGTGCCTAAACACATGCACATGTGCCGGGTGACCTATGTCAATGAGTATATTCATAAGCCGAGTTGTGCGAAAGGTTTTTTCATTTCTTCTTTTGCTGGCAGGTTGATGAGCACTGCCCTGCGCGGACCATGAAAGACAAACAAGCTGCCTGCCGCAGATGCAGATGCTCCACCATTAGTAACCGCTGACACGAGGTCAGAGACAGAACCTGCGCCTCCGCAGGCTATGACAGGAATGTCCACCACATCAGAAATTCGTTTGATTAGATCGGTGTTATACCCGCTCATCATTCCATCATCTTCGATAGAGTTTATAAGCAGTTCTCCTGCTCCATTGTCTTGCATGATTCGTGCAAACTCCTCTGGCCTATACTGACTTGCTGAGCTTCCGTTTTTCACGAATACTCGCTCGCCACCCATAAATTTTTTCTTGACGTCTATTGAGACTACAATGGTTGAAGAACCAAACTCAGAACTGGCCTCTTTGATAAAGTGAGGTCTTGATACTGCCGCTGAATTAATAGAAACTTTTTCAGCACCCGACTGTATGAGATCTTTGATTTGACTAATTGTCTGAACTCCCCCGCCAACAGTGAACGGCATGTTGCACTCATCCCCTAGTTTTTTAACTAAGTCTATTGAGACACATCTGTTTTCTTTTGATGCGAAAACATCTAGAAATATTAACTCGTCTGCCTGCTTGTCATTAAAAATCTTGACCGCATTGATAGGATCACCGATATATCGGTGATCCTTAAATTTTATGGATTTGACAAGTCCCTGACCCTTTAGTAAAAGGCAAGGTATGATACGTGGACGATACATTGTGTTTTCATTTCAGCTATGTCTGTATACGTCAATCACCCTTCTAGGTTACACCGAACCTAGCTGTGCAAATGACCAAACAAAGCCTTAGTCAACAACAATAGTATGAGCCTCAGACTGAGAACCTGACGTAGCTACAATGATATACATGCCGGCATTAAAAGCAGACACATCCACAAGCAAGAGTCCAGATTTCTGATTCTCTGTGTGATAGACGATTCTTCCGCTCAAATCACGTATGCTCAGCTGATCACAATCGAGGTTGAGCTCGATGTTAGACGACTCATCTGTCGGATTAGGGTAGATAGAGTTAATTATTGACACAGGTGTACCCGTGATATCGTTAGTCAAGCTTTTGTTGTCATCACAACCGACATGGTTATTACACGCTCTGTCTTCGCAGTCAGTCAGTCCGTCACCATCATCGTCTATTCCGTTATCACAGTCTTCTGGCGAACATACGTTAGAGTTCACAGGCCCAGCACAGGCAGGTGGCGCTGCAAGCCATGTAGAGACGTCTAAAAGGCCTTCATAATGGTCTCCGAGGCCACTATCGGTCTGAGACCCTGTTGGGTCTCCCCAATAGTCGTTTGGACTCGACACAAGCGTACTAGTGTGGTTGTGAATTCCTACTTGGTTACAGTGATATGAGTTCTGATATAAAGCACTCACCGTTGATGTTCCAAATACCCAAATACCGTTTCTGTTCCACACCATGGTGTTACAGCTGATATCGGCTGCTGAGCAATCTGCTAGGTTTATTCCCGAAGCAAATCCTTCAAAACTGCAGTCTGACACCGTGAGGCTTGTAGAACCCAGTTCTGCTATAATTCCTTCTGTACCAATCAGTTGGTCGTCTCTTTTGAAGTCGAATCCACTAATTGACATGCTTGATGATGACTGAAGTCTGAATGCCGTGTGGCTTTCGATGACCTGCGCGCCCATCAAAATATTTGGGCTTACACCAGCATCGGTTGAAATACTTAGTCCTGAACAATTAATGAAGTTGAACATGGTGAATACGTCATCATTCATCGTGTTTCCTTCCATGGCGAAATCCGCTTGCGATGAAGCGCTGATGTTTTCTAATCTCACTACGGCATAGTCATCATTAAGCCCACTGTCTGTAAAGTCACAGTTTTTGACACTATGACCAACACCACCAATGATGTGTGCCCCCATGTGTCTGTTCTTGATGTCTACGTTTTCGACATCAATAGAAGAGCAGTTCAACAATGTCAATCCTATACCTTCTTGTGCACCCTGATTAGAAAGGTCGATGTTACTAATACTACCTCCGTTTACGTTGACATATCTCATCGGGAAGCTCGTTTCTAAGGCTTGATTGAAAACAATGTTTGAGCCGCTTACCGTTCCGTCTGATGTGATTATATCACTGGCATTGAGCACTTGAACAGCGCACTGAGGATTGAGGTTTAATTCGCCAAACTGATTTTCTGCAACATAGAGTTCGGTCTCAGAAGCGCCAGGACACACATTGATAAAGTAGGCTGCTGCATCCCAAGAGTTTCTTCCTGCATCTCTTAAGTCGTTTCGTGATACAGTCAGTCCGCAACAATTGTTTGCATGTATGGCGCGAGTTCTATTTCGAATTATATTATCCTTAATCACGACATCATCACACCAAGCCAAGACTATACCGTAGACATCAAAGTTTCCGGCTGCTCCAGATAAGTCGATTCCCTGAATAATTGTGCCGTCCGCTTCAGATAGATTAAATATTGTATTGCCTGGGTTTGAAATAACAATTGAAGGTGCTCCAATTGCGTATCCAGGAGCGGATGTGCCGTTGATAGACATCTTTTTCAAAATCGTTGGTAGCGGAGAGTCCAATTGAATAGTACCATTAATTAAGAAGCCTATTTCAGTCAGCGAACTGCCTGAATTTGCCTCCTCTATGGCTGCTCTCAAACTACAGTTTCCATTAATGTCAGCACAGATTCCATCACCAGGGTTGGCGTCAGTGAGATCGGAGTCAATGTTCACTTGATAAAATAGCACGCTTTCTTCACACCCAAACACCGTTGATTGCACCACTTGCGCATTCGTTCCTGTATAGCCATCAGTATTGCCTGTAACTAGTCCAGTAGTACTCACTCCTGTTCCGTCTAACACACCGTCATTATCAGCATCCGTAAACCCTGCTTCAGCCACGTCAAAACAACCATCGCCATCTGAATCTATATCTCTATGGTCAGGCATCGAGTCATTATCCGTGTCAACATTTTGACACGAAGTTGAGGCGCCATGCTCTAAGTTCACGTTTGAATACGTCTGACCCACGTTAGTGGTAACCGCTAGATAATAGTCTGATGCTACACCCTGAAACTCAAGAATTGTTGTCCCATTCTGTCTTGCTGTAACGTATCCGTTTTCATCAACCTCCCATGATAGAATGTCGCCCGCGCTGAGCGATATTCCATAAGGATTCCATGAACCGTTAGCCCTTCCATAAAGTAGGTTTCCAGTCATATAAAACTTGTACGCATCATCGTTCCATGTGGCCGTGTTTTGATTTCCTGCTTCATGAATCAGTCCAAACATACCGGCATTTGTAGCCTGTGTATACGTGTATTCGAGCAAAATGGGTAGGCTTAAACTTTCATTAGAATAAGAGCTCACCCAGCTTCCAACATTTGCGGTAGTCACTGAGTTGCTCGTGACAGAGCCTATAGCGCTTCCTGAAAAAGTGAGTTGGTCAAGTGTCACCCCATTCGAACACTGAGCTTCTTCTGTGTCATACAAACCATCATTATCATCATCTAAATCAATGGAGTCAATGATACCGTCTTGGTCAAAATCGGAGCACTCAGCAACTGCTGCATCAAGAGCGGCTGTGAAGTAAGTATTTGTAAAATCTGGTGCACCATTTAAGTCCGAATCAAGTACATCAGCAAGACCATCACTGTTGGTGTCGCTTGACGAACCAGCTTGACTGGTGAAGGCAAAATCTGCCGTTAAATCAGTTGTCGCTCCAGCCTCAAAGGCATCGCTACAACCGTCACCATCAGAGTCTAAGTCTAAGTGATCAGGAATGTTGTCGCCATCTGTATCTCTAGCCGTACACGTTTGAGAAGCAGAATGAGAAAGCGTAATATCTGTATAAATCTGTGCCCTGTAAGACGTAACTACCAAATTATAGTCCTCTTGTTGTCCTTGAAATTGAACTACTATAGTTCCATTTTGGATACCCCGTACATATCCAGTTTCGTCAATTGCCCACTCCAACACATCACCAGCGCTGAGTGTGATGCCATACGGTTCCCACCCAGAGGGAACCTTCCCATACAAGCTAGTTGAGGTCATGTAGAACTTATATGCATCATCATTCCAGCTTCCTGCGTTTTGTGTTCCGCTATCAGGTATCAAGCCAAACATGCCATAACCTTGACTGGCTGAATAGGTGTATTTCAGCGTTATAGGGAGGGACAACGATTCATTAGAATAGGAGCTGGACCATCCAACATCGGAGGTCGTAATGCTGTTCTGTGTTATCGAAGAAATAGAGGAACCATTAAAACTAAGCGTAGTGAGGTCGACCGCCCCAGCACATTCCATTTCATTGACATTTAGAATACCGTCATTATCTGCATCGATGTCATCGGTGTCATCCAGTCCGTCCCCATCGGTATCCAACATGACGTTTTTTAAGCCCATGACAGATGTGACTTGAGCGTAAGAAAAACCAAGTGCTATGCACATGATAAGGGCTAGTAAGTAACATTTTTTTACGTTCATTTATCCTTTGTTTCTGATGACCGTGTGCGATTAAGGGAATATCGTTTTACTCTACTTTTTAGATAGAATAATAGAAGAGTCCCCGCTGACACTCTTGTTTACGTCAGAAGTGGGTTAAATGTTACCCGTCTTTTAAAACTTGTGAAATGACCTGCAGGGCCTAATTACAGGGGTCTCCAAAAGCAGAGTTGAGTAAAAGAAAGTCGTTGATGTCCACAGCACCGTCTTGGTTGATGTCAGATGCGCATGCTGTGCATGTTGTGTTAAGCTCACCGTTCAAGATGAGAAAATCATCGATGTCAACTTGACCATCACTATTGATGTCTTCAGCGCAACCACGACCCACAAAGTTAGCCAGTAACCGTATATATGCGGCCTGATAGTAAATTGCTGGCTCACTTATTTCCCAGCTGTTTTCGGGCCATTCGGTATTAAAATCTAGATATGATTTTTGCGGTGGCTGATTCGCTGGAGGGCTGATGGTCGTCACGGTAAAGGAAGCGTTTGCACCACCCGTCAAATACCCCGGTGGCGGGCCATATTGAGAGCTCTGGGTATTGTCCCAAGGAGTCTGGTCATTAAACCACGTGTGATAGATTTCATTGACACTTTTTTCAGCACCAAGTCCATTCATGTTGGACAAGTAGACTAAACCAAGCGGATTGATACCATGAAAATAATGGAGCTGCTCTTCAACCTTTTGACTGAGAGCTTGGCCCGAATTTGGAACGTCATAATTGACCACTAATTGGTTAAGACTCGCGGTTGCCGCAATAGGCAAGTTGCTCCCCCAGTGGTACATCCAGTTTGGCGAATGAGCCCTGTATAAGTCTGCATCTGTAAACCCATAAAACCCACTGTAATTAGACGCTACGTCAGAGGCAATGGAGTTTTGCAAAAAGGCCACGTCTGATGGCACTGCACCAGGGGTTTGAGTATAGTTTAGAAATGCCGTTTGAACTGACATTTTATAAGGGTTCCATGAGGTGTAAAAAGTCGGTTCTGCATCTGTGATGTGCTCGGTAATATAACTTGAGTATTGCTCTTCTGAAGTCTCTCCAAATAGATACGCAGCGGCAATTAATGCAGATTCTAATTGCACAGTTTCTGACCGGTCCGCGTCTCCAGATAGTATGGTTCCATCATCACAATTAAGCTCGAGTGACTGCGTATTGATAAATGGCAGGGAATAAGACCAACTCATTTCAGCCCTGTTGAGCAGTGTTGATGCATAAGCCGTCAATCCAGGTAGGTTTTTATACACCTTAGACGCATGTGCAAACATGCCAGAGACTGCTAGTGATGCTGATGTGCATGTAGGGCCATAAAACCGAGGGTCTTGGTTTACAGATGGCGGGGCTGCAGCATTTTGAGCATAGTTTATACTACCCATTTTGATATGCGTACTACCGTCAGCATTGTTCATCTTTAAGAGCCAATCTAACTCCCACTTTAACTCGTCTATGATATCTGGAATACCATTACCTGATTCTGGAATTCCTGTATCATCTCCAAATGCGCTTGGGTTTTCTTCATAAGCAGAAAGCAAATCATGCACTGCATGTTCTGAAAACGTGACGTACTTATTATAATCACCAGCATCATACCAGCCACCCCGCAAATCTTTGGTCAACGCAGTGTTCAGCGAATCATACACGAATCGGCACGCACCATCTTGATTCGTGCCTTCAAAATCAAGTCCATCTGTCCAGTTTGACTCGGCATAAGGAACTTCTTTTGTGCTGTTACATCTGTTATAATAAAACATGCGTGTACTTGCTCGCAGGACTTCATCATAGGCATCGTTGGCAATCACAAAATTGGCTGAACTCTCATTAGTACTTGGGTCAAAAACATAATAGGTTCCTGGCTGATTAAGCGATGAAAAATCAAACCACCATCCCTGATCTCCTGATGCTGAGTGCGTATTTCCGGAGTTCCAGACTTCAGGTGCCGCCTCAAAGACCAAAATATCATCAGCAGTTCTTTTCACTTGAAGTGTTGCTCCAGGAGTGTAGGAATCTAGCGCATTAAAACCGTCTTGAGGATTAGAGATGACCGCCACTTTATTCATCTCTGGGAGATAACCGAACTGATCGAGATGGATAAAATTAGACTGAGAACAAAGGCTTATACTTAACAGGCCTATAAGAACAGAACACATAAGTTTTCGCATAAATTCAAATTAGTCAAAATGCTAATCGGTGTCATTATTATTAGACGAATCTGCATACTTAATCGACCTAGATGGTGTCTTCAACAGCCTCATTGCTGAAAATCAACTGCTTACTATACATGATAATGGTACTTTTGCATTCTTGGTGTTGTGCTCAAACATGACATAACACACTGATTAACAGTATTATATGGGCTCGTTCCACGTGAAACACGCATGTTAAATAACTATGACATAATAGTAGTCGGTGCAGGGCATGCCGGTAATGAAGCCGCTGCGGCAGCAGCAAATCTAGGCTCCTCTGTTCTGCTCATCACGATGAACATGGGTGTGATTGGCCAGATGTCATGCAACCCAGCCATGGGTGGCGTAGCCAAAGGCCAAATAGTCAGAGAAATTGATGCTCTCGGAGGGTACTCAGGCATCATAACCGATAAGACAGCCATACAGTTTCGAATGCTGAATAGAAGTAAGGGTCCAGCCATGTGGTCTCCTCGTGCTCAAAGTGACCGCTTACTATTTGCTAATGAGTGGCGCTTGATGTTGGAGCAAACCAAAGGTGTGGACTTTTGGCAAGACATGGTGTCTGGCATCATCTGTGAGAACGGAAAGGTCATTGGGGTTAAGACACAAATGGGTCAACGTATCTATTGCAAGTCCGTAATCCTAACTAATGGGACCTTTCTCAACGGCCTCATTCACCTGGGAGAGAAAAACTTTGGAGGCGGACGCGCAGGTGAACGCGCATCTACAGGTATCACCGAAGAGCTTATAACGCTTGGCTTTGAGACTGGTCGCATGAAGACCGGCACACCACCTCGAGTAGACGGCAGAAGTCTCGATTACTCTGTGATGGAAGAGCAAGCCGGAGATGAGAACCCTAAAAAATTCTCGTTTTTAGAATCTATAAAGCCACTGACCGAACAACGATCTTGTCATATCACCTATACCTCAAATCAAGTACATGATGAGTTGAGAACAGGATTTGACCGCAGCCCCATGTTTAATGGTGCCATACAAAGTGCCGGTCCAAGATATTGCCCGTCTATAGAAGACAAGATAAATCGCTTTGCTGAAAGGGATAGACACCAAATTTTTGTTGAGCCAGAGGGCTGGCATACATGTGAGGTCTATGTCAACGGTTTTTCAACCAGCCTACCCGAAGAGGTGCAGCTTTCTGCACTGAGAATGGTCAAAGGTTTTGAGCAAGTAAAAATGTTTAGACCAGGTTACGCCATAGAGTATGACTACTTCCCTCCTACTCAATTGACCCATTCGTTAGAAACTAAGCCAGTTTCAAATTTATTTTTTGCAGGTCAGATTAACGGGACTACCGGATATGAAGAAGCAGCCTGCCAGGGTCTAATGGCCGGAATAAACGCCCACCAGAAAATTAATGAAAAGGACCCCTTTATTCTCAATCGCTCTGAAGCATATATAGGCGTATTGATTGATGACCTTATTACAAAGGGTACTGAAGAACCATACCGCATGTTTACCTCTAGAGCTGAATACCGCATACTCTTAAGGCAAGATAATGCTGACGAACGACTAAGTCCAAAGTCTCATGAACTAGGCCTAGCCTCAGACGAACGCTTGAAGCGAGTAGAGAAAAAGCTAAGGGAGCTGCACCAGGTCCGTAAGGTGCTGAACAAAGAAAGCGCAGACCCTCTAGATGTAAACCCAATTCTAGAAGGTATTGGTTCGTCACCTCTAAAACAAAAGGTGAAATGGAGTAGTGTCCTCACTAGACCAGGTATGGAATTGGACTTAGCGTTTAGCGCATCTACACAGTTGCGCGATAAAATTGACGCCATCACTGCAGACGAAGAGGTGATAGAACAGACCGAATTGCAAATCAAATACGAGGGCTACATCAAGAAAGAGCAGGACCTTGCCAATAGATTTTCGAGCCTTGAAAGCGTTAAGTTGAGCAGTATAGACTATCGCAAATTGAGCTCATTGTCTTCAGAGGCAGTTGAAAAGCTGACTAAAATACAGCCCGCCACACTTGGTCAGGCCTCCCGAATTAGTGGTGTTTCGCCATCAGATATATCCATATTAATGGTCCACCTCGGACGATAATGTTTCACGTGGAACACTCAGAAAAACACATCGAAACCTGTCCAGTTTGCTCATCAAACTCGCTGACTAAAAGCCACGCCTCCAAAGACCACACTGTTTCCAAAAAGGGATTTCAGGTGCTGCGCTGTCCCGACTGCACTCTAAAAATCACAAGCCCTAGGCCGGAAGATAATCAGCTTGGCGAGTATTATAAAAGTGAGGAATACGTATCTCACACCTCATCAAAAAAGGGGCTTATAAATGCGGTTTACCATCACGTTAGAACATATACTCTTGGTAGAAAACTATCCCTGATTCAGTCCATAAACAACCCAAAATCCATTTTGGATTATGGATGTGGCACCGGAGATTTTCTAAAACGTTGCGCAGATTCTGGTATACGTGTTAGAGGGGTGGAGCCCGATGAAGGGGCCAGAAAATTAGCCTTGTCAAAACTGTCTGGCAGCGTGTCTGACTTAGACCAGATTTATGCAGAGAAAGACCAATACGATATTATCTCGCTGTGGCATGTGCTTGAACATGTTGCTGATTTAAACACCGTGCTTGAGCGTTTGATTTCCAAGCTTTCAACGAACGGACATCTAATTGTCGCTGTTCCTAATCCAGACTCCACAGACGCAACTTACTATAAAGAAGAATGGGCAGCATGGGATGTGCCCAGACACCTCTGGCATTTTTCCCCTCAGAGTTTTATCAGTCTTATGGCTAAACACAACATGGATGTAGTTACAATTAAACCAATGTGGTTTGACTCCTTTTATGTGAGTATGCTTTCTGAAAAGAATTCTGGTGGGTCAATTGTTAGAGCCTTCTTTATTGGTCTTTACTCAAACTTCAAGGCTCTTTGGTCGAAAAAGCCGATTTGCTCAAGCCAAATCTATATAGCACGCCCCAAATTGGCCAAATAAGCCATTTTAAGGAGTTTTTACCTCCTAACAATGGGGTTGGCAGGGTCTTGTGGTGTTTTCGCCTTAGACAGGGTCTCACACACCGCTCATTATCAGGTGCTTAGCTCATTCTAGGCTAATTTCTTTCAACTCAGCAATTCTCGAACACGTGTTGCTCCGAACTTGAGTATTTTTGCGCCCTAAAAATTTCATAGTATGGCAAGTATTGACATTCAAAAAACGCTCAGCACTTTGGGCTTAAAAAGTGAGAACCCAGGATGTTCCACAGGAAGACAACATTTTGGTTCAGGTCAGAGCATTGATTCTTTCACTCCTGTAGATGGATCAAAAATTGCCTCAGTCAGCACGGCAACAAGTGAAGACTTTGAAAAGGTCTTGTCATCTGCTCAAGATGCGTTTAAGGTTTGGCGACAAATGACCGCACCTCATCGTGGTGAGATTGTAAGACAGTATGGTGAAAAGCTTCGTAAATACAAACAAGCGCTTGGTGAACTTGTGACTTATGAAATGGGTAAATCGCTTCAAGAAGGACTTGGAGAGGTTCAAGAAATGATTGACATCTGTGACTTCGCTGTTGGGTTGTCGCGTCAACTATATGGTCTGACAATGCACTCAGAAAGACCACAACACAGAATGTATGAGCAGTACCACCCGCTTGGAGTAGTTGGTATTATTAGTGCCTTTAACTTTCCTGTTGCCGTGTGGAACTGGAACACTGCGC
>CAYSDH010000061.1:0-8799 GCA_964429805.1 uncultured Flavobacteriales bacterium
TCCAAAAGGCGATGTGCCGAGATTACTTTCCATCGCCAATCATTTGCCGGGCAAGGGGCTCTTGTATATTCTCAAGGCACTTAACCAGGTCGACCCGTCTCTTGCATTTGAGTTTCATGCCTATGGCGCCTGGGATTCTAATGAGTACAGAGATCAGTGCCTCAAAGTGGCCGCGCAGATAGGTCCTGATAAAGTGCGCATACATGACACTATCAGTGGTGACGACAAGCTGGTTCAACTAGCCAGAGCTGACATCTATCTCTTTTGTCCAATTCATCCTGAAGGTCACCCGTGGAGTATTGTTGAAGCCATGGCTGCTGGGCTACCGATTATCAGCGCTGATCAAGGTGCGATTATAGAGTCGGTTATTCATGAGCAGAATGGGTACATCGTAGATCCAAAAGACCTAAATCAGTTGAGTGCGTGTATCGAAAATCTAATTAAGGACGAGGCCTTGAGGGAAAAAATGTCTGCCGAAAGTCAGTCGAGATATCGCTCAAAGTTTACGGAGCAAAGTATGATTGAGAATCTCAAGAAGGTTATTCTGCACTACGCAACTTAGTCACTCTACCCCGCTATCAAAGGCTGTCATGGTCATTTTGACTCCGAGTCTTATTTGTTGGCTGTCAATAAAAAGATTGCAGGTGTCTAGCTCGCGATAAATCATACCAATGTCATGGGCGTATGTCTCTTTGCCAAATTCTCTGCGCAACAGGTTCGCATTATCGCGCTGAATAACATCAACTGTGTTTGAATAAAGTTCACCACCAACATTAGCACTTCCCCCAATGTTCTCATAAGAATATTCCCACTCGTCAAATGCATTGAAGGCATTACCATCCCACTGCTTGTCTGCTAACACTGTGAAGGCCATGCGCACATAGCGTATGTTTTCTTCATACTTCTCAGCGCGCGTGGCGGTTCTGGTCACTGTCCAGACATCTCTCAAGTCCCAAGGCTGAGTCTCATCATCTCTATAAAACCGCTTAAGCGTAGCCGCTGATCGGCCTTCCCCATCTGTAAATAGGCTATCTATGCGCTCTTTGACTTGAAAGTAAGTGGTATCGTTTACGGAGGCATCAAAGTCTATAAAGATGCTATCAACATCATAAGACACATAACGACCGATGTCCATTGGGAAGTAATCATAACCTGGGTCAATGCTGATCGGGTCATCAGTTTTGCAGCCTATAGTTGAAGCCAGAATGACGAAAAAAAGAAATGTAATTGCCGTGTGCTGTCTCATCAAGACTAAGTTACTGCAAAACTCCGTCAATATAACTCTCGGTCTTAATCAGTTTTCCGATGTCATTGTAGTGCTTTACTGGGCCATGCATTTTTCCAGCCTTGTACTTGCCCTCCATCTTGAGTGCGCCTCCGGTAGGCATCTCTTTAGGATACGTCTCTCCTGTCTGCGGGTCAGTAAACATCACTATCTCTGGTGCCCCAGCCGGATGATAGAACTTAAACTCTCCTTCCCTCACTCCTTTCTTATAGGTCATTTCAGAGACCACACTCCCATCTGGATTTAGCTCCTTAAACAGTCCGTTTTCCTTTTTCTCCTTCACTATGCTACCCCCGCGGTACACGGCCATGTAGTGTATAGAACCATCTTTATTATAAAATCTCCAGGTGCCTTCCTTCTCTGCATTGACATATTTCCCTTCTATTTCCTTCTTTCCATTCTCAAAGTAAAAGGTCATTTGGCCTTCATATTCATCTTTGAGATACGTGCCTTCTCGGCTCAGCACATCTTTAGTATGATACTCTTTAAATGGACCATTTTTTTGACCAAAATCCCAGTTGAGGGACTCGACAATGCCGCCTGTCACAAAGTAACTTTCCTCACGACCATGCTTCGTTCCTTTTCCCCAGTCTTCTCTACTACCGACTGAACCATCTGCAAAATAGTACGTCCATGTAGAGTCCTTTTTTTCATCAATGTATTTGCCATACGCCATAATCCGCTCCTTGTTGTCGTACAATGTGCTGTGGCACACGGTGCCGCCTTGGCTAAATGAGGCATCGGCTTTTTTCTTGCCGTCACTGTAGTAATAGACCCAGTCACCCACTCTGATGTCGTCTTTAAACTGACCGACATAAAAGGTGTTTTTGGTGCTCTCATGTTTCTTGGTCCACTTTCCTTGCTTCTTGCCATTGGCATCGGTCACGTTGACCTCTTGGGCATGCACAGTGCCAAGGAAAAAACTTACACATAGACTAAGACAGAAATACTTCATGGTGTGTCAAAATTATTTAATTCGGCCACTGGCCTTCGGTCTTGTTCAAAAACCGTGCTATTTGTTGATTTATTGTGGTTTGACATGGTAAGACTCTGCTCGTTTCACAGAATTTGATGACTGAACAATGTCATTGTTGTAAGAGCTACTTTTGCATCATGAAAAGAGTTGTAGTCGGATTATCTGGAGGAGTAGACTCCAGCGTGTCTGCATATCTGCTGAAAGAACAGGGATATGAAGTCATCGGTCTGTTTATGCGCAACTGGCTGGACGATACGGTGACCATTTCTGATGAGTGCCCTTGGCTCGAAGATGCCACAGACGCTATGCAGGTGGCCGAAAAACTCAACATTCCTTTTCAGATACTCGACCTCAGTGCAGAATATAAGGCGCGCATCGTAGACTATATGTTTGCAGAATATGCCAAAGGAAACACCCCTAACCCCGATGTGCTGTGCAATAGAGAAATCAAATTTGATGTGTTTCTCAAGGCCGCAGAAAACCTTGGTGCAGAGTTGGTGGCTACTGGTCACTATTGTCAAAAAGGCGAAGAAAGCATAGACGGACAGCGCTACTATCAACTTAAAGCGGGTGCTGATGGAAACAAAGACCAGAGTTATTTTCTCTGTCAGATTAATCAAGATCAATTGTCTAAAGCCCTCTTCCCCATCGGTCATTTGCAGAAGTCAGAAGTGAGACGCATCGCCAAAGAGCAAGAACTTGTCACCGCAGAAAAGCGCGACTCACAAGGACTTTGTTTTGTAGGCAAGGTGAAGTTGCCCGTCTTTCTGCAACAGCAACTAGCAGCCAAAAAAGGCGACATTATAGAGATCCCCAAAACCTTTGACAACAGGCATGCCTCGCATACTGATGAGTCTGAGTCACTATCAAGCATCACTGCTCCGTATAACTTTAATAGAGAAAGTGGAACGAAAATCGGTGAGCATGATGGGGCACACTTTTTCACTGTTGGTCAGCGAAAGGGTCTTGCCGTAGGTGGTACACCAGAGCCTCTTTTTGTTATTGATACAGACACGACTGACAACCTTATCTATGTAGGTCAAGGTGACGCCCACCCAGGGCTCTATCGTCAGGGATTGAAGGTGCTCAATGAAGATGTACACTGGCTAAGAGAAGACAAGAAACTACAGAATGGCGAAGAGGCTGATTATGATGTCAGAATCAGATACCGACAGGCGCTGGAAAAAGGCAAGTTGCATCAGCGTGAAGATGGATTGTATATCACCTTTGAGAATGCCCAACGCGGAGTAGCGCGCGGTCAGTTTGCAGCGTGGTATGAGGGTGATGAATTAATAGGAAGTGGCGTTATCCTTTAAAGCCCACTTCTTCTTTTACTGGAAATTCAGACTTCTTATTTCTCACTATCAATTCGCCTAAGAATCCAGCCAAAAAGAGCTGCACTCCCAAAATCATGGCCACAAGCGCGATGTAGAAAGAGCTAATCTCTGTTATGTTTTTGGAGACCATGTCTTGAGAAAGGTTGTACAACTTCACTCCGCCTATGTATGTGAAAAGTCCTAAACCAATGAAAAACATAATGGTACCAAGTGCACCAAAAAAGTGCATCGGACGTTTACCAAAGCGCGTAACAAAGGTGACTGTGAGCAAGTCAAGAAGGCCATTGATAAATCGTTCCATTCCAAATTTTGTTACACCATATTTACGTTCTTGGTGCTGCACTACTTTCTCACCAATGTTTTTGTACCCGGCCCATTTGGCCAAGACAGGAATATAGCGATGCATCTCACCTTGCAGATCCACAGACTTGACCACTTCATTCTTGTACGCCTTTAGACCACAATTAAAGTCATGGAGATAGATTCCGCTCATGGCACGAGTCGCCCAGTTGTAGAGTTTTGTGGGAATGGTTTTAGACAAGGGATCATGTCTTTTCTTCTTCCATCCAGAGACAATGTCAAGGCCATCTTCCTTGATCATTCTGTACATCTCTGGCACTTCCTCAGGGCTATCCTGAAGATCTGCATCCATGGTAAACACGACATCGCCTACGGCTTTTTTAAAGCCCACGTTTAATGCAGCAGACTTGCCCATGTTATTGAGCAGACGCATTCCCTTGACTTGGCTGTGCTGCGCAGCAGACTCTTCTATCTTGGTCCAGGTGGCATCAGAGCTGCCATCGTCAATGAAAAGAACCTCATAGCTATAACCATGAGG
Source organism: uncultured Flavobacteriales bacterium (assembly GCA_964429805.1). Taxonomy (GTDB): domain Bacteria; phylum Bacteroidota; class Bacteroidia; order Flavobacteriales_D; family JABDKJ01; genus CAYSDH01. Next base: position 4,437 of record CAYSDH010000061.1, read on the forward strand.
TTCAATTGATTTTTTAATCCATGAAGACAGTTCGATGATCGACTCTTCTTCATTGTATGAGGGTACTACAATGGAAATATCCATTAATTCAAGTGCTGTGCTTAAAACGTTTGTTCTCTCTTAACAATGGCTGAAGTAATAAGTGAAATGATAATCCCACCTATTATGCCAAATACAACACCAAAGACTATCATCATAGTTGGTGTCATAAACTGCTCAGTCATTTCCATGGCCATGTCAATCTCTGAGCCAGACATGCCTTGATCAACCATACCTTGGTATTGCTGCTCCATCATGTTTTCAATTGACTCTGGAAAAGCATTCCAGTACCACGCATTGTAGATAGTTCCGAGAATGGTACTTACTACGTACATCAAGAGACCTACGCTAAATGCTTTTCCGAAGGTGATAAATCCACCTTGCTCAGTGTCTCTGAATTTCTTTTGAAAGAGGAAACAAGCGATTGCTATTACTAGCATGAGGAGATATCCTACCCACTGATTTCCAATTAAGCCAGTAAAATGCATGGCCAAAGACATCGCGATGCTCAGCGCGCCAAGTATTAATCCATGCTTTAAGGCAAACCCGAAAACTGGGGCTTCTACCGTGTCGTCTACATAGTCGAGTTCGCTCATAATCAATTTGATTTTTGGTGATGAGCAAATATAGAATTAAAAGAATTTTATTTTTAAAAGAGAACATTACCTTCGCGCCTTGGGCAAGTCTTATACGACCAGCTCCTGTTGAATCCCCCAGGGCCGGAAGGCAGCAAGGGTAGGCGGTTGTAGCGGTGCGATATAAGTAGCTTGCCCATTTTTTATTTTCCTTTTTTGGCGAATATGATCGATTCAAGACCCCAAGTCCCCTATTATGCTGTTATTTTCACTTCGCTGCGCACTGAAGTAGATGAAGGATATGTGGATGTCAACGATCAATTAGTCAGTCTCGCTAAAGAACTACCAGGTTTTATTGGAGAAGAATCTGCTCGAAATGAGTTTGGAGTCTCCGTCTCTTATTGGAAAGACTTGGACTCTATTGCCGAATGGAAAAAAAATGCCTCGCACATTTTTGCTCAAGAAAAAGGAAAAAGTGATTGGTACGAGCGCTACAGAGTCCGAGTGTGCCTGGTAGAGCGCGATTATGAATTTTTTAAGGGAAAGGGCTATGTCTAAAGTAGCACTCATCACAGGAGCCTCATCAGGCATTGGAAAATCTATCGCTCATTATCTACGAGACAAAGGCCTTACAGTCTATGGTACAAGCAGACGGGCGGAACATGGTGAGGTTAATGATGGTGTGATATTCTTACAAATGGATGTCACAAACAATGACTCTGTGGCATCTGCCATGGACTATCTCATTGCGAAAGAAGGAAAGATTGATATCCTCATCAATAATGCAGGCATTGGTATGGTGGGCTCAGTAGAAGACTCCACCCCTGACGAGATGAAGATGCAGTTTGAAACAAACTACTACGGCCCCGTGCGTGTCATGCAAGCTGCGCTGCCCGCAATGCGTGAAGCCGGTTCAGGTTATATCATCAACATCTCTTCACTTGCTGGACTTTTTGGACTGCCATATCGGGGAGTCTATTCTGCCGCAAAGTATGCGCTCAATGGCTTGACAGAAAGTATGCGCATGGAGCTCCTCCGATTTGGAGTGCAGGCAGTGGTTCTTTGTCCGGGTGACTATAAGACAGCCATCAAGAGTTCTCGCATTCGCGTGAAGAAAGGCGACACTTCCGTCTACAAAGAAGAGTTTGACAAGGTGCATCAACTATTAAACGATGAGCTTCATCACAGCGGTGACCCAATAGAAGTTGCGCAGACCGTGTGGAAGATTATCAAGACGCCAAAGCCAAAACCTTACTACATCTCGGCCAGTTTATTTCAAAAATTCGTGGTTCACCTGCGCTATTGGCTTCCTACCAAGACCTTTCAATGGTTGATGTTGAGGAATTATAAGATGTTGGATTAATTCATTCCACTCATTTTAAACTGCTAACAGTATTACAGAGATCGTTAACATCTCTTCCCTCCTATTTCTGCGCGATATCTACCTTTGGGCCAGAAAAAAAAGCGCATGAAATTCTTTATTGATACAGCAAACTTAGACCAGATTAAAGAGGCAGCCGACCTTGGCGTACTTGACGGAGTAACTACCAACCCATCACTGATGGCCAAAGAAGGCATAGCCGGGACAGACAAAGTGATGAAGCACTATGTGGACATCTGTGAAATAGCCCAAGGCCCTGTCTCTGCAGAAGTGATCTCCACAGACTTTGAAGGAATGGTGCGCGAAGGTGAAAATCTGGCTGCGTTGCATGAGCACATCGTAGTGAAGATTCCGATGATTAAAGACGGTATCCAGGCGCTTCGTTACTTTTCAGACAAAGGGATTAAGACTAATTGTACACTCGTGTTTTCAGCAGGTCAAGCATTGCTGGCAGCCAAAGCGGGTGCGACATACGTGTCTCCTTTTATCGGACGACTAGATGACGTCTCAACTGATGGACTAGAACTAATCGACCAAATACGGTTGATTTATGACAACTACCTTTTTGACACGCAAATCCTGGCCGCATCAGTGCGCCACACCATGCACGTGATTAAATGCGCAGAGATTGGAGCTGATGTCATGACTGGGCCGTTGAGCTCTATTCTTGGATTGCTCAAGCATCCACTTACTGATAGTGGTCTAGCTAAGTTTTTGGCTGACCATAAAAAGGCCAACGAGGTAAACGCCTAAGATGCTGATTAAGATTCATCCTGATAATCCGCAGGAAAGTAAATTAGATGAAGTCATTAAATGTCTTCGCTCAGGTGGCGTGATTATATATCCGACTGATACTATTTATGCCATAGGCTGTGACCTCACTAACTCAAAAGCGGTGGAGCGCGTGGCACGGATAAAGGGTATCAAACTAGAAAAAGCCAATTTCTCTTTAGTGTGTTATGACCTGAGTCACTTGAGCAAGTATGCCAAGGCCTTTAGCACTTCTACGTTTAAGTCCATGAAGAAAGTGCTGCCGGGGCCTTACACCTTTATTTTACCAGCAAGCTCTGAGGTACCGCGGTTGTTTAAGTCAAAGAAGAAAACCATCGGTATACGTGTTCCCGATAATGATCTAGCCAGAGAGTTAGTGCTCCGTATGGGGCACCCTATCATTGCCACATCGGTACGAGACGATGATGAGATACTGGAATATACCACAGACCCAAGTCTGATACACGACCGCTACGAAAACCAGGTAGACATGGTGATTGACGCAGGGTATGGAAATAACATTCCGTCTACTGTGGTTGACTGCACTACTGACGAGATGGAAATTATCAGAGAGGGATCTGGTGATGTGGATGCGCTCTAAAAGCATTTCCGTGTGGAAAGGAAATTTCTGAATTCACCGACACTGATTTGATCTGCGAGCGGGGAATTTCTGACCAAAGAGGAGAACAGGTTATTTTTAGTCTTATTAAAAATTATAAGACATTCGCTTACCTGATGGAGATTGTATTAGATGGAGTCACCTATAAATCCGAATCACTAATTATAAAATGATTAGGACCGGCATCATATTAGTAATGATTCTGAGCTGGACTATTTGTCCAGCTCAAGACCGATTTTTCACCTTTGTAGAGGGCTGGCGAAATAATATCGGCATCGAATATGAGGGTGAGTATCGGGTCATCGGTCTTGAAACTGCCGGCCTTCCCGGAGAACACGGCTTAATAGTCAATACGCTCGATGATGACGGACAGACAGTATCTCAGGTCAACTTTACAGTTGACTCGGTGGCGAGCACATCGTTAAGAGGTGAGTCTGCAGCCGCGGTCTGGACCAATGACTCTACACTCTTGATTGCTGGATTATTACACACAGGAGATTGGGCCTACGGCTGCATCTTTAAATATGATGCCATACTTGAACAGATGGATGTCCTGTCCGTTTATGATTTTTCACTATTTACCGGCTTTTTTGGTGTCACGAAGTATACGGACAGTACGCTACTGGTGCTCAGTCAGGAAACAAATCTTGGAGAACTCACTAACGCACGCATCCATTTGATTGAAGAAGATGGCGGGCTTATCTGGAGTTCAGACTTAATTAGTACCAACGAGCAAAATCATCGGACATTTCCAGTCGAGGTCATCACACTAAGTAACGGTCATATAGCGGCCATATTTTGGGAACATGACTTGGATCAACCAGCCTTTCATGACCGCTGGAGAATGCGCCTGACCCTGTTGGATGAGAATGGACAGATCATCTGGACACGCTACCCCGGTGACCATGAAAACTTCCGCATCAGACCAGGTGGCATCGTGGAGCAAGATGGTGACATCTTGGTGGCTTTTAGTGACCC
>CAYSDH010000061.1:8899-18299 GCA_964429805.1 uncultured Flavobacteriales bacterium
GACCAGGTGGCATCGTGGAGCAAGATGGTGACATCTTGGTGGCTTTTAGTGACCCTGAGTTTTATGATAACACGGGAGAGTGGCAGGGAAATCCGATAAACAAAGTGAGGTTTGAACGTTTTGATTTCATTGGAAATGTATTGCTTGAAGACAGTTTGAATGAGAGCCCAGGTCCATTTTCGGTCAGACGTAGTATATCTCAATTAAGTATGCTCAATGACGGAAATATCTTAGTTGGAGGATATCACGAACTCCGACATGGTTTTCTGGCCAAAATTGACGCCACTTATGAGACAATATGGTTTGAGCGATATACGCCCTACGAATACATTGACGGGGAGTTTCCTGACTTCAATACTCAGATTCTCAATACCATCGAGACAAGTGACGGAGGCTTTCTATCTACAGGTATGTTCTTGGCTGACCCTGGAAGTACACCTCACCCTTATGGCTTCCAGTCAGCTATCGCCCTAAAGGTAGATGAGTGGGGCTGTGTGGAAGAAAATTGTCAAGTGGGTGTGGTCGAGCGAGAAGTCAGGGCACTACAAATCTTTCCCAATCCAGCAACTGATTTCGTATACATCGAACTTCCTGATTATCTTCATTTTGCACAAGTACGAATTATAAACTCAAGAGGCAAAGAGGTACAAGCAATTGAAATAAAGGGCCATTTGAGTGGCGAGCGAATTCAAATAGACGCTTCCTCATTTAGCCCAGGACTCTATACAGTCTGCTTCTCTATCGAATCAGACCAGACTTTTATTGGAAGATTTATCAAGGAATAGACATTGCCAGAACACTGAATTCATTTAGACTTTTATTCAGTAAAAAAACGTCTATGCTGAATGACTCGTTTTTAAACACCAAGTTGTAATGTCCTCACCCCCACACCTGCCACACAACAAGGCTGACCAGATAAGCCAAACCAGTCATGACCATAAACTGGGCAATGGGAATAATCCAACTTTTTGTCTCGCGCTTTACAATGGCCAGCGTACTCATGCACTGCATGGCAAAGACATAAAACAAGAGTAAAGAGAGCGACCTTATGGGCGTATACATGGGCTGGCCGAGGCTGTCTTTTTCGTTTCGCATCCGCTCTATAATCGTGGCCTCATCATCTGCAGAACCCGTAGAATAAATAGTGGCCATGGTACCTACAAATACTTCTCTGGCGGCAAAGGAAGTGATGACGGCAATGCCCATTTTCCAATCAAATCCGAGTGGCGCTATGACTGGCTCAAAGAACTTACCGAGGTGCCCAGCATAACTGGCTTCCAGTTTATTGGCAGCCAGTACATTTTCATAATCTTGCTCACTCAGCGACTGTTCGACTTTTGCTTTTTCGGCAATCTGCTCGGCCTGAAGCATGTCTTCAGTAGGACCAAAAGAGGCCAGCACCCAAAGTACTACTGATATGATGAGAATGATTTTACCCGCCTCTAAGACAAAGAGCTTGGTCTTTTCAAAAATGGTGAGCAGTACATTTTTCCATTGCGGCCATTGATACTGTGGCAGCTCTAACATAAGAAAGGAAGACTCTTTGGTATCAAGCATTTTACTCATGGCCCAAGCCGAAAAAATAGCCGCTCCGGCTCCGAGCATATAGAGTCCAAACATGACAAGTCCTTGCTTGCTGATTACTCCTCCGATGGTACCCGGCTCAACTATAAATGCCACCAATACGATATAGACCGGCAAGCGCGCAGAGCATGACATGAATGGTGTGACGAAAATGGTGATGAGTCGCTCTTTCCAATTACCAATGGTTCTGGCCGCCATGATGGCTGGCACCGCGCAAGCCACACCAGAGATTAGACTGACCAGACTGCGGCCGTTGAGTCCGGTACGGTTCATTATTTTGTCTGACAGATAAACGGCTCGTCCCATATATCCGCTTTCTTCTAGAAGGGCCACCAAGCCAAAGAGCAGGGCTATCTGAGGAATGAAGATGACTACTCCTCCAATGCCCGCAATAATTCCATCACAGAGCAGATCGGTTAAGAATCCGCCAGGAAGGGATTTTCTCAAACCAGAATTTAGCGAAGCCATCAAGTGATCTATCAAGTCCATGGCTGGACCAGCCCATGCGAAAATGGCTTGAAAAAGGAAGAAGAGAATAACTAAGAAGATAAGTGAGCCCCAAAGTGGGTGAGTCAACCACACATCCCAGCGCTGAGACAGTGTTTGTATAGGGGCGTCTTCTTTTTTCTCTACACCGATAAGTAAGTTTTGCAGGGTGGAAATCCGCTCTTTCTTATCCTCCACCTCTGCCCTGATGTGCTTAAAGTCAGCCAGGCCTGTGCGTTGCTCAAAACCCTCAATGTTTTTGGTCCTGTTTAAGGTTCGAAATTGACAGGCGGTCAAGTAGGCTGCATATAAGGAGTCGCCTTCTAATTCATTCATGACAGACTCCGTCTCTTTCTGAGCGTAGTGACTCACTGTGATGAATGGTTTTTTTCTAGGCTCGGTCTCGGATAGTGCACGTGTAATAGCCTCATCCAAGCCATCGCCATTTCTTCCATTGACTAATACTAATGGAACTCCGAGTACCTCTTTTAATTTTTCAAAGTTGATTTTAAGGCCTTTATTGACCGCCACATCTTGCATGTTCACGCAGCACACTACTGGAAAACCTAGATCTGACACCTGTGTGAGTAGCAGCAGGCTTCGCGCTAGGTTAGACGCATCTGCCACATAGAGTATACCATTAGGATGGTTCTCATCGTCTTTGTTAAGGAGTGTGTTGACTACCACACGCTCATCTTCAGAAACGGCATAGAGGCTATGCGTACCCGGCAAGTCAATGAGCATGGCCTCTTGGCCATTATTTCTTATTAGTCCAAACTTCTTGTCGACCGTCACACCAGAGTAGTTTCCTACTTTTTGCCTGAGCCCAGTAAGATGATTAAATATGGATGACTTTCCAGAATTAGGAGTGCCTAGAAGAGCGAGTATAGGTTGTTGTTTGGCCAATTGTAAGAATCAGCTAGCGTCATTTATGGCAGTAAAAATATCAGCCTCACTGTCAAAAATGATGGCCTCAAGCTCGGCCTTGCGAACACCGAATACGCCCTTTTGAGTTTCCACTCTAAGGGCTCCGTTAAATGGCGCTTTCCCTACTTCTTTGATTGTGTCACCGGGCAGAATACCTAGCTCGAGAAACCTTGCCGCCATGGCCGGATCACTGAATCCTTTGATTTTAAAAATCTCGTCTCTATCTCGTTTACGCTCTTCCACTGCAGGTCTAAAGTTATTTAGAATAAGTCTAAACAAAGAAACATATAGTCTGTTTCTTGCTCAATACCTACTTGATGGTATTCTAGCACTCTCATGCAAGGCCTATTGACGCAGCATGTCAAGCTTCATGCTGAATATCTTGCCTATGCTATGCGCTCTCATTTTGGCTTCTTCGGCCTTTTCACCTTCAAATAATTCATCAACGGTTGAGTCAAAAAGGCTTAACCAGCGCTCAAAATGCTGTGACTCGATGTCTAACTTCATGTGCTTTGGGAAAGGTTGCCGATGGTAATCTCCAGTGCCGAACAGTACAGATGACCAAAACGTGACCATCACTGGTAAGTGGCTATCCCAATCATGCACGGCTATTGAGAATACAGGACCTATTAGCTCATCATTCTGAACCTTTGCATAGAAAGAGTGCACCAAACTCCGCACATCCGACACCTCTGAAATGTCCTTTTTCATCGTTTCAGAAATTCGATGGCCTCGTGTATCAATGGAGACATTTCCACATCATCTTCTAAAAACGGCACTTCCTTTCGGAAGGCGGCATGAAGGTCAGCGATACTCTTAGATGTTTTGTCCACGCCTCTAAACTCCAGTGCTTGGGCTGCAGTAAAAAGCTCTAAGGCAAGCACACGCTCTAGGTTCTCCAATACCTTGTGCGCTTTGGTGGCCGCATTGGCTCCCATACTCACATGGTCTTCTTGACCTTGAGAAGAATCAATACTGTCTACGCTTGCGGGTGTGCAGAGCTGCTTGTTTTGACTCACGATAGAGGCCGCGGTATATTGGGCAATCATAAACCCAGAGTTTAGCCCCGGATTCTTTACCAAAAACGAAGGCAGATTTCGGTCACCCGACACGAGTTTATAGATTCTTCGTTCTGAAATACTGGCTATTTCACTCATGGCAATGCAGAGTTGATCTAATATCAACGCCAATGGCTCTCCATGAAAGTTTCCACCAGAAATAATCTTTTTCTCTTTTGGAAAAATGGTCGGGTTGTCCGTGACAGACAAAATCTCTGTTTGTACAACCTTAGCCGCATGCGAGATGCTGTCCATGCAAGCGCCCAGCACCTGAGGAATACATCGGAAAGAATATGGATCTTGGACATGGACTTTGTCTTGTGTGATAAGGGCCGATCCATCCAGTTGTTTTTTGACTCCCTTGGCCACCATGCCTTGTCCCATGTGGCTTCGCACTCTGTGCAAGTCTTCGTCAAAAGGCTCAATGCGACCATCAAATGCCTCTAGCGACATGCAGGCAATACCGATTGACGAATCGAGAAGCGCCCACGCTCGGGTCACAATCTGAGTGGCATAGGCACTCATAAACTGTGTACCATTTAGCAAGGCGAGACCTTCTTTGGCTTCTAACTTAATCGGTTCTAAACCTGCTTCGTTAAATGCGTCAATAGACGTTCTCCTTTGTCCTTTATAGTTCACTTCTCCCCTTCCAATTAGCGGCAGGGATAAGTGTGCAAGCGGAGCTAAATCTCCCGAAGCCCCCAGTGAGCCTTGCTGATAGACAATGGGTAGCACATCATGATTAAACATATCAACCAGCAACTGCACAGTGGCCAGTTGAACACCCGAATGCCCCAGCGAAAGCCCTTGAATCTTGAGCAACAACATGAGTTTGACCACGTCTGCAGCCACTTCATCTCCAGTGCCACAGGCATGACTCTTTACTAGATTTTCTTGCAGCATGCCTAGATCTTCATTCGAAATAGACACATTATATAATGAGCCAAAGCCAGTATTAATGCCATAGATTGGGCTATCAGCTTCTAGAATGGCTTGATTTAAATAGGCCTTACACGCAACAATGCGATCAGTAGCTTCTGCTGACAAGCGCAATGTCACGCCATTCTTTACCGCGTCAATCGCTACATTGATGGAAAGGTTCTGGTCTATAATAAGATGGTCCATGGTGATGAAAATTTCGCGCTGAAATTAGTCAAATAGGAAGAGGAAGGTAAAACGGACGAAAAGTCAGTCGCGGCAGACTTTACAGCTCTTGCACGCCTTGAAGTTCAAGATGTGTGCCCAAGCCACTAACAGACCTCCTAGCACAGCAGTCCAGTGACCAAAGGTTCCGGCAACCGCATAGTGTCCAACAAATATGATTGCAAAGCCAATTAAGGCCGTGAGTAGAGGCTTTAGATTAGAATGGTGTTTTCTGTATCCATTGATCAACGAGATAGATGCGATGAGCAAGCTACTACCTATGAAAAACAACTCCCATGCTGGATTGACGATAAAGCTCAAACCAGACAGCATACCAAAACTTATAATGAGTGGCACAAGTGCACAATGAATGGCGCATAGAAATGAGGCCGATGCACCAAGCATGTCTAAGTCCAACTTATATGTCCTGTTTGGTTTTTTCAAGGATTGCAAAATTAAGGAACCATCTGTATTAGACAATTCATTTTTTCGGCCAACTTGCAAGCAATTAACTAGAAAGTGGAAGTTATACAATGCCTGCCGACAAGCACCCACATCTGTCTGATTATCAGTAATCAACAATTTTAACACTGACAGAGTATGACTATTCTGCGCCTTGTATCAACATTTAAATATTAACTTTACTACACGTTAACAAAAATAACTTCAGAAAGCTCTGATTATCAGGGGTTTCGGCTACTCATTATTAATCTAAACTCAATTAAATGAATATACGAATACGTTTACTACAGTGTGCTGTATTCTTGTTGGTTTGCCAGGTATCCTGGGCCCAACTGCAGCAAGTGTCTGGTACCATTAAGGATGAATCCGGAGTAGGATTGCCTGGTGCTACTGTGACCATAAAGGGTACTACTGTTGGTACCGCAACAGACATTAACGGAAGCTACACACTGAGTGCTTCTGAAGGTGACGTCCTTCTTTACAAGTTTACTGGTATGCAGACAGAGTCTCGCACAGTGGCTGCTGGAACGGACTATAATGTTGTATTACAGCAGGGTATAGAATTGGATGAGGTTGTTGTCACAGCTCTCGGTATTTCTAAGGAGAAAAAAGCTCTAGGATATGCCGTAAGTGAAGTAAAAGGTGATGCCTTGGCCCAATCTCAAGAGGCCAACGTGATACAAGGTCTTGCTGCAAAGGCACCTGGTGTTGTTGTCACTGGTTCAGGTGGTACTCCTGGTGCGTCTTCTAAGATTGTTATTCGTGGAGCATCTACGTTTACTGGTTCTAATGACCCGCTTATAGTTATTGACGGTGTACCTGTGGACAACAGAACTACGCAGTCTACGGCTGGTGATTACCCATTTAACCAAAACCTCTCAGGTGTAAATGCGTCTAACAGAGCGGTGGATATCAACCCAGATGACATTGAGTCTGTAACTGTACTTAAAGGGCCTACAGCTGCGGCACTTTACGGTTCTATAGCTGGAAACGGTGCCATTATCTACACTACTAAAAGAGGTAAGTATGGTAAAGGAAATGGAGTTGGTGTTACTTACTCTAGTTCTGTAGAGTGGGCTGAAGTCAACAAACTTCCAGAATTTCAACAGAAGTATGGAATGGGTTCAAATGGACAAACGATTGCTCCTGCTGATCCAGGTCCTGATGGAATCGGATTGACTGCTGATGATGTCTCGTTTGGAACTCAGAGAAGCTGGGGACCACGTTTAGACACAACTAATCTTCAAGCATATGATAACAACGATAACTTCTTCCAAACTGGAATGACGTATGAGAATAACCTCTCATTGACATCAGGTAATGACCGTTTCGCCATGAGACTATCTATTGGTGATCTTCGTCAGACAGGTATCGTTCCAAACACAAACTTGAACAGAACGTCATTTAGAATCAACGCGGATGCGCGTGTGACAGAGAAACTAAACATTGGTGGATCTGCAAACTTCGTGTCGTCTCAAGGTACAATGGCTCAGAATGGAAGTAACCTTGCAGGTATCATGCTTGGTCTTCTCAGAACTCCTATTACTTATGATCTTTCTGATTATCAGTATGACAATGGATTCCAGAGAACATACTTTGTGGTGTATGACAACCCGTTCTTCACGGCAAACGAAAACCCGTTTACTTCTAACGTAAACAGATTTATCGGAAACGTGTTTGCTGATTACAAGCTGCACAAGAACATCGGTGTTTCATATCGTTTAGGTATTGATAACTACAGCGACAAGCGTAAGCAAATCTTTGCTGTATCGTCATTTGGTGATGATATAGGTGGTGTCGGACAAGTCAACCTAAACAACTTAATCTCAAGCAGAATCTATGGTGACTTTCTTGCTAATTGGAACAAAGACCTAAGTGAGAAGCTAAACCTCGGAGTGACTCTTGGTCAAAACTTTACAAAGAATCAGTTTGACGATGTGTTCTCTAGAGGTGCTAACTTGGCTATACCAGGATTCTATAACCTAAGTAATGCAAGTGACCTATACACGTCTAATGCAACAACTAATGTAAACTCTCACGCATTGTTCGCTTATGCAGACTTGTCTTATGACAACATGCTCTTCTTAAATGTAACAGGAAGAAATGACTGGTCTTCTACTTTCGAGACTACTGAGCAGAACAACTTCTTTTACCCTTCTGTGAGTGCTTCTTTCGTATTCTCTGAGAAGATGGATGTGTCATGGCTAGAGTTTGGTAAGTTGAGATACTCTTACGCTCAAGTAGGTATTCCTCCAGAAGCATACCGTACTCGTACAGTATTCACTCAGCCTGCATTTACTGATGGTTTCACTAACGGTGTTTCTTTCCCGTTTGGTGGAGTTAACGGATTCTCATTGAGTAACACTCAGTTTAGCTCTCAACTAAAGCCAGAAATAATGACTGGAAACGAGGTTGGATTCTTTGTGAGTTTGTTTGAAAACTTCGTTGATATCGACTTCACTTACTACAACCAGGCATCTAAGCAGCTTCTTGGATTCCGTCCAGTTGCTCCATCTTCAGGATTTAATCAGCAGTTCACAAACTTTGGTGAAATGGTTAATAACGGAATTGAGCTTATGGTGAACCTTAGACCAATTAGAAAAGAGGACTTCAAATGGGAGCTCAGTGTAAACTATGCTGCCAACAGAAACGAAGTAACAGCTCTAGTTGACGGTGTAGATGAGATTGACATCGAAGCCGCCTTTGGTTCAATCCAAGGATTTGCCATTACTGGTGAGCCTTACGGTGCCCTTTATGGTTCAATGTGGGAGAGAAACTCTAGTGGTGACCTCGTAATTGGTGCCAACGGACTTCCACTTATCGCTGCTGAGTCAGGTAAGATTGGTGACCCTAACCCTGATTTCACTATGGGTATCAACAACTCATTTATGTACAAGAACTGGAACTTCAATTTCCTATTTGACATTCGTCAAGGTGGAGATATCTGGAACGGTACTTACGCACGTTTGATGCAGTATGGTCGTCCGATTGAGACAGAAGACAGGGAGAGAGATTACGTTATACCAGGTGTACTTGAGGATGGAACTGCAAACGACATCGCTATTACTGCTGAAACGTACTTCTCTTCTTACCTCGGTGATGCCGGTGGAGCTGCAGAGCAGTTTGTAGAAGATGGAAGCTGGGTAAGACTTAGAAGTATTGGACTTGGTTACCAGTTTAAGCTTGCACCAGACAACTTTTTTAAAGGTGTTGGAATCAACTTCTCAGCAAGAAACCTTTGGTTGAGCACGAACTACCGTGGTGTTGACCCAGAGACTAGTCTTACTGGAGCAGGTTCTAACCTCGCTGGTTTTGATTACTTCAATAACCCAGGTACGAAGTCATACCGTGTGAAGTTGAACTTCTCATTCTAATTGACAGAATTCGCAAAAAATTTAAATAATGATGAAAACAAAATTTAACATACTTATTGCGTCACTGTTGATCTTAGGTCTAGTGACAACATCGTGTGAAGGGTACTTGGAAGACCAAGTTGCCAGTCCGAACAACCCGACAGAAGTAACTCCTTCATTGCTACTCGCTAGTGCTGAGCTTGCTACTTTTGCTACCTACAGCGGTCAATTAGTCCGTCAATCATGCACCTTTAACCAGCAGTTAGCTGGTACAGATGCTGGTTCACAGTCTATTGAAATTGCAACATATAACATCACAGAAGGAACAAACACCAACGAGTGGGGTGCGATTTATTCTGGGGCTGTGTCTGATTGTCAGACTATCAT
>CAYSDH010000062.1:0-540 GCA_964429805.1 uncultured Flavobacteriales bacterium
TAATGCATGTAACACTATTGATGTAGACGGAACATTTGATTGTGCTTGTCCAACATCTGCTGCGATTTCTGGTGACCTGTCTTTCTGTAATGGCGAAAATGGTGACCTACAAATTGACTTCATAGGAACAGCTCCGTTTGATGTGGTCTATGCTTTTAACGGAGTTGACCAGCCAGTGATAACTACTTCTGATAATCCATATTTCTTGAACATCACTGACGAAGGAACTTACACGTTGACTTCAGTCTCCGATGGACTATGTGTTGGAACAACTTCTGGAATATCTACAGTGAATTTTATTGAGGAAGTAAGTGTTTCTAATATCCTCGAAACTTGTGTTGCTGGAAATTACATCGTCAGTTTTGATATCGACAATGGAGACCCTGCGACTTATGCAGTTCTCGGTGGAACAGGAACTCTCACTGGCAATACATTCACTTCAGACCCAATCACTTCAGGAGAAGCCTATGCTTTTGATGTGCAAGATGGCAACGCATGTAACACCGTTGATGTGGACGGAACATTTGATTGTGCGTGTCC
>CAYSDH010000062.1:550-13033 GCA_964429805.1 uncultured Flavobacteriales bacterium
CATCAGCAAACATGACTGGACTAATTAATCTTTGTGCCGGCAGCAGTGCTTCTTTAAATATCAATCTTGTTGGTACAGCTCCATGGACCATTTTCTACTCCATAGACGGTGTTATGCAGCCAAGTTTTGTTGCCATGGCAACTCCTTATCAGCTTGATGTGACTGCAGCCGGAACCTATACGCTTGATTCAGTAGAAGATGCCGTATGTCTAGGAACTGTTTCAGGAAGCGGCACTGTTAATTTGATTTCAGACATCAGTATTTCCAACTTGGTTGAAACATGTATTGGTCTAAACTACACCGTAAGTTTTCAAATGAATGGTGGCCTAGGTGGAGCATATAATGTTACAGGCGGAACCGTCACTGGCAATACCTTTACTTCTGACCCAATAGCCTCTGGCTCTCCCTACTCATTCCAAATTACGGATGCAAATAATTGCCCGCCATTAGATGTCAACGGATCAGTATCATGCACCTGTTTGGCAGATGCAGTGTTAAGTGGTGGTGGTGACATTTGCGTTGGTGAGAGCACCGATCTGACCATTGATCTTATAGGATTTGGCCCTTGGGATTTGACCTATTCCATTGACGGAGTTGACCAACCAGTTCTTACTATTCTGAACTCTCCTTATACGCTGACCGTAGACCAAACTGGTGAGTACGCCTTATCTTCTATAGTTGACGCACTCTGCCCAGGCACGGTTAGCGGAGTGGCCACTGTGACAGTTTATGACCTGCCAGAAGTGTCCATAATTGGTGACCCACTCATCTGTCAAGGCGAGCAAGCCACGCTTGATTTCAGCATAGAGGCCGAAGGCATTTGGACTATCGACTACACCATTGACGGTGTGGCCCAGGCACCAATAGTTGACGGAGCAAACTTCTATCAAGCATTTGAAGCCAACACAGCGACTTATTCTGTGAGTTCAATCTCTGATGAATATTGTACAAATAACAACGTGGTAGATTTCTCTGTTGCAGTTTCTGCTGCTCCGACAGCCGCGCTATCTGGTGGAGGAACATTCTGCGATGGAGATTCTGTACCAGTAAATTTTGACTTCACAGGAACCGGACCATGGACCTTAACTTATGCGCAGGATGGCGTGACTCAACCCACCTTGACAACCACTGGCGACCAAGTCAGTTTCCAGGTGCTTGACCAATCGTCATTTACGCTTATCTCAATCAGCGATGCCGCTTGTGACGGATCAGTATCTGGTCAAGCCGATGTGACAGTTTTACCAACTCCAATTGCTCAAATAAGTGGAGGAGACATACTGTGCCAAGGACAATCTGCCGAAGTAGGAATCACCTTCCAGGGAACCGGGAATTACACATTCGAGTATGCAGAAGATGGCATACCACAAGGACAAATTAGTACCAGTGATAATCCATATCTCTTTGATGTGAGTGCTGGTGCTGACTACACTCTTCTGAATGTAACTGATGACAATTGTCCTGGAGACGTAAGCGGACTTGCTTCTATTACCGTCAATCCAGTTCCTTCTGCCACGTTGAGTGTAGACCCCACATTCTGCGAAGGAGAAACTGGCCAAGTCCAACTTGACCTTAGTGGTAACGGTGACTGGACGGTGGGCTACACCATTGATGGAGTAAATCAGCCTGACCTTATCATTAATAGCAATTCGTTTATGCTTGATGTCACTGACTCAGGTCTCTATGAGTTGACTAACGTCAATGATGCGAATTGTCCGGGAACGGTAAATGGCTCGTCTCAGGTCACAATCAATCCTCTTCCAAGCGCCATTCTGACTGGAAATGAACAAGTATGTGAAGGTGAGAGCGCACAGTTTAATGTAGACTTGACAGGAACTGGCCCGTGGTCTATTGAAGTGAGTGACGGCACCAACACGGAAATGGTCACAGCCTTTGCTTCGCCATACACGTATCCGGTAGATCAAGATGGTGATTATACGCTTGCTGTGGTGAGTGATTCTTATTGCGCCACAAACGGCACAGGAGCAGCATCGCTAATCGTTCACCCGCTGCCTACGGCTAACTTGTCTGGCAATCCGGTGCTTTGTGATGGCGAGTCGGACATGCTCACTGTTGACTTGACAGGTACTCCTGACTTTGCTTTTGTGTATGCCATCGATGGTGTCATGCAACCTACCATGACGTCAAATTCACTCGATGCTCAAATCGTGACATCTGTAGAAGGTGCGTATGAACTGCTGGAAGTCTCTGATGCGTATTGCAACGGCACGGCCACTGGATTATTGAACGTGCAAAGTGTGCCGCTTCCAACTGCAGAAATTTCAGGTGATTTTGTCATCTGCCCAACTGACACAGTGGAGTTGCCGATCCAGCTCAGTGGTGCGGCCGACTGGACCATTCAGTATAGCATTAATGGCGTCAGCCAAGCGAGTATTACGACTTCCGACCCTGACTTTTTCTTGGAGACATCTGATATAGGTGTCTACGAGATTATCAGCGTCAGCGATTTTAATTGTGTTAATAATGGAATAGGCTCTGCAGAGGTTGACCTCTTCCCTCCTATCGATGTAGTTACTTCTTCTGACACGGCCGTGTGCCTTGGACAAGTGGCAATTATTGATGGCGAGGCGAGTGGTGGAATGGGAGCCCCTTATGTCTTCACTTGGGAGGGAAGTGATGGCAACTCATACGAGGGGCAGACTGTTATAGTTGACCCAAACTCTACTACTGTCTATGTGCTCACTGTTAGTGACGGCTGCGAAGTCGAAGCGATGGGTAGTGCATTGGTGGAGGTCAACCTCGCACCGCCTATTTCTATTAATAGTCCAGACTTGGAGTTTTGCGGTCAAGGGACGGTCACTATTTCTAACACAACACCTAGTGCATTTTGGGATGATGACTGTTTCTGGTACGTCAACGGAGACACCATACAGGGTTGTGAAAGTCTAGAATACACCTTTATGCAAGAAGGGTTGTATGATGTAGACCTCTTTATCTCCTCGCCAGGTGGATGCAGTGCCTTGGCAGAATTTCCTGATCTAATTCAGATTAATCCTCAGCCTATAGCATACTGGGAGTATAATCCTGAGGTGCCGACTATATTAGAGAATGTGGTCAACTTCTATGACGAGTCTCATGATGCCGACACATACTCATGGAGTGTAGTAGGCGGTGAAGAATTTGCGACAACACCTGATGCTACATATGAATTTCCAGTCGGTGAACTTCCAGAAGAATGGATGGTCTGTGAGATGGTCTCAAACGAGTTTGGTTGTGTAGACACATTGTGTCTTCCTGTGGTAGTTTATGGCGACTTGGTTGTCTGGATGCCTAATGGATTTACACCAGATGGAGACGGGCTCAACGAGCAACTAAAGCCAGTGATAGTTGGAGGCGACCCTGAAGACTATGTATACAGAATATGGGACCGCTGGGGCAACTTGATATTTGAGACCAATGATATAGAGGCGAGTTGGAACGGAAAAGGCGCAGAAAACGAAGACTACTTTGTGCAAGATGCGGTCTATGTGTGGCAGATTGTTGTCAAACAAATTGAGTCTGTAGTGAAGAAAGAATTTAAGGGTCACGTGACTATTCTGAGATAAGCACGGAGACATGCTAGTCTGAATGAACAAGACTTTGTCTGGTTTAGCGAACGAAAAACAGATACTTTCACAGGCGATGCAGAGAGATTTTGAATGGCACGGCCACCGTGGTTGCAGAGGCCTAAAACCCGAAAACAGTATTCCAGCTTTCTTACATGCTATTGACCTAGGAGTCGACAGTATAGAGATGGATGTGGTGATTTCAAAAGACAGAAAAGTGGTGGTCTCACACGAAGGGTGGATGCCAGCCGACATCTGTGAAATGCCTGATGGACGAGCCATCAGAGAGCAGAACGAAAAGTCTTTCAACCTCTACAGGATGAAGTACAAAGAGATCCGCAAGTTTAATTGCGGACTGCCTCACCCGAGGTTTCCAGACCAAGAGAGTCAACGCGTGCACCGTCCTTTGCTATCAGAAGTCATTAAAGTGGTGGAGAGTTACACCAAGCACCGTGGACTAAAACCTGTGGACTACACCATCGAGTTAAAGTGCTCGCCAGAAGAGGAGCACGTGTTTCACCCAAAGGTGTCAAAGTTTGTAAGGCGGGTAGTGAAGACAATCAAAAAGTATGGTTTAGAGGAGCGCACGTTGCTTCAGGCATTTGACCAGCGCGTGCTCAAAAGACTTAATGAGCGGCATCCAGCTGTGCACTGTTCGTACTTAAAAGATGAAACACCTGACCTAGAAAAAGAACTCAAGGAGTTGGGCTTTATCCCTTCGGTACTCGGCTTGCGTTATGACTTGGTGACCAAAGAGATTGTACAAGAATGCGAACAGCGCGGAATGAAAGTCATCCCATGGACGGTCAACGAAGTATCGGACATGAAGACCGTTTTAGAAAAAGGCGTGCATGGCATCATCACAGATTTTCCGGATCGACTCCCAACTCTGCTTGAGGACATGAAGAAAACGGACGCAGTAGTTTAGCCCCAGATTGGCTAAAATTGAGTCACGGTGAATAAAGTGCAAGCGATTTACGTGCGTACACCTTGGCTATTTCTAACTTTGTCTTCCTTATGTCTTACCTCGATGAATTAAACGAAAGCCAGCGAAAAGCCGTGGAGCATATCCAAGGGCCTTCGATGGTTATCGCTGGTGCTGGTTCTGGAAAAACACGTGTACTGACCTACCGCATCGCTCATCTTTGTAAAAACGGTGCCGACCCATTTCAAATTTTAGCCTTGACCTTTACCAACAAGGCGGCCAAAGAGATGAAAGAGCGTATTGCCACCATCATTGGCTACGGAGAAGCGCGCAATCTATGGATGGGAACCTTCCACTCTGTATTTGCCAAAATACTTCGCTTTGAAGGTAACCGACTTGGCTACCCAAACAACTTTACCATCTATGATACTCAAGACTCGCGGAGTCTGATAAAGAGTATCATCAAGGCAATGAACCTTGACGATAAAGTCTATAAACCTGCAGGTGTTCACTCGCGCATATCTGGTGCGAAAAACAACCTGATTGGCCCGCAAGCCTATGCTCAAAATGCGGAAATAAAAATGGCCGATGAGCAGTCAAACAGACCTCATATTGGCAAAATCTATATGGCCTATGCCCAGCGCTGTTTTCAAGCTGGCGCCATGGACTTTGATGATCTTCTCTTTAATACCAATGTCCTGTTTAGAGACTTCCCAGATGTACTGCACCAGTATCAACACAAGTTTAAGTATGTGCTGGTTGATGAGTATCAGGATACGAATTACTCTCAGTACCTCATAGTCAGAAAACTGGCTGCGGTCAATGAAAACCTGTGTGTGGTGGGTGATGATGCGCAAAGCATCTACTCATTTAGAGGTGCCAACATCCAAAACATATTAAACTTCAAACGCGACTATCCGGACTATGCGCTCTTCAAATTAGAGCAGAATTACCGCTCGACAAAAGTGATTGTCGAAGCCGCCAATTCGGTGATTAGCAAAAACAAGGACCAGATTCAGAAGAAGGTTTGGACGGATAACATTGAAGGGGAAAAGATTCGTGTGTTCCGTGCCATGACCGACAATGAGGAAGGACGCATTGTTGCCTCAAGCATCTTTGAAACAAAGATGAATGAGCAAGCCATGGATTCTCACTTCGCTATTCTGTACAGAACAAATGCGCAGTCAAGAAGTATGGAGGAGGCGCTGCGAAAAATGAATATTCCGTACAAGATATTTGGAGGATTATCATTCTATCAGCGTAAAGAGATAAAAGACTTGCTGGCTTATTTCAGGTTGATCTGTAACCCGAAAGACGAAGAAGCCTTTAAGCGCATCATCAACTACCCCGCTAGAGGAATAGGTCAGACCACAGTAGACAAAGTAATAGTGGCTGCGCAGACGAAGCGAATCTCCCTGTGGGAAGTAGCATGCGACCCGATGAATGCTGAGTTACCTGTCAACAAAGGGACAGCTATGAAGCTG
This sequence comes from uncultured Flavobacteriales bacterium, assembly GCA_964429805.1. Taxonomy (GTDB): domain Bacteria; phylum Bacteroidota; class Bacteroidia; order Flavobacteriales_D; family JABDKJ01; genus CAYSDH01. The sequence goes on from CAYSDH010000062.1 coordinate 6,523, forward strand.
TTTAACTTCGTGACTTTAATAAAGCGTTACCAGACTGAACTAGCCACCAGCAATGCCTATGACTTAGGATACGAAGTGGCCAAATCAACAGGTCTGCTTAAGGACTTGCACAAGGACAAAACGCCAGAAGGAGTAGCGCGATACGAGAATATAGAAGAGCTCTTAAATGGTCTGAAAGATTTTTCTGCTCAGCGCGCAGAAACGGACCAGTCAGACACGCTTACAGAATTTCTTTTGGACGTAGCTCTGCTCACCGATGCAGACGCTGAAGAAGAAGAAACAGACTACGTGACTTTGATGACTATACATGCCTCTAAAGGTTTGGAGTTCCCTTATGTATATGTGGTGGGAATGGAAGAGAACCTGTTTCCGTCACAGATGTCGCTTGGGTCTCGCACAGAACTTGAAGAAGAGCGTAGACTCTTTTATGTCGCGATTACGCGAGCAGAAAAACGTGCTCACCTATCTATGGCTAACTCACGTTACAGATGGGGCAACCTCATCTACTGTGAGCCGAGTCGATTTATTGAAGAGATTGATCCGCAGTTTGTGGAGATGCCCAGCAACTGGGATATGCAGGGCGACACAGGATTTGGCGCACCTAGTTTTGGGCTTGACTCGCCTCGGACGTACAATGCCAAGCCAAAGAAAAAATACAAGCCAAAAGATGAGTCATCTTCAGGGCCAAACCGCGTGATACCGAACAACTTAAAACGCGTAAAAGGACCAGGCGCAGCACAATCCAGCTCGGGCACTGTAGACATAGAAGGGATAGACGTGGGCACAGAAGTAGAGCATGGTCGATTTGGAAAAGGAAAAGTGGTGGCCGTAGACGGTATTCCGCCTAACACGAAGGCCACCGTGTTTTTCCCAGGGCATGGTAAAAAGCAATTGCTCTTGAAATTTGCGAAGCTCAAGGTCTTAACCTGACTCATCAAATAATTGCTTGACCTTGACTTAAATACTTACATTTGTTCGTCCTTGAATAGTCAGGGCGAGTCCCGAATTCTCGGGAAATACACTTCAGGCTTGAATAGCCACAATTTTCTACTATGAGTTTAGAAATGGAATACAACTCCACGCGTCCAAAGCTGGATTTACCCGAATATGGGCGTAACGTAAAAAAAATGGTCAATCACGCATTGACGATTGAAGACAAATCAGAGCGTCAAAAATGTGTTGACGCCATCATTAAAGTGATGGGACAACTCAACCCCCATCTTCGCGATATTGAAGACTACAAGCATAAGCTCTGGGATCACATCTGGATCATGTCTGACTTCAAACTTGACGTTGAGTCACCGTATCCGGTGCCGGCAAAAGAATCTTTTGAAACCAAGCCTAACAAAGTAGAATACCCAGTGGGTAAACTGCGTTATGGTCACTATGGTAAGGCAACTCAAAACATCATCAACCTCATACCAGAGGAGAAGGATGAAGAGAAAAAGAAAGAGCTGATTAACATCACGGCTAACATGATGAAGCGCTTCTACTTGAGCTGGAACCGTGACTCAGTGCAGGATCAGACGATTGTAGACCACCTCAATGAACTGTCCAACGGGAAATTAACATTGAAGGTTGAAGACATTGAATTCAAATCGACTCAGGAAATCTTAAGAAGTCAGAACTTTCAGCGAAATCGCAGACCAAGTAAGTCTCACCACGGACGAGGTGGCGGTAAGGGTAAAAAGAACAATAATTACAGGAAAAAAAGATACTAGATGGGGTCATTTGAAGTACACGGAGGAAAGAAACTTAAAGGTGAAATCACTCCGCAAGGCGCGAAAAACGAAGTACTTCAAATCCTATCAGCCGTGCTCCTCAGCCCTGAGGAGATTACCGTTAACAACATACCTGACATTGTCGATGTAAGAAAACTCATCGACCTACTCGGTGCACTCGGTGCTGATGTGACTAAGCACAGTCCAAGCAGCTACACCTTTAAAGCAGAGAACATCAACATTGATTATCTGCACTCAGAAGAGTTTAAGAACAAAGGTGGAGCCCTAAGAGGATCCATTATGATTGTCGGGCCATTATTGGCCAGATTTGGAAAAGGATACATCCCTAAGCCCGGTGGAGACAAAATCGGACGAAGACGTCTTGACACACACTTCATCGGATTTGAAAGACTGGGAGCCACATTTACTTACGATAAGAAAGAACACTTTTACAAAGCAGAAGGCGACAATCTGAAGGGTTGCTACATGCTCCTCGATGAAGCTTCTGTAACTGGAACAGCCAATATTGTGATGGCCGCTTCTATGGCCAAAGGTGAGACCACTATATATAATGCCGCCTGCGAACCTTACATACAACAACTGTGTAAGATGATCAACAGCATGGGCGGAAAGATCAGTGGTATCGGCTCTAACATGCTTAAAATCGAAGGTGTCGAGTATCTCGGTGGATGCGAGCACACTTGCCTTCCAGACATGATTGAGATTGGATCATTCATCGGCTTGGCTGCCATGACGGGTTCTGACATCACTATCAAAAATGTGCGTTACGATCAGCTCGGTCAAATACCAAATGTCTTTAGAAGACTCGGTATACAGATTGACCTCAAAGGAGATGACCTGCACATTCCTTCTCAAGATCACTACGAGATAGACACGTATATAGACGGCTCCTTACTCACCGTTTCTGACGCTCCTTGGCCAGGCTTTACTCCTGACCTGCTGAGCATCGTGCTTGTTACTGCCATTCAAGCCAGAGGATCTGTATTGATTCATCAAAAGATGTTTGAGAGCAGACTGTTTTTTGTAGACAAATTAATCGACATGGGTGGGCGAATCATCTTGTGTGATCCGCACCGTGCTACTGTGATAGGCCTTGACAAAAAGTCTAACCTGCGTGGCATCGAGATGACTTCACCAGACATCAGAGCAGGTGTCTCTATGCTTATTGCTGCGCTGTCTGCGCAAGGCAAAAGTGTGATTCACAATGTCAATCAGATAGACAGAGGGTATCAAAACATTGATACTCGTCTCAAAGCACTCGGAGCGGACATTACGCGTATAGGCTGAGAATCTGTTTGTTGAGCCTGAAGGATTCTTCCTCTTCATACTAATTTTTCCATCTGCTGCGTTTACATCCGTACATTCAGCATTATGCGAAAACCCCTTCTACTTCTGTACATTCTGAGCATGAGCTCTTGCTTCATGCAGGCCCAAGAAAAGTTTGTTTTCGGAATAGTCAAAGACTCTATTTCGGGCAGCCCACTCTCTGGTGCTCGAATCTGTCAAGACTATTTGTCTAGATGCAGTTACACTAAGCCCAATGGAGACTTTCACATACTGCTCGACACTACCCAACCAGAAAAAATAGCGGTGTGGCTCAGCGGATTTGAACCAAAGTTTATCGTGCCAGACTCGACACACGGGCCGATTGACGTACTGTTGCACAGAGACAGCAGCCTTGTGCACGCCTCTCGTTATTACAACTATGATTTTAAAGGGAATGTAGATGACGAGGAATATTCTCAGACCAACGATGGCATAGAGGAACATGGTGGCGCATCATACATGTTTGATTACTTCAACTTTGATTTTGGTCAATTCGAATCGGTCATTGGCAGAGAAAACGTGGACTGTCTAAATGGCACTCGAGGAGCCTACGGATTAGGATTTGAATATTATAGAAAACACTCCGACTACCACATGGCCATCGGCATAATGGGCTCGCGAAATGCTGGAGCCGAAGATGACTCTGTGTCCATTAGAACCAACTCCACACACTATCAATTTGGATATGGTTATGACATCATAGGCAGTAAAGCTTGGAGGATAGAGCCTGAAGTATCACTCGTCATGCAGAAGTACAGGCTACGTAACTACTCTTTATCAGACAGGGTTTCTTTAGAAGACGTGTTAGACCAACGAGAATTAGATCTTAGGTTCTATCACTTTTTTGCACGGGCTGGACTGGACCTCGCCATCAATCTGGGCGGGCCTGGCTCGCCAAACGAAGGCTTTATATTTGGAGTCAAAGGTGGGTATCAAGTACCCTTAAACGCTGAGCCCTTCTTAAAAACTCGCAATGTCAATATCAGAGACGGCCGAGAGGTCAGCTTTGACCTCTGGTACTTCGGTATCTACTTATTAATGGGTGCATAATTCAGCGGGTGTTACCTTTATAGCATGACATGGTCAGCTAATCGAATTTTTGCCTTGTTTGCCTTTCTTCTACTGACGGTAGTCTTTGTCATAGAGCATATAAATGGGCGTTTCTGGCTCAACGACTTCAAGGTCTATTACTTAGCCGCAGAAGCATTGATGAGTGGCAAAGAGATGTATGGTCAGACTTTCGGCCTGTCTAGCGGATACTATAAATACTCACCAAGTGTCGCATTGCTATACTCTCCCTTAAGCGCCTTGCCGTTTCATGTCGCAGCCATCATACAGTTTGTGCTGATTGCTACGTGTATTGTCGCTCACATCATTAAAGTAAAAAGCAGTATCGGCATACACTTTTTTAGCGGAGTGGTAGAGAAAGAGCACTGGCCCATGATACTTGTATTTGCCTGTTGTGCGGCACACTATGTGCGCGAATTACATCTGGGAAATGTCAACGTTATGTTGCTTTATCTTATGGTGCTCGGACTAATTGCTGCGCTAAATAATAAGCCCATAGCTAGTGGACTTCTCCTTGGATTAGCGATCATGTTCAAACCTTACTTTCTGATTCTTGGTATTCCGCTCCTCTTACATCGTTACTGGAAAAGTGTTGGCTTTACGGCCCTTACTGTGTGCTTATTGAGCGCACTTCCACTACTTGTATTTGGCATGGACAGAGGCATAGAACTGCATCTACAGTGGTTTGCAGCTATGGCACAACATGACGTGCAATTGTCTAGCCCACATAGTCTAACAGGCATGTTCGAGACCTACATCGGCTTTAACCCTGGCTTGCCAATTACGCTGTGCTTAGCTGCCGTCCCCATTCTTTTAGTACTTCTATTCGTGAAGACTTCTTCTCTTAGCGCGCCACAAAGATTTCTTCTGCTGTCCTTTAGTTTGACTGCCTTAGTTCCCAACTTGGTGACAACAGATACAGAGCATTTCCTTCTGAGCTCTCCCCTAATACTGCTGACTCTTTATCTGCTGCATCAACGAAAATCAATAGTGCTCAACTGTCTATTTTTCTTGCTCATCTTCTTCTATGCCGGCAACTCTTCAGACCTTTTAGGCAAAGCACTTTCTAAAAAAGTAGACGCTTGGGGCATACTCGGCATGGCCAACCTGGGCATACTTGCACTTGCTTTTACACTGCTTAAAGACAGGAATCGAATTTCAGATTAAGAACTCCGCCTGAATTTTCAAACAGCCGCGAAAACCCTCGTATTTTACTGAATATGAGCGCTTAACATTCTGAATCAATCTTGCCAACCACCTTCTTATCTGCAACGCACTATGCCTTTTTCTATGGTTTTTTTGGCGTGAGTCTACCAACCACGATGTGACCTAAAAACGATTTTGCGTCATAATCCTGAAAGCAAATCAAAACTTCACAACAAAACCTAATTAAAATGATACAAGACCCATCAGAACCGCTACCAACAGAAACAGTCGAAATCCCAACTAATCTTGCTGATGCATCTAGCATGCTAAGCAAGTATACCGATATGGCTATGGATTATGCACCCAAAGTAATAGGCGCCATTGCAGTGCTGCTTATCGGATTTTGGATAGTCGGAATGGTCACTAAAATGGTCGGTAAGGCCATGAACAAAAGTGGCCTCGACAAAGATGTACAGCCATTCTTAAAGTCGATGGTGAGCGTGATGCTCAAAATTCTGGTAGTGATCACCGCTGCAGGAATAGTCGGTATAGAAATGACCGCCTTTGCTGCCATGATTGGTGCCGCAGTATTTGCACTTGGTATGGCGCTTCAAGGCACACTTGGGCACTTTGCCGCTGGAGTGATGGTTCTCATATTCAAGCCATACAGAGTCGGTGACTTGGTAGATCTTCAAGGTCAACTTGGCCATGTAGATGAGATACAAGTCTTTAACACCATCATCACTACGCTAGACCACAAGAAAGTGATCATACCTAATGGCATCGCGACTAGTGGTATCATGACAAACCTGTCTAGCAACGGTAAGCTGCGTGTAGACCTCAATGTAGCCATGCCATATGAAGAGGACTTTGACAAAGTGCAAGGCATCATCATGGGTGCGCTTGACAATGTGCCACAGAAGATGGACGATGCACCAACGGTTGAAATCGAAAAGTTTGGCGAGCACAACATACTATTGGCAGTACGCCCATACGCTACCCCAGAAAACTACTGGGATGTTTACTTCAACTCATATAGAGAAATCAAAAAGGCCTTTGGCGCGGCAGGCATTACTGTGGCCTACCCAGTGCGCAGAAACAAAGAATTCTCGGCAAACTAATTGGGGACGAATAAGCACAAAACACACAGAAAAAGAACAAAGGGGAGCTTGCTATGGCTCCCCTTTCTTGTACCCGTAAATTTTTTGGCTGGATCGGCCGTCAGCGGT
>CAYSDH010000062.1:13043-18038 GCA_964429805.1 uncultured Flavobacteriales bacterium
CGGTACATTTGGCGGCCCATGAATACATTTGATTTAGCCGACATGAGACTTACCCACTTGATGACACATCACGTGGGAAACAAGTCAAGAGAAGAAGGAGTTAGACTCTCGGATACTGGCACCAGTATCAAGCGAGACGCCCTAGAGCCACTAATGGACTTTCTTACTTCACCGTTTAAGTCTGGTGAGTTTTTCAACTTCAGTCTCGACCCTGATATTGGCAATAATGAGGTCTATGAGATAGTGAAAGGAATCTTTAACAGTCAAGACAATTTTGTTCAAGATTCTCAAAAGTTGGCGCAGTTGCTTTATGATCATCAAGAGCACTCGAGTATCAAGGACGGTAAGTTGCTTGTAGTCAGAATGGAAGAAGGCATGCTTGACGGGGAAGTGCTCGATGTCATCGGTATTTTTAAGGCAGAAACACTCTCGCCATTTCTCAAAATAGACCCGACAGAAGAGACCTTTGTCATTGACATGAAAGAAGGTTTTGACATTAAAAGCCTCGATAAGGGCTGCATCATTTTTGATTCTGAACCAGAAAAAGGATTTCATGTACTGATGCATAACTCTAAGTCAAAGGAGTCTGGATTTTGGGGCGACCAGTTCTTAAAAGTCAAAGAGTCTAGCGATGCCTATCATCAGACAAAAGACTTGATGCACATCGCCAAAGACTTTGTGTCTGAGCAAATGCCCCAAGAATTTGAAGTAGACAAGGCAGAACGAATAGCGCTGCTCAACAAATCGATGGAATATTTCCAGCAAAACAACTCGTTTAACAAAGAAGAGTTTGCGGCAGAAGTATTTGAAGATGAGAAGGTAGTGGAGTCCTTTAGTTCATTTGACAACAAGTACCGTCAAGAGAACTTGATGGAGCCGACTAATAATTTTGAAATCTCGGCCCAAGCGGTAAAAAAGCAAGGTGGCGTTTTTAAAAGTGTCTTGAAACTCGATAAGAACTTTCACATCTACATTCACGGTGACAAAAACTTGATAGAGCGAGGCACTGATGATGAGGGGCGTAAGTTTTATAAGCTCTACTTTGAACAGGAGAAATAGTCCAAATGGCTTGAACCTGACACTCAACAAGAGTTATATTCCTGACATACTGACTCTTACGCGACACTGACCGAATAGAAAGTCGGTCTTTTATTTCCGTAAATTCGATGCCCCAGACAGCATGAGTAACATCCACTTACACGACAAAGAATTTAGCCCGTCCATCTCTTCAGAAGAGATACAAAAGCGCATATCTGATTTGGCCGCAAAAATCACCACAGATGTGGACGGAGAGCGTCCGCTGTTTATCGGTGTGCTCAATGGTTGTTTCAGGTTTGCCGCTGACCTCTTGATGAATTTTGAGCCAGTCTGCGACATTTCATTTGTCAAAGTGGCCAGCTATGAGGGAACTCAAAGTACAGGAAACATCAAGCAGTTGATTGGACTGGAATATCCTGTAAAAGACCGTGTGGTCATTATCATAGAAGACATAGTTGACACGGGTCAAACGATTGAAAACATTGTGAATGTGATCGGCTCTCAAGGACCAAAATCGTTGAAGATTGCCACACTTCTGTACAAACCAGAAGCCTACCAAAAAAATATTCCGATAGACTATCGCGCCTTTGAAGTTGCCAATGATTTCCTTGTCGGATATGGCTTGGACTATGACGGCTTGGGGCGCAATCTCAACAGTATTTATAAAGTAGTACCTGATAATCAAAAAGGAATGAGGAACATTATATTATTCGGCCCTCCGGGCGCTGGAAAAGGCACCCAGTCTAAGTTTCTAGTAGAGAAGTACAATCTAGTACACCTCTCAACAGGAGACATATTCAGGCGAAACATCAAGGGAGAGACTGAACTCGGCACCTTGGCGAAAAGTTACATGGACAAAGGCGCCCTAGTGCCTGATGAAGTGACTATCAAAATGCTCGAAGCCGAAGTAAATACTCATCCAGAAGCCGAAGGTTTCATTTTTGATGGTTTCCCACGTACTACTGCTCAAGCCATTGCGCTTGACAATTTTTTGACGAGCAAGGGCACTGACATCAGCAAGATGTTGGCGCTTAATGTACCTGATGACGAACTGGTGAGCAGGCTCCTCGAGAGAGGCAAGGACAGCGGAAGACCTGATGATGCAAATGAAGATGTGATCCGCAACAGGATTGCCGTCTATGAAAAAGAAACAGCCATCGTTGCCGAGCATTACCAAAACAAAGGGAAGTACAACACGATAGACGGTCTCGGTACGATTGATCAAATTGCAGAGCGACTAGCCACTGCAATTGACAGCTGATATCAGTTATTGATTAAGCAAACAAGGCGAAGACCAACAGAGCATAGCGCTACACACTCAGCACGCAAGAAATGGCACAAACTAACTTTGTAGACTATGTAAAAATCAACCTCCGCTCTGGAAATGGGGGAAGCGGGTCTACCCATCTTCTGCGCAACAAAACCACAGATAAAGGTGGGCCTGATGGTGGAGATGGCGGTCGAGGCGGTCATGTCATACTGCGCGGTAACAAACAGCTCTGGACACTCCTACACCTCAAGTTTAAAAAACACATGAAAGCCGGCCATGGAGACAATGGCTCAGGTAACCACAAGCGTGGTAAAGATGGTGAAGATGTCATTGTCGAAGTACCGCTAGGAGCAGTAGTGCGCGACCCAGAGACTGACGAGATTATTGCTGAAATCACTGCGCATGATGAGGAGTTTATCATTGCCGCAGGTGGTGTGGGTGGACGAGGAAATGACCATTTTAAATCCTCTACAAACAGAACTCCACGTTATGCTCAGCCTGGCACACCTGGAGTAGACTATTGGCGCGTAATCGAACTCAAAGTACTCGCAGATGTAGGGCTAGTCGGATTTCCAAATGTGGGTAAATCCACGCTCCTTTCTGTGGTCTCCGCAGCCAAACCTGAGATTGCCAATTACGAGTTTACCACCTTGACACCTAATCTGGGCATAGTGGGCTACAGAGAAGAGCGCTCGTTTATCATGGCCGACATACCAGGTATTATCGAGAATGCTCATCTGGGGAAGGGTCTAGGACTGCGCTTTCTGCGTCACATTGAGCGTAACTCTGTACTGCTGTTTACCATACCTGTAGACGCGGATGACATCAAGGAGCAGTATGAAATCTTGCTAAACGAACTCACACAGTACAATCCCGAATTGCTAGACAAGGGTCGACTGCTCGCCATCACAAAGAGCGACTTGGCAGATGAAGAATTGAGAGAAATGCTCAAGCCTGGATTACCTGACATACCCTATATCTTTATTTCTTCGGTGACGAGAGAAGGACTTGGCCCATTGAAAGATTTAATTTGGAAGAAAATCACCGCTTAATAGTAAGCAGATGATCGAGACAATTGAAAAATTTGACACAGAACTCTTTCTCTATCTCAATGGTTTTCACAATCAGATTTTAGATGTTGTCATGTACTATGTCTCAGAAGGTTGGTTCTGGGCACCCGTTTATTTATGGATACTGTACGTGGTAAAGAAAAAATATGGCACCAAGGTCTTCTTCGTCTTTATCGGTGGTCTCGGCCTGTCTGTGTTACTGTCCGATAGAATATCTGTCGAGCTGTTTAAAGAAGTATTTCAACGATACAGGCCCTGCCATAATCTGGACATCAGAGAGATGGTACACACTGTAAATAAATGTGGAGGCAAGTTCAGTTTTGTATCCTCTCACGCCACCAATTATTTTGGAGTCTCTGTGCTCACTGCACTATTTCTCAGACGCAGAACTGCCACAATCTGGCTGCTACTCTGGGCGGGACTTATAGCCTTGAGCCGTGTGTATCTTGGCGTACACTATCCGGCTGACGTGAGCTGTGGTGCTCTACTGGGAACGGCCATTGCCTGTGTTGTGTTTATGCTGTGTAAGCTGGTCATGTCGCGAATGAACTTGACGCTCACTCAGACTTTTTAACCAAGTAGGGCGAAGAGCTTCAGCAGACTCTTCCATTTTAAGCCCATGTTCTCACTACTTTCCCTGTATGGGAATATCTGGAATGCTAGCCGTTTTTGTTGGCGGAGGAATAGGAAGTATGTGCCGCTATGGCGTGTCTTTAGGTACGCTCAAATTTGGGAGTAGTGTGTTTCCTTATGCTACGCTTATCGCTAACGTGTTGAGCTGCTTAGTCATGGCGGTAGCACTCACTTGGTTTGCCGAAAAATTGCCTGAAGGCTCGTGGCAGCGGCTCTTTGTCCTTGTGGGTTTTTGTGGCGGTTTTAGTACATTCTCTACTTTTAGTTTAGAGAATTTTCAATTAATGGAGCGGGGGCTTTTTGGGCTCTGTGTGTTAAACGTATTTGTGTCTATTGTCGCTTGTCTTTTTGTTTTTTATGTGGTGTTTAGAGTGAAGTAGGTGTATTCAATTTTTGTATGAAATAAGTTCTTAGTGAATAATGGAATCAACTGTAAGTAATAAAAATGTTTTTGGATTTTCCTCGGCAGTCTTTCATGTAATCTTTGGTCTAATAGTTACGAGTCTATCCATTTTAGAGCTAGGAACTTTTTTTGAGGCAATAGAAAAAAACCAATCAAAAAGACTCCAACTTCATACAAACACTTCCAGAAGTTGGCAGTCGATTTGGGACAATATTCAATTTGACGACCTAGGGACAATTGCTGGTCACCTAGCGCTTTGGCTGACAAGCTGCATAATAATATGGCTTTTGTTTTGGCCGATAACCAAATTTAAAAGAACCCTAAAAAAATATGAACAAGGAAAAATCAGTAACAATAGGTTTCGTTCCTTCTGGTGGTTAAGCCTACTAATTTCAGGTCTTTTTTTACTAGTGTTTTTTTGGTTAACAGTTGATGACTTAGTTCTTGGAAGCATTCTCATCATATTGCTAATTCCACAACTATTCTGTCTTTATTTGAGCAGAGGTAAGATAATTCAATAGAAAACTCGTAACAATACCATCAGCATCACAATCGCAGATTAAAAGTCGACCAAACTAGGC
>CAYSDH010000063.1:0-18028 GCA_964429805.1 uncultured Flavobacteriales bacterium
ACCTAGCAGTATTTAAAACCCGCGTAGCGACAGCTGAAAACGAGCTTGCTGTGCTTTCTGGCCGAAATGAATCATATAACGTGATGGCACCGTGGTCTGGACTTCTAGCCATGGCCCCCGAGCCTGGTGTGGTCATGCAACTCACTGACACACTGCAAAAAGTAATGATTTTCCCAGTCAACGTAGATCAGATGAAGTACATCTCAAATCACTCGATGCTCTGCAAGGAAAACGACAAGGACAAAATCAAGAGCTTTCAGATTGAAGAAAAAGTACAGTTTCTAAATGGTCGCCAAGTATCTATGGGCTCTACCCGAGTAGATGGCAGCGGATTAGACATCGGACTGTTTACCGACTGTATTATCAGGTGTGACACCATAAGGCTGGGAGAATACATCAAAAGGAGGCTCTTCTAATGGTAATGCGCTACGAGTTCAAGTACATTGTTGATCTCTCCATGCATGAGAAATTGACTCAAATGATGCGGCCATTTGTGGCCATGGACGAGTTTGCTCTACTGGACAAAACACCAGGATACACCGTCCGAAGCATATACTTCGACACGCCAAATCTTCACTTTTACACAGAAAAAATTGAGGGTGTTCCTAATAGGAAAAAGCTCAGAATCAGAGGCTACAACAAGCCTTGGGTGAACAAAGATGTTTTCCTTGAAATCAAGAGGAAGCACAGAATTCCGATGACTAAGAATAGGGCAAAGACAACCTATGTCAACATGCTCGAGATTTTGGGCGGAGAAAAAGACCTATACGATGCTTTTGAAGGCCGAAGCGAAAAGACTCAAGACAGCGCTCAGAAGTTCATGTACAACTTGAAGAGTGGCAACCTACAACCCGTAGTACTAGTTACTTATGACAGACTACCCTACCACTCTATTGCTGACAAAACCATTCGCATCACGCATGACATGAACTTGAGAAGCATGCCTCTGCCAACCCTCGATGACCTGTACTCTGACGACCTGAAATCGGTCATGGACGGAAAGTTTATCTTGGAGGTAAAGTTCAATAAGAAATACCCTACTTGGATGAGAAAGATTGTTAACACCTTGAATCTCAAGCAGTGTTCAGCTTCTAAGTATTGTATGTGTATAGAAAATCACGCCATGCTGCCGGACAAACATCAGTACAGAATACTTTCGGAAGCAGCCTTATTTCATAAAAATCGTGCTTGAAGATTTTCAAAATATAACAACGTTTAACGCCACGCCAGAGCTTATCATTAAGAATCTGGCCATCTCACTGATTTGTGGCGTTATTATCTCACTAGTGTACCGCTGGACTTATAAAGGACCGTCATACTCCGCTCAATTCACTAATTCGCTGATTTTACTTGGCATGATTACGACCATCGTAATCATGGTAATAGGAAACAACCTAGCCACGGCATTTGGACTAGTTGGAGCGATGTCTATCATCAGGTTTAGAACTGCCGTGAGAGACGTACAAGACATCGTATTTATCTTTTATGCCCTATCTATAGGTCTTGCAGCGGGTGTTGGTTTTGGAGAACTAGCCATAATTGGGACCATATTCATCTCAATAGTGGTGATTATTATACTCAAGACTAACTTCAATAGGCCTAAAAGAAGAAGCTACTTGCTTCAATTGAAATACACCTTAGACCTTGACGAAGCTGCCCTAGAGAGCCTTTTAAAGAGACATTGTAGAGACATTAAGCTCGTTAACCTTCAAACGCAAGACGCCACAGATACAATTGAAGCATATTATAATGTAGCATTGAAAAATCCGAAGGCGAATAACGACTTGATTTCGGCACTCAAAAACGAGCTTTCTGTTGGTCGAGTGAACCTCTATTTTGACGAAATCGAAGCTCCGGTATAACATTATTTTCCACTTTCCGTCTAATCTAACCAATTTTTTTTCACTTTTTTTCACCCCTATTCTGAGCCAGATTCTAGGCATCTCAAAGTTCCATTTCTTCCAGTAAAATAAAGTGCTCCAGAAGCGAAACCTTTATTCTCCTGCCACGTACAATAGATTAGTTTATCGATAAATTAACACCATTCGTCTAAATAAATACTTGACACGGCCTCTTTTTCAGGCATATTTTTGTGCCAGCTAAAAGAACGGGAGAAAACACTAAACACCTCCCATAGTTTTAAGGATTTTAATTAACGCTATGAACACAATTAACACGAAAGTCCAGGGACGATTATGCCCTTGGCAGATTTCTTCAAAGAGTTTTACTAAACAAAAACACACCATGGGAACATTACGTTTGCTCATGGCTTTTGTAGTTTCATTTTGTTCAGTCACTATGACTGTTCAGGCAGAAAACGCTGAAGCCGTGAATGCATCAGAGTCATATGATTCTGAAGAAAGTTGCGGAACAATTTCTGGAGTGCATATCTACGATCAGTCTTCTGATCAGTCAGTGTATGGACCAATTCAGAATGGAGACCAGATAGCCCTGAGCTCTTTACCAGCTCAGTACTACCTTGTTACGGAAGTATCAGGAAATATCGAGAGTGTCAGATTTCAAGTTGACGGTTACGATATCACTGAGAACACCCTGCTTTACACTTTTCCTTCTGGTGCCGAAAACGGCAACAGCTGGGCAGGATCAGTTGGCATACACAACCTTACCGCTACCGCATACAGCTTAGACAACAAAGGTGGTCAAGAATGTGGCAGCCTATCTCTTCAGTTTGAGCTTACAGGCTCAACTGCATGTGATGCCCCGCTTACCATTGACCAGTGGAACATGACTAACGGAGGCACTGTGTGCAATGACGATTTCGCGTCCACCATAGACTCCCACTATCAGTCTAACAACCTTGACCTAATATCTTTTGGCGACCCCACGTGTGCAGATGCTTGCGTCAGCGGAGTATCCATTACCTTTAATCTTGCTGCATGCGATTATTCAAATTCATCTTCTAATCCGAGTAACGTCAATGTCAACTACCCTATTGAGTTAAACGGAGTGGTTATCGGGCATTTTAATCCTACCGAGCTTCCTTGTACTTACAATGTCTGTGAGTCTGGTTCAAACCACACTCAATTCTTTACCATCGACCCAAACAATTTTAATAAGAATGGGAACAACGTTCTTGATTTAAATTTTGTGGATTACTCGACAAACAACGGTGGACTGCAACACATCTGCGTAGCCAACCTTGTACTTGACTTCACAACCAGTCCTTGTGGTTCGTCTTGTGACAACGTCACTGACCCAGGTTCTATCTACAGCAACAACATGGTTTGTGCTGGAACACCTATTACAATAAACAGTAGCAGTCTTCCAAGTGGAGGAAGCGGAGCGATAGAGTATGTATGGCTCGTTAATCCTAATGAAGCATCATTTGACGGTGCAACGGCTATTATCTCAAACACTCCCTCACTTACTATCTCCCCAACAGAGTCTGGATGGTATAGAAGATGTGCTCGAAGAAGTGGCTGTGAAGATTATGACGGAGAAACTAACTGGGTACACATCCAAGCAGAAAACTGTGGTATTGTAGCACCTAGCGCCCCAACGTGTTCAGCCGGGGCTCTTTTATGGCAAAACAATGTTGACATCAACAACCTCTCTGGAAGTTATGGCATACCGCAATCTGACGTACGATTCGTTGATGGATCAACTACAATATTCTGCATTCCTGGCCCATATCCAGCGGCATTTAACAGTGCGGTGACACTTAACATTGATGAGGCAGTATCTTGGGATGGTTATAACTACCGTGTCAATGTCAATCAAGACTATGAGCAGTGGAAGATTATTTTCAAGAAAGACGGAGTCGTTCAATATGAGTCTCAATACACACCAGACATTGGTGACAACGCATTTAGCTCTGAATGGTCAGGTGCTCTTGATCAAAACATCTTTTTACCAAACGGAACAGACGAAATTTGCTTGGTACACATCGAAGACGACACGTATGGAGAGGGATCATTCAGCTCAGCAAACTCTGTAGTTCCTTCATCAGTCTGTATCTCAGCTATTTCTACTTGTGACTTAACTGTAGACTTAGGACCAGACCGGTCAACTTGTGGTCAAGACGTAGCACTTACACCAACAGTATCAGGCCTTACAGATTGCCCAGAAACGTGCGAATATCAGGTGAGCCCACCAGACAGATGTCAAGACGGAAACAGCTTTGTGTTTTATATAAACAACGCACCAGGAGGAAGTGCATTTAGCTCAAATGACGCCACTTTTGTCACTCACTCTGACGGGACAGCACAGTTTCAAGCGACAGCGACTAACGGAACAGACAATGTTGTAGTTGACATCACATATTCAAACTACACCACTACCTCTCCTTCTGACAGTCCAAAAGAAAATATCTGCGAGACTACTAATACAGCCGGATGGAGCTACTACCAGACAACAACTGGAACTGTAGTTTCTGAAAACCACGGTTCATACACTGTAAGCCGCAGAGGCCCTTCATTCCAACTAGGAAACACTGCCATGCACATTGCACCGGGCTTTGGTGGATCTGGTTGGTTTAACTTTCATGGTGGAGACGGCACGTACATACATGGTGATGTAAATGTCAAGCTAAGTGAGACATGCACTACAGTAACAAACAACGACCTTAGCTATGAGTGGTCTAATGGAGCAACGACCGAATCTATCTCGGTTAGCCAAAGCGGCACTTATTCTGTAACAGTTACTGACTGTAATGGATGTACAGCTTCTGACAATGTAACAGTAACAATTACTGACGCTCCAGTTATCACGCCAATCGGGCTTGATGACAACGAGATTACAGTTGAATGTGGCAGCGACTTCCCAGCGGTAACATTTAACAACGGAACTGTTACGAGCTACGAAGAGTACTCAGCTGACAAAGTGTGTAAAATCGACTTGAGTACACACCCAAATTACAATTGGACTAACTTCTGGTTTCATCAATTTCCTGAAGCATACAACAAGCACTTTGTGTGGAGTGATGGATATGTGATAATCAATGATGATCAGACTGTTGAACTTAAAGGTAAAGTAGAGAATGTTGAGCTACCTGGTTCTGGATTTCTGATACACTACTACTTTGAGACACTTCAAAATCACAGTGACTGGATCGCTGGAGGCGGTTACGCCAATGGAGATTCTGAAGCTGCAAATAGACAATATGCTGCGGTAGATTTTAATAAGCCTAACTCAATTGTAGGTTACGGTGAGTTCGCTAACTCTGACCTACAATTAACTTCAGCTGGTGACCTGGCCCACATGGACATCGGACCTAGAAACGTCTACGGAGGATACGGATTCGGATTCTGGATTGATTATGAAGGAACTGTAAATGGCATGCCTGCTGGAACCAGCACCGGCCTGAGTGGAGCAAACCACAACGACATGTATTCTGCGCTAAATGAGTGCAGCTCTGACCTTGGTAACGACTGCTACCAAAGAGTAATCAGAGAGTGGACAGTTGAAGATGCTTGTGGCGTAGAGTGCACATTTATACAAAGTGTAATTCTAGAAGACTCACAAGCTCCTACTTTAATCAATAGTCCTGAAGACATGACAATCTCATGTAACGAAGGCCCTGGAAATGACATGGCCACTTTTGATGACGCTTGTGATGAGGAGCTAGATGTGGACTTCACAGAAAACTCTGTAACAAATAACGATGGATCTGTTACTATAACACGCACATGGGTGGCAACAGATGACTGTGACAACTCAACAACACATGTACAGACTATCACTGTTGCACCATGTGATGTAAACGTGGGTGACTATGTGTGGTACGACAACAACCAAGACGGTATTCAAGATGCAAACGAACCACCAGTACCTGGTGTAACTGTAAACCTTATCGGACCTGGCCCAGATGGTCTATTCCACACGGCTGACGATGTTATAGTTGACACTCAAGTGACTGACGGAAACGGACTATATCTATTTGAGGACGTAACTCCAGGCACGTACTGCATAGAGTTCTTAGCCTCTACACTTCCTGCTGACTATGTGTTTACGGCACAAAATCAAGGAGGAAATGACGCGACTGATTCTGATGTTGACCCAGTAGGTAAGACAGATTCATTTACGGTAGTTGCTGGAGCAGAAGACGACCTTACTTATGATGCAGGTATCTACACGTGTCAAGACATTATAGTGAGCTCTGAGCCTGCTGACATGACAATCTCTTGTGATGAGACTGTCCCTGCTCCTGTTGAGCCAACATTCACAGACGGTTTTGGAACTGCGATAAGCGTAGCGTTCAGCGAGACTGTAAACGATTTAGACTGTGGAGAAGAAATAATCAGAACATGGACAGGAACTAGCCAGTGCGGTGAGTCGCTAACAGTTGACCAAGTCATTTCAATTGTAGATACTGAAAGCCCAGTAATCGCATTTACACCAGAAGATGTAACAATCTCTTGTAATGACCCGCTCCCTAGTCTCTTATTCCAGTTTCAAGACAACTGTGACTTCAACCTTGAACTCACTATGAACACTGAGACTCAAGACTTAGGCTGCGGAAACGTAATGTACACATTTACTCAAACGGCAACTGATGACTGCGGTAACTCAGTGTCAGGTTCTGTATCTGTCACACGTATTGATGACGAAGGACCAGCAGTAGTTAGCGGACCAGCAGACATGAACCTTTCATGCGAAGAGACTGTGCCAGCGCCAGAAGCACCAGTATTTGAAGATGCGTGCGATGGTGATGTGACTGTCACATTTGATGAGCAAACATCTACTGACAATAACGCAGTAACGACTGTAACAAGAACATGGACAGCAACTGACGAGTGCGGTAACTCTACAACATATGAGCAGACTATTACTATTGCTCCGTGTGATGTCAATGTTGGAAACTACGTATGGTATGACAACAACCAAGACGGTATACAAGACGCAGACGAATTACCAGTTGAAGGAGTATCTGTTAACCTCATCGGTCCTGGACCAGATGGTATCTTCCACACGGCTGATGACGTCATAGTTGATACTCAAGTAACTGACGAAAATGGACTCTACCTCTTCACGAGTGTAGACCCAGGTACTTACTGTATAGAGTTCTTAGAGTCGACTATTCCTGCTGACTTCGTGTTTACGGCACAAGACCAAGGTGGAAATGACGAGACAGATTCTGATGTCAATGAGACAGGTAAGACGACTTCATTTACAGTAGTAGCTGGGCAAGATGACGACCTCACGTGGGATGCAGGTATTTACAATCCTGTGAACGTAGGTGACTTTGTATGGTATGACGACAATCAGGATGGAATTCAAGATCCGAATGAGCTTCCTGTGTCAGGAGTAACTGTGACACTTATTGGACCAGGTCCTGACGGATTGTTCCACACAGCTGATGACGAGATTATTGACACGCAAGTGACAGATTCTAATGGAGAATACCTCTTTGAAGATGTGGCTCCTGGAGATTACTGCATCGAGTTTATCGAGGCTACAATTCCTTCTGACTATGTGTTTACTGCACAAGACCAAGGTGGAGATGATGCCGAAGACTCTGATGTTGATGAGAATGGAAAGACGACTTCATTTACAGTGGTTGGAGGTCAAGATGACGACCTTACTTGGGATGCAGGTATCTACGAGCCGGTCAACGTTGGTGACTTCGTATGGAATGACGTAGACCAAGACGGTATACAAGATGCAGACGAAGAGCCTGTACCTGGTGTAACAGTTACATTGATAGGACCAGGTCCTGACGGAATCTTCCACACGGCTGATGACGAAATTGTTGACACACAGGTAACAGATTCTAATGGAGAATACCTCTTTGAGGATGTTGTTCCTGGAACATACTGTATCGAATTCTTAGAGTCTACTATTCCTGCTGACTTTGTCTTCACGGCACAAGACCAGGGAGGAAATGACGCGCAAGATTCAGACGTTGATGAATCAGGTAAGACAACTTCATTTACAGTGACTGGTGGTCAAGATGACGACCTCACGTGGGATGCCGGTATCTACCTTCCTGTCAATGTTGGAAACTACGTATGGTATGACAACAACCAAGACGGAATTCAAGATTCTAACGAACTGCCTGTTGAAGGTGTAACTGTAGTGCTTTATGGACCAGGTCCTGACGGACTCTTCCACACAGCAGATGATATTACAGTAGACACTCAGGTGACTGATGCGGACGGACTATACCTCTTTGAAGATGTAGACCCAGGTATGTACTGTATCGAATTTATTGAAGCAACCCTACCTACTGACTTTGTATTTACTAATGCTGATCAGGGTGGTGATGACACTATTGACTCTGATGCAAGCGAAAACGGTAAGACTCTTCCATTCACTGTAACAGGTGGGCAAGATGACGACCTTACTTGGGATGCCGGTATCTATGAGCCAATTAACGTAGGTGACTATGTATGGTATGACGTAGATCAAGACGGAATTCAAGATCCTAATGAGTCTCCAGTTGAAGGAGTTACTGTAACACTTATCGGACCTGGTCCTGACGGAATCTTCCACACGGCTGACGATGAGATTGTTGACACCCAAGTAACTGATGCTAATGGCGAGTACTTGTTTGAAGATGTTGCTCCAGGAACGTACTGCATCGAGTTTATCGAGTCTACATTGCCTGCAGACTTCATCTTCACGGCACAAGACCAAGGTGGAGATGATACGCAAGATTCTGATGTAGATGAAGATGGAAAGACTTCTTCATTTACCGTAACAGGTGGACAAGATGACGACCTAACATGGGATGCTGGTATCTACAGCCCAGTCAATGTTGGAGACTTTGTATGGTATGACAATGATTTTGATGGAGTTCAAGATCCAAACGAAGCCCCAGTAGAGGGTGTAACAGTAAACCTTATCGGGCCTGGTCCTGACGGATTGTTCCACACTGCTGATGACGTTATAGTTGATACTCAGATTACAGATACTAACGGAGAGTACCTTTTCGAAGACGTAGCTCCTGGAACATACTGTATAGAATTTGACTCTTCTACCCTGCCTAACGACTACTTCTTCACTGCTCAAAATCAAGGTGGTGATGACGCTCAGGACTCTGACGTAGACGCTGACGGCAAGACGACTTCGTTTACAGTAACAGGTGGACAAGGTGACGCCCTTACATGGGACGCTGGTATCTACAGCCCAGTGAACATAGGTAACTACGTGTGGTTTGACGATAACCAAAACGGTATACAAGACCCAAGTGAAAACCCAGTGTCTGGAGTAACTGTTCAGCTTTACGGACCAGGACCTGACGGTCTATTCCACACGGCTGATGATATCTTGATAGATACTCAAGTAACAGATCCGAACGGTGAATACCTGTTTGAAGATGTTGACCCAGGTATGTACTGCATTCAGTTTGTAGAATCTACTATCCCTGCAGATTACTTCTTTACAAGTGGTAACCAAGGTGCTGATGACAGTGTTGACTCTGACGTAGATGGTGCTGGTAAGACAGGAGCCTTCAACGTAGTGTCAGGTCAAGATGATGACCTCACATGGGATGCTGGTATTACAACGTGCAGCGACATTACAGTTGAGCCAATGCCTGCTCCACTAAACTTAGAGTGTGACGAGACTGTACCTGCTCCAGTTGAGCCAAACTTCGTAGATCCGTTTGATGATAATCTGACAGTGACTTACAGCGAGGTGACAAATCAACTGGCATGTGGATACGAGATAGTAAGAACATGGACTGCGACAAACTACTGTGGCAATATAATGACTGCTAATCAGGTTGTGACAGTGACTGACACACAAGCTCCAGTAATCACATTTGCACCGCAAGACGTTGTGATTAGTTGTAACGATCCTCTTCCTGCATTGATTTTCCAATTCCAGGATAACTGTGATAATTCTCTATCACTTTCTACAGAGTCTGAAAGCCAAGTGCTAAATGACTGTGGAGACATAGAGTATACATTCACGCACACTGCGACTGATGATTGTGGAAACTCAGTATCGGGATCAGTTAAAGTAACTATCGTTGATGATGAGGCTCCGGTACTAATCGCTCCAGCTGACTTAGAGGCTGACATTACGTGTGAAGAAGCTGATTACCCAACTGCACTCGAGTACATTGCTGGAACGTTGACTGCCATGGAGGCTCACGCTTTTGAAGCGAGCATCGGACAAATTTTTGCGCAGTCTGACATTATTCCACTAGGAGTAACAGATAACTGTGATGATGACGTAGCTTGGGAGGCACAGCCGCTTCAGATTGACTATAACGTTAGCTGCCCTATTAAGGCTAAGTTAATCTGTCAATTTGTAGCCGTTGATGATTGCGGTAACGTGTCTGACACGCTTACAACTGTCGTGAACATTGTTGATCAAGAAGCTCCAGTACTTGAAGGAGTTCCTGCTGACATCACCATGTCATGTGGTGAAGCTCCAGCTCCTGCAAACGTGATTGCTACTGAAGACTGCTCTACAGTACTTGATGTAATCTATACTGAAGATATTCAGAGTGCTTCATGCCCTATATCTATCATCAGAACATGGACTGCAATAGACGGTTGTGGAAACGAAACATCTGCATCACAGACTATTACAATATCTGACACAGAAGCACCCGTATTATCTGGTGTGCCTGCTGATGTATCTGGAGAATGTGCTGACATACCAGTCGCCCCAGTAGTAACAGCAACAGATAACTGTGGAGATGTTGACGTAGTATTCTCAGAGAATGACCAGAGCGTAGGCTGTAACATTAATATTGTAAGAACATGGACAGCAACTGACGCATGCGGAAACGTATCTACTCAGTCTCAAAGCATCATCTTTAATGACTCTGAGGCACCAGTACTTTCCGGAGTACCTGCTGACATTAGCGGACAGTGTGGACCTATACCAGTTCCGGCTGATGTACAAGGATCTGATAACTGTGCAGACATTATCGTTGAATTTGCTGAGGTTAATCAAAGCTCAGGTTGTATCGTTGACATCACACGTACATGGACAGCTACTGATGATTGTGGAAACACAACTAGTCAGTCGCAGACTATCTACTATGAGGACACGACAGCTCCGCAAATGATTGCACCAGCTGACATCACAGTAGACTGTGCTGACATGGACTTGTCTCCAGCAATTACAGGACTAGCTTCTGCAGTTGACAACTGTGACGATGATGTAGACATGAACTTTGTTGATGGACCTATTACAGGAAACTGCCCATCTAGCTTTGTAAGAAGCTGGACAGCAACTGACGGATGTTGTAACACAGCAACTCATGATCAGACAATAACTATTGTAGATGAAACTGCACCAGTTATCGCAGTTCCTGGAAACGTAACGATTGACTGTTCTGCTTCTACAGCAGTATCGGCTAATGGAAACGCAACTGCTACTGACGCGTGTGGAGATGTGACTATCAGCCATGTTGATGGCCCGATGTCAACGACTTGTCCTTACTCGTTTACTAGAACGTTTACAGCAACTGACGCATGTGGAAACACAAGCACGGGTGACCAGATCATCACAATAGAAGACAACACAGCTACTACTGTGGTAAGCGCACCTGCTGATCTTGTTGGAGATTGCAGTAACGGAAACATCCCAACAGATGCCGCTACGTTTGCTGACAATTGTGACGACAACCTATCTGTTGTGTATGCTGAGCAGAACAACGATTTGTCTTGTGGATATGAAGTAGTAAGAACATGGACTGCAACAGATGCGTGTGGTAACTCTGTTACTGCGACACAGACTGTCACATTTAATGACATTGTGAACCCAGCATTTACAAATGCTCCGGCTAACGCGACAGTTCAGTGCGAGGCAATTCCAGCTCCGGCTCAATTGACTGCAACTGATAACTGTGACAATGCGGTAGAAGTAACATACAATGGTCAGACAACAACTACGGGATGTCCATTTACTATTACACGATCATGGACTGCTACAGACGATTGTGGTAACAGTGCAGATCATACGCAAGTTATTACTGTTGAAGACAACACGAGCCCACAGATGATTGGTGTGCCAGCTGACATAACTGCCCAGTGTGGTGCAGTGCCAGCAGCAGCTATCGTGTCAGCTATTGACAACTGTGATGACAATGTTCAGATTTCTATGGAAGAGCAGACAATGAGTGCTTCTTGCCCACAGATAATCGTAAGAACATGGACTGCAATAGACGCATGCGGCAACATCGCTACTGCTCAGCAGACTATCACGTATGACGACACTCAGGCTCCGACAATCGCTGGACCAGCAGACGCTGTTCTTGATTGCTCAAATGCAGATACAGATGTGTCTACCACTGGGATGGCTTCTGCGACTGACAATTGTGATGACGAAGTGGCAATAACATTTGTTGATGGACCTGTATCAGGAGATTGCCCTCAGTCATTTGTAAGAACATTTACTGCGACTGACGGATGTGGAAACATCTCTACTGCCCAGCAGACTATTACGATAGTTGATGAGACAGCGCCTTCGTTAACTGCACCAGCCGATATCACTATCGAGTGCACTGACATCACAGCGCCTATCAACACTGGTCAGGCTATTGCTACTGACGCGTGCTCTGGACTTCAAGTGAGCTTCACTGACGGCCCTGTGAACGGTACGTGTCCCTCTTCATTCAACAGAACATGGGTAGCTACTGACGGATGTGGTAATGTGACTGAAGCAATTCAGGTAATCACAATCATAGACACTCAAGCACCGACTGTGAGCAATGCTCCTGCAGACGTGAGCTACGAGTGTAATGAGAACATTCCATCAGCAGACGCAACATTTGTAGATAACTGCGATAGCAATCCGACTGTAAGCTTTAATGAAGCGAACAATGACCTCGGATGTGGATTTGAACTAGTGAGAACGTGGACAGCGACTGATGCGTGTGGTAACTCAACATCACATGTTCAGACAATCACTGTGATTGACACACAAGCTCCAGCATTTACCAATGCTCCTGCTAATGTGACTGTAGAGTGTATTAATATACCAGCTGTTGAAGCTGTGTCTGCGACTGACAACTGTGATGCCAATGTAGTAGTGACATATAATGGTCAGACTCAAACATCAGGATGTCCATTCACAATCACACGTTCTTGGACTGCAGTTGATGAGTGTGGTAACACTGTTGATCACAGTCAAGTGATTACGGTTGTTGACACTACGGCACCTGAATTATTAAATGTGCCTGCATCTGTATCTGTAGACTGTGGAAGTATTCCTGCAGCAGCAACAGTATCAGCTATCGACAACTGTGATGACGATGTGCAGATTAGCTTTAACGAAGAGACAAGCGAAGGTGACTGCCCATATACAATCACACGTACATGGACAGCAACTGATGCATGTGGAAACGAGACGCTTGATTCACAAGTAATTACTGTGAGCGATACACAAGCGCCAGTATTTGAAGATCACGAGGCACAACTCACTATATTATGTGACCAGTTAGATTCTGTAACTATACCAGTTACTGATGACTGTTCTGAGGTAGAGGTGTCTGTTGAGGATGTGACATTCTCTGGAAGCTGCTACGGTACTATCGAGAGAACATTTACAGCTACTGATGCATGCGGTAACTCAAGCACCACTGTGATTTACCTCTTCTTGACTGATGAAGTATCACCACAGTTTACTTCAGGTCCTAGCGACATGCAGATAGATTGCGGAGAGCCTATCCCAGCAGTTCAGACGCCAGTGGCGATAGACAACTGTGATGATGAGCTTGACTACGAGTTTACTGAAATTCAGTCTGGTACTGACTGTCCTTACGTAATCACTCGTACGTGGACTGCAACTGATGAGTGTGGTAACGAAGCAATATACATTCAGACTATTACTGTTGTAACAAATGTGGCTACGGATAACATACTTTCAAATGCGTATCCAAATCCATTTGACAACAACTTGACACTGTCGTTTGTTGTTCCTGAAGACGGATTTGTAGTGTTTGAGGTATACAACCAGATGGGTCAGGTAGTAGAAACTATATTTAAAGGATATGCCTTAGGTGGTATCGAGTATCAGTTTACCATCTCCTCTGACAGCTGGTCAGATGGTTCATACACAAGTCGACTTATTATGGACGAAAGTGTACAGACTACTAGAATAGTTAAGAACAAGTAAAAAGAAATAATATTCAATTCTAAAGTCCTCTGCGCAAGCAGGGGGCTTTTTTTGTGCCCTAAAACGTGATTTCTATTGGCTTCGGCTACTTGTTCTGAGGCAACCAGACCGGACCCAACTCTCTTTAAAACAGCTATTTATTGCTCTTGTTAAAAACACAAAGGTCAATTCAACCTGATTTAACATCACTTTGACGTGATTATTACACGATTCATCGACATTTTTTCTTGACAGGCTCTGATTTACGGCATAGTTTTGCACAACGTATGGGCAAGCTATGCTCATACGTACAGATTTATCATTGAAAATACGCTATGAACAATTTCTACAATGAGCCTGTTGACGACAAGAATGATTGTCTTGGACATGCTCCAATTATATTTCCTAATTCAAAGAATAACGCTATGAAAGCAAATGCTTACTTCATGGCCCTAATCGTTGTGATCTTCACAGCATTTATGATACCATCTAATGGTATTGCAAATGCTAACAACGCAGGGCTTAACGGAGCCGAGAACGGGATGACCTGTTCGCTGACTCTACCTACCTTATATTCATCAGATGGTTGTGCTCAACTTTCTTCTTTCCCATACTCATCGTATGGTCAAGTAGAATTCTTTTGGGCTGAAAACAATCAAGGATCTATTAATGCTATCACAGGATATCAGATTAATGGAGACTTGAGCTATTGCCCATCCGAGTCTGGACTTTTTAGAATCTGTGCACGTGTCGTTGGTTGCACCCAGATTTATGAGTCTGGTGACGTATATGTACACGTTACCCCAGACGCTCCAGAGTGCTATGACGTTCTTGTCAACTACGATGGAGACTGTGATGACCCTAATGATAGCTTTCACCCATCTGAGATTTCTCCAGTAATTGCTACTGCTTCTCAGTTGGCACCTCAAAATGGCGCGGACAACGCATCATGTGAAGGTGGCATCATCTGCATCAACACGCAGGTGAAAGAATGGGAGATGACAATCACATTTGCTGATTACGCAACAATCTCTGGATTTTCTGCTGAGTTTCTTTTCCCAGTTGACCTTCCTACTGCAGGAGGTTCAGCAAATTCGGGATCATGTACTGAGTTTCAGTATGACGCTGACTTCATATTAAATGGAGTACAGATTGAAGAAGTAAATGGTTTCATATACAAGGATGTAATCACTTCTGAAAATGTACTTCTCTCTGCTCCTCTTAATGTAGGACCTGGAGATGTTCTCGTTATTGATATTGACGATGAGCTTGGTACTCCTGAATGTGCATTGTTTGAGCTAGCCGGTCTTCAAGTAAGAGGATGCGAAGCTCCAACTACTGACCCATGCGTAGACTTTACAGTTGACGCTGGTCCTGACTTGACTACATGTAATGAGGATGTGACTTTAACTGCAATGACTTCTGGAGCTGCTCCATGTGTTTCTTGCACACCTACAGACCTTGTAACATACAGCGGAAATTGTGACGACCCACTTGATTGTCTTGTGGCATCTGACTACAGCGCTGCAATTAGCTCTGTAGATGGCGTATGCCCAACGGGTAACATCAACCAAGCATCATGTCTAAATGACATTATCTGCATTTCTTCTATGTATAATGATTGGGACTTTAGCCTAACAGCAGCAAGCCACATTCAAGTTGACGGGATTAGCGCTGACTTCTGGTACCCAACCGATGGAAGTAATGCAGGTGGAACAGGAAACTTGTCTTCTTGTCCAACTACGTATTTCTACAATGTTCACTTTTATAAGAATGGTGCTCTTGTTGAGTCTGTTTCTGGAAGTGTTAATGAGAATGCGATTACAACTCAAAACGTCAATACACTCAACCCAATTGAGCTTAATGCAGGTGACACTTATACTGTAGTAATTGACGGACAACCTACTAACGCTGACTGTGACCTCTTTGAGCTTGCAGGTCTTCGTGTTGTTGGATGTACTGACCCTGTAGTTGTTTCTGATGACTTGACTTACGCTTGGTCTACAGGTGAGACTACTGAGTCTATCACTACTAACACCGCTGGAACTTACACTGTAACAGTGACTGATTGCCACGGATGTACAGCTACTGACTCTGTAACTATTACAGGTAATGACTTAGTAGTTACTGCTTCTGATGATGTGGAACTTTGCATCGGAGAGTCTGCTGACCTTTCAGCTTCTACTACTGGCGAAAGCGATTGCTTTGACTGTTGTGGTAAGACTGTCTACAATACTCAAGGGTGTACTACTCACGATTATGTATTCTTCTTGTCTAATGGCGCTGGTGTATACAGAGCATATACAGGTACGAACATGACATGGGAAGAGTGTGACGGTGTCGCTCACTTCACAACTACTGCTACTTATGACGAAGGTGGAGTATTTGATCAGTATCTAGTTGACGTTTACTTTAGTGGTAAAACGACAACAGCTCCTGCTGGTTCACCTAAAGAAAATGCGTGTAACGGTAATTCAGATGACAACAACGACTGGACATACTACCAAAACACATTCGGAACTGCTTACAACGTAGGTACTGGTTCTTCAATTTCTCTATCACGCAGAGGAGCAGCATTCCAAGTTGGAATTGATGCAAACGAAAGATCAGAAGGATTTGGAGCTTCAGGTTGGTTAAACACTGATGATTCATACTTTATTTATGGTGACATCAATGTGATGCTCAGCGAAGGATGCTTCGGTGCTGGAAATTCAAACAACGAAGTGACTTACGAATGGTCTACTGGCGATGAAGGCCCTTCTATCTCAGTTACTCCTGACGTTACAACTACATATACCGTAACATCAACAGATTGCAACGGATGTGTTGCTACTGATGAAGTAGTAGTTACTGTTAATGACCCTCAGCCATTTGAGCTTGCCGGAGGTGCTGAGTTCTGCCTTGATGGTACTCCTGACTTCTTAACTGACGCTGACCTTCAGGTGACTGGTACAGTTGCTGGTGAGGCTTCTAGCTTCGTTATTACAGAAGAAGACGGAACTATACTTGGTCTTCCTGGTACACTTGCTGATTTACAAGCTGTTGACTTTGATGGAGCTGGCGCAGGCACTTGTCTTGTATGGCACATTGCATACTACGGTTCTCTTAACGGAGCTGCTACTGGAATGAACGCTGCTGACCTTGAAGGTTGCTACGAGCTAAATGGCCCGATAGAGGTTGTAAGAACTCCAAGATCAATCATAGGTAACTACGTGTGGTCTGATGCCAACGGTAACGGCTGTCAAGATATCGATGAGCTTCCAGTTGAAAACGTAACGCTTACTCTTTATGAGTGTGACGAAGACGTAAACAACCCAGGTAACCCATCTAACAACGGTGGAACTTTAGTAGCAGAGACTACATCTGATGATGCAGGTTACTACGAGTTTGCTGATTGCTTCGATCCAAACAAAGATTACTTCATCCAGGTGTCTAACATCCCAACAGGATTCGAGCTTACTGAGCAAGATAACTGTGGTGATGACACGAGCGACTCTGACGCTGACATGACTACTGGTAAGACTGAGTGCTTTGACATTCCTGAAGGGTCATCTAACCCAGACTTGGATTTCGGAATCACTGGTCTTCCTAATGTAGGTGACTACGTATGGTATGATGATAACCAAGATGGTATCCAAGATCCTAACGAGCTTCCTGTTGAAGGAGTAACAGTTAATCTTATCGGTCCTGGTCCTGATGGATTGTTCCACACGGCTGATGACGAGATTGTTGACACGCAGGTGACTGACGCTGACGGACTTTACTTATTTGAAAATGTAATTCCTGGTGAGTACTGCATCGAATTCCTTACCTCTACTCTGCCTGCAGACTTTGTAGTCACAGCGCAAGACCAAGGTGGTGATGATGAAGCAGACTCTGACGGTGATGAGAACGGTAAGACCGGTTCATTCACAGTTGTTGCTGGACAAGATGACGACCTTTCTTATGACTTAGGTATTTACAACCCAGTGAATGTAGGAGACTACGTATGGTATGACGATAACCA
>CAYSDH010000064.1:0-12897 GCA_964429805.1 uncultured Flavobacteriales bacterium
GCTCCTAAGAAGAAGACGACTGCAAAGAAGTCTACTGCTAAGAAGAAGACATCAGCAAAGAAAAAGGCTGCTCCAAGAAAGAAGAAGTAATTCTTTCAGCCTTTTCAACCTGACATTGATTGAACGATTTATTCAGGTAGAATCTTAACGCAAAATCCCGCTCATCAATGATGAGTGGGATTTTTTATTCTTAGGTGAATCAGAGATACACGAGTGTCAATTTTGCTTAATGCTGAATCACTAACCTTCTCACAAATCGATTTTGCTTTGAGTCTGAAACAACGATGTGGTAGCTGCCTGATGTCAAGTGAGCCACATCCAGGTCAATTTTCTCGCGCTGAGAAGTAAGCGTCTCAATCAAAAGAACTCTTCCACGGTTGTCAATTATCATTAAATCACTAGCCTGACGCATTCTAGTTTGAAGAGTCAATGTCAGTTTCTGATCAGCGGGATTGGGGTAGATGTCAAAACCATAACTACCCGTCAATAATTCATCAAGCCCAATGAAGACTCCTCCAACCTCAACAGAATCACAAAATTGTTGTTCACCGCAATCACTACTTGCAGTCACACAGACATAATATGTTCCTGCATCATCATAGGTGTATTGCTCTTGCCACTCTGTGCTTTGATTTCCGTCACCATAGTCCCAGAGCACATCATCTGCATTTTCAGAAAAGTTGACAAAGTCGACAACGAGACTGTCTACCTCCGCTTCAAAATCTGCAAGCGGAACCAAGCAATCGACAACTATCGTGTCACAAGTAGTAATGCTTTCACACGAATTAAAAATTGTCATGCACACTTCATACTCCCCTGCTGAGCTATAAGCGTAGACACCATTTAAACCACTAAAAGTAGAACCGTCTCCCATGGTCCAATTCGCACTATCAGCCATTGTTTCATCTGCACTAAAAGTGATTTCCAGATTATCAATTTCAGAAGTAAACGTTGACAGTGGTGCAATACAATTCACGTCTACCGAGTCGCAAATCACATCTGCTCCACACTCATTATAAATCTCCAAACAGACATAATAGGTTCCCGCCTCTTCAAACTCATAACTTGGATTTTCCATGGCTGATGAACCGCCATCGCCAAATTCCCAATGCACCGAATCAGTCATCTGCACATTGGCAGAAAAAATAACTTCCAGTTGGTCTGACGTAAAGTCAAAGTCTCCTTGAGGTACTATACAATCCACTGGAATATTTTGACAGATACTATCAAATGAACAGGAATTTTCTGCGGTCAAGCAAACGGTATATGTTCCACCTACATCATAGGTGTAACTTCCGTTTTGCGACAAGACTTCACCTCCATCTCCCATGTCGTAGTGCCAGTCTGTGATGCCCGAACTTCCACTTCCACTTACGGAAACTTCAAGTCCGCTTCCGGCACTATACACGAAATCAACTTCAGGCAAACAATCTATAACTGCAATGGTAGGATCTTCGGTGATATTGTATCTGCGATCTACTGGTAAATCATAGAGCGTGTTCACAACACCGCTCGGAAAGTGGACTATCACGGAGTCTACAATCTCATTGGCGCCAAGGCCTATGATTCTCGTGTCACTTGTTTGCGAGGCGAAGCTGCTTCCTGCTGTTGTGTATACTATTTGCTTGACACCTCCTGCCCAAACCTCTATGAGTGAGCCTACGGCATCTCTATTAGAAATAGTTCCTTCTAGGTTAATTTTCACCCAGTGATTAGAGCCGCCTACATTTTTCCATATTTCAACTGCCCCTTGATTATTGTCCTGCATCACCATGTCGGCATAGCCGTCATTATTAATATCACCCGTAGACATGCCAAATCCAAAACCATATATGGTAGAATCTAAATCGATTCCGTCATAAGGCTCAAACACGCTATTGCCGTAATTGATGAATAGAAAGCGATTTGTACCCCAGGTTCCATCTCCAGTAGATGCCGCAAACAAATCAAGATCCATATCATTATCTATGTCTATGAAACTTGTACCCCAGCATTCGAAATTAATTTCAAGAATGGTGTCATTTTCTGCTGGCATGAATGATCCTCCATCATTTTGAAACATGCGATTCCCCCCATTCATGTCAGAGGCTCCAAAATCTGTATTCGTGACATATAAATCTAGCCAACCATTATTGTCATAATCTCCAATGTTTAGCCCCATACCGTCCATAGGAATTCCTATACCACTGCTTTCGCTAATGTCAGTAAACGTACCGTCTCCTTCATTTTGAAAGAATCGGTTTTTAGTGAGTGACTTATCATTGGCCGTGTAGAGGTCTGCATCTCCATCAAGGTCGTAGTCGAAAAAAATGGACGCATAAGTTAGTCCATCTTCATCTAGAACTCCAGCAAATTCTGCCATGTCAACAAAGGTTCCGTCTCCTTGGTTTCTCATTAGCCTATTGGGGCCTCCTCCAACCGTAAAGCGATGAGAGATGTATACATCCAACCATCCGTCATTGTCATAATCGGCCCAGCAGGCGCTGTATGCACGTATAGGAGTTTGACCAAAGCCAGCCGAGACAGTCACGTCTGTCAGTGTATTTGGCGAATCTCTTCGGTATAATTTAACCAAGCCTCCACTGAGGTCGATGGAACTCAGGTTGGTGACAAACATGTCCTTGTCTCCATCATTATCATAGTCTACCCATGTCACACTCCTTGAGGCATCATTCTCTTGAAAAAGTGAAAGGTCGAGCCATTGAGTCATCGTGTCAGGACCTTGAAAATAGACTCTGACTCCATCTCCGATACTGGTTGCAAATGTCAAATCATCGAGACCATCGTCATTCACATCAACTAGGCTGACTCCGCCACAGTCACCAACGCCTGTGTAGACATAATCGACTCCGAGAGAATCTGAGGCATAAGTGAAATAATCTTGACTGGAAATGGTCTGTGGCAATGAGCATATGAAAACTGCCAACATCAAAAAAGTCAATCGCCCTTTTAGAACAATTGTATCAATTACTAGTTTCATCTGTAGATACGGTGTTTTGATTAGCCCCCTTTAATCAGGGCGATTCTAAAGATATGAAAATATGATATACAGTGCCATTTTGGAGTGCATGGAGCATACCAATTTTACTTGCACAGAGGGCGCTCTGTGTTAAGATCATAACATGGATACTCTTTTTAAACTTTGGCCGTTTCGTTTGATGTATTACTAATTTTGGAGGAGCACATGTCCAAGAAAAAACAAAAACCAAAGTCAAAACGTATTTGGCGCATACTGATGTATGCCGCTTTTGCGCTGCTACTCGTGTTTCTGATACCAGAATTACTGGTGAAGCTTCATGCTTCAGATCGAATATTTGATACTGCCGAAGATGTTCCAAAAAACAGAGTCTGCCTGCTTTTAGGTACTTCCAAGAGTTCTTCGCTTGGACCCAACCCCTATTTTCATAACCGCATTGATGCTACTGCCAATCTGTACAAGGCTGGAAAGGTAGAGCGCATACTTGTCACCGGAGACAACGGTACAAAACGGTACAACGAGCCAACCGACATGCGCGATGCGTTGATTAAAAAAGGCGTGCCAAAAGATGACATAGTCTTAGACTTTGCTGGGTTTAGAACGCTTGACTCTGTGGTGCGATCAAAAGAGGTGTTTGGCCAGGACCGTATTACGATTGTTTCTCAACGTTTTCACAACGAGAGAGCACTGTATATAGCAAAATGGAAAGGGATTGATGCTGTGGCGTACAATGCGGCTGATGTGACTTCTAAGCGAGCGTGGAAGGTGCTTTTAAGAGAGCGCTTTGCCCGTGTCAAAATGTTTATCGACCTTATTATCGGCACGGAGCCAAAATTTCTGGGCAAGAAAGAACCGATATAAAAAAAGCCCCTCCTAAATGGAGAGGCTTTCGTTCGATTCAGTAAACTGATCGAAATTTCTATTACATCATTCCAGGCATTCCTCCGCCCATACCTGCTGGCATGGCTGGCGCGCCTTCTTCTTCAATGTCAGAAACGACAGCTTCGGTAGTAAGGAGCATTCCTGCAATTGATGCGGCATTTTCCAATGCTACTCGCGTTACTTTGGTTGGATCAATAACTCCAGCCTTCAGCAAGTTTTCGTACTCATCTGTACGTGCATTGTATCCATAGTCATCGCTTCCTTCTCTCACTTTCTGTACAATCACAGATCCTTCACCACCAGCATTTTCGATGATTTGTCTCAACGGTTCTTCAATCGCTCTCTTCACAATTGACACACCTGTCTCTTGGTCAAAGTTGGCACACTTCACATCCGTCAATCCTGAAATTGCTCTAATATACGCCACACCACCACCAGGAACGATACCTTCTTCTACCGCAGCTCTTGTTGCATGAAGTGCATCATCTACTCTGT
This sequence comes from uncultured Flavobacteriales bacterium, assembly GCA_964429805.1. GTDB lineage: Bacteria > Bacteroidota > Bacteroidia > Flavobacteriales_D > JABDKJ01 > CAYSDH01. The sequence continues at coordinate 4,355 of CAYSDH010000064.1, forward strand.
CTTTCTTCTCCTTCATCTCCACTTCCGTGGCCGCACCAACATAAAGTACTGCAACTCCACCAGCCAATTTGGCTAGACGCTCTTGTAGCTTCTCTTTGTCGTAGTCTGAAGTCGTTGACTCTATCTGTGCTTTAATCTGAGCGACACGACCAGAAATGGTGTTCTTGTCTCCAGCACCGTTAACGATAGTTGTCGAATCCTTGTCGATTGTAATCTTCTCGCAGGTACCAAGGTCATTTAAGTCAGCATCAGAGAGCTTTCTTCCTTGCTCTTCAGAAATAACAGTACCACCCGTAAGGATCGCAATGTCTTCTAGCATGGCTTTTCTTCTGTCTCCAAATCCTGGGGCTTTAACTGCCGCTATCTTAAGGCTACCTCTCAATCTGTTGACCACCAATGTGGCCAAGGCTTCACCTTCCACATCTTCGGCAACAATTAGAAATGGCTTACCAGTTTGAGCAGCCTTTTCTAGCACTGGAAGAAGATCCTTCATGTTTGACACCTTCTTGTCATAAATCAAGATGTACGGATTCTCCATGTCAGTGATCATCTTTTCAGAATTAGTCACGAAGTATGGTGAGAGGTATCCTCTGTCAAACTGCATTCCTTCTACAATCTCCACTGTAGTATCAGTTCCTTTCGCCTCTTCTACAGTAATCACTCCTTCCTTCTTCACTTTCTCCATTGCCTGAGCAATGAGTGTTCCGATGGTGTCGTCATTATTCGCAGAAATACTAGCTACCTGCTTTATTTTCTCGATGTCATCTCCTACTTCTTGAGACATGCTCGCCAAGTGACTAACTACAGCCGCTACAGCTTTGTCAATTCCTCTTTTGAGGTCCATAGGGTTTGCGCCAGCGGCAACATTCTTAAGTCCAGCTGTCACGATAGCTTGAGCAAGAACTGTTGCAGTCGTGGTACCGTCACCAGCGTTGTCAGCAGTCTTGCTTGCTACTTCCTTTACCATTTGAGCACCCATGTTCTCTATTGGGTCTTTGAGCTCAATCTCTTTAGCGACAGACACTCCATCTTTAGTCACACTTGGTGCGCCAAATTTCTTGTCTAAAATCACATTACGACCTTTAGGCCCTAGTGTAACTTTTACTGCATTTGCTAATGCATCTACTCCACGCTTGAGCTTATCACGCGCTTCTACATCAAATGTTATTTCCTTTGCCATGTTCTTGGTTATTAATCAATAAGTGTATCAGACGATTGCGAAAATATCAGACTCCTTCATAATGAGGTAGTCTGTACCTTCTATGCTTATCTCCGTTCCAGAGTACTTGCCATAGAGCACAGTGTCTCCTGACTTTACAGTCATTGGTTCGTCTTTCTTTCCGCCACCTACTGCGATGACTTTACCTTTTTGAGGCTTCTCTTTTGCCGTGTCAGGAATGATTATTCCACCTGCGGTCTTTTCCTCTGCAGTTGCCGGCTCTACGAGCACGCGGTCTGCTATAGGTTGCACATTTATTGCCATTTTATCAATTTATTGTTCGTGTGAATAAATATTTGGACAGAATGTATGAGTCACATTCTGTGCCAATCGTGTTTTTTAAGAATAGAAGAAAAAAATGTCAGTTCGATAGTGACAAACTGACATTGAATAGACTAAAATCTGTCAGATTATCACTGATCTCCTTCTTGAGAATCTAAGTCATCCATGTCATTTAGATCCAAGGTAACACCCGGATCAATCTGCGGTGCGGACATTTCAGCTTCACCAGCTTTATCATCACCAGCCGAGAGGCTTGGATTACTCGAGCTAAGAATAAAAGACGAACCTAGACATAGAAGAACCAAGCACAATGCTAGTCCCCATGTGGCCTTCTCAAGAAAATCTGCTGTTCTTTTTACACCACCTAGTTGGTTGGCATTTCCAAATGCTGAACCTAGTCCACCACCTTTTGGATTTTGAATCAGAACGATTACTCCTAGTAAAATCGCAACAATGAATATGAGTATCGTAATAATGACCATTATTTGTTTCTTTTTTGGAGTAGGCTTTGGGCCTTCTCTATTCGGGCGGCAAAGTAAACTCTTTTTTCGGGATATTTCAACTGCAAACTGCGATAAGCACGCAAAGCTTTCTCATAGTTCCCTTGATTCATGTAGATAGTGGCCAGCGTATCTGTGACAATCTCCTCATTATCTACAATACTGGCTCTGGCCATACGCTCAGGATTGAAAAACTCTGCTTTTTCCTTCCGTTCGTTATTGATAAACGTATTCAGAATCTGATCTACTCGCTCAAAATCGCTTTCTGCCGCTTTGACTGAAACTCCAGCAGTTGAGGCAGTACCAGAAATAAAATCTAAAAAGCTAGATGGTTCAGTTTGAGTTGTCACCTCAACAACGGGCTCCTCAATCTCCGTTTCTTCATCCTTGTCAACAGACGGTTCTGGCTGGGCTTCGTCAATTTGCGCAGCATCTATCTCCATAGAGAGACTAGTCTGAACGGCTTCAGTGAGGTACTGCTTTTGTAATTCTTCAAGCTGAGCGTCTACTTCATGCTCACTCGCCAGAGAATCCGAGTCTTGTTTGATCAGGTTCGCATCCAGTTTTTCTAAAACCTCTTCTTCTGCACCGCTTGGCGGGCTTACATCCGCATGCACAGGAATATCGGCTGATTGCTTTTCGACAACCACGCGTTGCTCAATCACAACAGGTGGCTCCTTTAACCAGGCGTGTAATTTGCGCCTTACTGGCAGATGTGCCGCTGCCAATTTGAGCTGCCCTTCAAATCGGATATCATCTTCATCCTTCAGCCGCTTGACATAAATCATGCGGAGCATAGCGCTTACCGGAAATTGCTCGACTAATTCTTCTATAGTCTCAAGATCCAAACTATGCAGTACAGTTGGGTCAGAAAATGCCGATATGAGTTGATTCTTATTCAAGTTCACCAGTCTCCTAGAGTCTTGTCAAATATATCTTGAATGATCTTGGTATTAATCTCTTCAATCAAGGACTCTTCCACATCTTCAAAATTCTCATCTGAGAGAAAGTCTTCAAACTGACTAACTGTAAATGACTTGTCTTTGTCCTCTTGGGTAGTATCCATAAACTCCACCTTGATAGAAATCGTTAACCTGTTTCTTGCTGAAGACTCGTTTTCTTGGGCGGCCACAGCAATAATCTGATACGTTTCAACTACTCCTTGGTACTGGATGTCGCCTTCTTCTTCAACCAAACTCAGTCGTGTCTGACTCAGCAGCACATCTTTGAGCGACTCGGTAAACAACTGACCGTAGTTAGGATCTGCAAGAGCCGCACGAACTTGAAAATACTCTACCGAAAACGTGTCGGCCCCAGCTGGAACACTGCCTCCATTAAACTTATATATCCCACATGAACTGAGAAACACGATGAATAGGAGGAATATGTATCGATTATACTTCATTGAATTGCTAACGAATTATCAGTCGATGTCGTATTCTTTAATCTTTCGGTACAGCGTTCTTTCTGATATGCCGAGGTCTTTGGCCGCATGTTTCCTCTTGTTATTATGCTTTTCTAACGCCTTAATGATGAGCTCTTTTTCTTTGACAGCCAGAGATAAAGACTCTTCAACCATTTCTTGAGCCTGCACCGGTTGATACGATGACTTCTCTTCAGGATTGACAGTAGTATACTCTGACTGCACCCGATGCGACTCCACTCCTCTCAGTATGGTCGTCTCTCCATCTTGATACATCTTATTCATATATGCTTCGTTCTCATCTGAGAGATTTCCGACAGAATTTCCCTTCATCAAGTCGGCTACCAGCGCCTTTAATTGAGACATGTCATTTTTCATGTCAAAAAGGACTTTGTACAGAATCTCTCGCTCACTAAAATCTTGGGCTGAGTTATCTTTATCTATCACCATCGGCAGGTCTGTGCCTGCTGACGGAAGGTAATTTCTCAGAATATCTGCGTTGATGTCACGCTGTTTTTCAATCACAGACATTTGCTCCGCCAGATTTCTCAGTTGCCTTATGTTACCGGGCCAAGTATGTGTCTTCATCAACTCTTGAGCCGACTCATCTAACTTAATCGGAGGCATTCTGTATTTGTCCGAAAAATCTACGGCAAACTTTCTAAATATCAACAGTATATCATCCATTCTAGCTCGGAGAGGTGGAAGCGTAATGGGCACCGTATTCAAACGATAATAGAGGTCTTCTCTAAACTTATTTCTGCGAATCAAGTCAGGAATGTCCTTGTTTGTGGCGGCCACAATTCTCACATCCGTTTTCTGCACCTTTGAAGACCCCACTTTGATGAACTCGCCAGTTTCAAGCACACGCAACAGTCTCACCTGAGTCTGAAGCGGCATCTCGGCCACTTCATCGAGAAATATGGTGCCGCCATTAGCCATTTCGAAATAGCCTTTGCGAGTATCTGATGCCCCTGTAAAAGCTCCTTTTTCGTGACCAAAAAACTCAGAGTCAATGGTTCCTTCAGGAATGGCACCGCAGTTTACCGCAATGTATTTATTATGCTTTCTATGGCTGTAGTTATGAATGATCTGAGGCATCACCTCTTTTCCAGTTCCACTCTCACCAGAGATTAACACAGATATGTCTGTGGGCGCCACTTGCGAGGCGACTTTGATGGCCAAGTCGAGAAGAGGGGAATTTCCAATTATCCCAAACCGCTGCTTTATGCTTTGTATTTCTGCCATTACTTCTTACTCACAGCTTTGCCTTGCAGCGTACCTTGAGTGCAGGCATGAACCAGCACATCAACATAGTCTCCAAGTTGATAATCTTCTTTTGGAAACACCACTGCAATGTTTTCCGTGTTTCTACCAAAAAATTCCTTGACCGAGCGCTTTGACGTCCCTTCGACCAGCACCTTATGCACTTTACCCACCTGCTTGTTGTTGGTGATCAAACTGCACTTGGCTTGCATCGCCATTACTTCTTGGAGTCGCTTTTTCTTAGTCTTGTTTGGCACATCGTCTTCATACTTTCTTTCGGCCAGTGTGTTTGGTCGTTCAGAATAGGTAAACATGTATGCAAGGTCAAAGTTGACTTGCTCCATTAGACTTAGTGTGTCTTGATGTTGCTCATCCGTCTCACCGCAAAACCCAGTTATGATGTCTGTCGATATACCGCAGTCAGGAATGATTTTTCTAATTGACTCTATTCTGTTCAGGTACCACTCTCTGGTGTACCCCCTGTTCATCTTCTTCAGTTGCTCACTATTTCCAGACTGAATAGGTAAGTGTATGTAGTTGCAGATATTCTCATATCGCGACATCACTTCTACTACTTCATCAGTCATGTCTTTTGGGTGCGAAGTAGAAAACCGGACTCTTAATTCTGGAGAAACCAACCCCACTTTTTCTATGAGCTGAGCGAAGTTTACTGACTCTTTATCCTTATCAATGACTTCATCTTTTCTAGTCAGATTCCAACGATACGAATCAACATTTTGACCCAACAAGGTCACTTCTTTATAGCCTTGCTCATGCAAGTAGGCCGCCTCATGCACAATGGACTCGGGGTCGCGACTACGCTCTCGGCCTCTTGTAAACGGCACCACGCAGAAACTGCACATATTATCACATCCACGCATGATGGAAATGAATGCTGTAACACCGTTACTATTTAGTCGAATTGGTGATACATCGGCATAGGTCTCTTCTCTAGAAAGCAACACGTTTACGGCCCTTGAGCCCTCATCTGCCTGCTCTACCAAATTTGGGAGATCTCTATACGCATCAGGCCCGACCACTAGGTCTACCAGCTTCTCTTCTTCCAGCAATTGTGTCTTTAAGCGCTCGGCCATGCAACCAAGTACACCTATTGTTATTCCCGGGTTACCTTGCTTTAGCTTGTTAAAGCTTCTTACCCTGTTTCTCACGCGCTGCTCTGCATTGTCACGTATAGAACAGGTGTTGAGCAAAATGACATCTGCGGCTTCTACATCTTGCGTAGTATCATATCCATTTTCTGCCAAAATGGAGGCCACGATTTCACTATCAGAGAAATTCATTTGACAGCCATAACTCTCCAAATAGAGTTTTTTGCCATTGCCTTTTCCAGAATTCAGATTGAGAGCTTCGCCCTGTCTATCTTCATCTATCCGCTTATCTACCTCAATCGACATCCTTGTATTTTCTGTTTTGTGCGCCTAAGTGGCTAATTGCATGGAGGTCGCAAATTTAACCGATTCTAGCCACCTGACAATGTGTCAGTTTGCTAAAAAACATAAAAACAGTAGTTTTTATATATATATGTATACATTGCCACGTTGACAAGCACTTAGTTCTGCTCTTGTTTTTTTGCTAGGACTGTGTATTTCTTTGCAACCTCAATTATTGGAAACGCGAGATGTTGCCCCAATAGAAATTTCAAAACAATGACGAAGAATCTTGTAATAGTCGAGTCACCCGCCAAAGCGAAAACGATTGAAAAGTACCTTGGAAAGGATTTCATGGTCAAGTCCAGTTTCGGCCACGTGCGAGACTTGAAGAAAAAAGGAATATCTGTTGATATCGAAAATGGCTTTATTCCTGATTATGAAATTTCGGTTGACAAGAAAAAAATTGTTGATGAGCTGGCCAAGCTAGCGAAGAAAGCAGAACTCGTATGGCTCGCGACTGATGAGGACCGCGAAGGAGAAGCCATTTCTTGGCACTTGGAAGAGGCACTAGATTTAAAGGAAGAAAACACGCGAAGGATCACCTTTAATGAAATCACAAAGACGGCCATCGTCAAAGCCATCGAAAATCCGAGAAAGATTAACAGACAGCTAGTTGATGCGCAGCAAGCAAGACGAGTACTTGACCGTCTGGTCGGATTTGAACTTTCTCCTGTCCTGTGGAAAAAGGTGAAGCCTTCTCTTTCTGCCGGTAGAGTGCAGTCCGTATCAGTGCGACTGATAGTAGACAGAGAAAAAGAAATAGGAAACTTCGAATCCACTTCTTCTTACCGAGTCACTGCTCAGTTTGATGTGGATGGAAAGCAGATGCAGGCAGATTTGCCAAAGAGATTTAAGACGAAAGATGAAGCAAAGAAGTTTTTAGAAGACTGCCAGTCTGCTGACTTTGACATTACAAGTCTGGAAGTTAAACCTGGAAAGAAAAGTCCTTCTGCCCCATTTACCACTTCGACACTTCAGCAAGAAGCCTCGAGAAAACTGGGTTACTCTGTGGCTCAAACCATGGTTCAGGCGCAAAAACTTTACGAAGGTGGTCACATCACCTACATGAGAACTGACTCTGTGCACTTGTCTGACACAGCCCTCAATGGTGCGAAGGCCAAGATTATTTCAGAATATGGTGAGGAGTATTCGTTTACTCGAAAGTTTAGCACCAAGTCAAAAGGTGCTCAAGAAGCTCACGAAGCCATCAGACCGGCTGACATGGGGGTTAAAAGCGTAGGCGATTCTGACCTCGATAGACTTTATCAATTGATATGGAAAAGATCAGTTGCCTCTCAAATGGCGGACGCCCAACTGGAGCGAACTACTGTTCATATCGGTATCTCAACTCGAGAAGAGCACTTTGTTGCAAAAGGAGAGGTGGTCAAGTTTGAAGGCTTTATGAAAGTCTACATGGAGTCTAAAGAAGAAGACGGAGCCGAAGAAGAGACTAAAGGATTGTTGCCTCCAATGAAAGAAGGACAACGTCTGAAGAGAAACACGGTGCAGGCCCTGCAAAGCTTTACCAAGCACCCACCACGATACACGGAGGCTAGTCTGGTAAAGAAACTTGAAGAGCTCGGCATAGGAAGACCGTCTACCTATGCTCCGACAATTAGTACAGTCCAGAAAAGAGGGTATGTAGAAAAGGAATCAAGAGAAGGTACACCGCGCGACCTTGAGCTCATCATTTTAAATGGTAGCGTGCAAGAGAGCAAGAAAACTGAAAAGACCGGTGCCGAGAAAAATAAACTGTTCCCAACCGATATAGGTATAGTCGTGACTGACTTTTTGGTTGATAATTTCAAAGACATTCTCAACTTCAACTTTACGGCAGACGTAGAGCGTCAGTTTGACCAAATAGCCGATGGCAAGATAGAATGGAAGGACATGATCCAAAAATTCTATACTCCTTTCCATAAGAGTGTCGAGCATACCTTAGAACATTCTGAGCGAGCTACTGGAGAAAGAATTTTAGGAGTAGATCCAAAATCAGGTAAAGAGGTTCTGGCACGAATCGGGCGATATGGACCGATGATACAAATCGGCCGAGTAGATGATGAGGAAAAGCCAAGATTTGCCTCTATTCGTAAAGACCAGAGTATACAGTCAGTGACATTTGAAGAAGCGATGAAGCTCTTTGAATTGCCGAGAAAACTAGGTCAATCTACCGAGGGAGAAGAAATATCTGCCGCAATCGGACGCTTTGGCCCATACATCAGATACGGAAGTAAGTTCGTCTCGATTCCAAAAGATCAAGATTATGATGTCTATACTATTGAGCTGAAAGAAGCACTCGAACTAGTGGTAGCTAAGAAAAAGGCCGATGCTGAGAAGCACATTAAGTCTTTTGACGAGAACCCAGACATTCAAGTGTTGAATGGTCGATATGGCCCATATAT
>CAYSDH010000064.1:12907-17837 GCA_964429805.1 uncultured Flavobacteriales bacterium
TATCAAAGCTGGTAAAAAGAATGTGAAGATTCCGAAGGAAACTGATCCTAAGTCGCTCACTCTTGAGGACTGTTTGAAGTTGGCTGAAGAAGCCGCTAAAGCAGGGCCGAAAAGAAGAGGCGGAAAGAAAGCCGCGCCAAAAAAGGCCGCAGCTAAAAAGACAACAGCAAAAAAGAAGCCCGCAGCTAAGAAAAAGAAGTAATGAGCGAGGATATCAGCATATACCTAGAGCCCGTGCGCAATGCCTATGCGCTCAAAGACTCAGGCGGTGTAGGGTCAATTGGCGAAATCATTGAGGTCAATGATGGCAAAATGCCGGAACTCGAAGGGCACAAACTAGCCATCATTGGTGTAGCGGAAGGCCGCAACACTATCGAGAATGAAGGCTGCGTGCAAGGACCTCAAAAAATCAGAGAACAACTTTACCAACTTTATTTTGAGTCTGCAGATTTCAGAATCTTAGATCTTGGTGACATAAAGGCCGGTCATACTATAGAAGATAGTCTTTTCGCCATTGAGCAAGTTAATTCTCAGTTGATGCAACTGGGCATTATTCCAATAATTATAGGAGGCGGTCACTTTTTGTCGCTTGGCATGTATAGAGCGTACACCAAGCTAGAGCGCATGACCAATGTGGTGTGCATTGACCCTCGATTTGATATCGGAGATGCTGACGAAGAGATTGACTCTCGAAACTTTTTGAGTGAAATCATTCTTCACAAACCTAATTTCCTGTTTAACTACTCTGTGGTGGGCTACCAGTCATATCTTGTGAATCAGGAGATGGTGAAGATGATGAACAAGATGTTCTTTGACATTCACAGGCTTGGCGAAGTGGTGCACGAGATTAGAGAGATGGAGTCTGTCATGCGTGCGGCCGACATGGTGAGCATAGATATTTCGGCAGTTAGAAGAAGTGACGCTCCTGGCATCAACACTCCCCTGCCCAATGGCCTTTATGGCGAGCAGCTCTGCCAGCTATGCGCCTATGCTGGCATGAATGAGAAGACCAGTTCACTCGGACTGTTTGAATACAACCCATCTTATGATGTTTCCAATCAGACATCTCAATTACTGGCCCAAGCAATTTGGTGCTTTATAGATGGGTACTTCAAGAGGAGTAAAGAAGAAGTTGGCTTAAATGAAGAGTCTTTTGTGAAATATCGAGTTCAGCTCAGAGACCAATATGAGCTAGTCTTTCATAAAAGCAAGCTCACAGACCGCTGGTGGATGGAAATCCCTTACCCAGAGAGCAGTGACCAGAAGTTTAAACGATTCCAAATGGTTCCGTGTTCGTACAAGGACTATGAAAAGGCGCTCAATCAAGAAATGCCTGACAAGTGGTGGCAGACCTACCAAAAGCTAAGCTAATCAGCTAGACTAGCCCTATCCATTGGGCCTCTGAGGGGCCGCATTTATTTTTCCGTTTTCTCGTTTTTTTGGTACTTTAGCAGGCCTCATAAGGAAATTAACACCTGTGAGTTAACATATTCTGACCTAACTAAGAAGAGATTAATGCAAGCGATGAAGAAACTGATAGTTATAGTATTAGCAGTTGTTACAGGGGGATTGGCTTATGGCCAGCAGGACATTCAAATGACCCAGTTTATGTTTGATAAGCTGTCTGTCAACCCAGGTTATGCCGGAAGCAGCAATGAGTTTTGTGCCACCGTTTTCGGAAGACAGCAGTGGACTGGATTTGAAGGAGCGCCAAAGACTTACCTACTTAACGCACACATGCCATTTGGCCGTCACGGTGCGGGACTTACAGTCTTCCAAGATGAGTTAGGTCAAACTTCCTCCATGAACGTAAAGGGAAGTTATGCATACCAGATACCTAATATAGGCGGAGGAAAACTCGGAATTGGAGCAAGTGTAGGACTTGTTTCTTCTAACTTAGGCAACGAGTGGATTGCCATTGATGACTTTACACAAGATGTTTCTATTCCAGACGATGCGACAAGCAGCAGTACGATAGACTTCGGTTTTGGTGCATACTGGCACAATCAGAAAGTACATGTCGGACTTTCTTCTACGCACTTGCATGAAGGTGAGCTAAAGGACATGAACATTTCTACGGCTCGTCACTATTACGGTATGTTAGGTTATACTCATAACCTAAACTCTGATATTGACATTATTCCAAGTGTCTTAGTAAAGAGTGACCAGACTTCTACCCAAATGGATTTTAACGTAATGGGTATGTACAAGAATACTATCTGGTTGGGAGCAACATACAGACTTGATGACGCCATTGCACCAATGGTAGGTTATCGACACGAAATTAACGGTGGTCATTCGGCCATCCGTATAGGATATTCATATGATGTAACTACTTCTGAGCTGAACAATTATAGTTCAGGTACTCATGAAGTGATGTTAAATTATTGTATGAAGTTGAGGAAACCTTTACCTCCGCAGATATACAAGAATGTTAGATTCCTGTAAGTAAGTTGTAACAATTTGCAATTACTTGCGTTAATAGGGACTAGAACCTGAAAAGTATAGAAGTTGGAATAGAGGAGTGGGAAGATTTTGAGACGAAACGTTTGAACAACACATTAAAAAATACCAGCATTATGAAAAACCTACTGTACGGTTTTTCCATAGTTGCGCTGTTATCTAGCTGTAACGGGGGAAACAGAGGGGAGCTTGTGGGGGCTTTTCCTAGAGAAGATTTCTACCAAGTGAACCCCTATGGCATGAATTACATCCATTTTGGATCCTTTGTAATGGGACCAAGTGATCAAGATGTGCCTTATGCAAATACGAACAAGTCAAAAACAGTGTCCGTCCAGGCATTTTACATGGACGATACTGAAATCACTAACAATGAGTACCGCCAGTACGTCCACTGGGTGCGTGATTCTATAGCTCATCGATTACTCGGTGAAGAAGATATAGGAGAGCACATCGTAGAGGAAAATGAATATGGTGAAGAACTCGATCCACCGCGAATTGTCTGGGACGAAAGAATCAGATGGAATGACGAGGAGGAAAGAGAAGCGCTACTCGACATGTTCCTTTCGGAGAATGAACGATTCTACAACAGGAAAGAATTTGATACGCGTAAGTTCAAATTTGAATACTACTGGATAGACCTTAAAGCTGCTGCAAGCAAGCCTGGTCGGGATTTGGATTTGTCTTACACGAATAAGAAAGGGCAGAGTAATGGAATACGTGGACACCTAGACCGTTCGCAGTTCATTATCAAAGAAATAATTAACATCTATCCAGATACGCTGGCTTGGATAAGTGATTTCACTTATTCATTTAATGAGCCGATGACGCGTTCATACTTCTGGCATCCGGCATTTGATGATTATCCTCTTGTTGGTGTAACCTGGAATCAGGCCAAAGCCTTCAATGTCTGGAGAACACAGCTATTGAATAGCTACTTGTCTTCAAATGGAGAAGCGTTTGTGCAACACTTTAGACTTCCTAGTGAAGCCGAATGGGAGTTTGCTGCACGTGGCGGACTTGATTTGAACCCGTATCCTTGGGGTGGACCATATGTGAGAAACATACTTGGTTGTCCACTTGCCAACTACAAGCCACTGAGAGGTGACTACGTAGAGGATAATGGTTTCCACACCGTACCAGTTGACTCATATGAGCCTAACGATTACGGTCTATACTGCATGTCTGGTAATGTTGCCGAGTGGTGCAACACAGCATATGACGAGTCAGTTTACGATTTTACACACGATTTAAATTCTGAATACACTTATGATGCGATGGCAAACGATCCGCCAGCGTTGAAGAGAAAAGTCATTCGAGGGGGTTCATGGAAAGATATAGGTTACTATATCCAGACTGGAACGAGGACTTATGAGTATCAGGATACAGCTAAGTGCTACATCGGGTTCCGTTCTGTTATGACCTATTTAGGTCGTGGAAAAACAGGAGATCCAGAATCATGGAACTAATCCGATATTCGCTGGCTATCAACGATTAGACACACAATTACACAAATAGTTTATCAATTAATAAAAGCAAGGTATAGTTATGAAACCAGGAAGTAAGGCATGGAAGAAGTTTATGGCAAAGCTCTACGGGATTGGAGCAGCAGTAGTAATTTTAGGAGCTCTCTTTAAAATCCAACACTGGCCAGGTGCAGGTCCAATGCTCATCATAGGATTGGGAACTGAGGCTGTAATTTTCTTCTTCTCGGCATTTGAGCCAATACACGAAGAAGTAGACTGGACACTTGTTTATCCAGAATTAGCTACTGGAGAACATGTTGAAGACATGCACGCTATCGAATCTAGAAAAAGTAATAGTGGAGGCTCAATGACTGAGCAGCTGGACCACATGCTTGAAGAGGCGAAAATCGAACCAGAACTTATTGCAAGTCTTGGAGATGGAATGAGGGCATTCTCTTCTCAAGCGCAAGAACTAAGTAACATTTCAGAAGCGGCTGTTGCCACTAATGACTATGTGAGTTCTGTAAGTACTGCATCTGAGAAGATGAGTGAGCTTACGAGCACATACAGCTCTGCAGCAGAGGCTATACTCGGTATCGCAACTTCTACTGATGGAGGAGCAAATGCTGGTGAAGAGCTTTCTAAAATGACAAAGAACTTGACTGAACTTAATAGCGTGTATGAATTGCAGCTACAGTCGTCAAGAGAGAAGATGTCTGCTACTGACGAAGTATTCAGCGGTATACAGCAGTTGATGACAAACCTTAACGACACAGTGGATGACACTGCACGTTACAAAGAAGGAATCGCTGACCTCTCTAAGAATCTTAGCAAGTTGAATACTGTGTATGGTAACATGCTATCTGCCATGGGTGGAAGTAATGCCTAAGCAGTTCTTTCTTTAATTCTCAACTTTTAAACTAAGAACAAATGGCTGGAGGAAAAGCATCCCCGCGGCAACAGATGATTAACATGATGTACCTCGTGTTAACGGCTCTGTTGGC
>CAYSDH010000065.1:0-17657 GCA_964429805.1 uncultured Flavobacteriales bacterium
GCTACACACCGTTTGAAAGACGACTTTAATAAGGACTACTTTACACAAGTTGACATCCGTGACTTAGATCGAATCCCTATTGAGAGTAAGACTGTCGAGTTTGTCTCGAGTCACCCAGACGGTACCTTTGAAATAGTGAAGGAAGAAGACAAAGTCAAAGAGATTGTCATCACTGATAAAGATGCATTCTGGTCAGGTAGCCGCTACTTAGCAATGGTCGTGAAGTGATTAACTACCTGTTGACAAGTAGGCTAAAAAGAGCTTGGAGAGTCTCGATTTCTATCGAGGCTCTTTCTTTTTTTTGTTCAAAGCCTTAATTATGAAGAATATCATTTTGCCATCACTCATCATAATCGCCATGCTAACAGCGTGTGAAGAGGAGACTGAGCGCGTAGGATGCACAGATTGGAGAGCCTCTAACTTTGACGCAAATGCGCAAGTTGATGACGGTTCTTGCCTCTTGCCTGATGATATGCAGCAGATATTTTTAGACGGCCAGTTTGGTGGTTGGGATGGAGACTCGCTAAGCGCAGGTTATGTATTGACTTCGTGCAAAGGCGCGTTTCAAATGGTGACAATCACTGGCGACTCCACATCGACAACGGCACTTGGTATCATGTCCGACTCTAATGGTGAGTATAACTTGGCCATTCAGTTAGTCAACCCAGTAGATGCTGGTTACTATGGTGACGGTAGTATCAAGTTTGACATTCAAAAAGGTATAGCACAAAACTTCCCCACGTTTGATACATACATCTACGGCAACAATGCGGTGACTGATGGTACATGCTGGCAGCAGCGTAGAAGTGACTTTACAATGCTCAGTGCATTGAGTCTTTCTGACACCGCGTTTTCTTCTGTGAGCATTCCGTTGCCTCAGTACTCGTCACGCGCCATGAATGGCCTGACAGTCGTCTTTGGAATATCAGGCGAGGCGCAGCCAGATCAAGAGGTGATGTTGATTAACGACCTCCGCTGGACGGTTGATTAACCTTGTTTTAAACGAGTTTCTTTAAAGGCTCTTACGAGTGCTTGGGCTTCTTCGATTTGCCCTTCTTCCCAGGTGTCCACCCTACTTCCTTCTTTATAATAATTGGCACTAAAGTCTTCTGCAAAGTGCACGGCAGAATAATCTAGCCCTTCCCTTTCAGTAATCAGTCGGTTACGCACCCAGAGATTCCAGATAGATAGGTCTATGGTCTCTGACAATCCTAATTGTGACTTTACGGTCAATGACCAATGCTCTGCTTCTCGATCATTGATGGCGTGGAGCCCAAGGTCTTGGAGTTTCTTTTGGTCTAGAGGCTCTAGTTTATCAAGCACGTGCAGGACGTAGTATCTTAAAAAGACTTCTTGATGAGAGGGTACCATAGTAAAGATTAGATAGGGGTAAAAAGAACGGGCCGCAAAGCGGCCCGTCCATCAATACATTATAGAAAGTGAAAAATTACTTCGTCATTTTCTGCTTTAGCTCGTCTCTGTTTAGAGAACCGTCTTTCCACTTGTTGTAGATATTCAGCTGCTCTTCATTAAACAAAGCGACCATTTTTGCTTCACGATCCTTACGGATAGTTCTGCGCTCATCAGAAAGTGTGTTCATGTCACTTTTCCACTTCGCACTTTCCTCAGGACTGTTTCTTACTTCTGCACTTGACGTTCTCAAGGCTGAGATTTTCTCTTTGATGGCTACTTCCCGCTCAGCGGTTTCAGCGTAGATGTCAGTCAATTGCTGGACTTGCATCTCATCAAGGTCAAACATCTTAGCGTATCTCGCCACTTCCGGATTAGCATCCTGTGCGCTTATCGAAGTGCACACAAACATCGCGAGCACTGCGAACAATAGAGGAGTAATTCTTTTCATGAGTAAAGTATATTTTTAAATCTGTACTAAATTACTAGAGCTGGTATGAAAAACCAACTCCGAGTAGTTGTTTTATCTGCGTTCTAGGTCCTGAAGAACCATCTGCATCCGTGATAGTGATATCGTGGTCATAGATAGTTGATATTCCTAAAGACGTAGAAATATACTCATTTACTTTCAATCCAAGAAGCGCATCCCAGTTGATGTCAATAAATGTTGGCGCCTCGTAGTTAGAGAAAAAGTCTGCTTTTGTAGTAAAGCTCACATTCTCCATCAGTTGCTTTTGATAAGCGAACTTGAGGTATCCACCAAACTCTGAACGAGTGTTTTCTCCTGGCGTTAGCATGTTTCCTACTCCATCAAAAGAAGCTGGAGTCACACCAAATGCACCTGCGTTAGCCAAATCATCATTGTTGACAATAGTGAACTTAGCCGTCAAAGGCGAGATGAAAATAGACAGGTTGTCGTTAGGCTTGTGGTCCAAACCGAGCGAAGCCAACACATAGGCAGGCGCCAAGATGTCTGAAATCAAGCTTTGAGAAGTCGCTCCAGTCGAGTCAGAGTTAATGGCAAAACCATCATTGAACTGAGTTCGGAAATTTAAAAGCGCAGAGTAGTTCCATGTTGGAGACCACGCTTCACGTCCATACTTAGAGGCGAGATCAATACGGTCATCACTCTTGACAGCATCTCCGCCATCATTTTTCAATAGACCATATCCAAGATCCAAGGTGTTATCCCACGAGTTCTTTCCCTTCTTCATGTTTGCGAAAAGTCCGATGACTCCATTTCCTGCGATGGAACTTAAACCACCAGCTGCCCAGTTAGTTAGGCTTACTTGTGAAAATGTGGCTCCGAGAACTCCTCCCGTTTTCCATGTCGTGTCTTGAGCTGCTTCTTGCGCTTGTGCACCAAAGGCAAATATGAAACTCGCTGCAAGTAGTATGCTTCTTACTCTCATTTTTGTGTTATTTAAATTGTTATTCATGTTCTTTAATTCAAAAGTCTTTAGAAATCGAACATCTTCGATTCTATATGTAAATCAATGTGAACAGTTATATGGTTATTCTTTTTAGTCATTAAGTATCTCTATTCGCTCTGAAATGAGATGCTTCACTGGTATCACTATTTTTCTATCATCAGCCTGCACGGTGAGTGATAGGTTGTCCAGCTTTACAATCGTTCCTGATACATCGCCAACTTTGACTTGCATACCCACTTTATACCTGTCTTTAGTATAAAATGAAGAGAGCATGTTGGTCATAATGTCTTTAGATGCAAAGCCGTAAGAAATGGCAAACGCAACGAGTATGGCCGCAAAGACCATGGTAATGTTTGACGTGATGAGATCCGTGTCAATACCGGTCTGATTGATGGCAGTCACAACCACAAAGATGAAAAGCACGTAGTAGACTATGTTACTTATCACCTGCGCACCAGAGAGGCCAATGGAGTCAGTGGCCGTGTAAACCACTTTCTTTATGGCATTGGCTACAAACATTCCGATAAGTAATATGACAAGCGCAGCAAAGAGTTTCGGCATGTATGAAATCAGACTGGCTAATCCGCTCGAAATCATATCGAGTTGCACGGTTTCGGCAGCCGTGATCATCACTATGATCATGATAAACCAATAAGCGAGTTTGCTCATAAACTTGGCTACATCGCTAATACCCACTTTGACTAGCATTGGGGTGAGCTCCATTTTGTCAAGCCCTTTTTGAAGGTTGACTACTTTAAGAGCCTTAGCCACCACAGTGCGGATTACACGTGCCACTATCCAGCCAATGAGAAGTAAAATCAAGAGCATGATTATTTTCGGAACGGCCTCCGAAAATGAATTCATCATGGATGTCACTGATTTTGTTAAAGCATTTTTAAGGGTATCCATCGTATCGTTATTCTAGTTTGTTCTGGTCGTTTTGGTCGAGATCAATCTTAAACTTATTCAGAATCACAGCAGTTGAGTCTGCCATAAACAACTGTACAAATCGAAGTATGAGCACCACTGATCCGATACTTCCCATCAACTCATCCTTGCTTCCTTCCGGAGCAGACTCATTTGGTTCTATTATCTTAAAAGGATTACTCATCTAATCAATCTTCTTTGAAAAGTTCTCGGTATTTAGTTACTGCACTCGCCTTCGCTCTTTTAATTCTCATTTTCACAGCACTCTCACTTAAATCCATCACTTCCATGATTTTCTTTATGGAGAACTCATCTTGAAATTTCATCAAGAGTATCATCTTATTTCTAGGGTCAATTTCATCAAGCACTCGCTTCAGTCTTTCGGCCCGTATTGAGAGAAGATTCTCCTCGTTGGCTTTGTCATCAAAATCAGAGATTTCATACATCTCGTTGATATCCTTGAATTTGACTTTTGCCTTCTTACGCGCATAGTCCACACAGTAATTATATGTTATGCTGTAAAGCCAAGTTGAAAAACTAGAACGTCCAGAGAACTTGGAGAGATTCACAAATGTTTTTAGAAAGACATCGTGTAGGAGGTCTTTCGCCTCATCTTCATTTTTAGAAAATGAGATACATTTCTGAAATACCCTCTCTTTATATCGGTCATAGAGTTGCCCGAATAATTCGTGGTTATTCTCGTCCAGTATTTTCCGGACAATTTCTTCGTCTTGCAGCTTGCTCACAGTTGAACTATGGTCATAATTGTGAAATTACACTCCTTAGGACGTGAGCATATTCAATAAGTCACAATTAAGTCAAGATGCTGAAGTTGAAAAACTTACCGGATTTGGATGTCCACTCGTTCTGAAAAGTCCGACCCTGTTAGAAAGGCAATGTATTGACCTGACTCTAGATAGGAGAGGTCTAAAACCATTTTTAGGTCCTCATGAAGTGGATTTATTCTGTACGTCTTCACCTCAGTACCGTCCTTTTGGAGGGTGAGTTTAAGAGGTTGACGATATAAGTCTATGATTGACAACACAAAATTGCTGCCCGAGTCTTGAGCCAATGTAAATTGACCTTGGCTTGTCGTATAACCAACCTGCAGAACCTTGTAGGAGGCGGTCTCGCTGCACCCGGCTATATCAGTAACTGTCACTTCATAGCTTCCCGCAGATAGATTGTTTAGCTGACGAACACTCTCGCCTTCCTTCCATACGTAGCGATATGGTGGTATTCCTCCGCTAACATCTAAGTTGATGTAGCCATCACTACCTTCAATCACGTTAGACACCACGCTTCTTATCTTCATGTACTCTTCAACGCCAACATCAAATTTTAAAGATTCTACCATTCTCCCTTTGGTACTCACTCCTAATAGATTCAATATTGGTACTCCGCTTTTTCTTTTTGGCGTTCGTTGCTGAATATTGACTAGCACATCAGCGCGATTATTGGCCACTTTGGGCAGGTTGATCACATAGCGGGTTTCTCCTGTCTGGTCGTTTGCTTCTTGAAAAATCTGTGAAGTTTCTCTCCAGGTGTCTCCCTTGTCAAGGCTAAAAAAAGTCGAGACATAAAAACTCGGGTTGTCAAATTCTTGCGCAAACTGAAAGTCAATCTGGACATCACGCACCCCGTGCGTGTTAAGCCTCATTGATTTAAGATGCACATAACCTTCTTTGAGCTCGCTTTTTTCACCACAGTTGTGATGAGTCAGTGCCTCCCATTTTTTCGTGCGCAGCTCATATCGACCTGTGCAGAGGTTAGAAATACGATTGGAGCTCAGTGCGCTAAATCGCTCACTCTCCATGTTTCGCCACAAATATTCGTTGTCGCTGTCAATGTCTAATCCAGAAAAAGTGGCTGAGCCGTCACAGACCTCATGACATGAGGCATTTTTGGCAGTCACTGAAGTATTTTGACTCTGACAAAATAGGCTGAAGGACACCAATAGGTATGTAAGTATAAGAGACTTCACTTTAGTAATTGGAAATTTAGTTAATAATGTTACTCGTGTATACGTAAGAAGGAGTGGCTTGTTTCATTAGTTTTTATTATCTGATAATCAGGTTTTTAAGTGTTTTTCGGGCTTTTTGGCAGACTATTTGAATTAACTCAGTCAAAATGAGCAAAACATGAAAACTATAACATACATATTAGGTCTGCTCATGATCGTATCAATGACTTCTTGTCTGCATCATCATGACTACGGCCCACATGGCCTCGATGGAAAGGCCTACTTCGGAGTAGATTATCACATCAGCCCCCCGTATAGCTATGCAGATAACAATCCACGCGTGCCGTATAATCCTTATTTCGGAGATTTTCACCGGACTAATCAAGGACTGTTCGAATTCGAATATTTCATCAACCCATGGGATTACTGGTATGGAACTTATCACATCTGGATAGACCGAGGTACGGAAGGCGGCCCTTATGGCGAAGCTGGATTTGACGGGCTAGACACCTATCTAATGCTCTACCTAGACCCTGATGGCTGGTATGAAGACAGGTTTGAATACAAAGGAAATGCAACGGTAGAACGCAGTGAAAACGAACTGAGAATAGAGGTCAAAGAAGCTGGAGATACCTACGTGATTGAAATGAAAAAAACGAATGTATCTGAGCGACCGGCTTTGCTCGAACCAAAGTTTCTTAGAGATTAAAAACTGTACATCTGCTAACTGTTTAGCCGTCTGACCTCAGGTCAGACGGTTTTTTTGTGATAGGCTTTTTTGCTTTCGGCTCTGAGTATTTTCCCATTTGCACTCCGCACAAAGGGATTCAAATACAAAATCTGCTTTGGTCTTTCGTATTTAGAGAGCACATCATCTGGAATGGCAGACGTTGACTGTTCTTCAGCCTCTATAAACAAGACGACCTGTCTTCCGAGAGTAGGGTGCTCTGACGAGTCAATGAAAAACGCTGACTCAATATGACCAGAGAGTTTACTTTCCACCTGCTCTGGAATAATCTTTACTCCGCCAGAATTAATGACATTATCAGCTCGGCCTAGCCAAATAAATTTTCCCTCTTCACCTAGCTCAACAAGATCATTAGTCTCAATCCAATCGGTCGAGATGTGAGGCGCGCGAATGGATAGTTTTTTATTCTCATCAGTGCGGAGTGTCACATCTTTGAGTGCCTTAAAGTGAGTGGTGTCGCCTTTTCCGTTGAGCCGCTGTAGCGCAATGTGCGAGGCTGTTTCAGTCATTCCGTAGGTAGCGTAGACAGGTGAGTTGACTTTGAGTAATTCACTTTTTAAATCGGAAGACACCGGAGCACCACCTATTATGAGTGTGCCAAATTGTTCGAGTGTCAACGCTTCGTCATTCAAGATCTTCTGCACTTGATAGGGTATCATGGCAGTGAAATTGACTTTAGCGGGTAGTCCCTGCTTGTTAGTCAATTCGCTCGGAGAGACCCAGTGAAGCTCAAGACCGAGCACAAAACTTCTGACAATCATCATCTTGCCTCCGATGTAATTTGCTGGAATACAGAGCAAGGCTGTGTCTCCATGAGCAAGTCCTAGCGCGTCTCCAGTGAGTATGGCCGACTGTCGCATTGATGATTTGAGCAGGCAGATACGCTTTGGAGTTCCTGTAGACCCTGAGGTATGCACTTCTACATATTGGCTATCATCAAGCCACTGACTAATAAAATTCTTGATGTCTTGCAGCCATTCTTGGTCACTCGGTTCTGCGCAGAAACGTAAGAGACTTTCACGGTCGTGAATTTGTCCAGCAATGTTGAGTTTACTTGACTCCATGTACTAATTGAAGATCCCATTTTTCACTAGGGTCATGCCTCAGGTGACCGCGCAACACTTTGAGCGGGGAGGGGATGTTGTTGGTGTATAAGCCTCCAGTGCCAAGGCCTTGAGGTCTTTTTACCTTTTTCTCTGCAGTCCACTGCGCAATGGCGTTTAGCCCAATGTTAGATTCTAATGCGCTCGTGGCCCACCATCCGATGCCTCGGTCTGTCGCCAATTCGCACCACTCATCACAACTTGAAAAAGTACCGAGCAACGATGGTTTGAGGATGATGTACTTAGGCTTTATGGTGTCCAGAAGTTTCTTCTTTTCTTCTATGTAGTGGATGCCAATCAGCTCCTCGTCAAGCGCGATGTCTAGAGGAGATTTCTCACAAAGTTTGGCCATGTGGTCCCACTGTCCAGCTATGATGGGTTGCTCTATGGAGTGCAACTGATAAGCAGATAGCCTCTTGAGTTTTTCCAAAGCCATCTTTGGTGTAAAGGCTCCGTTAGCATCTACACGTATTTCAATATCTCTGGCGGTGTATTCTCTTCTGATGTGCTTTAAGAGGTAGATCTCGTCTTCAAAGTCGATGGCGCCAATTTTGAGTTTCACACAATCAAATCCGGCTGAAATTTTTTCTTCGATTTGTTTGAGCATGTCATCACGCTCACCCATCCAAATGAGTCCATTGATAGGAATAGAGTCGCCCAGTCTGAAGTCATTATTAAAGATCACCATGTTGCCACCGTGCTCTAAATCGCGCAAGGCCATTTCTACGCCCAAGGCAATTGACGGCCAGTCTTCAAGAGTAGACAAGTGAAACGCTTCGGCCTCAATGGAGCGCAATGTCTTTGATAATTTGGCCTCATAATCGTTGCGGTCATCACAACTCAGGCCTTTAAACACACCGCATTCTCCCAGGCCTATTTTTCCGTCTTCTTCTAGAATGACAAACCATGATCGCTTCTCATAAAGTGTGCCACGAGAGGTGCCCGCAGGCTGTTTAAATATAAGGTCGTAAGGAAAATGATGTGCTTTCATCTATGACGAATGTCGTGATTAGAGCGATACAATCCTCAGGGTGATTGTGCGATTTATCCTAAACTCAAAGGAGTGTAAGACATGCGCCAAACAAGATGCTAATCAGGAAAGTGCTCAGTGCGACTTTTTTTAATTCGGGATCCAGGTCCACCGGGTTTTCGCATTTGAAGACGGTTAGAATGTGAACCAAGAAGATCACCGCAGGCGCTAAGAACAGATATTGAACTGGACGAGCATCGATGTATAACATGTAGATGATTAGACAGAGTAATCCAGAGCTAATTAATATGGCCTGATACACTTTGGCTGTTCTGTATCCAAGAATACCGGCCATGGTGATTTTGCCAGCCGCCTTGTCAGGCACCGAGTCTCGCATGTTATTGAGATTAAGCACCCCGGCTGATAAAAATCCGATGGCTGATGCTGGAAATACATGAGTCGAGCTCGGCACATCAAGTCCATGGAGGTAGTAGCTTCCTAACACCCCGAGTATGCCAAAAAATAGGAAGACGAAAAAGTCTCCCATGGCCTTGTAGCCATATGGGTTTTTGCCGGTCGTGTATTTGAGGGCTGCAAAAATAGAGGCCAGTCCGAGGGTGAGGAAAATCATGAATGCCGTGGACCCTATACCACTCACTTTAAGCAAGGCAATGCCAGATGCGAAAGCTAAGATGGCGCAGACCAACATGCCTTTCTTCATCTCAGCGGTACTTACTGCTCCGCTTTGAATGGCACGCGCAGGGCCTATACGTGTCTCGTCATCTACACCGTGCTGGGCATCACCATAGTCGTTAGCAAGATTGGAAAGGACTTGCAGGAAAAGAGTAGTGCTGAGGGAAAGTAAAAACACTCCCCAACTGAATGAGCCCGCCTCTTTGGCAAGAAAGGCACCCATTAAAATACAAGAGAAAGCCAAGGGCAACGTACGCAGTCTAAATGCGCCAATCCAGGCCTTTCCAGTCGCCATGTTAATCCATTAGATTGTCAACAATGTCACCTCTGCTTTGACCTTCGTTAAGCGCTGAGAGCGTATAGTTGACTATGCGGGCTGACTCAGCATCGTTAAAACCAAGACCAGCAGATACTCGACTCAGCGAGCTTACTTCAAGCGCATCAATTTCATTATCTGCGACCACCATTTCTACAAGAGCTACAAGTCGCTCTATTCTATCCTCTTTGCTTACTGGTGGCTCCATAGGATACATGTCTGGATCAGCCATGATGTCTGCCACTTGCTCGTCAGTGAGCCCAATATTTCGAGCAATCATATTTAGGAAAGCCTCTTCTTCTGGAGAAACAACCCCGTCAGCACGGGCAATTAAAACTAAATTTTTGAAGTGGCCTTTATTCTGCTTCATGGCACCACTCTCAAACAACTTGTGTATCGACATAGGTAAAATTTATTCTTCCGCAAACATACTATAAGCCTCTTTGATATCAGAAGCAATGTCATCATCAGCAGCTGGATAAGTCAAGTTAAGACCTTGAAGAGCCTTGAGCACATAGGTGCTCACAGATGCTCTGATATAATCTTTATCATCTGCGGGAATGACGTGCCAAGGCGCGTGTGGCTGAGCGGTATGCCCTATTGCCTCAGAGTACGCGTGCATGTATTTGTCCCATAGCTGCCGCTCTTTCATGTCGCCCAAACTAAACTTCCAGTTCTTATCTGCGTTCTCCATTCTTGACAGAAATCTCTTTTTCTGCTCAGCAAGAGAGACGTTTAAAAAGAACTTCAGAATGAGGTATCCATTCTGTACCAGATAGCGTTCATAATTATTAATCTGCTCAAAGCGCATGGCCCAGAATTTGTCATCGACTTGGTCTACGCTATCCATGCCCGGTATATCTTGATAGAGAATATACTCTGGGTGAACGCGTGTCACCAACACCTCTTCATAATGCGAGCGATTAAATATGCCGATGTGGCCTCGCTCCGGTAGCGCCTTATTTACTCGCCACAGATAGTCATGGCTAAGCTCTTCTTTGCTGGGTTGCTTGAAGCTCGTCACTTTAAATCCCTGTGGATTCATTCCTGAAAAAACCGCCCTGATAGTACTGTCTTTTCCTGCGGCATCCATAGCCTGAAATACGAGCACCACACCTTGCTTGTCGCTGCTATACAGCTTCTCTTGCAGATCGTTTAGCAGAACTAGGTTTTCTTTTAAAATCGCTTTGCACTCCTCTTTACCCATCTTTACTTCGGTGTCAAACGAAGCGATGTCAAAGTTCTTTGAGGGCGCTTTAATCACATAGTCTTCCTTCATTTCTTTGTTGAAAAAGTGAATGCTCGAATGTACACTTTTCCCCTTCAGAGCCTGAACTTTAGCGCAATTAGGAAATATCATGATGACATTCTTTTTCTTTCTGCAAGTAGTGCCTTGGTGGGCATGGATTATTGTATTTCTCTTGATTGTAGCGATCAGAGACGTCTTCTTTAATAGACACCATACTGTGTCGCACAACTTTCCGGTCATAGGCCATGTGCGATATATGCTTGAGCGCATCGGGCCAGAAATCAGACAGTATCTGGTGGCCAATAATAGAGAGGAACTGCCCTTCAATAGAAGCCAGCGTAGCTGGATTTATGCAAGCTCTAAAAAAGAGAACAACTATCAAGGATTTGGTACTGACCAAGATCAGTCGTCTCCAAACTTTGTGCTCATCAAACCAGATTTATTTCCCTTTCGCCTTGAAGAAGGACATCCCAATCACTCAGACAAGTACTTTTCTCCTTCTGCCAAAGTCATCGGGCTCAAGCGAGGACGCAAGCGCCCGTTTCGACCATACTCCATACTAAACATCAATGCCATGAGCTATGGTTCGCTATCAAAAGCGGCCGTGTCTAGTCTCAACAAAGGAGCACAAATGTCAGGCTGTTTTCATAACACGGGTGAGGGTGGTTTGTCTCACTATAACTCTTTTGGCGCTGACGTATGTTTTCAATTTGGCACAGGATATTTCGGTGTGAGAGACGAGAAGGGCAATTTTTCGATGGACAAAATGGTCGAGCTCTGTGAGAAGAACCCTTTCGTAAGAATGATTGAACTGAAGTTGTCTCAAGGGGCAAAGCCTGGTAAAGGTGGAGTCTTGCCAGCAGCGAAAATTACTGCTGAAATAGCAGGTATACGTGGCGTGCCTATGGGGCAGGATGTGCTGTCTCCCGCATTTCACAGAGCCTTTAGTGATGTGCGCGGCATGGTTGATTTTATTGAAGAGATAGCAACCAAAACTGGGCTTCCTGTGGGTATTAAATCTGCCATTGGAAAATTAGATCTGTGGCATGAGTTGGCGACCATCATGCGTGATGAAAATAGAGGCCCAGACTTTATAGGTATTGACGGTGGTGAAGGAGGTACGGGTGCTGCGCCACCATCTTTTGCCAGTCACGTAGCCTTGCCATTCGTCTATGGTTTTGCGGAAGTGTATAAACTGTTACAGTCTTATGGTGTCACAAAAGACATCACCATTATTGCCTCTGGTAAGCTTGGCTTGCCTTCTCGCGCAGTCATGGCCTATGCCATGGGTGCTGATATTATTGGCGTAGCGAGAGAGGCCATGTTGAGTATCGGCTGTATTCAGGCGCAGTTGTGTCATACTAATCATTGTCCGTCTGGTATTGCTACTCAAAATCAGTGGCTTCAGGCCGGTATTGATATTCCGCTCAAGTCAGATCGTTTTTCATATTACGTCAAGACGTTTAGAAAAGAAGTGGTGGAGTTGTCTCATGCAGCAGGGTATGAGCATCCAAGTCAGTTTACCATGGATGACGTGAAGTTGAGCATGGGAGACAATAACCTTACGTTGACTTTGGAGGAAATATTCAACTACAAAAAAGACGAAGTACCCTTTGATAGTGTTGGGTCAATGTTGAATTGTCCATATATTGGTGGCAAGGTTTATGATACAGAGCCTTTGAAGTAATACTAATCTAGAACAGAAAAAAATCATGGGAGGAATGGGAGCCGGAGGCGGAATGTGGGGATATGTACTTGCGGGAGTTATCGCAATGATTGGACAATATGTAAGCTCAAAGCTGCAGTCTAAATTCAAACATTATTCTCAAATAAGACTAAAAAACGGACTCAGCGGTAAGGAGATTGCCGAGAAAATGTTGGCTGATAATGGCATCACAAATGTCGAGGTGATCAGTGTCAAAGGACAACTTACAGATCACTATAATCCGGCTACACGCACAGTTAATCTTAGTGAGGTAGTTTACGGTGAAGTCAATGCTTCGGCTGCAGCTGTGGCTGCGCACGAAGTGGGACATGCCGTGCAGCATGCCACGGCTTATGGGTGGTTAACCATGCGTTCTAAAATGGTGCCTGTGGTAAACATAGCATCAAAAGGAGCGTCAGTCGTGCTAGCCATTGGAGTAGCTATTGCGGCATCAACAAATAGTATGACGGTCTTAATCATTGGGCTATGTCTGTTTGCCATGAGCACCCTGTTTACGTTTGTGACACTTCCTGTAGAGTTTGATGCAAGTAACAGAGCCCTTGCTTGGATGGACAAGCACAATATGGTAACTCAAGAAGAATATGGAGGAGCAAAAGACGCGCTCAAGTGGGCAGCTAGAACCTATATCGTAGCAGCCATAGGTTCGCTTGGTACTCTTTTATTCTACGTGTTTAGAGTGATGGGGCAGAGGCGAGGCCGCTAATTCAAAATCTTATAGTTGCTCTGACGACAATCAGAACTTAAAATTGTCAAAGCCGGTCTCCCTGAGCTCTTCGTACTTCTTTACATTAAAGCGGAAGAAACGTGCGGGCTTATGAGCCACACCTGTTTGGCGCTCATCAAGTTGTTCCAGAATACCGAGGTTGGTGATTTTTCTTCTGAAATTTCGTTTGTCCAACTCCTTACCCAAAATCATTTCATAAAGCAATTGCAGCTGTCCGAGCGTAAATTTTTCTGGTAACAACTCAAAGCCCACTGGGCGCAAGGCAATTTGCTGTCGCAGTGCTTTGAGGCCCTCATCAAATATGTCGTTGTGATCGAAGGGTAGCTCCTTTACCTTAGAAAGAGGAATCCATGAGGCTTCCAGAGCGAACGAGGCCGCACGAGGTTGGTAATTTTTTATTTGAACTAGCGCATAGTACCCGATGGTTATTACTCGGGCATCAGGCTCAGTCCTCACCTTTTTCAACCAATCCTGATCGCCTTCTTTTTTAATTCTGTCTGGATCTCCAAATGCCTTGAATTGTTTGAGGTAGATGTTTTGCAGTCCAGTAAGTTCTTTGAGAACTCGAAGAGCGGCCATATCTAGATTCTCATTGTCGTAAATCAAATCACCCGGAAGCGCATATCTAAGGGGAGTTTTGACATTCTTGCCACGATCAATTAATAGTACGTTTACTTCCTCAAAATCGAAGCCGAATATTACGCAATCTACTGATATATTGGGATTTAGCTTGCTATTTGCCATGTTATGTTAACGTAATCAAAAGTAGTACATTTACCACTTGACCAAGTTAGTGTTAAACCTACAATAAGTAGGTAAGGTACTCGCTAAATATTTTTTAGAATTAAATGGTGTTGATTGTTGATAGCGGCTCTACAAAGAGCGACTGGATTCTGTTAAAAGGACGGGATGAGAGAGAGTTCTACAAAACCATGGGGTTCAATCCCTTTTTTCACAGCGAGACATTTATCGCCAATGCTGTTAAGCAAAATCAAGACCTCGTTCGGTTTGCAGACCAGATTGAGCAGATATTTTATTACGGAGCGGGCTGCTCAAGTGATGAAATGAATGCGATTGTAAAAAAGGCACTAAAGAAGGTTTTTCCCAAAGCAGCTGTAGTGGTCGATCATGACCTATTGGCTTGTGCTTATGCAACATACGCTGGTGAACCGGCAATTTCGTGCATACTTGGCACGGGTTCTAATAGCTGTCATTATGATGGTGAAAATCTTACCGAAGCGGTTCCTGCTTTGTCATACATTCTTGGAGACGAGGGGAGTGGAAGCTATTTTGGAAAGAAACTTCTTGCGGCATTTTTGTATCACAAGTTGCCTGATCACGTGGCAGAAGACCTAGTCAAGCGCCACGAAGTGACTAAAAGTTCGATCATGGAAAACGTATATATGAAGTCTGGTGCCAATGTATATCTGGCGTCATTCATGCGCTTTATCGCAGACCACAAGGCTGATCCATTCATTGACGATATGCTGATAAGCGGACTCAAGGACTTTATGGAGGCACATGTATGTTGTTATGAAGACTACAAGACTGTGCCCGTTCATTTCATCGGTTCCATTGGTTACTTCTTTGAAGAGCAATTGAGAAAAGCAGCAGACAGTCTTGGTATTACAATCGGGACCATCATCCGAAAGCCAATAGACGGTTTGGTTGATTTTCACTTGAATAGCGAGCGAATAGAGCTCACCATCTAATGTCAGGTGTCGAGACAATCGGCACATGCTTGAGCCACGATTGGAATGGCAAGATGCTCCATATCGGTACTTGGGGCTATGACATTCAGGTTTCCTTCGTAGCCAACGACATCTGTCGCATACGTGCGCGCCACTGTGGCAACAAGACCCAAGACCATTCGTATGCCACTCATGGCAGAAGAAAGCCGATCAAAGTAAAATTCTCAGAAACGGACGACGAGTTGATGCTCAAATCATCAGACTTGACTCTCATCATTCAAAAAGACCCTGTCCGCTTTACGCTGCTCAATAAAAAGGGAAAAGTATTGACACAGGATGATACCAGTTTTGGTCTGTCATCTGTCGGTACACAGGTATCCTGCTACAGGACATTGCAGGCCAATGAGCGATTTTTGGGTCTGGGAGCTGCGTCTGGGCCAATTGATAAAAAGGGACTGGCGTTTAACAACAGGAATTTTCAGGGTCATCCTTCCCCGAGTGGCAGTGCATCAATCCCATTTTTTATTGGTGTCCATGAGCAAGGTGTCTATGGCGTTTTTCTTGACAATAGTTATCAATCTTCCTTTGATTTTGGTTCAACATCTAGTCGCTTTTCATGGTTCTCATGTGAAGACGGAGAGATGGACCAGTATCTGATGACTGGCAAGAATGTGGCTGCGGTCATTGAGTCGTACACATCATTGACAGGGCGCATGAAACTGCCGCCTATATGGTCTTTGGGGCATCATTGTAACGCTCCAACTGATTTAGCCCAAGATGAACTTGAGGCCTTGGCTGACACCTTGAGGCGCAAAAATTTTCCGACAGATGTGCTGAGTGTTGATATCGGCTCTTCGTCCGAGCAAGGAGGCTTTTCTGTGGATAGCACTCGATTGGCAACTCCCGAAAAACTCATCAGTCGACTTACCAAGAAGGGCTTTAGGGTCGTCTGTGCTGTTAGTCCTGAGATAAAGGTCGAGAAGGGCTTCGGGCCCTATGTGCGAGGAAAGACGAACGATGTTTTTGTAAAGATGTCTGACGGTACGCCATATGAGGTCAATGTGCTGAATAACAGGGTGTTGATTCCTGATTTTACAAAGCCGCAATCGCGTGATTGGTGGGCACAAGAGATGAGGTTCTACCACAAGCTGGGCGCAAAGGGTATAGCCTCAAAGGCTAGTGCGAATGGCCCGCTGGCGAAGGATTTGCCCTCGGTGCTGGAGTTTGACTATGATGGCAAGTCTACCTCGCAGCGAGAGGTTAGAAATGTGTACGATATGCAGTTTGCTCGTGCCAATACCGAAGGAATGCAGATGCATGCGAAAGGCGAGCGGAGCTTTGTGTGCAGCCCGACTGGCTTTGCGGGAATCCAGAATTACTCAGCCCTGATTCTAAACCACGGCCAAAAGGTGAGTTCCCCGCTCCTGGAGTCTTCGGTAGCCATGCAAAACCTGGGCTTGTCGGGAGTGTCTTTTTCTGGAGTTGACCCTAGTGATGGCTTTTCTGCGCTCAGCCCAGAGTGTATGTCTCGTTGGTTTTCGCTCATGGCCTTTCAGCCGCTATGTCAAAGCAGTGTGCAGCTAAACTCAAGAGCCACAGCGCCTTGGGACTTTGGTCCTGATGTGGAGCAGATTTCTAGAAACTACTTGACGTTACGTCACGTGCTATTGCCATACATATACATGGCCATGAAGGCTTCTGCAGATACTGGTGTGCCGCTGGTGCGCGCGCTGGCTATTGATTACACGCATGATAAGGAAGTCTATATGCCTCAGTATCAGGCGGAGTATATGTTTGGTTCATCGCTGCTGGTCGTGCCGTGTGAGCATGACGAGACGCTGAGAGAGGCGTATCTGCCAGCGGGTAAGTGGTATGATTTCTATACCGATACTCAATTCTCAAAAGGAAAATTGATTGTAGACTGCCCGGCATACAAGTTGCCCGTATTTGTGCGTGCAGGCTCCATTGTTCCGATGCACGTAGAGGGAGGTGGTATCAATAAGGGAGATTCTAGCGACCTGAAGCTACATCTATACTTAGGGGCAAGTGGAGAGGTAGAACTATATGAAGATGATGGATTGACCATGGACTCGGCATATGCGAAAAGGACGATGGTCATGACAAAAACCGGCTTAGAAATTGGCCCTCAAAAGGGAAGGTTTAAGTCGGAATATGATTCGGTGACAATGTACTTCCACGGTCTGAAAAGCAAACGTCAGGTAAAAGTAGATGGCAAAAAAATAGTGGTCAGTCATGAAGACTTGAGATTTGTGCAGTCCATCGAAAATGACCGTGCCAGAGTCGAGAAAAAAGGCCAAGAGTTGCTCATTCATCAGTTGCCATTCGTTAAGGTGAACTGGAAAAAATCATCGATAAAAGTGGATTGGTCTTAACGGCCAAAACGTTCAATTTTAGTCTGATTTCAATCCTGTTGGCCGTCTATATTTTGCATGATTTTGCTTGTCATTGATGTCTTGTTTTTTCACATCTTTTACAGTCTCTTGTGTCGGGTGTTTTATTGCACTGATTGAGTATGGTTATGGCATCATGTCGAACTGCTCATCAACAGTTTTCTTCGCATGACTTTACTTGGTGTAATGGAGCTAAAACAACTTTGAAAATACAAGTATTTTTCTCAGATGACAAGATTGTTAATGCGCTCACAACCTGTTTGCTCCGCGTATAATTAGGCGCTGAGTAGAAA
>CAYSDH010000066.1:0-11532 GCA_964429805.1 uncultured Flavobacteriales bacterium
CTCTATGATACAATGTCAATGTAGTCAGTTCTCAGATGTTCCCAAGTATATGACTTGTCAAAGTACGCCCTGTTGGCTTTCCCTTTTTCTAATACATATTGAGGCACATCTGAGATGTGGGTTAGATGTTTTTTCAGACTCCCCTTTGCAGTCATGTCTATGCACTGACTCTGGTCGTTGCTGACCCAACGTGAGTGCGCTGTGTCATGCAGTATGAGCGGTATGGCCGCATACATGGCCTCGATGATAGAGATGCCAAAAGGCTCGTCAAGTGCTGGAAGCAGAAAGAAGTCACAGCGGGTGTAAATCTCTTCCATCAAGTAATGTGGTACGTATAAATGCTTTACTCGATTAGGAAAATCGGCCTCTAATTTTCTAAAAGTAGCCGCAGGACATTCACCGCAGATGAGCAAGGCCCAAGAGCTGTCGAGCTCTTTAATCTCTTCCCAGATATAGCTGAAGTTTTTCTCGGGTCTTTCTGTTGAGCCAACGAAGAACAAGACCTTTCTGTCTGCTTTAAATTCTTCTACGCTGCGTAAGACTTCCTTCTCTTGAGCATTTAGCTCAATGGCCTGCCGCTCATAAAAGTGAGGAATGAGCTTCATCTTTTTGCCTTGATTAGCTGCTTGCTCGCTCAGCTCAGCGTAGTTCTTTTTATTAATCTCTTGCAGTGAGTCTGCATACTTTAATCTCGTTGGCCTAGAGATGACAAAGCCCTCGCAGTAGACTATTCTGTATTTCAGATTGAACCAGCTCTTTAACTTGCCCATGCCTACTAAGTGCACATACTCTTGGGTATAAACGGCATCATAGCGGCCTTTTTTTGAGAGTAGATGAAGACCTAATCTGACCATGAAGAAGACCTGCTCCCAGTAGATGTTATATCCTCTGATTTTGCCGAGAAATCGGTTTACCAAAGAGTCTCGTTTTAAGACGGAAAGTTTGACATGATTTGCTTGTCGCGGTCCAGACCCTTTAATTAGAAACACATCTAGGTTGGGCTCAAGAGAAAGTTTATCAAAAAGCATAGACGCGTGCGCCTCCACACCTCGCTTGCAATGCTCCATGCCAAAAGCCACTATGGCGATTCGCTCAGTCATTATAATGGCCTCCGTGTATGGTCTGGAGGTTTCGGTATTTGGTCTTGTTATAGACTGAGGCACGCTGAAAATAGTCATCGGCCAAGGCCTTGTTTTTCAATCGCTGTTCATCAGAAGTTTTAGTTAAAGCCAATATTCGCTCGTTGTCATTCTTGTTTTTATACACTAATCCACAGCCTTTTTGCTGCACAAATTCAGACAAGTCGCCCACAGCGGGCGAGATAATTACTTGAGCCCCATTTGCCAGATATTCTGCAAACTTACTTGGTGAGGCCACTTGATTAGTCACCGCTTTTTTGCGCAACAGAATAGTGTAGTCTGAAATACTCACATACTCTTTCACCTCTTTGACGCCCACTGACTTTAAGATGACCTGTTCATTATTCTGCAAGAAGCGGTGCTTCTCCAGCTTAGAAATGTCTTTACTCAGAATGACTACAGTGTTGGTCTTATCACTGAGTATGACTTTAAGCAGATCTAAGAATGACTTGGGAAAATTCCATACTCCTAGTGAGCCCGCGTAGCAAAATATCTTCCCTTCCTTTCCTTTCAGAAGCCTTGTTTTCAGATCTTGTCTGGTCTCGGCCACTTCGTGCTCCACGTTGTAGCAACATGGAATTACAGAGAAAGTATGCTCCCAGTACTTGTGGTTGTCTTTGAAATAATCGACTAGTTGTTTTGATACACTAAACACCCAGTCGGCCTGTCTAAACGACTGCACCTCGCATCGTTTCATCTCTTCAATTTCAGCCTCCGAGGCATCAGAAAACTCTTTGAGTTCGACATACTGGCAACCACGCGCATCATAAAAGGAACGCCAGCCTTTTTCTTTGAGAGCGGCTGTAAGGTGCGAAGCAATGGGATTGCGCGTCATCACGCTTTTGCCTCCAAGGCCGGCAACTAGGCGCGCATTAAAACGGCTATACCATTTGCGACCCTGCCACCTGTTGACTACAGGATATACCTTGACAGGCCTGCCATATCTGGAGAGTTTTTTCTTTTGAGACATGTACAGCCTCAGCGGCACAAAACTCACGAGGAGTGTGTCAATCTCAAGCTCTTTTTCTACGAAATCGCAAAAGCCAATCACTTGTGTCTCAAA
The DNA here is from genome assembly GCA_964429805.1 of uncultured Flavobacteriales bacterium. GTDB lineage: Bacteria > Bacteroidota > Bacteroidia > Flavobacteriales_D > JABDKJ01 > CAYSDH01. The sequence continues at coordinate 2,203 of CAYSDH010000066.1, forward strand.
GACTGGAGAGTCCATATCTCCGTATGTTAGGTAGACCAACTGTTCCCTACTCATTCATCGCTTATCTTCGCCCAAAAGTACACCATGTTTTACGTGCTCTCCAAGCTTCTGGCCTTCCTGATACAGCCCGCCATGTGGATAATCTTCCTGATGATGGCTGCCTTGCTGACTCGGTCTCAATATAAAAGAAGGCGAAGAATAGTGTTGGGCCTGTTGCTATTTGTGATTTTCGGCAACTCATTTTTGTTTAACTCGGTGATGAGAATGATGGAGCCAGCGCGTGACACCGTGTATACCGAAGGCTCGAAACACGCGTATGCGGTGGTCTTGGGTGGCTATGCAGATTATAATGAGCGCACTAATGATGTGGAGTTTTACAGGTCCATAGACAGACTTACTGAGGCTATGGATTTATACAATAAAGGTGCGATTGAGAAAATCATACTCTCGAGCGGAGTGTGTGGTGAGGATAGGGAATTGACAGAAGCAGAAATTTCAAAGAAATTTTTAGTTGACAATGGCATTGACCAGCGTGCCGTGCACTGTGAAAATCACAGCTGGAATACGCATATGAATGCCCTTTATTCTGCTCAGCTAGTTGATAGTCTTGGACTTGGTAGAAAAGGCTTGTTAATCACTTCGGCCTATCACATGAAGCGGGCCATGGCATGCTACAAGAAAGAGGGATTTGAGCTAGATCCATATCCGGCAGATTACTTTTCACACGGCAGCGAATACTCTGTTGAGTCTTACTTCTGGCCGAGTATGCACACGGTCATCATGTGGGATGTGCCGATTAAAGAGCTTGTCGGAAGAATGGTATACAGTCTAAAAGGCTATACCTGATTACAAAAGCTCGGACAAAATTGCCACGATGCGCTGTGTAGCCTGCCCATCCCAAAGAGGTGGTACTTGCCCTTTTTTATACTGACCACTTTCTATTTCAGCCAATTTAGACTTGATTAAATCAAGGTCAAAAGTGATCAGCTCATTGCTACCGAGAGTCACGGTGCTCGGTCGTTCGGTGTTAGGTCTGAGAGTCAGGCAAGGTACTTGTCTAAATGTAGACTCTTCTTGGATACCACCGCTATCAGTCAGTATCAGTTTAGAATACTTGATGAGCTTTTGAAATGAGAAGTAGTCCATCGGTTCGGTAATAATCAAGCCTTTGATGGCTTTAAGACGATCATTCATCCCAAACTTTGTGACATTTTTAAGTGTGCGCGGGTGCATCGGGAAGACGAGTTTTCTCTTCTCAGTGATAAACTCCATGAGGTCAAAGAGCTTTGTTAGTTCAACCTCATCATCTACAGTTGCTGGCCGGTGCATGGTCATGAGCACATAATCATTGGCGCTCACTCCTACTTCTTCCATAATGGAAGATGCCTCGATATTCTCTTCAAAAGCCACCATGGTATCTATCATGGTGTTACCTACAAAGTGAACTTTCTTGTCTGGCTGACCTTCTTTCTTTAGGTGATCAAGCCCGCTTTGCTCTGTGACAAAGTAGTAGTCCGTGATTTTATCTGTTAAGATGCGATTGATCTCTTCGGGCATAGTATGGTCGCCACTTCTCAATCCACTCTCAAGGTGCGCGATGGGTAGCCCCATCTTGTTGGCCGTCAGCGCGGCAGCAAAGGTTGAGTTGACATCACCAACCACCATAATCAGGCTAGGCTCTACTTCTTTGCAGACACCCTCCAGAGAAATCATTGTGTTGGCCATCTGCTGATTAGGCGAAGCTGACGGAGTCTCTAAGAAATAGTCAGGAACCAAGCCAAACTGATCGAAAAACACACCTGACATTTTCTTGTCATAATGCTGGCCTGTGTGCACTATTACGCAGTCTATATTATCATGCGCCTTGATGGCCTTTTTAAACTGAGTGACCTTTATGAAATTAGGTCTCGTCCCTACTACGATTATTATCTTCTTTGACACGTGTGCTATGCTTTATGGGTGCATGAATTTAAAAGGCAGTCTTGGTCTAGTTATTAAGGCTGCTCACCTTCTTCAATTTTAATCAAGGCAAAAGCGGCATAATTGAGCATGTCCAAGTAATTGGCATCTATCCCTTCAGAAATAAGGGTTTTACCCTTGTTATCCTCAATTTGTTTTACTCGCAATATTTTCATCAAAATCAAATCACAAAGCGATGATACCCGCATGTCGCGCCAGGCCTCTCCGTAATCGTGATTCTTCTTTTTCATTAGCTCAAGTGCCTCTGTAGCTTTTTGGTTGTATCGCTCAAGCGCTTCGTCTGTGGCTAAATCTAGATTTTCTACTCCGCTCAAATCAAGCTGTATCAAGGCCATAACGGCATAATTGACGATGGCTACAAACTCGCCTTCGATACTCTCTCCTACTCTGCTTTCGCCAGTTTCTTGAATGGTACGAATACGATTGCCCTTGATGAAAATCTGATCAGTCAGTGAGCTCGTTCTTAGCACACGCCACGCGGTGCCATAGTCCTTCGTTTTCTTGGTGAATATCTCCCTACATTTGGCAAGGACGGACAGGTATTGTTCAACAGTATTTTCCAATGGTGAGAACCGATTCTAATGGCAGGCCAAGATACATCATTTCATAGGACGACAACACTGAATTGTAAAGGACGGATAGTCGACCTTCGGACTCCGCGCGTCATGGGTATTCTTAATATCACTCCAGACTCTTTTTATGATGGTGGCCATTATGTTGAGCCAAAAGCAGCCCTCGAAAAAGCCAATCAGATGCTTAAAGAAGGTGCCACATTTATTGATGTTGGCGGTGCATCGAGTCGTCCAGGAGCTGAGGCGGTGAGTGTGAAGGAAGAGATGTCTCGGGTTATTCCAGTCATTGAGGCCTTGGTTGACCGATTTCCAGATGTACTCATAAGCATTGACACCACTCAGAGTGCGGTGGCCAATGAGGCTGCAGAAGCTGGTGCTGTGCTGATTAACGACATCTCTGGAGGCACAGCCGATAAGGACATGATTGATGTGGTGGCATCGCTTGGCTTACCGTACATATGCATGCACATGCAGGGAAACCCAACAAGCATGCAGGACAATCCGACCTATGAGAATGTGGTGTATGACGTGACAAAATATTTCTCTGAGCGAATCAATACGCTCAAAAAAGCAGGTGTGGTTGACATCATTTTAGACCCCGGATTTGGATTTGGAAAGACCGTGGACCACAATTATGCCATGCTCCAGCATCTTGACCATTTTGGCATTTTGGGCAGACCCGTTCTCGCTGGACTGAGCCGCAAGTCTATGATTTATAAAGTGCTGAATGTCAGCGCATCAGAATCGTCCAACGGAAGCACAGCCTTACACATGTCTTGCCTCGAAAGAGGTGCGTCAATACTTCGTGTGCATGATGTGAAAGAGGCCATGGAATGTGTGTCTCTATTTGAAAAAATGAAAGTCAATACGATGAATGAAGACTAAGCGTCTACTCATCATCGAACCATTTTTTACTGGTTCTCATAAACAGTGGGCAGAAAATCTAGTGCGTGTCCATGACGGTGAAGCACGAGTTTTATCAATGAAGGGTCGGCATTGGAAATGGCGCATGCACGGTGCAGCGGTGCACTTGGCTGAGCAGTACCAAATCCTCGACTGGAAACCTGAACTCATCATCGCCTCTGATATGCTTGATATCTCTACGTTTTTGGGGCTAGTAGGAAGTGCTGTTGATGGTTGTCAGGTCCATGTCTATTTTCATGAAAACCAGCTGACCTACCCATGGTCACCTACTGATGCGGATAAGCGAATGAAGCGAGACAACCATTACGCATTTATCAATTACACAAGTGCACTTGCGGCAGACAAGGTGCTGTTTAACTCGCAGTATCATCTTGATTCATTTACAGGTGCTCTACCCGATTTTCTTGGACAGTTTCCCGACAATCAAGGGCAGCATACCATCGCCCGCATACAGGAGAAGTCTGAGCTGAGCTACATGAAATTGAATCTTGAGCATCTGATAGACTTAAAGAAGGAGGAATCCGGGATACCGACCATTCTGTGGAATCATCGTTGGGAATATGATAAGAATCCAGAGCAGTTTTTTCGTGTCCTGATTGATCTACAGAACGAAGGCGTTGCTTTTAAACTGATAGTCACAGGGCGTTCGTATGCCCATAGTCCTAATATCTTTTCAAAGGCATATAAGCAATTGTCTGACAGAATAAGTCACTGGGGTTATTGTGAGTCAAAAGAGGAATACCATGCACTACTGGGCCAGGCAGACCTATTGCCCGTGTGCTCAAATCAAGATTTCTTTGGCATTAGCATTGTCGAAGCCATAGCGGCTGGCGTGAGGCCCCTGCTTCCGCTAAGACTCGCTTATCCTGAGCTGATTAGTGGTGAGCAGTATTTCTATACGCCAGACGAAGACTTTAAAGAACGATTAAGAACATTGCTTCGTGAACTAGAGCCTCTGCCCTATGCTGAGCGTGAGGAGATACACAGGCGATTTGGCGCATAAAAAAAGCCCTTTCTGAAAATCAGAAAGGGCTCGTTCTATTTAGTTCAGAATATTTTATCTGATAACAATGAATTTCACCGTTTGGATTATTCCATTGTACTGCGCAGTCATGAGATAAGTACCCGGCTCGAGAGTCTGCTCAAAGTTCACTTTTCTGTGCACCTCATCCGTAGAGTAGTTTTCAAACTGATCGACCTGCTGCGACCTTCCGAAGAGATCTGACATAGTCAATTTGACAAGCTCTCCTTCTCCTGGTAGATCCTTAAACTTCAAGGATACAAAATCACCATTAGTTGGATTAGGGTACGACTTCAAGTCGATATCAAGCACATCTACTCCAACAGGCTGAACTGGCGCAGGTGGCACAGCTGGCGTCAAGTTGTCAGAACTGAAACTCAGTGCATCACACTGTATCTCCATTTGACCGCCTGTGTTAGGTATAACCACTGGCGTGCCATAAGTATACTGCTCGATGTTGACTGTTCCTCCAGACAAGTTTCCGATACGGAAACTCACGTTGAATGAGAACACACCATCAGTAGTAAACTGACCGATACACACCATGTTTTCAGATGTTGGTCCTACTGCACCTCCAAGAGCTGCGTAAGCACCATCAGTTGAGACAAATGAACCAGCGGCATTTGCATCACCAAAATATGTGTTAACCAGAGAAGAAATGTCTCCGATAATTGACGTATTTATTGGTGTGGCAGCAACCAACCCGTCTTGCGAAGTAAGTGCAAGACCTGCACTTGGATCAGCATTAGTAAGCAGTCCACCACCGATACCGGCAGAACCACCATCGTTGTTTGTACCACCTACGATTGACCCGTCTGTGTCAAAGTACTTTGGTATAGCCCAGTGCTCATCAGAGGCTCCACCTACTGACAACCATGAGTCAAGAGCTACAGTGTTCTCATCAAGACGCGTATCGTTGATGGCATCTCCAGTATTCTCACCTCTGTCCTCATTATTGAAGAACTCAGTAGTGGTGCTAAAGTCCATCTGATGATCGATGTTTCCAAATACAGACTCTAGTCTCCATCCGTCTGCTAAGTCAACAAAGACGCGGTACGTGACCGAACCAGCAGGAAGTGAACCACCGTCAGTATCAGTAGCATCATTGGCATCAGAGACATAGTACTTCTCAACGAAGAAGCTCTCTAGTCCAGAACCTGGATTACATGTAGGCCCTACAACTCCAGCACAACCACAGTCAGACTGAATAACATCTCCTGTTGTAGCAGGGTTACCGTCATCACACGAATCACCTGGACTGAAGCACGTACCGTCATCTATCGTGGCAGAGGCATCATAGTTACATGCTGTAACAAGTGTACATCCTGGCACAGCCGCTCCAATACACGAGCAGTCAGCTTGTATCTCATCATTGACAGTATTGTCATCACCATCGTCACACGAGTCACCTGGGTATATACATGAGCCATTATCTACTGTTGCAGCAGCGTCATAGTTACACGCATTAGAATCAATACAGCCCGGTACAGTCACACCTGCACATGAACAGTTATTTTGGATTTCATCATTGATGGTTGTCGCATCTCCGTCATCACAACTGTCTCCTGGCAGAATACATGAACCATCATCTATAGAAGCTGAGGCATCGTAGTTACACGCAGATGAGTTCGTACATCCTGGTATTTGAACACCAGCACAAGAACAATCGGCCTGAACCTCATCATTGACAGTTGTCGCATCACCGTCATTACAGCTATCACCAGGTAGTATACATGAACCGTCATTGACAGTAGCCGATGCATCATAGTTACATGCTGAAGAATTAGTACATCCCGGAACTGTAACACCAGAACAAGAGCAATCGTTCTGAACCAAGTCGTTTACAGTCGCAGAGTTTCCGTCATCACAGGCATCACCTGGAAGAATACATGAACCGTCATCCACAGTTGCCGAAGCATCATAGTTACATGCACTAGAGTTGTTACATCCTGGCACAGTCACACCTGAACAAGAGCAATCTGACTGTACGGTGTCATTTACTGTGGTGGCATCACCATCATTACAGCTATCTCCTGGTAGGATGCATGACCCATCATCAACTGTTGCAGATGCATCATAGTTACACGCATCAGAATTAATACATCCTGGAACTGTTACACCTGAACAAGAACAGTTATTCTGAATTTCATCATTGATAGTCGTGGCATCTCCATCATCACAACTGTCACCTGGCAGGATACATGAGCCATCATCAACCGTTGCAGCTGCATCATAGTTACAGGCATTGATGTCAATACAACCTGGCACTGTTACACCTGAACATGAACAGTCAGACTGAACAGTGTCATTAATTGTTGCGGCATCACCATCATTACAGCTATCTCCTGGAAGAACACAAGAACCGTTGTCACAGTTTGCAGCGGCATCATAGTTACATGCATTTGAGTCTGTACAACCATCTATTACAATCACATCAACGACACATCCGCATGAGGCAGCATCCCAGATTTCAAGGTCACCGACTGAACAGTCTGTATTACATGTTGTGTCATACGGGTTACAAGATCCATCATCTCCGTCAGACGTTGGGTCGTAATTATCGGCACATGGGTCTGTACATCCTGGGTTACAAGGAGCATACGTACATGAACCATCATCTACAGTGGCAGATGGGTCAAAGTTACAGGCTCCTGGATCCATACATCCTGGAATAGTCGTACCAGCACATGAGCAATCTGATAGAATAATGTCATTTACTGTTGTGGCATCTGCATCATCACAGGCATCACTTGGAAGAATACATGATCCATCATCAACAGTTGCAGCAGCATCATAGTTACATGCATTTGAGTCTATACAACCCGGCACAGTCACACCTGAACAAGAGCAGTCAGACATCACAGTATCATTAATAGTAGTCGCATCACCATCGTCACAACTGTCACCTGGCAATACACAAGAACCGTTGTCACAGTTTGCAGCAGGATCGTAGTTACAGGCATCTGAATTAGTACACCCTTCTGTTACAACCACATCGACAACACATCCACATGAAGCGGCATCCCATATCTCAAGGTCACCGAGTGAACAGTCTGTATTACATGTTGTGTCATATGGGTTACAAGAACCATCATCACCATCAGCTGCCGCATCATAGTTATCTGCACAAGGGTCTGTACAGCCTGGGTTACATGGCGCATATGTACAAGAACCATCGTCTACAGTTGCCGTAGCGTCATAATTACAGGCTCCTGGGTCCATACAGCCTGGTAGCGTATTACCGGCACAAGAGCAATCAGCCAGAATTATATCATTGACTGTTGTGGCATCAGCATCGTCACAGGCATCACCTGGAAGGATACAAGAACCATCATCTACAGTGGCAGAAGCGTCATAGTTACATGCAGAAGCATCGATACAACCTGGCACTGTCACACCTGAGCATGAGCAGTTAGACTGAACAACATCATTAATTGTAATCGCATCGCCATCATCACAGGCATCGCCTGGAAGGACACAAGTACCATCATCACACGTAGCACCTGGGCTGAAGTTACACGCGGCTATATCAGTACAACCGTATACTACAACCTCAGTAACAATACATCCACATGTCGCAGGGTCCCACTCTTCGAGGTCACCTAGGGTACAGTCAGTATTACAAGTCGTGTCATATGGGTTACATGAACCGTCATCACCATCAGCTGAGGCATCGTAGTTATCGGCACATGGGTCGGTACATCCCGGGTTACATGGAGCGTAGGTACATGAACCATCATCTTCTGTGGCTGCAGCATCGTAGTTACATGCATTCGCATCTGTACATCCTGGCACAGTGTTTCCTGCGCAAGAACAGTCGGCTAAGACAACATCATTGATTGTTGCAGCATCGCCATCATCACAGGCATCACCTGGAAGAACACAAGATTCATTGTCGCAGTTTGCAGCAGCGTCATAGTTACATGCGTTGGCATCTGTACATCCGTTAACGGTAATTACATCGACAATACATCCACATGAAGCGGCATCCCAAATTTCGATGTCACCTATCGTACAATCAGTGTTGCACGTTGTATCATACGGATTACAAGACCCATCATCGCCATCGGCAGTTGGGTCATAGTTGTCTGCACAAGGGTCAGTACAACCCGGAGTGCATGGAGCAAACGTACATGAACCATCTTCAACAGTTGCTGCTGGGTCAAAGTTACATGCCGCAGGGTCCATACATCCTGGTATAGTATTACCAGCACACGTACAATCCGATAGAATAATGTCATTTACTGTTGTTGCATCTGCATCGTCACAGGCATCACCTGGAAGGATACAAGAACCGTCATCTATTGTCGCTGTCGCGTCATAGTTACAAGCATTGGCATCAGCACAACCTGGAATAGTCACACCTGCACAAGAACAATCTGCAAGAACAGTATCGTTAGCCGTTGTTGCATCACCATCATCACAGGCGTCACCTGGAAGAACACATGACCCATTATCTAAAGTGGCAGCAGCGTCATAATTACACGCACTAGCATCAGTACAGCCCGGTACAGTCACACCTGCACAAGAACAGTCAGCTTGAACAATATCATTTACAGTTGTGGCATCACCATCATCACAAGAGTCTCCTGGAAGGATACATGAACCATCATCAACTGTCGCAGCAGCATCGTAGTTACATGCACTTGCATCAATACATCCTGGCTCCGTATTACCAGCACAAGAACAGTCAGCAAGAACAGTGTCATTGACAGTAGTTGCATCACCATCATCACAGGCATCGCCTGGCAAGACACATGAACCGTTGTCACAAGTTACAGCAGCATCAAAGTTACATGCGTTGGCATCTGTACAACCATTTACAGTGATTAC
>CAYSDH010000066.1:11632-13720 GCA_964429805.1 uncultured Flavobacteriales bacterium
CAGCAGCATCAAAGTTACATGCGTTGGCATCTGTACAACCATTTACAGTGATTACGTCTACAATACATCCACATGAAGCAGCATCCCATATTTCGATATCACCTAATGTACAATCTGTGTTACACGTTGTGTCATACGGATTACATGACCCGTCATCACCATCGGCAGCTGGGTCGTAGTTGTCTGCACACGGGTCAGTACAACCTGGCGTACAAGGAGCAAACGTACATGAACCATCATCTACAGTTGCAGCCGGGTCATAGTTACATGCCGCTACATCCATACATCCAGGAATTGTGTTTCCTGCGCATGAGCAATCAGCTTGAATAATGTCATTTACTGTAGTCGCATCTGCATCATCACAGGCATCACCTGGAAGGATACATGAACCGTTGTCAACTGTTGCCAAAGCATCATAATTACATGCGTTGGCATCGATACATCCTGGCACTGTATTTCCTGCACAAGAACAGTCTGCAAGGACAGTGTCATTAATAGTAGTGGCATCGCCATCGTCACAAGCATCACCTGGAAGGACGCATGAACCATCATCTACTGTGGCAGTGGCGTCATAATTACACGCAGAAGCATCAGTACAACCTGGAACCGTGTTTCCTGCACAAGAACAATCCGCTTGAACAATATCGTTTACTGTAGTCGCATCACCATCGTCACAGGCATCACCTGGAAGGATACATGAACCGTTGTCAACTGTTGCCGAAGCATCATAGTTACATGCGTTGGCATCGATACATCCTGGCACTGTATTTCCTGCACAAGAACAGTCTGCAAGGACAACATCATTAATTGTTGTGGCATCACCATCGTTACAGGCATCACCTGGAAGGACGCATGATCCATTTTCGCAATTGGCAGCTGGATCATAATTACAGGCGGCTACATCTGTGCATCCTGAAACAGTGACCACATCAACAACACAACCACAACTGGCCGCATCCCAAATCTCAATATCTCCGAGCGTACAATCCGTGTTACAGGTCGTATCATAAGGATTACAAGACCCATCGTCACCATCAGCGGCAGAGTCATAGTTATCAGCACAAGGGTCTGTACATCCTGGCGCACAAGGAGCATACGTACATGAACCATCTTCTACAGTGGCAGTCGCATCGTAATTACAGGCAGTTGCATCAGTACAACCAGGCACAGTATTTCCTGCACAAGAGCAATCGACTTGAATAATATCATTGACAGTTGTTGCATCAGCATCATCACAGGCATCACCGGGAAGTATGCAGGTTCCGTCATCTGCAGTAGCAGCAGCGTCATAGTTACATGCATTGGCATCCGTACAACCCGGAACAGTGTTTCCGGCACATGAACAATCTGCAAGCACTACATCGTTAATTGTAGCAGCATCTCCGTCATCACAGGCATCACCTGGAAGAATACATGAGCCATTGTCTTCAGTGGCAGTGGCGTCATAGTTACATGCGTTGGCGTCTGTACAACCAGAAACGATGCTTCCAGCACAAGAACAGTCACTTTGATAAATATCATTTACGGTAGCGGCATTACCATCATCGCAAGAGAAACCTGGGAATACACATGAACCATCGTTTTCAGTGGCATTTGGATCATAGTTACAAGCCATGTCATTCATACAACCCGGTATAGTCTCTCCGATACACATACAGTTGGATGTCACTACATCGTTGACTGTCATTGGGTTCATATCGTCACAAGAGTCTCCAGGAAGAATACAAGAACCATTATCTAGTGTCGCTCCAGGATTGTAGTTACAGGCAGCAATGTCTGTACATCCAGGAATTGATGTTCCGGCACATGAGCAGTCTGAAAGCACTACATCATTAAGAGTAGTTGCGTCTCCATCATCACAGGCATCACCAGGAAGCACACATGAACCATTGTCTAGTGTGGCGCTTGCATCGTAGTTACAGGCATTGGCATCAGTACAACCAGGAACTGATGTTCCGGCACATGAGCAGTCGGCCAATACTAGATCATTAATTGTTGTGGCATCTCCGTCATCACAGGCATCTCCAGGAAGTACACATGAACCATTGTCAACTGTCGCACTCGCATCATAGTTACACGCTGAGGCAT
>CAYSDH010000066.1:13820-17571 GCA_964429805.1 uncultured Flavobacteriales bacterium
GCATCTCCATCATCACAGGCATCACCAGGAAGAATGCATGAACCATCATCAACCGTACTTGCGCTATCGTAGTTACAAGCATTAGCATCAGTACAACCAGGTACTGTTGTTCCTGAGCATGAGCAGTCAGACTGAACGACATCATTTAAAGTAGTCGCATCACCATCATTACAAGCGTCTCCGGGAAGTACGCATGAACCATCATCTACAGTCGCAGAAGAGTTATAGTTACAGGCAGACAAATCGGTGCAACCAAGTATGCCAGTGCTTGTTCCAAGACAAGAGCAATCAGGCATAATCGTGTCGTCCGTAGTCATTGGGTCACCGTCATCACACCAGTCACCGATGTTGCCCGGTACGTTAGGACAGTCCCACGGTCCTTGTTGAAATTCCTCTATCACCTCTGGCGCCAGAACCCCAATGCCGATAAAAGAAAAATCCGCCTTCTGATCTGATGTACTAAAGTACTGAGTCAAAGAGGCGGGAATCGGATTCTCCCAAGTATGAGAGTCGAAATCACTGGACGCGAATACAGGTCCATTTGCGTAAAGGCAACAACAAATAAGAAGTGCCGAAAGTGATGATAAAAATGTACGTAGTAATTGTTTTGCCATAGCGTAAGTGCATTTACCCTAATGCAGGGTATTTGTGTTTTTGTGCTACAAATTGCAAGTGTAAAGATGCTCTTTGCAGTAAATAAAGTTTGGTGTTTTACTGATTGAGTACGCAAAGATAGGTGAGTAGCAGGTAGGGCGCAAGTACTTGAGAGGTAAGGAGAAAATGAGATTTTGAAGCAAAAAAAGCCCTCTCCAAGGTGGAGAGGGCTTTAGTAGTTTGGTTACAGTTTTTTACTTAGAAACAATGATTTTCTGAGTTTCAGTCAATCCGTTGTATCTCACTCTTACAAGGTAGATGCCTTCTTGCAATTGCTGCTCAAAGTCTATTGTACGGAATACCGTTGTCTGATTGACATTGGTGAATTGACCCATTGAAATAGATCGACCAAACATGTCAACTAGCTCCATTGTTACTAATTCTCCTTCACCAGGTAGGTCATCAAACTTCAATGTTACTCCAGTTCCATCATTTGGATTAGGGTAAGTCAAGATGTTGATTGGATCTTGAAACTGGACAATCTGCGGTGCAGATGTGTAGCTCAACAGGTCGCACTGAATTTCAGATTGACCGCCACCACCTTGAATAATCACAGGATTACTACTTGTGTACTGCTCAAATGAGTCACCAGGACCTCCGATTCTGAAGTTCAACTCGAAGTTGAAGATTCCGTCAGTCGTAAACTGTCCAATCAAGAGCACGTTGTCAGCAGTTGCACCAGGAGTTCCTCCGAGTACTGCATAAGCACCGTTTTGACTGATAAACGTTCCAGCAGCATTTTCATCTCCGAAATACGTGCCTGCCAGTCCGCCAAGGTCACCAATGAAGTCAGTTCCAGCTGGAGTTCCTGAAATCAAACCATCAGCAGTAGTAAGTGGAATACCAGCAGCCATGTCATCATTAACAAGAAGACCACCAGCAATCACTTCTGAACCTCCATCATTATTTACTCCACCAATGATAGACCCATCAGTGTCAAGCACCTTCGGCACTCCGAGGTGTGATTCAGAAGCACCACCCATAGATAACCATGAGTCTAGTGCAAGTGTATTCTCGTCTAAGCGATTATCTGCTATCTCCTCTCCTGTTTGCTCTCCTCTATCTTCTTGATTGTAGAACTCAGAAGTTGTTCCGAATACCAAGTCATGGTCAGAGTTTCCGAAAATAGACTCCATGCTCCATCCTGCTGCCATATCGACAAATACTCTATATGTCACAGAACCAACTGGCAAGTCACTTCCACCATCTTCATCAGTCGCATCGTTTGCATCAGAAACATAGTACGTTTCAACAATTATGTTTTCTAGACCTACGCCCGGAGAACAACCTGCAGCTACAGGAGTACCAGTACAAGAACAGTCATCTTGAATCACATCATTTTCTGTATCCATGTCACCATCATCACACGAGTCACCTGGTACGATACATGAACCATCATCAACAGTTGCCATCTCGCTGTAATTGCATGCTAATGAGTTCGTACAGCCAGGAACAGACACACCTGAACACGAGCAGTCATCTTGAAGGACATCTCCTGTAGTTGTTGCATCACCATCATCACAAGCATCACCTGGGGCTAAACAACTTCCGTCTTCCATATTTGCATCTGCATTAAAGTTACACGCATCTGGCTCTGTACATCCCATTACTATTGCTTCTCCAATACAGTCACATGTTGCAGAAACTGTGTCATTCATTGTGTTTGGATTACCATCATTACAAGACTCCCCTACTTCTGGATTGTCAATAACAGTTCCAGACCCATCAGTTTCTCCTGAACATGTATCACAACCTTCTGCGTATACACATGACTCATCATCTAGCATCGCAGCTGAATCGTAGTTACATGCTGTCATATCCGTACAACCTGTCAAGGCTGATTCTCCAGCACAACCGCAATCAGCTTGTATCACGTCATTAATTGTTGTGGCATCTCCATCATCACATGACTCTCCTACTTCTGGATTGTCAATCACGGTGCCTGTGCCGTCAGTTTCACCTGAACACTCATCACAACCTTCTGCGTAAACACATGTGTCATCAGATACACATGCATCTACGTTGTAGTTACAAGCAGTTGCGTCAGTACATCCTAAAACAGGCGCACATGGGTCGGCACAGTCGGCATTTCCGTAATCACAAGAACCGTCATCCATGTCAGCTGTCTCATTATAATTACAGGCCGTAGGGTCTGTACATCCAGCTAAGACAATAGAACCTGCACATGAGCAGTCTGCTTGGATAATGTCATTTCCAGTGGCAGGATCCATATCATCACAAGCATCACCAGGGAAAATACATGAACCATCAGTTACTGTAGCCTCTGAGTTATAGTTACACGCCTCTTCATCAATACATCCTGGTACAGTTGTACCTGCACAAGAACAGTCATCTAAGATGATGTCTCCGATTGTAGTCGCATCGCCATCATCACAAGTTTCACCTGCATCAGGGTTGTCTATCACTGTACCTGAACCATCAATCTCACCTGAGCACTCATCACATCCTTCTGCGTAAATACAAGACTCATCATCATTAGTAGCTGATGCGTTGTAGTTACAAGCCGAATCATCTGTACATCCGAATATGGCTGTAGTTGAACCCTGACAAACGTCACAGTCTACATATACATCATTACTTGTGGCGGCATCACCGTCATCACAAGCTGTACCGAGTAAGTTGTCGTCAAAGCCAGGACACTGATCATCAGCGTTAGCAATTCCGTCTCCGTCATCATCTAAGAATGTTCCTGCACACTCACAATTAGCGTTGTACATGTCTGAACCTGTATTGGCATCGCCATCATCACAGGCATCACCTGGGAAGAAGCATGATCCATCGTCAGTTGTAGCTGAACTACTAAAGTTACATGCGTCTTCTGATGTACATCCGATCACTGATATAGTTGTTCCTTGACAAAGGTCACAATCTACAAACACATCATTTTCTGTTGTTGCATCACCATCATCACAAGCTGTTCCGAGCAGGTTATCGTTAAATCCAGGACACTGGTCATCAGCGTTAGCAATTCCGTCTCCGTCATCGTCTAAGAATGTTCCTGCACATGCACAGTCATCGTTATACATGTCTGAACCTGTATTGGCATCGCCATCATCACAGGCATCACCTGGGAAGA
>CAYSDH010000067.1:0-17299 GCA_964429805.1 uncultured Flavobacteriales bacterium
TCATTGAAATAGTCATCTGGTTTCTCAACTTGTTGTTGCATGTATACTTCAGTTGAACTTCTTTCGTAGTTGAGATCACTATTCCCCACTTCCATTTCATTTCCTAGTGAAACATGTGTCAAAAACAGAGTACTTGGGGATGATTAGAATAGCTTCCATAGCCGTCTGTAAGCCTCCTATTGAATGTCCGAAAGCAGAAGAATATCGAGTAACGAACACTATGCTTTAACGGTCGAAGGACTCAAATTAGGACTTTGAGCGATCCACGAACTCTTCTCAAGAAGCCCAGAATCAAGAGCCCAAAGAAATCAATATCCAATAATCAACTCCCAACACCCAATAATCAAGGAAAGCAGTTCTTCAACACTGCTTCATTGGACATTGAGCGCTGAACATTGAAATGTCGAATAAGGAATGATGAACTTCGAACATCGAAGTACCTAACTCAGTACCCTGAGCCAGTCGAAGGGACCGGAATTCGAAGTACAAGCTCCCTCTCCACCAATTTTGATTTTCATTCACATTTTGATTGCCATGGCCATTGAAATTGCAATTGCCCCCAGCAACTGTACCTTTGTTCGCGCAGCTGCGTATGAATAGTACCACATGAGTCACCCAAAAATCAAGCTTATCGAGTGTCCTCGCGATGCCATGCAAGGTCTGCATGATTTTATCCCGACTGCGGATAAGATTAGATATGCGCAGCAACTGCTGGCCTGTGGGTTTGACACGCTTGATGTGGGCAGCTTTGTTTCGCCAAAGGCTATTCCTCAGCTCAAAGACACGGCAGAAGTACTTGCTGGTCTTGACCTTTCTGAGACAGATACCAAGCTACTGACCATCGTAGCCAATAAGCGCGGTGCGCAAGATGCCGTGCAGCAAGAGAAAGTAACCTATCTCGGTTTTCCTTTTTCCATTTCAGAGACCTTCCTTAAAAGAAACATCAACAGCTCGATACAAGACTCGCTCAAACGACTCTATGACATTACCGAGTTGAGCACCAAGCATGGTAAAAAACTCGTCATCTATATCTCCATGGGCTTTGGCAACCCATACAACGAACCTTGGGATGTAGACATCGTTATGGCCTGGTGCTATCGCTTAAAAAGGGAATATAATGCGAGTATCATTTCGCTGTCAGACACCATCGGTTCATCTGACCCAAAGAGTATCCGCTACTTGTTCTCTAACCTTGTGCCAGAAATGCCCAAAGTGGAGATCGGAGCCCACCTTCACACCACACCTGACACGTGGAAAGAGAAGGTACATGCGGCATACAACAGTGGTTGCACGCGATATGATGGAGCCCTTAAAGGCTTTGGCGGTTGCCCCATGGCGGCAGATGATTTGACGGGCAACATGGCCACCGAAAACATCATTTCGTATTTGCAAGAGCACGAAGAGTTGGGCATAAAAAAAGAGCCGCTTTCATCTGCAATGAAAACGGCTCTTGAAATTTTTCCAGTCTAAATCAATCACACACCTTTTTTACCCAGGTATAATTGTCTTCAACATTTCCTCTTTTCAAGTCTTCTAAGTAATTACCCATTCTCACCGCAAAATCGTTTTCTGTAAATGGTGGCAATTTGTAATCTACACCGTCATAGGATATAGTATCGATGCGCGCTATCGTGGCGGCCGTGCCTGTACCAAAAGCTTCTTGCACTCGACCTTGCTTTAAGGCTCTTTGAAGTTCTTCTACATGTATGCTGGTCTCGTTGACCACCATATCCCAGTCTCTGGCTATGCGCAGAACAGAGTCACGTGTGATTCCAGGCAGAATAGTTCCGCTCGTAGTTGGTGTATAAATCTGGTTATCTACGATAAACATGATGTTCATCGTCCCTGATTCTTCAATGTACTTATGCTCTTTGGCGTCTGTCCAAATCAACTGGTCATAGCCTTCTTTCTGCGCTTGGATTGCTGGAAACAAAGAGGCCGCATAGTTTCCTGCTGCCTTTGCTCTTCCTACTCCACCTTCACAGGCTCTGCTGAAAAAGCTCTCTACTTTGACCTTCACCGGCTTGGAGTAATAAGCACCAACTGGACACGTGAAAATGATAAACTTATAGGTATCACTTGGCTTAACACCGATGTAGTTATCGGTAGCAAACATAAACGGTCTGACATACAATGATGACCCTGCCTTATTAGGTACCCATCCTTTGTCTAGTTCGAGCAGCTGGAACAAGGCTTCTTGAAATAAGTCAGTTGGGAAGTGCGGCATACACAGTCGATCTGCCGATGCATTTAGACGCTGTGCATTCGCCAATGGCCTAAATGTCAGTACTTCTCCCTTCAAATTTTTATAAGCCTTCAGCCCTTCGAATAGCGCTTGACCATAATGCAAAGCCGATGTGGCTGGGCTTAGCGGAATATCCTTGTATGGGCAAATAGCAAGATTTGTCCATTCACCATCTTTATAATCAGCAACAAACATGTGGTCGGAAAACACTTTTCCAAATTGAATGTTTTCTGGGTCAAACTCGTTAAGACGAGAGTTCTCCGTTTTGGTAATGTTGATTTTGTGCTGAGTTGAAATCATATTGAGTCTGTGGATTAAACTGTTGATACGTTGAACGCAAATCTACCAAAGATGTTCTACCTTGACGCTGCGAATTACCCAAATTAAGAACAATGCAGGGTACAGAGCAAATACATAGCCAGTGCCCACTCCCCTAGACATACTAAAACAGTATTGGAATTACGACTCTTTTCGCGACAGCCAAGAAGAGGTTATTTCTGCTGTGCTGGAAGGTAAAGACACCTTGGCCTTACTTCCCACGGGCGGAGGCAAATCCATCTGCTTTCAAGTGCCCACATTGGTCAAGGAAGGTCTGTGCATTGTCATTTCTCCCCTGCTTGCCTTGATGGCAGACCAAGTGGACTCGCTGACCAAAAGAGGAATTAAGGCAGTGGCCATTAATTCGATGCTGAAATATCGAGACATAGATCGGCTGCTCGACAATTGTATCTATGGCGACATCAGGTTCTTATTCATCTCTCCTGAGCGTATAGAAAATCCGCTTTTTCAAGAGCGACTACAGAAAATGAAGCCCACCCTCATCGCAGTGGACGAGGCACACTGCATTTCTCAATGGGGATATGACTTTAGACCTGCCTACCTCACTATTGCTCAGATTAGAGAAATCCACCCGACTGTGCCTATGTTGGCGCTCACAGCCACCGCTACTCCCGATGTGGTAGATGATATACAAGAGAAACTCTTGTTTAAACAGAAGCATGTCATCTCAAGGAGTTTTAATCGGACCAACATTTCTTTTAATACGTGGAGTGTCGGAGATAAACGCGGACGAGTACTCGACTTGTTTAAGGCAATGCCCAGTGGATCGGGAATACTTTATGTCAGAAACAGAAGGTTGTGCAGAGAGTTGTCAGACATGTTGGCACAAAACGGATTGAGCAGCACATATTATCACGCAGGCATGAGCAAGCAAAACCGCGCTGCTCAGCAAGCACTGTGGATCAGTGGTGAGAAGAAAATCATGGTCTCTACGAATGCCTTTGGCATGGGCATAGACAAAGCAGATGTGCGACTTGTTATTCATTTTGACTTGAGTGACTGCATCGAGTCCTACTATCAAGAGGCGGGCAGAGCCGGACGAGATGGACTGCCCAGCGCGGCCACCCAGCTGTATACACTCTCAGACACTCAAGATGCTCTTACGCGCATTGAGTCTCAATTTCCTGAACTGTCTACCGTCAAAAAAGTATATCAAGCCCTGGCCGACCGATTTCAATTAGCCACTGGCTCAGTGAGTGAAGAGTCGTTTGGACTAAGTATCGGTGAGTTTTCAGAACGATTGGGACTAAGACTATTTCCCACATATGGTGCCCTCAAGCTATTGGAGCTCAATGGCTACATTATTCTTAGCGAAGGACTTAGTTCTCCATCAAAGCTTCAAATGAGTTGTAGTCGAAGAGAACTGGAGGACTTAATGGATCGAAATGCATCCATGAAGAGATTCTTAGATGTGTTGCTCCGCTCTTACACCGGGCTCTTCACATCGCCTGTGTCAATTAGCGAAATAGAGTTGGCCAGCAGATTGAAAATTCCTGAAAAACTGGTTGTAGAACTATTGCAGCGTCTGGAGAATATGACGCTCGCCACCTATCTAAAAAAGAGCAGCGCAGCTACGATTAGCTTTCCGATGGTCCGCGTGCCAGCTCAAGACATCAGATTGTCAAAAGAGACAAATGCCGGCCGCAGAGAGCGCATGATTGGAAAACAGCAGGCCATGATACACTATGCAGAGAATATCTATGAGTGCCGCATCAAGCTGCTGCTCGCCTACTTTGGCGAAGAGAACACCAGTGCCTGCGGGCAATGTGACGTCTGTCTTCAAGAAAAGAGTCTTGGTCTGAATAGTCAAGAATATGTGACACTCTTGCGTCAAATCCGAAGCCGATTGCTGCCTGGCAAAGTAGACTTAGAAACCCTGCATCAAGAAATTGAGGGCGACTCAGAGCGCACACGAGCACTCATTCGCTGGTTGATGGACAACGATTTTATCCGCAGTTTTGGCAAAGTTGTGTCCTGGAATGTTGACAAAGAGCGCATTCAGGCCAAGTGATTTTACATAATTTTGATTCCATGAAACTTACTTACCTTTTTTCCTTTCTGCTTTTCATTCTTTTTTCCGTCAATGCGCAAGCACAGTTTGACCCTGAGCGATTTTCAGAAATCAAGATCAAGAAAAAAACTGCTACTAGTTTAAACAAAGAGGCTGGTGAAGCAGCCGCCTATTTGTTGACCACACCAGCAAAACCAGTACGTGATGACCGTTTAATCGCCACAGGATTTTTGATTAAGTGGATGGACAAGCATCCAAACATCGATTTTACGCTTGGAGATTTTTACGCCAAAGCCACAAAAAACAATGGCCCACTCAACCCTATTTTTGCAGCCTGCCTGGCTCAAGTCAAACTAGAAAACCTAGGCACCACCTTAGACGAAGAGACTATAGACCTGAAGACTGCCGAAAAACTATGCGCCTATGCGAAAGACAGAAAGAACAAGGTCTACGTCAATAGGTATCTCAAAGGAATGATCAAGTCGCACGACAAAGGCGAACTTTTAGATTACATCAAACAGTAATCTTGTTCACATATAGACCTGTGATCTATGGAAATTATTGCCCGCTTTTGACGAGGTGGCTAGGCATGAAAAGATATTTTTGTGCGTCTAGATAAGCTAAAGTGCGCGCATTATTTAAAAAAGAAATAGGATCCTTTCTCAGCAGCCTCATCGGGTATGTTGTCATTATCGTATTTCTCTTGCTGGTCAGTTTATTTATGTGGGTCTTTCCAGGTGAGTTTAACTTGCTAGACAAAGGCACCTCTGATCTTGACACACTCTTCCTGATCGCCCCGTGGGTATTCCTTTTTCTGATTCCCGCAGTGACTATGCGCTCGTTTGCAGAAGAGAAGCGCACCGGCACCATAGAGATGTTGCTCACCAAGCCACTGACGGACATGCAGCTTATCATGGCCAAGTTTTTCTCTGGCTGGACCTTAGTGCTTATCGCGCTGGTGCCGACTATCATCTATTACTTCTCGGTGCACTACTTGGCTTCTCCGGCTGGTAACCTTGACAATGGCGGAATACTAGGCTCTTACATCGGTTTGGCATTTTTGTCTGCCTCATTTGTGGCCATTGGCATATTTGCTTCTTCACTGACAGAAAATCAGATTGTCTCCTTTATTATTTCTGTCTTTCTCTGCTTTTTTGTCTACATCGGTTTTGAATCCATCGCCTCTTTTGATCTTCTCGGTGGACTTGACTCGTTGATGATTCAGCTCGGTATCAATGAACATTATAGAAGTATGAGTCGCGGAGTAATTGATACGCGCGACATCGTGTACTTCATTGCGGTCATCGCAATTTTTCTCATGCTCACACGCACTTCTCTCGAAAGTAGAAAATGGTAAAGCAAGGCGGACATAAACGAAACAGCTTAATCAAGCTCACAGTGGGCGTGCTCGTGGCGGTGGCCATGGTAGTGCTGTCGGGTTTTGCTTTTCAGCGCTTTGACCTTACAGAAGAAAAGAGACACACGCTCTCTCCTGCTACGGTGACTTTGATGTCTGAACTCAAGGACGTAGTCTTTATTAAAGTCTACCTGAAAGGAGATTATCCTGCGGAGTACAAGAGACTTGAAAGAGCCATTCAAGAAAGACTGGACGAGATGAAGGCTTACGCAGGTGACAATTTGCAGTATGAGTTTATCAATCCTTCAGAAAGCGAAAGCCAAGTATCTAGGAACGAGACCTACGAGTACTTGCAAGAAGCAGGACTGCAATACACCAACATCACGTTTAAGGAAAAGGATCAGGTCACCGAAAAAATAATCTTCCCCGGGGCGCTCGTGACCTATCAAGACAAGACCATGCCGCTGCAGTTGCTGAAGAGCAATGAGCGTGTGGCCGACCCGAATATGATTATCAACTCGGTCAATAATCTCGAGTATGAGTTTGCTCAAATCATCAGGAGAATCACTTCTTCGCGTATACCAAGCATCGCATTTATAGAGGGGCATGGCGAGCTGAGCAGAATGGAGACCAGCGATGCGGAGAACATTCTTTCTGAAAATTATAATGTAGAGCGAGTCACTATAGATGGGCAACTCAATGCGCTCAGTGACCCGATAGATGAGACTGGATCTAACAGAGTCAACAAGTACGACTTATTGATAATCGCGAGTCCACAGCGTGAAATTGGTGATGCAGACAAGTTTCACATCGATCAGTTTATCATGCGCGGAGGTAAGGTCATGTGGTTTCTTGACCCCATTGACGCCAACCTTGATAGTCTGCGAAACACGCAGCAAACCATGGGACGTGCGCGTGAGTTTAATGTAGAAGACCTGCTCTTTAATTATGGTGTGCGACTGAACAAGAGTTTGATGATAGACCGCAGTTGTGCGCCAATTGCCATCACGACAGGGATGAAAGGTAATCAGCCTCAGATGGAATTATTTCCGTGGTACTTCAAACCCATATTTATTCCGAGAGGCTCCCACCCTATTGTGTCTAACATTGAGCCTGTGGTGGGCGAGTTTGTGTCGAGCCTGGACCTGATAGACCGACCTGACATAAAGAAGACTGTGCTACTCAGTACATCAGAAAATACGCGCATGATGCGCGCACCAGTTCGCATTAACTTAAACATAGTCAACATTAACCCTGACTTTAAGGAAAAGCGTATTTCTCATCAAAATGTGGCGGTGCTGTTGGAAGGTACTTTTGAGTCGCCCCTGTTTAATCTGATTTCGCCAAAATTTACCGAAGCTGGATTCAAACCGAGAAAGACGAGTTTACCTACCAGCGTATTTGTGGCCGCTGATGGAGACCTCATCAAAAACCGAGTTTCTGCTGATGGCCTCAACTATTTTCCACTTGGCTTTGATCGCTATGCCAAAGACATTGTTTACGGTAACAGAGAGTTTTTGCTCAATACGGTAAACCACATGCTTGATGATGAAGCCTTAATCTCCGTACGATCTAGGAGTATCAAGCTTCGTAAAATGAATGACGAAAAAGTCATACACGAAGGCGGCATGCTCAAAGCGGCTAATGTAGGCCTGCCTGTTCTGCTCATGATTATTCTCGGGCTGATTCTCAATCTAGTTAGAAAGTCGAGGTACACCAAAGGATGAGTAAAAACATAGTATATCTGTTGGTTGGCCTTGCGGCAATTGCCTTGATTTATTGGCTCACAACTAAAAACACAGGACAGTCCATGGCCAAAGAGGCCCTCACAGAGTTTGCCATTAAAGACACGGCTAGCGTGGGTAAGATTTTCATTGCGGACAACAAAGGAAAACTGACCCTAGAAAGGAAAGATGATGGCTTCTGGAGTTTGAATGACACACTCATTGCCATGCCTTCAGCAGTGAAGCTCATGATGAAAACGTTTAGACAAGTAGGTATACAGCAGCCTGTGCCTAAAAGTCAGCGTGCTACTGTCATGAAAATAATCAATGGTGACAACAGAAAAGTTAAAATCTACGACCGTCAAGGCAAGTGGATTAAAACGTGGTATGTAGGTCGCGCCACACGAAGCAACCAGGGAACGTACGCCATTTTAGAAACTCCTGAAGATGGACTATCGCCAGACCCGTTTGTCATTGAGATTCGCGGGTTTAGAGGTTTTTTGACCACACGTTTTCATTCGAAAGTAAACGATTGGAGATGGACAGGCATCTTTCACTACCCCGGACTTGAGTTAGCAAACATTAAAGTAGATCGGCCGCGAATTCCGGAAGAGAGTTTTCAGATAGACATCGGAGATCGGTTTAATGGAGAGTTTAGTTTGAAGGACTCTCAAGGACTCCGCATACCTGGCAACAAGTCTGCGATGTCTAGTCTACTCGCAAAGTTTGAGCACATTAGCTTTGAGCATTTCGACCCTCAAATTAGCGCAACAGGTGCAGACTCTTTACTTGCCCTGCCTCCTAACTACAGCATAAGCGTGACAGACAAAAAGGGAGAAACAACAAGCTGTGACATTTACATGAAAGTCATTGCTGCGAAAACTAGAGACGCCATTGGTGCAGAGGTTGACGCATGGGATCCTGAGCGTGTGTTCGTAATCTACAGAGGAGAACTTCTCTCAGGACAGCGATTAGTTTTTGATGACTTGATGAAGTCAAAGACGGATATGACCATACAGTAAGTTCTTCTCCTACCTTTTTCATCAGATTAGGTACATTTTTTGCGTTATTGAAGTAATGAATCTCGCTATACCCTCTTCTTACACTTATCTCTTAGCCTTGATTATGTTGCTAAGCCTTGGAGTTTCTGCTCAAGAATCTGCCAAAAAAGTAAGTCTAAACTGGGGTCCAGGACAGGAAGTGTATGACCGTACCACCCTCTCATACATCATCGGGCAGGATGAGACTGGCATCTATACTTTAAAGAGTACTTCTCTCAACACTGCTTCTGACCTGAGGATTGACCATTATAATGAGGACCTCAGTCCGAAGCGAAATTGCGACCTCGATGTCAGAACAGAAAATGACAAGCGCATGGACGTTGAGACCATCACCATGTGGGGCGATAGTATTTTACTTTTTTGCTCTTATCCAGACTTTAAGAAGAAAAGTGAGGTTCTCTGCTACAAGACGATAAGTAAAAAGAGCCTCTGTCCTACTCCAAAAAAACGAGAGCTACTCTCCTTAGATTTTAAGGGTCGAAGCAAAAGCAATGTGGGCAACTACACGTTTAAAAGCGCACGAGACAGCTCGAAACTCATCATAAAGTATGATCCGAAAAAAGACTTTGAGGGCCCTGCATCCTTTGGGCTCATGGTTTTAAATCGAGACTTGACAGTGCAATGGGACAAGCAAATAGAAATGGAGTACGAGTCTTCGCTGTTCAAATTTATAGACCTCGAAGTTGATACGGACGGCAACGCACATGTCATTGCCAAGGTGTATAGAAATCGCAAGTTAGAGCAGCTGCGCGGGGAGGTAAACTTTGACTATCACATCTTCTCATTTACCGATCAAGGCGAGCTCATGCGCACACATGTCATCGACTTGGAGGGGCGTTTTATTACTGACAGCAAGCTGACCATTGATGACAAAGGAGACGTTATGTGCACCGGGTTTTATTCGGCCAATGGAATTCAAAGCATCAAAGGAAATTTCTTTTTAAGACTGGATGCACAGAGCGGTGAGCAGCTGACGCTGACCACCAGCGACTTTGACATCGAGTTTATGACTGAGTTCATGACTGACAAAGAAAATCAGCGCATGTACCGCATGATGGATAGAGGAACGAAGGAACCTGAGCTATTTCAATATGTGCTTGATGAGTTAATCTTAGATGAAGATGGTGGTGTGCTTATGATTGCCGAGCAGTTTTATACCGAAGAGCAATTGGTGCGCTCATTTGACGCAAGAGGGAGAGCCAATGTGCAACGGGACATACAGTATCGCCATAATGACATTATCGTGATTCGTGTATCGGTTGAGGGCATCACGGAGTGGAACACGAAGATTCCCAAACGTCAGACCAGTCTCAATGACAATGGGCTGTACTCTTCCTACTCTATGGTGAAGGTGGCTGACAGACTATACTTTGTCTACAACGACCATCCGAATAATCTCTATGTGAAAAAGAACGGACAGCAAGTCACTGGTTTTAATCCGGGTGGACGCGAGTCGATGGTGACTCTTGCTATACTAGACAAGCAGGGTCGCATCACGCGCACTCCGCTTATCAGAAGCTCAAAGAAAGACCTCGTTATTAGGCCAAAAGTGTCGCGGCAGGTCAATGGCACTGACCTGATACTATTTGGCCAACGCAAGCGGATTCAAAAGTTTGGCCGAGTGCGTTTTGAGGAATAAAAAAAGCCCCTCGCTACGCGAAGGGCTTTTCAAATCTCTCTGGTGAGGACTATTTCAGAATAGCACTCTCCTTGAAAATAGCAGCGGCATCAAAGTTCTTCGCGGCTTTTCCTTTTCTGATGATCTCAACCTTCTCCATCACATCACCTTGAAGTGTGGCATCTACGATGTCTTGACCTTCTATCACGTAACCAAACACGGTGTGTCTGTTATCCAAGTGCGGTGTTGGCACGATGGTGATGAAAAACTGGCTACCGTTAGTATGAGGTCCAGAGTTTGCCATAGAGAACACACCTTTACGGTCATGCTTCAAAGAGGCATCAAACTCATCTTGAAACTTATATCCTGGTCCACCGATTCCTTTACCTAGTGGGTCACCACCTTGTATCATGAAGTCTTGTCCCTGACCGTTGGCCACAGAAATAACTCTGTGAAACACGATGCCATCATAGTAAGGCTCTCCAAGCGCTTTGTGGTCATTTTCAATTTTCCCTTCTGCTAGACCTACGAAGTTTGCCACAGTTACTGGTGCTTTTTCAAATTCCAACTGCAGTGTTACCTCTCCTCTATTGGTAGTAATCTTCGCAAATATTCCGTCTCCCATCTTTACTTTTTCTTTTTGTGATTCTTTAGGTATCTCTACAACTTTTGAAGTTGTGTTTTCTTCAATCGTCATCTTATTAGTTGCACTCTTCTCACCACCACATGATGCGGCCGCGAAAATCATTCCTATAGAAAGTACAACAGTATTGAGGTATGTCATTATTAAATTTATTTACGTGTATTATTCTTTTATCAGCTTCTTGATGATCTGTCGTTGGTCTACCATTAGTTTCAAAAAGTATATCCCATCTTGATGGCCACTGAGGTCAATCAAATGGTTTAAATTATCTGGACCAGCAGGCATCTCAAACGAGTGGACCAATTTACCTTGAGCATCGAAAATCTCCAAATTCAATTCTGAGCCTAAGTAGGTTTCTATATTCAGATTAAAAAGCCCCTTGCTCGGATTAGGGTAGATATTGACAAAGCTGTCATCAATCTGCATATCAGACAGGCCATTAGCCGGATTATCAACCACAAAGTAGTGATTGATGAAGCTACCAAAACCAGGATTCCAGTTTTCTACGGTAACCCCTCCTACTAGTTTGGTGCGGAAAAATCCTGTTCCGTCACTATTCGCAAAAAAGTCTAAACCATCTTCACCCGTATCTTCCAGGCGCAGATGGTAGCATCCGTTAGGCAGATCAAGAGTATCTCTGTATTGCGTCACCTGCTCAGTTGGGTCAACATTAAGTACGACATCACCGGCAGAATTGTACACCCAGTATTCATTTTCTTGAGGAGCAAGGTTAGTTCTCAACCAGATTAAAAACGGCTGAGTATACACTGTCGGCATATCATAAGGTGCTTTCATGATGTTATTTGCAGCATGCTCATCTGCCGCACCGTTAACTTCAGTTAGCTCAACTATAAACTCAAGCGTGCCATCTCCATTCCAAAAGTCCATACCGCTGATGGGCAGTGTCACGTCTTCAGACTCGTTAAACATGAGACTACCACTCCACTCAAACGACTCTGACGTACCACCACTCACCTGGTAAGAGATCACTGCTGAGGTCATCTCTTCTGCACCGAGGTTTCTAATTGTCACCACAGGGTCCATGCACACGGGGTTGTATCTGTTATGGTACTCCCAGTTATTAGGAGAGACAATATCTTCTATCTCACCATCGACTTGAAAGTTCTTCGCAGCGTACTGAATCAATATTCCGGTAGTTCTGTAATTACCTTCTCCGCCAGCACTTGGGTAGGCCTCCATTCCAAAATCAATGATGTGCGTAGATCCGCCACTGACAAAAGGTGTGATTTCATGGTCATAGGTATCTGCAAAGGCTCCTGGACACCAACCAGCACGGTCATATATCCATGTGCCGCCTTGGTCAATGACTGGATTATCGGCACAGCTGGTCCAGTTTTCCCACTGAAACTCCATGTTGCCATCTATGTCGATATGAAAGTCTTTCGGACAGAATTCTGCACAGTTATTAAAACCGCCAAACCAGTGACCAGTAGTTCTGTGCTTGATTCTAAACTCTTGAGCATCTGACTCAAATGTCACCTCCATGGGCTGTATGTTCTCATCATCTGCAATACTTGTGTGAGAGAAATCTCCAAGCCATAGCGTCTGAAAGTCTACGATGTCTCTAGGCGGTGTACCATGTATAAACTCAAACTCTAGGTCAATCAACTCCTGCTGATTTCCTGCACGTATCTCTATCAATCCTTCAAGCACAGGCTGATAATCGGTGACTTCATATTGCCATCTAAACCCGTTGGCACCGAGATCAAGCTGGATACCATATGGCGTTACATAATTCTGAATCTGATGTCTCGTCTCTTTAAACAAGTTGATTTTCTCTTGCACCATAGAGGGCGGAGTTTCTGAAACAATAGACCCGTCTGGCGCGTAAGTCACACTCGGCTCAGCCAAGAAGACCACGGAGGTGTCTTGATAGGTATATGACATTCCGCTTACTGCTTGGTCTATATATGGAGTGGTCTCAATTAATGAATAGGCCTGATGCGCCACCGCTGTGCTGAGTAGCGTACTGTCTAGATGCCAGTCATACGAACCTTGCACCAGCGTGATGTCTGGTCGGTCTAAAGTCATCTCCACATTCATAAATATTTCTGACCCATCAAGTGTCACACGAGAAGGCAATCCCATCATAGTGCCGTTAGTACCATTCGGGCTCTGGTCGACCACTGTATTCTCTGAGTCACCCTCAAAATCGTAATAGAGCGCCAAGGAGCTGTAATCAGGGTGTGAGGCGTCAACAGACTTGGTCATCCACTCGCTGATGGTTTCTTGACTCAATGACTTTGTCCAGACTTGAAACTCATCAATCATCCCGTCATAGCGACCGCCAAATAAGTTACCTGCACTACCACCAATTTTAAAACGCTCAATACCGGCCATACTTCTTGTCATGCCTGTGCCACTCATGGCGAGCTCACCGTTTACATAGTAAGCCATGTCTCCTGTAGTCGCATTTTTGGTAAAGGCCCAGTGTGTCCAGTTGCCAGCAAAATCATTAAACGATTCTGTCGCATTGATTCGGTCATACGAGCTTGTCATATCATGTCCTGCATCCCAGTACACTTGCCCATTACTCCATGGTAGGTGACAGTTTACTACTCTTCTGTTTTCCGCATCTACACCTTCAAAAGCATAGGTGTTAAAGGGCATTTCATTTGGATCACCATAGGCCCAAAAAGCAACCGTGATTTCTTGGTCAATGTCAGCCAGAGAACTTGTTGGCACCTCTATATACTCGTTGGCCGCAAAGTCTATCGCTTTCTGACTTCGAGTGCTTACCAGTCCGTTAAGAGATGTCTCGCCACCTTGAAGACTCATATCTGTTGTCCCATCTTGGTTCTCAAAGCTGATGTCTAGAAGAATGTTGGAGCTGCCATCCCAAGTGAAAGGCGCGTAAAAAGGTAATTCGACAAGGCCTGTACTGTTAAAGTTTGATGGTGCATCAAAAGCCGTGTGAAAGGCAAGTTCTATAAATTCATTTGTGGTAAAAGACGAGCCAAGCGTATTGGCCATTCTGATTGTCAACGCGTTGACTTGACTACCCAGTGCAGTCAGGTTTAGCCGCATCTTGCTAATCTCGCCAGCACTTACTCCCATGGCACTAAGTTCTGCTGCCGTCAGAATGTACTGCGCTCGGCCGTTGTCTCTAGACGATGCCAGCACGTGATCTAATGACTCGGTGCCACTCAACAAGTCATGCGCTTCTTCTGAATTAGTCATGTCAAACACAGGGAAATACGAGTAGTACTGATAATAGTCAAACTGCGGCTCAGTCAGGTACTGAATCGTATCTGGATTGGTATTGGACAAGAAGTAATACGGTGTGCCCACGTTTTGATACGAAAAGATGTCAGTGTAAGTCGTGTAATCCCATTCGCCACAGGCAAAGTTGTCTGCCGTGGTAGCTTGGTCACATTTGAGGGTGTAGTTCATGATAATCTTACGATAATCATCTGCACCATCGGGAAAATTGTACCAGCCTCTACGCTTCGTTATATCATCAAAAGTAAATGCCTGAATACGAGTAGTGTCCTGTGCATGAACGGAAAGTACCGTTGATGAGATCAGGAGTAACATGAAGAATTTTTTAATGAGCTTCATCGTTCTGATTTTTAAGTGAATCGCTGTAACTTCGAGCGGAGTTCGAAAATAACGGATTCTAATGGCTTAGCAAGCTATAGCGCAGAATTTAAGATATGGGAATGTTCGATACGAGTGGAAACAAATACTACAGAAATGTATTTAAGGGTGTGCGCATGAAACCGCGTGGTTTCGACTATCAGCCAAAGTTTTATGACCCTGAAAAAGAGGACCTTGAAAACCGCGTTCAGTTTGTAAAAGAAGAAATGGCTCGGGCTGAAGAGCGTGGCGAGAAGTTTAGAATAAGTGGTCAAGACCACTCTACTGATTCGTTTTACGGTTTTCAAGAGCGCATGGCGAATCGCAAAGCGCGCCAACGAAAACTCTTGTTTCTCATAGTCACTCTAATTGCGGTTGCCGTGTCTTTTGACCGTCTGTATAATCTATTAGTCTCGTACGGATATATATCTTAGCGGGCTACAATGGATATAATCAATCTCCTTCCTGATTCTGTTGCTAACCAGATTGCTGCTGGTGAGGTAATACAGCGCCCTGCCTCTGTGGTCAAAGAGTTGGTAGAGAATGCTGTTGACGCCAAAGCGGACAAGATTACCCTCATTATAAAGAACAGCGGAAAACAACTCATTCAAGTCATTGACAATGGCAAGGGCATGACTGAGGTAGATGCCCGCATGAGCTTTGAGCGTCATGCCACCAGCAAGATAGTACAGGCGAGTGACCTCTTTGCCCTGCACACAAAAGGTTTTAGAGGAGAAGCCCTCGCTTCGATAGCGGCCATTGCCCATGTAGAATTAAAGACCAAAACGGAAGACAAAGAGCTAGGCAGCCAACTCATAATAGAAGGAAGTAAAGTCATTAGCCAAGAACCGTGCAGTGCGCCAACGGGCTCATCTTTCTCCGTAAAAAACCTGTTTTATAATGTGCCGGCTCGCAGAAAGTTCTTGAAGAGCGACACCGTAGAGATGAAGCACGTCATTGAGGAGTTTCAGCGTGTGGCTTTGGCCCATCCAGAGATTCACTTTGAACTGGTCAAGGACAATGACGTAGAAGTGTTTAACCTTCCTGCCGGGACTATGCGTCAGCGTATAGTCGGCATTTTTGGAAAATCGTATAATGAGAAGATTGTACCTATAGATGAGTTTACCGACATGGTGGGCATCAAAGGATTTATAGGCAAACCAGAAGCGGCTAGACGGACCAAAGGGTTGCAATACCTGTTTTTGAATAAGCGATTCATAAAGAGTGGGTATCTCCATCATGCCATCATGAGGGCCTATGACGAGTTGCTGGTTGAAAAATCGCATCCCTCCTACTTCTTCTTCATGGACATCAGCCCAGAGAAGGTCGATGTCAATATACACCCCACCAAGACGGAAGTAAAGTTTGAAGATGAAAAGGCTATCTATGCCATCATCTCTTCGGCTGTGAGGCAGAGCCTTGGCAAATACAACATCGCACCGAGCATAGACTTTGACCAAGAGACTTCCTTTCATGTGCCTCCACTAGAGTCTGGTCAGGCTATTAAAATTCCTGAAATCAATGTCGACAAAAGCTTCAATCCTTTTGAGAGTAAGTCTGGCGCAGGAGGCAGTCCTCGAAGAGAATTTAAACAAGAAGAGATACCAGCCAACTGGGCAGAAATGTTTGATGGCGGTCAGCAATTTGAAGAACGCAGAGGCCCGCGGATAGGAGAAAGCCGAGGCACATTTACGGAAGATGTAGAGCCAAAAACACGACCAAAGAGTCAGCCGGTAATGGTGCAAGTGCAAGGACAATACATCATGAGTATGGTGCGAAGCGGTCTGATGTTTATTGACCAGTCGCGGGCCCATGAACGTATTTTATACGAAGGCTACATTCAGGCGCTCGCACTTAATAATGGTGTCTCGCAGCAATCGCTCTTCCCTGAGACACTCGATGTAAGTGCTGGCGATATGGAAATCTTAAATCAGTTTGCAGATGACATCACCAGGTTGGGATTTGACCTTGAGGTGTTTGGCAAGCAGAGCATCAAGATAAATGGCTTGCCAGCAGATGCCATGGATCTCAATGCACCACAGCTGCTGGAATCATGGCTAGAAGAATTTAAACTCGAGCAAGACGGCCAGCGCAGTAAGAGTGAACTGCTGGCGCGCACCCTGGCAAAAAAGGTGGCCATTAGAGCTGGCAAAGAGTTGAAGCGTGAAGAAATGCAAGACCTGGTAGACCGACTCTTTGGATGCGAACAACCCAATGTATCACCCTCTGGAAAACCAGTAGTGGTCAATTTCGCTATGGATGAGCTCAATAAAAAATTTGAACGCTGAGTCATGTTTCTTAACTTCATACCGGATGTAACAAAGAAGATTGCCATGCTATGTGGTCTTGTCTTTGTATTCACTCTCCTGCCGGGTAGCGGAGAAGTTGTAAAGAATTATCTGGCTCTTCATTTTTATAAGTCTGAAGGCTTCTTCCCTTTTCAGATTATCACCCATTTTTTTACACACGGAAGTCTTCTGCACCTCTTGTTCAACATGCTTGTACTTATTGGCTTTGGAGGTTTTTTAGAAAGACTTTGGGGACCGAAAAAGTTCTTTTTGTTTTACCTCCTCACAGGTATTGGGAGTGCCATCGTCATGCAACTCTTAATGCTTTACGAGCAGTCACAATGGATCTCAACAGCCGCAGGTCAACCGTATCTATACAATCGTCTTGTTGGCGCATCAGGAGCAATTTTTGG
>CAYSDH010000068.1:0-17278 GCA_964429805.1 uncultured Flavobacteriales bacterium
CTGCCACACCATCCACGTGGTTAATCAAGTCGTCAAGACTCAATTCTGAATTGATATCGCGCGAAGTTCTAAAGGCGATTTCTGGCTCAGCACGTGGGTGTATATACTTTGAGAACGAGGTTGAACCTCCGTTTGAAATGTGCATGTCGTCAGTGAGAATACCGAAGATTAAATCATGGACGCCCATCTGTTCCATTTTCGCTTTTGAGGTAAAGCCCATCTTTACTCCAACGAACTTTTCGCCCCTCGAAAATCGTCTTTCCATCGAAGCTTTCTGTATGCTGTATGCCTCATCTACCGAAAATTGTTGAGTGGCACTTAACTGATTCGTAGCTACCGCATTTTTAGCCGCGTCATCTACTATGCCTGCAAGAGAATGTATGTCCTTCATAAGCCAAAGATAAAGAGGCAAATGGTAGTCCGAAATGAAATTTATGTAAGAAATAGTACTCAGTACTATAAGTATTGTATCTTTGCTGTGTCCGAGTGACACTTACATGACCGAGAACCAACAAATCAATAAAATAGCTGTATTAACCTCAGGTGGAGACGCGCCTGGAATGAATGCCGCCATTCGTGGAGTGGTCAGGTCTGCCGTTCATTTTGGAAAAGAAGTAGTCGGGTTTTATCGTGGCTACGAAGGACTCATCGAGAATGATGTCAAAGTGATGAACGTGCGCTCGGTAAGTCGAATTCTTGGCAAAGGTGGCACCATCTTAAAGTCATCGCGAAGTGAATTATTCAGAACAAAAGAGGGTCGTAAACAAGCGGCTGATAATCTTCGTGCTCAAGGAGTTGATGCACTAGTTGTTATAGGTGGAAACGGAACGTTTACTGGTGCGCAGATCTTTTGCAGCGAACACGACATTCCAGTTATCGGCATACCGGGTACCATTGACAATGACTTGGCCGGTACCGATTATACCATCGGCTATGACACGGCTTCAAATGTTATTGTAGACTGCATTGATAAAATCAGAGACACTGCCTCTTCTCATAATCGACTGTTTTTTGTCGAGGTCATGGGCAGAGATAGTGGCTTTTTAGCATTGAGGGCTGGTATCGCCACTGGTGCCATTGCCGTCATGCTTCCGGAAGAGAAGAGGTCTATTGATGAGCTCATCGCTATACTGGAGGAAGGAGCGCGAAATAAAAAGACTTCAAGCATAGTCATAGTCGCAGAAGGGGAGAGTTATGGTGGTGCGGCTAAGGTCGCTAAGAAAGTGCGAAAGAAGTACGACTATGACACCAAAGTGACCATACTTGGTCACCTCCAAAGGGGCGGTTCTCCGAGCTGTCTTGACCGAGTGCTGGCTGGTCAGATGGGCGTCTATGCTGTAGAAGCCCTGCTCAGAGGTGAGCAAAAAGTGATGGTGGCATCAGTAAATGGTGAGCTGTGCTCAGTGGCTTTTGATATTGCCATCCAAGAAAAATCAGAATTGAATGCCGAGATGAGGCGCATGTCCAAGATTCTCTCAATATAAAGATGAAATGAAAAAGAACGTAGCAATTAACGGATTTGGAAGAATAGGTAGACTAACCTTCAGAAGACTTCTGATGAATGACAACATCAATGTTGTGGCCATCAATGACCTAACAGATACAAAGACGTTGGCTCATCTGTTGAAGTATGACAGCATTCATGGGCGATTTCCAGGTACTGTTGAGGCAGATGGAAACAGCCTAATTGTAAACGGAATTAGAATTGAAGTAAGTGCAGAAAGAGATCCGGCCAAGCTCGCTTGGGCCGAGAAAGAAGCGCATGTGATCCTTGAATCAACCGGATTTTTTCGGGACAAGGATTCTGCGAGTAAGCACCTAACAGCAGGGGCGGAGAAAGTGGTAATCTCTGCCCCGGCCAAAGGTGACATCAGGACCATTGTGCTCGGTGTAAATGATGACATGCTTTCTGATGAAGACCAACTCGTCTCCAACGCAAGTTGCACGACTAACTGTCTGGCGCCTATGGCTAAGATTATCAACGACAAGTTTGGTATCACGCAGGGCTACATGACTACCATCCATGCCTACACCTCAGACCAGCGCATACAAGACGCGCCACATAGTGACTTGAGACGGGCGAGAGCGGCAGCGCTTTCTATCATACCAACTACTACCGGAGCTGCTAAAGCTGTGGAGTTGGTGCTGCCAGAACTAAAAGGAAAACTGAGTGGCTCTGCGCTCCGCGTGCCGATACCAACAGGTTCATTGACTGATCTCACATTTGTGTTAAAAGAGAACATCACTGCTGAAGAGTTAAACAATGAGATGCAGCGCGCAGCTAATAATGAACTCAAAGGCATTATGGAATTCACAAACGATCCTATCGTCTCGGTAGACATCGTTGGCAATCCGCACTCATGCATCTTTGATTCTGGCTTGACAGAAGTTACTGGAAACTTGGCAAGAGTAGTTGGCTGGTATGATAATGAAGCGGGTTACTCTGCACGTGCTGCTGAGCTCATAGACAGAGTGAGTATCAAAGCCCACGCTTAACTTACTTCGATCTAAACGGTGTTGACGGGCGTGGCATTGACCAGCCTATAAGGTTTGATCCGAGCGAACATATAAAAGCGGTCACAGCAAAAGGAATAAGTGTTCCGTCTGAAAAGTGTCCGACCAATGAGCCTACGAGGCCTCCAGAGGTAAGCACCAACAAACGGTTAAAAGATGTGGCGCTTCCCGAAAGCTCGTCAAAGTGTGAGATGTAGACTGCAGATGCACATGGGTTAATCAACCCCATGCTGCCTATTGACAGTATAATTAATGCCGTGGTAGGATATAAAGTCGCCTCAAAAAAGAGGACGTAGATAAGCATGGCCCACACGAAAAAGAGGTTAATCAAGTTGCCTCTCAAAAACAGTTTGTGCGGATGCACCTTCTTCATCATGCGCACAGAATAGGTGATGCAGAGAATCATCAAGATGGTGTTTGAACCAAAGAAATAAGGGAACATCTGCTCACTCACTCCAAATATGCCTTGATAGATTTGAGAAGAATTGGTGACAAAAGAAAGTAGAAGACCCACAGTAAAAGACACCGCGAATACATAGCGTATGGCTCGCATTCCGTCATCTGTTCTCTTACCTAAAACGCCCCGAAACTGCTTGAACATCAATGACAAATTCACTTTCTTAGTCATGTGATGAGCAGTCTCTGGAATGCCAAGTAAGTAGGCGAAAAAAGCAAAGAGCACCAGGCCAAATGAGGCCACAAAAATCGATCGCCAGCCAAAGGGTATGAGCTGTGCGCCAATGATAGGAGCGATGATGGGCATGATAAGCATGATCATCATGGCGATAGAGTATTTGCGCCCAGCCTCGTGAGCCGGATATACATCACGCATGCAGGCCATGACAATGACCGTAGCAAATCCACCGCCAATTCCTTGCGCAGCGCGCATTATTTTCATGACGAAAAGCGATGAAGAAAAGATAACACCTATAGTGGCAAGCATAAAAATGCAAAGTCCTATTAGAGCGATTTTTTTTCGGCCAATCTGATCACTAAGCGGTCCTCCAAAAAATTGACCTACCCCATAGCCGAGCAGAAAAAAAGAGATGGTCTGTCCGATTACCGAAACGGGAACGTCAAACTCGTTAGCCATTGTGGGGAAAGCGGGTAAGTACGCATCAATAGTAAAGGGGACAATAGC
This sequence comes from uncultured Flavobacteriales bacterium, assembly GCA_964429805.1. Lineage (GTDB taxonomy): Bacteria > Bacteroidota > Bacteroidia > Flavobacteriales_D > JABDKJ01 > CAYSDH01. Next base: position 3,656 of record CAYSDH010000068.1, read on the forward strand.
CGCAAGTAGACCAAAAAAGGGTAGAAAAAAGGAAGGTATTTTTATTCGAGTTTCACTCACCGCGCGAAAGTGCACAATTCCAGATGAACATCTACACCGTGCTCAGTCGAACATTAAGGTCAACGCTAAATTTCCTCCAACTGTCTTCATCGCATTTCTGCCTGTTAGATCCATTTGAGCGTTAAGAGCGATGACAAAAAACTCTCCAGTTTCAACGGTCACTCCAGGGTAGATAGAAAACAAATTTGACGGAAACACGCGATTTGAATTCAACTGATAGCCAAATGAGTTAAGGAGCAATAGCCCCTCTGTTGGATAGTAACCCACATCAGCAAAAAGGAAAAGGTCGCTGGAGTGGTCTTGATTAGTAGGGCCAGTCAACTGATACTCTGCGCTTACATCAAGGCCTAATTTGTCTGAAAAATCATGCGTTAATCCCAGACCGATGCCATAGGAATGATAGTTTTCTGGTGCCCTGTTGTTGACCGAGAGTGTCCTGTTGCCCATGGGTATGGTAGAGCCAATAAAACTGGTAATGTTTATGGCGCTGGAGTCTACAAAAATGTACTTCACGCCCACATAGGCCTCAGAGACATCGGCAGGGATAACAGCGCCCACTTCCATGTTTTTAATAGGCGAATGATTGATTCTAAAACTCAAGGATGACTCTATAGACACACTGTCGCTTGGCAGAGAACGAAACTTATTTCGCTTATCGTCCCACGCTTCAAACTGATATGTGCTCGTAAAGTTTGGCTCAAACTCAAACAGGCCGGGGTCAATGGCTACAGCTGAAATAGCGTTTAATTTAGTCGCAGTGTGAGCTCCGTTTTGAGCCATTAACACACAACTAGATACGATACATAGTATGGATAAAATCTTTTTCATGTCTGAAGTCGCGAATGTGATACTTTTTATTTAGCAGAAGCAGTAGACAGTGCATTAGTGCCTGACTAACAAATGTTCGTACACTTGCAGAGATGGGAGAGTTGACACGTAAAGAACAAATCAAGGCAAAAGCAGCGCACATGTTTCGCAAGAAAGGGTATGTGGCCACTTCCATGCGTGACATAGCTGCGGAGATGAACATGGAGGCGTCCAGTTTGTATAATCATATCTCTGGTAAGCAACAGATATTGGAGGAGTTGTTGATGATGGTCGCTCAGGCATTTACTCAAGGTATGGCTGTGGTGAAGTCAGCGAAACTTACGAACTCTGAAAGATTAGAGCGACTTGTCAAACTACATGTAGATATCACAGTAGATCATACTGACGCAGTGTCAATGCTAACCAATGAATGGGTGCACCTAGAAGGTTATGTGGCCGAAGAGTTTAAGGCGCTCAAGGTGAAGTATGAAAAAGACATGAAAAAAATAGTCAACACGGCTATTAAGGAAGGGCAGCTCGCAGATGTAAACACAGACTTGGCACTTTTTTCGATGCTCTCTACACTCCGATGGTTATACTCATGGTATTCTAAAAATCCGACTGTCAATCGCATCGAGCTTGAGCAAGAGATGGTTCGGCTTCTGATTCCGAAAGCCTCATAAATTTAGCTCCGTATTAGTTGCAATTCTGCCCAAAATGAGAGTTGAGTTGCAAGAAGTCATTGACGTCTATTAGTCCATCACCTGTTACATCTTCAGGACAAGCACCACAGGCACTATCAAAGGCAGAGTTAAGCTGTATGAAATCGTTGATGTCTATCAGTCCGTTTCCTGTAATGTCTTCAGTACAAGAACTATTGCCATCGCTTAAGGCAGCGTGCGCATTGATTCTACCGTGGCCAAAGTAGATGTCAAAGCCAAGTAGGTCCTCACTTGGAGGTCCGACTTGATCTTCTGTTGTGTTTCTTATGATAGCGCGAAGGTCTTCAGGACTGCGCGAAGGGTCTTGCGCTAAAAGCAGCGCACACAGTCCGGTAACGAGCGGAGCAGATTGAGATGTTCCGCCCCAGTAGCTGTCGTAATTACTGTCTGAAAGGTGACTGAGTCCATAGATAAAATTTCCCGGGGCAGTGACATCAATATGCGCTCCGTAATTCGAACCACTATTTGGGTTCCAGAAAAACGGTGTACTGCGACTATCGTCAGCATTTGTAGAGCCTACGGCCAAAGTCTGGCTGAATGCCGCTGGATAATAATCTGTGTCATTATCAAAGTTCATCATACTGGCCACCACCAAGACATTGTTCTGATAAGCATAGTCTATGGCATTACTTAAAACAGTCGAAAATCCTGAGCCGCCAATAGACATGTTGATGACATCGGCTCCCTGATCTACGGCATAGTACAGTGCATCCGCCATCCAACTGTAAAAGCCAGAATTATTATTGTCTAACACTTTGCAGGTCATCAGTTGGCAGTGCCAGTCTACTCCGGCATAGCCCACATTGTTGTTGCCATTGGCACAAGCTATTCCCGCGATGTTTGTGCCATGTCCATAATCATCAGTCGGGTCATTGTCATTGTTTACAAAGTCCCAACCTTGCACGTCATCGGTGTAGAAGTTGCCATCCGTATCCAGTCCATTCAAAGATTCTGCGTCATTGGTCCAAATTCGCCCGCTAAATTCGGGGTGGTCTAATTTTGTGCCTGTGTCTAATATGGCGAGAATGATGTTGGCACTTCCAGTCTCTATTTCCCATGCTTCAGGCATATCGATGTCCGCATCAGAGACACTTGGCGATAGACTAAAACTTCCGTCATTATCGAGACCATACTGTCGGTTAAAATGAGTGTCATCAGGAATAATTGGCGGAGATCCGGGCTGTCCACTTCCTGTCATAATGTAGTCGGGCTCCACTACACGAGTCGATTTTAAGCGCTTATAATCAGTCAAGGCACTTCGTATATCTATGTCAGAATCAAACTGAATAAGTACAGTTCCAGTTGCAGTAAAATCTCCAATTGGCGACAGAGATTTAACGCTGTAACGCTCATTTAGTCGCTGGAAATCAGGATTGTTAGATGCTAAAGAGGAGAGGGGTTTTGCTTTTATGGCAGATTCAAATTGTACCAGCAAACGGTCAGTCGCATGAGGAGACAAAGCAGCCGATTGTCCAAACTGGGAAGTAGAAAACCCCAGTGTAAGAATGATTATAACCAAAGCGTGGCGTGACATAGTTGAACTGATAGTTTTGTTGGAATATGCAAATTAGAGAATCAGAGCTAACGATGCTTGATTTTGGTTGTGTTTTTGGGTGCTCATTTTGCTTGACAGAATGATTACACGTTGACCTTAGTTGCTGCGACTGGATGTGGTGTCTTGCAACCAGACTCTGAGAGTACTGGTAATGTGAAGGGGCTATGAGCCCGAAATCTTTTCAATAAATTTAACTAACAAACGTTAGTTTCTCACGTACAATCGTTATATTCGCATGGTATGAGTAATCATTTTCATTCTGTAAGAGTCAAGTCTATCGAGAAGACCACGGCCGATTGTAGCATTGTGAGTCTGGACATTGCTAATGGATTGAGCGAGTCTTTTCAGTTCAAGCAAGGTCAATATCTGACGCTCAAAGCGAGTATAAACGGAGAAGACGTGCAGCGCTCTTACTCTCTGTGCTCAGTGCCGGGCGAGGGAAAATGGCAAGTCGGCATCAAAGAAGTGCCGGGTGGAAAATTCTCTACCTATGCCAATCGTGAGCTCAAAGCAGGAGACATGTTAGATGTCATGGAGCCCAACGGTCGCTTCTTTGTTGAGGTCGAGCCCAAGGCCGATCGTCACATGATCGCCTTTGCAGCGGGAAGCGGTATCACACCGATCTATTCCATCATTCGTACCCATCTGGAGCGAGAGCCTGAGGCGCATTTCAAGTTGTTTTATGTCAACAAGAGTGCCGGTAGTATCATTCTCAAAGAAGAAGTAGAGGCGCTCAAAAACAGATTCATGGACCGTTTTGAGGTCTATCATTTCCTGACGCGAGAGTCGAGAAATCTTCCCTTGCTTGATGGCAGAATAAACGAAGAGAAGCTCACAGAGATCTTCACCAAAATCATTCGTCCAGAGCAAGTCGATCACTGCTTCAGTTGCGGACCCGAAGAGATGATTTTAATGGTGCGCGACTACCTGGAGGGCAAAGGAGTGGATCCAAAGAGAATTCACTTTGAGCTCTTTAACACCTCAGGCTCAAAGGCCGCGGAAAAAGATTTCAGCCAGGAATTGAAAGGACTCGTTTCGAAGGTCACTATAGTGGAGGGCGGCAAGACGTTCAACTTCGACATAGAGCAAGGAAGCAACAACATACTCGATGCCGCATTGCAAGCCGGAGCGGACTTGCCCTTTGCCTGTAAAGGTGGAGTTTGCTGCACCTGTCGAGCCAAACTGGTCGAAGGCGAGGCAGAGATGAAAGTGAACTATGCCCTAGAAAAAGAAGAGGTAGAGCAAGGATTTATCTTGACCTGCCAAGCAATACCGAAGAGTGAGAAAGTGGTGGTTAATTTTGATGAGTGAGTTTAACAGTCACTAGACAGAAAACTATTGACTCCTGACTGCTCACTCTTGACTTAAAGAAGAAAAAATGACAGCAAAAGAAATAAACCTCGAAGAGCAATTCCAAGCCCGCATTGACGCAGGCGAAAGCATCGAACCGAAAGATTGGATGCCAGAAAAGTATCGCAAAACCCACATTCGACAGATTTCTCAGCATGCGCATTCTGAGATAGTGGGCATGTTGCCCGAAGGGAATTGGATCACACGAGCGCCCAACCTTAGACGTAAAGTCGGGCTCTTGGCCAAAGTGCAAGACGAGGCTGGTCATGGCTTGTATCTTTATTCTGCCGCAGAAACATTGGGCATATCGCGAGACGAAATGTTCGAGCAACTGCACACGGGCAAGGCCAAGTACTCGAGTATTTTCAACTACCCGACATTGAGCTGGGCCGACATCGGTGCGATCGGTTGGTTAGTAGATGGAGCGGCCATCATCAATCAAGTGATGCTCACTCGCACGAGCTTTGGACCCTACGCAAGAGCGATGGTGCGTATCTGCAAAGAGGAGAGTTTCCATCAGCGTCAGGGATATGAAATCATGATCGGACTCGCCCAAGGAACGCCCGAACAAAAGGCCATGGCACAAGATGCCTTGAACAGATTTTGGTGGCCGAGTTTGATGATGTTCGGACCGCGAGACGAAGAGAGTCCGAACACAGAACAGTCGGTCAAATGGAAGATTAAGCGCAAGACCAATGACGAGCTGAGACAGCAGTTCATCGACATCACCATCCCACAGGCAGAGTTCTTGGGGCTGACGGTTCCTGATCCAGATTTGAAGTGGAATGAAGAGCGCGGACATTACGATTTTGGTGAAATCGACTGGGATGAATTTTGGCAAGTAGTCAAAGGAAATGGCCCTTGTAATAAAGACCGCCTAGCTAGCCGAAACAAGTCTTGGGACGAAGGTGCATGGGTTAGAGATGCTGCCCTAGCACATGCAGAAAAAAAGAAATCAAGACAATCACAAAAAGTAGCCTAGTCTCTATTGACTAATCACAAAAAATTATTGACTTAAAAAGATGAGTGAAAAAGAGTGGCCAATTTGGGAAGTCTTCATCCGCAGTAAGAATGGATTGGAGCATCGACACGCAGGAAGCCTCCATGCAGCTGACGAAGCCATGGCAATGGAAAATGCTCGCGATGTCTACACGCGCAGAATGGAAGGCGTGAGCATCTGGGTGGTGGAATCCAAGCACATCGTAGCAAGCAATCCGGCAAAGAATGGCGAGACCTTTGATCCGGCAAAAGACAAGGCTTATCGTCATCCGACTTTTTACGATTTACCAGACGAATTGAAGCACATCTGATGGAAAGTTCATTGTATCAATACCTCCTCCTACTAGGCGACAACTCGCTCATCCTTGGGCATCGCCTCAGTGAACTCTGTGGTCACGGTCCAAACTTGGAGACAGACATTGCCTTGACAAATCACTCATTGGATTTGTATGGTCAAGTGCGAAGTTACTTTCAGTATGCTGCTGAGATCGAAGGGGGAGAATCGACTGAAGACAAGATTGCTTTTTTGCGTACTGAGCGACAGTACTTCAACGTGCATCTGGTCGAGCAACCCAATGTCGATTTTGCCCATGTCATCTGCCGTCAGTTTTTGTGGGACGCCTATCACTATCCGCTCATGGTGGCATTGAAGCAGAGCAAAGATGAGCGCATTGCAGCCATTGCCGACAAGAGTGAAAAAGAGTCCAGTTACCATCTGCGTTTTTCTAGCGAATGGATGAAAAGACTGGGAGACGGAACAGCAGAAAGTAAGCAGCGCATGCAAGACGCAGTCGATGAGTTGTATCGCTTCAACTATGAACTCTTTAAGGAGTCACTAGTAGAAAAAGAAATGAAAGAGGCCGGCATCGGAGCCGATCTTCAAGAGATTCAAAAAGAGTGGAAGCAAAAGATTGACGAAGTGTTTGCAGAAGCGACATTGACTATCCCTGATCATCCGCCAGCGGCTGCGAGAGGAAAAGAGGGTATTCATTCTGAACACTTGGGATACATACTCACGGAGCTACAGTACATGCAACGCGCTTATCCGAATATGGAATGGTAGGCGCAACTCCCCTCCATATCGAGCCCGACATCGAGTACATTTTGAACAAAGTACACGACCCTGAGATTCCGGTACTCACGGTCTTGGATATGGGCATTCTGCGAAAGGTGGAGACCTCGGGAAATTCTGTCTTGCTTCACATCACGCCTACCTATTCTGGATGCCCAGCCATGGACACCATTGCCGATGATCTGCGTGCTGCATTCGATCGTGCTGGCATGACGGCCGAAGTGAAATTGGTGCTGTCGCCAGCATGGACCACCGACCAGATTAGCGCGGAAGGGCTCAAAAAAATGAGGGAATACGGCATCGCCTCACCGCTCGAACCATCGGCCGATCTGTCAGCACTGAGTGGAGAGCAAAAAGTGGTGAAGTGTACCCATTGTGGCTCGATCAAGACCAAAGTAGTCAGCCAATTCGGTAGCACCGCCTGCAAGGCACTTTTTCAATGCGAAGACTGCTTGGAGCCCTTTGATTACTTCAAGTGCCTGCGCTGATTTCTACCGCGATTACGTACCTTCCCCATCGTGTATGCACAACGCTTAAAGTTCGTTTTTGACCCCTCACTCGGCAACGAAAAATTCGGAGATTTTTTTATTGCAGCTGGGCCCTCGTTTTCATTCTCACTAAAGCCATCGACATACAGTCAAGAGCAACTGCCTTATCTGCAAGATCAGTTGTCTTCAAACGGTTTCATAGACTTTGGCATCGGACATCATTTTTACAAGGGTGACTTCCTCGTGGCATTGGCCTTCAGAAATCCGACCTACAAGACAGAAGGGTTCGGAGCGACTCAAGAGATCAAGAAATCGTCACTGGCATTGGAAGTCAATAAGTACCTCGTAGACTATTCCGGATTCGCTCCATATGTCGGACTCAACGTGGCCTATGATCGCCTGAGTTACGAGCAAAAAATCGATGAGCAAGTCACGAAAGTAGACGTAGAAGAGCGCTTTGAACCCGGCCTCACCATTGGCTGGGACATCCAACCCGGTAAGGCGAGCGAGGCCTTGATACTCCGCACGAATTTGCGCTGGTATCCGCTCTCTTCATTTGATGTTGATGGCTCGACTTTTGATTTCTGTCAGTTGGAATACAACCTCATTCAGCTGGTCTTTTATCCGGGGCGATTGTGAGTTAGAGCTCCCTTGCAAAAACTCTGCATCGTAAGTAGAGGCAAGGCTGTTAAAAGTCCAATCTTTTTGAGGGTCATTTGAATCCTCTCGACTCATTCCATTAAGGGCCCTGACTAACGAAAGACTCATCGTTGAGCGAATTTAAAAACGCATACTTATCTGAGCGCCTGTAACCATTGAAGAGACTCAACCGTCTCACAATAAACAGCCACAAAATGAATGACAAAAGAATTCTACTTCCACTGCTTTGGGTATTTATGATGGTAAACTACATCTTCTGTGATGTCTTTAGCCTATTTCATTCTGAAACCCTCAATCAGCTATTGAGCGGGACAGTAGATGGAATCGAGCTCGATGAGAAGTTCCTATTTATATTTTCCATAATAATGGAGATACCGATGCTCATGATTTTAGTTTCTCGTCTTGCTAAGCATCGCATCAATCGTATTCTAAATGTGGTTTTTCCTATTGTATTAATTGTCATTCAAGTAGGAAGCCTCACAGCTGGTTCCAATACGATGCATTACATCTTTTTTAGCTGCGTAGAAATTGCCACTTTGCTTGTAATCATGCGCGTGGCCTGTTCATGGACATCAGAAGAGTTGAAGCTGAAGTCGATTGAAAACTAAAGCATTGCTGCGCGGCACTTCGCTGCAAAGTCAGCTCAAGTAAAGGGTGGCTCGTCATTTGCCGATAGAGTATTATTTTTAGTCATACTTAATTGAAGACTAAAAGCCCACCCAAATGAAAATCATCCACTACATCATCATCGGATTTTGCAGTTTCTTTTTCCTACTGATAGGCATAGATAAATTCATGTCTATACTAGAAGCAGGCTGCTCACTTCAGCATGAAATTCCAGGCCCAGTTTGGAAGGTGCTCGGAGTTATTCAGCTCTTTTCTGCGTTCCTCATTTGGTCATCAAAATATAGAAAGTACATAGCGGGATTCTTTTTCGTTTTCATGCTCATCTTTATAGCTGTGCATTTGTCTCAACAGACCTATGACATTGGTGGGGCTGCACTCATGGCGGTGCTCCTTGGTGTCTTGGTGTGGAATCCGAGCTTTCTTTCTGCTCGCTAAAGAGAGTGTATTGTTACAGAGTATAGTCGCAAATCACTAGTTTAGAACATCAAAAATAACAGCCTCATTCTATGAAAGTATTGAAGTACATATTGCTAATCATCATCGCTCTAGTAGCTATTTTTTTCCTTGTTGGCCTGATTAGCCCAACGGTAAGTTATCAAAGTGAAATAAGCGTTGATGCGACAGCCAATCAAGCTTGGTCTGCCATGACAGACGAGTCGACCATGTCTCAATGGCTTAACGGCTACCAGCGCACCGAGCTTTTAGAGGGTGATGAAAATGCGGTTGGTTCGAAGTCAAACATATACTTCATGGAAGATGGAAATGAAATGGTCATCACGGAGACCATCACAGACATTCAGCCTAACAAACGCATGGCAATGGATTTCGCTATGGCTTTTATGAGTATGAAATATGACATGACATTTACTGAGACCAACGGTAAAACGACAATCACCACCAATACAAGCGCCACAGGAAATGGAGCTTTTGCCAAATCGATGACTGCCATGATGAAGTCGGCTATGAAAGAGCAGGAAGATGAAAACTTGCAAAAGCTTAAGAAGGTAGTTGAGGCGCGAAGATGAGTGTCACTCAGAATGTATGTGAAAAGACAACTCTAATTCAGTTAGAACATGCGGCAACCAACGAAAGACAGAAGGAGTAAATGAAATTTGTCTCACGCATACTCAATCGAGCAGACCCTGTCATAATTATACCCTACGAGGGTTACGCGAGCGCGGAGAGAATAGTCTTCATGGGGCGAGTGCTTGAAGATGAGGGTATCAAAACAACAGAAGAAGACGGCCGGTTGCGTAATCTGTGGAACAGCTTCAAACGCTTCGAAAGCGATGAAAAATCAGACATGCGCGTAGTCGCTGAAGTCAATGGGCAAGAATTTGAGTTGACAAGCGATGATGAAGGTTATGTCGAGCTTGATGTCTCTTCCACCATCGCTTCGGTATCCACAGAAGAGCAGTGGTTACCCGTTTCTCTGACTTTGTTCTTAACTGAAGGGCCAGTGTTTAAAGTCACCTCAAGGTGTTGTCTTCCGTCAAATCAAGCCGAATATGGGGTTATAAGCGATGTGGATGACACCATATTGCACACAGGTGTAAGTAGTAAGTTCAAATGGAGATTAATAGTTAACAGCATTGCCGTTGGGAGTTCCGCTAGAAAAGCGCTGGCAGGTGCCTCCATGTTTTACAAGCAACTGAAAGCAGGAAATAATCCAGCTGCATCCAACCCCATTTTTTATGTGTCCAATAGCCCATGGAACCTTCATGAGTATTTGCAGGCTTTTTTGAAGCATAAAGATTTTCCAAGCGGTCCTTTGTTATTGAGAGATTTCGGACGAAAAGAAAAAAAGACGAAACATCCATTTTTAGAAGGCGCCAAGTATCTGCACATCAAAAGCATCATGGAGACTTACCCAGAACTTCCTTTTGTGCTGATGGGAGATGCAGCAGAGCTTGATACAGATATATACCTCCATGTCCATAAGACGATACCTGGTCGTGTCAAAGCTATTTTTATCAGAGAGGTAGGCCAGGAGAAGAAGGCCAAGCGGATACGCCAATTGCTGAATGAGAATAAAGGAGCACCGCTCTATCTCGTCAAAAGCATGGAAGAGGCGAGTCAAATAGCTCAAAACCTTGGCTTATTCTCACTATAGATTTTAAAAGTCTTGGTCAGTTTGCAGGTCAATCGACACACTTTTTACACCTTCGTGACAAAACGTTGAAACAAGATGATGGTTGGAATAATAGGCTCAGGCACCATGGGCTCAGGAATTGCGCAAGTAGCCGCCACCAATGGATGGGAAGTCAAACTCTTTGACACCAAGAAAGAGGCACTGGAACTCAGCCGCAGCAAGCTCGAAAAAATTCTCAATCGCCTCATCGAAAAAGAGCGCATAGACGAGGCAAAGAAAACCGACATCCAATCCAAGATTGACTATGTTGAGTCGCTTGAGGCTTTTGCTGACTGTGACTTGGTCATCGAAGCGATCATCGAAGATCTGGGCATTAAAAAGAGTGTTTTTCAAGGAGTGGAAGCCATCGTGAAAGACGAGTGCATCATCGCCTCCAACACCTCTTCGTTGAGCATCGCCTCGCTGGCCTCGGCTTGTCGCATTCCAGAGCGATTCATCGGCATCCACTTTTTCAATCCGGTGCCGCTCATGAAACTCGTAGAAATCATCCCCGCTGTGCAGACCTCAGAAGCGACTCGTGTGAAGTCCAAAGAGATCATCGACTCTTGGGGCAAACTGACTGTGGTCGCCAAAGACACTCCGGGCTTTATCGTCAACAAAGTGGCGCGACCATTTTATTCTGAAGCGCTCAGAATTGCCGAAGAGGGCATTGCCGATTATGCCACCATCGACTGGGCCATGAAAGAGATCGGAGGATTCCGAATGGGCCCATTTGAACTCATGGATTTCATTGGCAACGATGTCAACTATGCCGTCACCGAGTCGGTCTTTGCGGCTTACTATTTTGACCCTCGATACAAACCTGCCTTCGCCCAAAAACGACTCAGCGAAGCCGGCTATCTCGGACGCAAATCAGGCAAAGGATATTATGATTATTCGGAAGGTGCACAGAAGCCCGAACCCAATCAAGACCGACAACTCGGTGAGCGCATAGTCAACCGTATCATCGCCCTGCTCATTGACGAAGCAGCCGATGCCGTGATGTACGGAGTGGCCACGGTAGAAGATGTCGAAACTGCCATGACCAAAGGCGTCAACTACCCCAAAGGGCTGCTCGCTTGGGCCGATGAGATTGGCATTCAAAACTGTGTCAACCGACTCGATGTCTTGTTCGATTATTATCGTGATACACGATACAGATGTTGTGGTCTCTTGCGAGAGATGGCGAGAGAAAATCGAAGATTTTCGAATTAAAATTAAAATGGGAGCATGGCTTTGACAGCGTAGCTCGCAATTTGAGCAGAAAAGGAATTTAAAACGCAATCAGAATCATTGTCAATTAACTTTGGAACACACACACAACCGTCCATTTTGATTTTAATTTTCATTCACATTTTAATTAATTAGTATGAACCAAGATGACCTAACTTTTTATGCAACTTCGGAAGAGTCTGATAGCCGAATGGTGAATGATTTTCAAGATAAAGTCTACAACTTTGAAGATCGGTTAGTGCGTTTTGCTGGAGAAGTAAAACTGTGGTATCGTTCATTGGAAAAAACGGATAGTAACAAGTATTACGGCCATCAATTGTTGCGAGCATCTGGAGGAGCAGCCTTGAACTTTGGCGAAGCACAAGGAACCTTGACAAGCAAGGATTTCATTTTTAAAATGAGCCTTGTGCTCAAAGAGCTGAGAGAGTGCAAGGTGAACCTGAGAATACTCAACTATGGTGAAGAAAATAAGATTGTAAATGAACTTCTGAGCGAGGTGAAAGAAGTCATGGCGATCAGCGCACGAATGATTCTTAATGCCCAGAAAAAAACGGATAAAGAATCAAAATCAAAATGAGAGTCGAAATCGAATGCGGACTGCATTACAACCGTCCATTTTGATTTTAATTTTCATTCACATTTTAATTAATCATGAAACTAGAAAACTACATCCTAGGCAACTGGACCCCCGGAGACGGAGAAGGCTCCCCGCTGCATAATGCCATCAATGGCGACATCGTTGCCACGGCATCGACCAAAGGTTTGGACTTTGGCGACATACTCGCCTATGGCCGTAAAAATGGAGAAGCGTTGCGCAAAATGACCTTTTGGGAACGCGGTATGATGCTGAAAAAACTCGCACTGTATCTGACCAAAAGGAAAGATCAATTTTATGAAATCAGCTACAAAACTGGAGCGACCAAAATAGATTCCTGGATTGATATCGAAGGCGGATTTGGAAACCTCTTTGCCAATGCCTCTTTGCGCAGAAATTTTCCCAATCAGTCGTTTCACATTGACGGAGACCCCATCGATCTGAGTCGAGGTGGAGAGTTTATGGGCCACCACATCATGGTGCCCAAAGAAGGTGTGGCCATACACATTAACGCATTTAATTTTCCTGTCTGGGGCATGCTCGAAAAGTGTGCGGTGAACTGGATGGCCGGAGTGCCAGCCGTTGTGAAGCCTGCAACATCGACATCGTATTTGACAGAAGCTGTAGTGCGCGAGATCATCGCCAGCGGCATTCTGCCTGAAGGGTCACTGCAACTGATTTGCGGTTCTGCACGCAGTATTCTCGACACGGTCGAGTCGCAAGACATCGTCACCTTCACGGGGTCGGCAAGTACGGGTAAGTTGCTCAAGTCCAATCCGCGCATCATCGATCAGGCCGTGCCTTTCAACATGGAGGCCGACTCGTTGAACTGCACCGTACTCGGTCAAGATGCCGTGCCAGGCACACCAGAGTTTAATCTCTTCATCAAAGAAGTGCGCAAAGAAATGACCGTCAAGTGCGGACAAAAATGTACGGCCATCCGCAGGATATTCGTGCCTGAAAATTTGATGGAAGACGTGCAGATCGCCCTCGGAAAAGCCCTCGGAAAAGTCACCATCGGTGATCCGCAAAATGATAAAGTGCGCATGGGTGCTTTGGCCAGCAAAGATCAAGTGGCCGAGGTGAGAGAGCGCGTAGCAGAGATCACCGCCACAGGAGAAATCGTGTACGGTGACCCATCCAAAGTGGAACTCATCGGGGCCGATGCCGACAAGGGAGCCTTCCTGTCGCCTATACTCATGGTCGAGAAACAACCGCATAAGAATACGGCCGTGCATGAGGTCGAAGCCTTTGGTCCGGCCAGTACTTTGATGCCATACAGCGGCATTGATGATGCCATTCAATTGGCCAAGATGGGTAAGGG
>CAYSDH010000069.1:0-2219 GCA_964429805.1 uncultured Flavobacteriales bacterium
GCTCTGTCAGAAACCTGCAAGGAAAATTTTGAAACCAATGCAGCCGTGTTCAAGGGCTGCTTTCACATATAAGACGACAGCGTTAAAAAAGGGTTGCCTACTAAAACACACTTTTTGGTTTAAGAGTCCTGCAGCCCAGTTATATCAACGAATCTGAGGTGTGGTTTATAGAGATATGTGATGCCTAAGAGCTAAGAACGACAACCTCAAAAGATTGAGAGCCATCTGTATTTTACATGAGCGAGTATATAAACTTATCGGGTTAGCGCGAATGTTCCCCTGTAGTTGATCGGGCTGATTTATAGCTCTTTTCTGGGAGAATAAGGATTTCAGGGAAACAACCGAAACTTCCTTGATTCGAACCACAACGACTATTCTCCTGAACTTATGAGTGTGTTGGCGCACCCTTTAGGGTCGGGGCAAGCGGGCGGAAAAGTTTAGATTCACTGCGTAGATAAGGTTTGGGGGAATAAACACGCTAACTCGATAAACTGAAAAAGCACTTCGGGGGAGAAGTGCTCTGTCAGAAACCTGCAAGGAAAATTTTGAAACCAATGCAGCCGTGTTCAAGGGCTGCTTTCATATAAAAGACGCTACAGTCAAAAAAGGGTTGCCTCTTAAAACTCACTTTTTAGTCTATCGGTCTTGAAAGCCAGTAATATCAATCAAAACTGGGTGTGGTAGAGCAAGTGATGTGGTGCTGAAGACGAGCATATGACAATTTCAATAGATGGAGAGTCATCAGTCCTTGAAATCAGAAAGTATATAAACTGAAAAAGCACTTCGGGGGAGAAGTGCTCTGTCAGAAACCTGCAAGGAAAATTTTGAAACCAATGCAGCCGTGTTCAAGGGCTGCTTTCAATTAAAAGACGCCATGAACATTATATGGTTGCCGATAAAAAGCACTTTTTTGTCGACTAAAATTCGTTTCGAAGTATAACACATTGTTATTCAGTGCTTTAATGAGGAGAAAAAAGTCAAGTTATTTTCTCTTTTTATTCTGATTCTTTTCACAAAACGACACTCGACCCTCCAAAATCCTATCTTCGGTGCCCTTATTGAAAAACAAATTCTAAGAATGAGAAGAATAGCAATCATCTTAATGGCATCAGCCATGATTATCTCTTGCAAGCAAGAGTCAAAGACGAGTGGAGACAAATCAGGTTGGACATTTAGCCAAGCAGCCCTTGATGCCGACATGGCAGAAGAAAAAGCCGCAGCGTACACACCTGAAAAAGATGCCAATGGTTTTGCATGGCAAGTAGATAGGTTTGCAGACATTAAAATAGTCCGCTACCAAGTGCCGAGTTTTGACAAGCTGAGTGCAGACCAAAAGAAGTTGGTTTATTACTTGACTCAGGCAGGACTTGCTGGTAGAGATATATTTCAAGATCAGAACTACCGTCACAACCTCAAAATCAGACGAGGCCTGGAGAAAATCTACACCTCTTATTCTGGAAACAAGAACACGAAGGGATGGAATGCATTTGAAACATACTTGAAGAGAGTATGGTTTGCTAACGGTATACATCACCACTATTCTTCAGACAAATTTACGCCAGACTGTAGCAGAAGTTACCTCAGTAACATTGCCAAAGAATGCGGTGTGAACTTGCCAGACGAGGCTTGGAAGGCCATGTATGACCCGGCATTTGACAACAAGAAAGTCAACCAAGACCAGTCACTCGGACTAGTCACAGGTTCAGCAACTAACTTTTATGACCCAGACATTACAGAAGCAGAGGTACTGGCCTTTTATGAAGGAAAAGTAGATGTCAATGACAAGACACCTATAGAGCTTGGGCACAACTCTAAGCTCGTCAAGAAAGACGGCAAAGTGTCTGAAGCGGTGTGGAAGAGTGGAGGCATGTACGGTGCAGCCATTGATGAGATAGTCGGATGGTTGCAGAAAGCCGTTGGTGTGGCAGAAAACCAAAAGCAAGCAGATGCACTCAAGCTATTAATTGAGTTCTACAACACAGGTGACCTAAAGACTTGGGATGCGTATAACATTGCCTGGGTTGCTGCCACAGAAGGTGACATAGATTACATCAACTCGTTTATTGAGGTATATGATGATCCCCTCGGTTTTAGAGGAGCCTATGAATCTGTGATACAGATTAATGATTTTGATCAGTCGGCTAGAATGGCTGTCGTGATGGATAAGGTGCAGTGGTTTGAAGATAACGCACCACTAATAGAGGCACACAAAAAGCCAA
>CAYSDH010000069.1:2229-17109 GCA_964429805.1 uncultured Flavobacteriales bacterium
TGTCAAAGGTGTGACTTACAAAGTTGTGCAAGTGGCCGGAGAGGCTGGAGCAACATCTCCTGCAGGTCCTATTGGTGTAAACCTTCCTAATAACAACTGGATTAGACAAGAGCACGGTTCAAAATCTGTATCGCTCGGTAACATCGTTGCGGCTTATGCCAATGCTTCTGGTACAGGTATGCTTACAGAATTTGCGCATGACGAAAGAGAGATAGAACTCGAAGAAAAGTACGGAAGTGTTGCAGCGAAACTGCACACTGCCCTGCACGAAGTTGTAGGACATGCAAGCGGGCAGCTTGAGGCTGGAATTGGTCAGCCACGCGAGACGCTTAAGAGTTATGCTTCTACTATGGAAGAAGGAAGAGCTGACCTTGTGGCACTCTACTTTATGAGAGATCCAGAACTCATCAAAATGGGCTTGATGGAGAATCTTGAAGTAGGAGAGGCCGCTTATGACGGATACATTCGTAATGGTCTCCTGACTCAGCTTAGGAGACTAGAGATTGGCAACACGGTAGAAGAAGCACACATGAGAAACCGTCAGTGGATCTCGAAGTGGGTCTTTGAAAAAGGACAGAAAGACAACGTGATCGAGCAAGTGATCAGAGACGGTAAGACGTATTATAACATCAATGACTATGACAAATTGAGAGAATTGTTTGGTCAATTGTTGAGAGAGTCTCAGCGTATCAAGTCGCAAGGCTTAGGTGAAGAGGCAGAAGCTCTAGTAGAAGGATACGGAGTGAAGGTCGACATGCGAATCCACAAAGAGGTCCTAGACCGTTCAGAAAAACTAAACATTGCACCGTATGGCGGATTTATCAATCCTCAGTACACCATGGATGCATCAGGAAATGTAAGTATCAGCTACCCAGATAATTTTGCGCAGCAGATGCTACACTATGCCAAGAACTACTCGTTTTTGCCAAGCGACAACTAGGCCTTTGAGAATAGAATAATACAAGAAGAGGGGTGAACAATTCACCCCTCTTTTTCTTTAATATGGTATGGAAATTGCCAATTTTGTCTCAAACAATTCTCAACTCCATGAAAACAGTTAGCCGAATTTTCCTACTCATGTGCCTGTGCAGCACCATCACACTCACGGCCTCAGGCTCTGGCGCACCCTCTCACGCCACCTGGAATTCCTTGTTGCAACGATACGTCACCGCTGATGGTGTAGTTGATTACAGCAAGATGAAAGCGGACAGACGCTTTTCGGAGTATATCACAACCTTGTCTGGTGTGCACCCAGATGATACCTGGTCTAAAAACGAAAAAATGGCCTTTTGGATTAACGCCTACAATGCGTTTACCATCAAGTTGGTGTCTGACAATCTGCCTTTGAAGAGCATCAAAGATCTCGGTGAGCCATGGGACATGAAGTTTATAGACATCGAAGGAAACCGATATAGCCTCAATGACATTGAGCATGAAATATTGAGGAAAGATTACAAAGAGCCGCGAATTCACTTTGCAGTAAACTGCGCCTCTATCTCGTGCCCGCCACTGTTTAATCAAGCCTTTACTGCCGGTAATTTGAGTTCGCAACTAGACAAGGTGACAAGAAACTTTGTCAATGACACGGACTACAACACGGTGTCTAAATCGACTTTAAATATCTCGCCCATTTTTGATTGGTACAGAGGAGACTTTGACACCAGCGGAGGTATAACGGCTTTTTTTAGAAAATACTCGCGCACCTCTGTCGATGCCAATGCGAGCGTTACATTCACAGATTACGACTGGTCACTTAACGGAAAATGACAAAAGACTTACTGATGATAATGGCCAAAGTGCCAGAGATGGGCAAGGTCAAAACTCGACTAGCCGAGACAATAGGAGATGAAGGTGCGCTCAAAGTGTATTTGAAATTATTGCAGCACACCTTTGAGGTCGCATCTCATATAGAAGCAGATAAAATAGTCTACTTCACAGAGAGTAAAACTGAGTTTGATATGCTCGACTACTACAAGTTTGACAAGGCCGTTCAGCCAGGAGGCGACCTTGGTGAGCGCATGTCTTACTGCTTTAGGTCTGCTTTTGACAAGGGCTATGAGCGAGTGATCATCATTGGTAGCGACTGTTTTGCACTCGACACCAAAACACTGTCTGCGGCCATGGCTTCGCTCGTTGATAAAGACTTTGTGATAGGGCCAGCAGAAGATGGAGGCTATTACCTCTTAGGCATGACTAAGATGCATGAGCAGCTATTCTTAAACAAAACATGGAGTACCAGCGATGTTTTTCTCGATAGCATCTTAGACATGAAAAACTCAGGCTTGGCCTATGAGATTTTGCCTACGCTAAATGATGTGGATAGGGAGAGCGATTTAGATGACGAGTTAAAAGACCTTATCTCTTAATGACTACTCGGGTAGAGTAGAAGGCCTCATCTTCTTGCTTTAAAATCAGAATGTACAAGCCATTTCCAAGTGCAGACACATCGGTGTATGTGCCAGACGTGATTCGTGATTCAAGTACTGAGCGGCCAGTAATGTCTAGTAGCTCAATTTCATACTCTTCAGCAGAGGCATAAAAAATCTGCAACTCGTCTTCCACAGGACTAGCACCGATAAGCAGAGAGAACTGAGTTAGGTCATTTACGCTTTCAGGCACACTGTCCATTGGGCAGAGGCAATTAGTCGTCACAGACTCCGCATCAAGATAAAAGGCAGCTGCATAATCTACATTGTCCGCACCTAAAGTGCCACACCCTGAGATGGCCACAGCCTCTCCGTTTACTGATGCATATCCTATTACCGCGGCACAAGCGCCAAAATCGATGCCTGACAAATCCATACAAGGCGACACGTTGTTTTGAGGACACTCACCTTCGGTAAACGAAGTGACACCACCCTGATTAGTCGCTTCACAATCATTGCCATACGTAACTCCATCACATCCACACACAGGTGCCCAGATAGCAGGACAAATACTGTTAGGGTTAATCAACTCACAGTCCACGCAGTTTTGAGAAAATAGGCTGCCTGAAAGAAAAATAAGGAGTAAAAAAGATAGAATTGGCTTCATTGGGATCGAATTGTCCTTAAAAATAGCCAATTCAGAAGAGTGCAACCACAGCGAATTGGGTATTTTTGAAAAGATGGCAATGGAAAGTCAAGAATTAGGAACAAAAAGGGCCTGTCTGGAGTGTCAGAGTGTGGTCCATGGCAGAGATGACAAGAAGTTTTGCTCTGACCAATGTCGCAATAGCTATAACAACAGGCTAAACAGAGATGTCAATAATTATGTGCGAGACATTAACAATGCGCTGCGCAAGAATAGACGCATACTCGAAGCGATAAACGTGAGAGATAAAGTACGCACATCAAAAGACGAGCTCTTGAGGAAAGGCTTTGATTTTCAGCTGTTTACTAGTGTATACAAAACAAAAGAGGGCAAGGAGTACCGTTACTGCTACGAGCAAGGGTATTTGGAAATCTCTCCGGGCACATTTATGTTGGTGACCAAGAAAGACTGGATGTAAATCACTTACTCCAGAAGTAGATGATAAAGATGATAATCACCAATATGATGAGTGCGAACAATACTGGTCCTGCAATCTCATTTTCTTCCGGTTCTAGATGATGGTCTGCCATTGTTTTCTAATTGAGTTCTGAATCCTGTCTGGCCACAAATTTCAACATTTTATTCAAAACTGTGACATTCTGATCAGAATTCAGTCATAACTATATACCTACAAGGTCATCAGGCTTCATTTTCAATTGGAATTGAAGAGGTGGAAAGGGTCCCGTCTGGTCAATCGACTTGACGGGATTTTCAATTTTAATCAAACCGCATAATTTATATACTTTGCTGTCTCAAGTCTGACCTATGTTACGAAGCATACTGTTTACTATTCTTGGTCTCATTGCGGCCGTAATCATCGTCTTTATTGTGGAAGCAATCTCTGCGCAGTTTTTTCCTGTGCCAGGTCTTGGGCAGAAAATGAGTCATGAGGAAATCAGACAATACTTAGTTGTCAATTCACACTTGATACCGACTCCAGCCATGATTTTGGTTGTCTTGGGTCATGCGCTAGGCACATTTGTGGGTGTGCTCATTGCAGCGAAGGGTGGAGGTGAATCGTTGAAGTCAGCATACATCGTGCTTGCGCTGATGTTCATTTTCGCGCTCATCAATCTGTTTGGCATTCCACATCCTACATGGTTTGCCATTGCTGATATGCTGGCCATTTTGTTCGCAGGCGTCTTGGCCCTCAACATTGGTTTACGCATGAATAAACTCAATGGCATTAACCCTCACAAGGAGAGGAGTCGCTAATCAGGGCTTAGACTTTTCTTTGTCTTCTGCAGGTGTAGACTCGATGCCTAACTCTCTATTCATCATCTCTCCAAGTTGCTCAATGCCGATTTGCTTGGCCTTAATCTTCTTGTCTTTGTCTAAGAGTATCACCACAGGTGTACTGTGCACATCATAATCTGTGCGGAATGTACTTCCTCCGTATTTCGGATTGTCCGAGACATTAATCAGCGTGCCAAATTCTGGATGCTCTTTCAGGTATTCTAACCACTCTTCATTTTGATAGGGATTACCCACAGCCCAAACCTTTACGCCATGCTCGGCAAACTTGTTTTGAAACTCAACGACTCGTGGATTCTCCTTCTTACAGTGACCACAGTCCGGGTCCCAAATATAGATTACCGTGTAGTCTGCCTCTACGTCATAGAGGCTCATTCTCGTCTCACCACTCACATCTCTCAGGTACATTCCCGGAGCTTGCGCGCCAATGAGCAGCGGCTTGATACGCTGCGCTTTGTCGATTACTTTGGCGAGGCCTACAGAGTCGAGCCACGTAGCTTGTCCTGTTTGATAATACTGCTCTACCATGTGCACAAAACCCGCATCATGACCCATTATTTTCGATTTCTCAAAGTTGTATGTGATGAAGTGTAGACAGAATTTAAACAGCTCTTCGTCATACTCTACCTTACCTAGCAACTCATCAGCTTGACGAGTCATGCTGTCAGGAATCTGCATGATAGTTTTGGTCATAAACGTCTCCAGTTTCTTTTCAAATTCTGGCGTTCGAACAATCGATGGATTGTGCAATGGTACATGGTCAAAGAAGTGCTTCACATACCAGTTATACTGAAACATAGAGTCTAGCACGTCACCATTTTTATCTTTAGGAATAGGAGGGACTTCGAGCGGTACAGACATGCCAACCAGTTGGGCGGCAAAGTTGTCTTTGTTTTTGTCCATCATGTTTTTCTGATAGTCTTTTACCTCTTGGTTTACTTCTTGAATTCGGGTTGTGTGCGCCTTAATTTTTTCGCTGTCTGTCTCCGATTCCATTTGCTTATTGAGCGCGGCTACCTCTTCTTTTTTCAGCGTGATAAACTTGATATAATCGTAGTAGAGGGAGTTAGTAGGAGAGTTTTTAAACGAAGTGTTTTTTACTTTGTCTAGCGTGTCGCAGGTCATTTCAAATTCTTGCTCATCAATCAGAATTTCAAATAGCTGTGTGCGCTCTGCCTGCACCATCACAGAGTACTTTCCGCCACTGAGTGGTTCTTTGCCGCTAAACACGCCTACACCTTTTTTGTTGGTCATAGTCGTGTCGGCATAGTACAGTTTGCTGCCAAAGTAGTTGACTAGATATATCGTGTCATTCGGGAACTCCTGCAGATTAACTTTAATCTTGTATGCTTGAGCCTGCATGCCGATTAGCATACACAAAGACAGTCCGAGGAGGGTAGTTTTTTTCCAGTTCATCATCAATAATGGGTCTTACACGAATTTAAGCCCTCGCAGTCTTAGACCAGCAGGGATTAACATTTTTTTTAAAACTCTATTTCTGAAAATTGCAATTATCAGGCCATTCCGTGGGCCGTCTTAAACTCAGAAGTGAAGTGAAACTCTATCTCTGGGTTTTCAGATTTCTCAAGGTTCAGAATCCAAGCTGAAGGTGCTAAAAACACAGGGTTTCCGTCCTTGTCTATTACCATTGAGCTGGCTTTCAGTCTGGTAAATTCTTTGAGTTTTTCAGCATCTTCTGAGGTCAACCAGCATGCTTTGTGAAATTTGAGCGTTTCAAAATCACACTTTGCCCCATATTCATGCTCCAGACGATACTTAATCACGTCAAATTGCAGTTCACCCACAACACCCACTATTTTTCGTCTACCTGTAGACTTCACGAAAAGCTGGGCTACACCCTCATCACTCAGCTGCTGTATTCCTTTATCCAACTGTTTTGTCTTCATCGGGTCTTTATTGACCAATTCTCTAAACAGCTCTGGCGAGAAACTAGGTATTCCTCTAAACAGAAAGTTCTTGCCTTCGGTGAGTGTGTCACCAATTTTAAAGGTGCCCGTGTCATACAGTCCGACCACATCTCCTGGAAAAGCCTCTTCAATCAGACTCTTACTTCTGGCCATAAACGTGGTTGGATTAGAAAAGCGAACCTTCTTTTCTAGTCGCACGTGATGGTAAAACTTGTTTCGCTCAAACTTGCCTGAGCACACACGCACAAAGGCGATTCTGTCTCTATGATTGGGGTCAAGATTGGCGTGTATTTTAAACACAAATCCTGAGAAATTCTTGGCATCTGGTTGCACTTCACCGATGTTGGTTTCGCGCACCGCAGGTTTTGGAGCTATCTGGCAAAAAGTGTCAAGCAACTCTTGTACACCAAAATTATTAATGGCTGAGCCAAAGAAAATAGGGGCCTGCTCTCCGCGTGTATATGGTTCGTTATCAAACTCCTCATATACGCCAGAGATCAACTCTTCATCTTCTCGTAGCTTCTCTGCCAATTCATCACCCACAAACTTGGTGAGCACTGGGTCATTGATGTCGCGCAGTTCTATGCGCTCGTCTTCTATTTTCGTTTTTCCTGGGTCAAAGAGTTTGATGCTGCTGTCATAGAGGTTGTAGATTCCTTTAAACGTGGCACCGATACCTATGGGCCAACTCAGCGGTCTGACCTTTATAGACAGTTTCTCTTCCAGCTCGTCTAGCAGATCATAAGGATCTTGACCTTCAAGATCCATCTTATTGACAAAAATCATGACAGGCGTATTCCTCATGCGGCATACTTCCATGAGTCGCTCCGTCTGCGCCTCAACTCCCTTTACACAGTCTACTACAAGTATGACCGAATCTACAGCCGTGAGCGTGCGGTACGTGTCTTCCGCAAAGTCCTTGTGACCCGGTGTGTCTAAAATGTTGACGAGGTTGCCTTTGTACTCAAAACCCATGACAGAAGTAGCCACAGAGATACCTCTTTGACGCTCTATTTCCATAAAGTCAGAGGTGGCCGTCTTCTTTATTTTATTGCTCTTCACCGCACCAGCCGTCTGAATCGCCCCACCGTAGAGCAGGAATTTCTCGGTCAGTGTCGTCTTTCCAGCATCCGGGTGTGAGATGATGGCAAAAGTCTTTCTCTTGTCTATTTCTTCTGTCAATGACATGGCGCAAAGGTAATTTTTAGCAGTCGGATGTCATGCGCTTCGACTCATTGATTTGAGAACTTCCAATAGTATTTGTCGCATATAGACCTCAGGCCATCAATTAACGGTATCTTGCGACCTTCATCTCGCCTTTACCAGCACTAACACACTGATAAAAAAGTACTTATGGCATTTATTGATAAGATTCTCAGAGTTCCGTCCTACGGTTGGCAAGATGAGAATGGTGAGCTTATAGTCCCAAGCACCAAAGAATTATTTAAAGAAGCCTTTTCGCGTGCCAATTTTTTCAAGGACAAAAGAAACTGGATTTCAGGTATCAGCTGGGCAGAAGCTATTTGCATGTTACCCTTCATGTACCTCTTTCTGTTTGAGTATTTCAGCCTTCCGTTGCTAGGCGCATTCTTGCTTTACGCCATGATTATTATGAGCACGCACGGTACCATCTGGTTTCACAGATACGGTACGCACAAGGCCTACACGTTTAGCAACAAAGTGTGGCGTTTTATCACGCAGAATTTAGTCTTGAGAACATTTCCAGAAGAGATTTACATTGTGTCTCACCATGTGCATCATGCCAAGTCAGATGAGCCCGGTGACCCTTACAATGCCAAAGGTGGTATCTGGTATTGCATGCTTTCTGATGTCAACCATCAGAGCATCGCACAAGACCTTACTGAGCAAGAGTATGAAGGGCTTAAAGTGTTTATGAACCACACTGGCGTAGCGCTTAATGACTATGCAGGTTATAAAAAGTGGGGCTCATTAGCAACTCCGTTTTATACCATTGGCATGCTCATACTTAATTGGAGTTTTTGGTTTACTGCCTTCTATTTGATAGGTGGCATGGGCCTAGTGTCAGCGCTGTTTACGGGTGCCTTATTCTGGTTTGTACTCGTGCGTGGGTTTAACTACAACGGCCATGGTGGCGGAGAAGAAAAGCATGTCGATGGAGTAGATTACGACAGAAGTAACCTGGCTATTAATCAGACCAGAACAGGTCTATTCTCTGGTGAGTGGCATAACAATCATCACCTTTATCCGGGCTCAGCGCGCGCAGGCTTCTTGCCTTATCAGATTGATTTGGCGTGGATTTATATCTACTCTCTCTCTAAGATAGGTGGGGTGTCTAGTTATGAAGACTCTAAAAAGAAGTTCATGAAAAAGTACCTGGACGCAAAGGTGGTGCATGAAGTGAAGAAGAAGCCGTCAATGGCGCGACCAGTCAAAACAAGAGCCTAGTAGCTCTTTCCTAAATCAAAATACCGTGGCTAAAAATCTGAATGAGATACTCGCAAAGCTGAGAGTGTCTGAGCTGAATGATATGCAGCAGGCGGCCATGAGCGCATTTGAAGCCAACAAGGAGTTGCTCATCTTGTCACCCACTGGAAGTGGAAAGACACTCGCTTTTTTATTGCCTCTCATACTTAGCCTTGATCCAAACAGTGATGAGGTGCAGGCACTAATCATTACACCATCTCGAGAGTTGGCTATTCAGATAGAGCAAGTGTGCAGAGAGATGGGCACAGGTTATAAGTGCAATGCCGTCTATGGCGGTCGGTCAGGGAGCAAAGACAAAGTTGACTTAAAGCATCGGCCAGCCATATTAATTGGCACGCCAGGACGTGTGGCCGACCACTTTAAGAGACAGACTTTTCCTACTCATCACATCAAAACACTGGTGCTTGACGAGTTTGACAAATCGTTGGAGGTTGGTTACGAAGCGGAGATGAAATCCATACTCAACACTGTAAGGAGGCTTGAAAAGAAAGTCCTCACCTCAGCCACACAGGGAGTGGAGGTGCCAAGTTTTGTTGGCTTTCGGTCGCCAGAGGTTATTGATAAGACGAGCGCAGGTGTGCCAACCCTGTCTGTCAAGCTGGTTTACTCTCAAGACAAAGACAAGCTCAAGTGCTTGTCCAGCACGCTGCGGCATATTGGTAATCATCCGGGTATTATTTTTTGCAATTTCAAAGACAGCATTTCATTTGTTGCCGAGTACTTGACACGTCAGCACATTAGTTTTTGCACCTTCCATGGCGGCATGGAGCAAGTGGACCGAGAGCGTTCTCTAATCAAGTTTAGAAATGGAAGCACGCGGATATTAATTGCCACAGATCTGGCGGCCAGAGGTTTAGATATTCCAGAATTGCAGTTTATCATTCATTATCAATTGCCTCGAAAGGAGCATGAGTTTGTGCACCGAAACGGTCGTACATCGAGAATGAATAGAGACGGTACTGCTTACATTCTGCAGCATGAAAAAGAAGATCTACCAGACTTTATAGTTGATCCAGACATTGTAGAGATCAGTGATGCTCCGCCTTTAAAAAGTACGGGTTGGAAGACACTCTTCATCTCTGGAGGGCGTAAAGACAAAATTTCAAAAGGAGACATCGCAGGATTGTTCTTTAAGCAGGGCGGGCTCAATAAAGATGAACTTGGGCTGATAGAGATAAAACAAGACCATTGTTTTGTATCAGTCGCGGAGTCAAAAGTGGCGCACATCATCAGAGAGCTCAACAACAGCAAGATTAAAAAACGAAAAGTCAGAATCTCAGAGTTGAGATAAAAGCTGTTTCGCAATGTTAGGCCATCGCCAATGCTTCTTTGTATGTGGCTAAGGCGCGTTCCCGTGCCATTTTATGCTCTACCATTGGCTCGGCATACTTGTCAGTGTCAAACTCTGGAATCCACTTTTTGATGTAGACGCGGGCCTTGTCAAACTTGTCCATCTGTGATGTTGGGTTAAAGACTCTGAAGTATGGAGCTGCGTCACAACCTGTGCCTGCGGCCCATTGCCAGTTCCCGTTGTTTGAGGCCAATTCAAAATCCAATAGTTTTTCGGCAAAATAGGCTTCTCCCCAGCGCCAATCTATCAGCAAATGCTTGCATAAGAAACTAGCCACCACCATGCGCACTCTGTTGTGCATATACCCGGTCTCATTGAGTTCTCTCATTCCTGCATCGACCATGGGATAACCAGTTTGGCCTGCACACCAGCGCTTAAATTCTTTCTCGTCATTGCGCCAGACTATGCGGTCGTACTTGGCTCTAAAACTGTTTTTCACCACATGCGGAAAATGAAATAGAATCTGCATGAAAAACTCTCTCCAAAACAATTCTTTGGCAAATGTGTGATTGACTTGGTAGGTCTCTTTCATCGCCTGTCGCACGCTGATGCTGCCAAACCTCAAGTGAGGGGAGAGGTCAGATGTTCCTTCCATGGCTGGAAAATCTCGCGACTGATCATACTTTGCTATCCGTGGTTCGGCTATGCTGTATGGACGGACTGTTATCTCGCTCTGGTTAAAGCCAAGGCTCTTCAGTGTGGGTAGAGTCGGCTCAGTACTAAACTGATGGAGCTTGTCTAAGTGCGCAGCGCTCGGTGCAGCGTGAAGCATTGAGTCGTCAAAATGCTCAAAGCACTTTTTGCTGTATGGAGTATAGACTGTGTAGGGTGTTCCATCTGCTTTGAGCACGTCACCCGGTTCAAATATTACCTGGTCTTTAAACGTCTGCAGTGTGGCGCCATTTTTCTCTAGGAAGTCGGTCACTTCCTTGTCTCGTGTCAGCGCATAGGGCTCATAGTCTCTGTTGGTAAACACCGTCTCAACATCATACGAACGCATGACTTTCTCCCACATTTCTGGCGCTTGCCCATGCAACACCACAAGGCCGCTGCCGTGTTGCTTTAGCTCTTCATGCATGGCCGTGAGGCGTTCATGGATAAAGCCGACACGTGCATCATCTGCTGCCAGTTCATCAAGAATGGCGCGGTCAAAAATGAAGATGCAAATCACAGGGTTGCCACTTTGAAGTGCCTGACTTAAAGCTGTGTTGTCTTCTAGCCTCAGGTCCCGCCTAAACCAGTGTATGTTTACTTTACTTGACATGTTTGTCTGAGACATTTTTAAGGTTTGTGTCGCTGCTTAATTCTGGCTCGTCACCCTGCACGCTGCTCCATATCACAGAGGCGAGAATAAGGGCTGCGCCAAAAATCATGTTGAGTCTAAACACTTCGTTCAGAAAAATAACGGCTATGAATATGCCATACACAGGCTCAAGTCCGCAGAGAATGGCGGCCAAACTGGCGGAAATTTTCTTCATGCTGCCTATGAATAATGAATAGGCGATGGATGTGCAAAACAAACTCAAAATCAAGATGTAGGGAATGTCCATGCCATCGGCATCTAAGCTCATGTCATAGCCCATGAGGGTAGTTGGAATAAGCACTATACCCGCCACAGCGAGCTGGATGAAACTGAGTTTGACTCCATCTAAGTCTTCGATGTGCACTTTATTTATCAGATGGATGATGACATAAATAAAGGCCGCAGAAAAACCCCAATACATTCCCTCTATATCGGCTTCAGAGGCAGAGTCTCCGAGTAACATCCACGTACCGATGCAGACCACTACAGGACTGATGAGTAGAGGCCATCGCCATTTCGTCTTGAGCACCAAGGGTTCGATTATGGAAGTCATGACAGGAAAAGTGGACACCGTAATCACAGCGATACTCACAGAGGCAACTTTCACGCTTTGATAAAAGGCAATCCAATGTAAAGCGAGCAGTACACCGCTAATGAATAAGACAGGACGTGCTTTTTTTTGTGGCCAAGCGCTGCGTTTGCCTAGCCAGATGAAGACCAGTAAAAACAGAGCTCCGAGTAAGGAACGAGCGCCCGTGACAACTACCGCTGTTTGGTCGATGAGCTTGGCCAAAACTCCAGACAGACCAAAGAGCAGCACGGAGATATGCGCTTGTAGGATTCCAGAATTCCTTTTCATCGGGTCGAATATAGGAAGACATCTTGCGCCAATTGAATTAGTTTTGTGATACAAGAAATGAGAATAGGCATAGTGTTATATCCCACATTTGGTGGGTCGGGAGTAGTGGCCACAGAGTTAGGCATCGCGTTGGCAGAGAAAGGCCATGAAGTTCACTTTATTACGTACGATCAGCCTGTGAGGCTGGGGTCAGCGAGAGAAAACATCTTTTATCATGAGGTGCAAGTTTCTGATTATCCGCTGTTCAAGTATGCACCTTATGAGCTGGTGTTGACCAGTAAACTGGTCGATGTGGTCAAGTATAACAACCTTGATTTACTGCACGTGCATTATGCCATCCCTCATGCTTCTGCGGCATATATGGCCAGAGAGATTCTCAAGCAACAGGGGGTCCAGATTCCATTCATTACCACGCTTCACGGTACGGATATTACCTTGGTTGGCCGGGACAAGTCATTTGAGCCGGTTATTACTTTTGCCATCAATAACTCTGATGCGGTCACTGCGGTGTCGCACAGTTTGAAAGTAGATACGCTCGAGTATTTTGACATCAATCGCCCCATAGAGGTGATTCATAATTTTATTGATAACGAGCGTTATGCTGGGCTTTACGATCAGGCGCTTCGAGATTCGTATGCGAATAAAGAAGAGAAAATCATCACGCATGTCTCCAATTTTCGCCCGGTAAAGCGTATTGATGATATCGTCAGGGCTTTTGCAAAAGTACGTGCACGGATTCCAGCAAAATTGCTGTTGGTAGGAGATGGGCCTGACCGACATAAGATTCAGTCGCTCTGTACAGAATTAAACACCTGCGACTCCGTCATCATGCTTGGTAAATTGAAAAAACCAGAGCAAATTCTAGCTATTTCGGATTTATATCTTCAGGCTTCTGAGCATGAGAGCTTTGGATTATCAATACTGGAGGCGATGTCTTGCGGTGTGCCAGCAGTGGCTACAAGTGTAGGTGGGGTGCCAGAAGTAGTGGAGCACGGTGTCTCAGGACTTTTGTCGGAGGTGAAAGATGTTGACGCCTTGGCTGACAATGTCTTGAAGATATTGAATGACGATGCTGTTCATGAGCAGTACAAGAAAAAAGCGCTCCAAAGGAGCGCTCAATTCGATATCTCTAACATACTACCTCAATATGAGGCTTTGTACAAATCCTGCGTCAAGTCAGTTGTCTGACGGACCATCAATGATGGTTATGCCACCTGTGTACTGCTTTTCTTCAAAGATGAAGTCATACGTGATCACGTAGTAATACTCTCCATTCGCCACTGGGTTACCGTTGTACATTCCATCCCACGTTTCGAGTAGCTCTTCTGATTCATAGACCGGGTTACCCCAGCGGTTATAGATTTTCACATTGTCATTGACGATGCAAAAGTCATCTTTGTGGTCGATGTCCCAGACATCATTCATTATGTCGTTATTGGGAGTGAAGACATTTGGAACAATGTCCAACAAACCGTTAGATCGTGTCAGCACAAGGATGTCTACAAAATGCGTTTCAACTTGAACTTCCTCACAAGCCACAGTGGTCATGTTGAACGTAAAGCGATATGGTTCATCTCTTATCTGTTCACAAGTAGGTGTCCAGCAAAGCTCTTCATTTAACACAGTGATGTAAGCAGGATCTTGAATAAATGGAGATGGCGCCCATACTGTTGTATCTGTAAAAGTTGGGTCGTTCCCTAAGCCAAAGACTTCAGAATTATCTCTGTCCAAACTTATCTGAAGTGTGTCCCAAGGATTTGTGTCTTCCCATATAATGGAGACACACCTCTCAAACTCTTGGGCTGGGTACGGGAAAATTTGTCCCGAAATTACTTCTCCACTAATTAATGTGTCTGCAGTTGGCTCTGTCCATATAAAATCAGGGTCTGCAGGATAGTTCGGAGATTCTTCTGCTCTCCACTCTGACAAGTCATCATCTGGCATCACGACAGTAATCTCGAGGGTTAATGTGTCATCGAGAGATTCAAAAGGCGGGCAATGGGTTAGAACGTTTCCATAAAAATCTACTAAATACGGTTCATCTCTAATCATGTCGCATGGTAGATTATTCCAGACCACGTCACCGCTCCACTCTCCTGAAAGCGAGTATGTAGAATCCCCTTCGAAAGAAGCCAAAACGCTATAGTTATCTACTTCAAAAATATCACTTTCGAAGGTGACAGAAAGTGTGTCCTCTAAACCTGCAAATGCTTCTATGGTAGCATTGTTAGGAGAGAATGCAAAAAATGTTTCAACTTGTGGAGATACTCCTCCATTAAAATTGAATTCTACTTCCTCAAAACAATCTGCCGATGAGAAGACATTGATTTCTCTTCTAACCTCTCCAATTTTAACTCCGCTTCTATATTCTTCGCAGATACTCCAAAAGAATATTGCCCTTGATTACTCGCAGTTCCAACTACGAGGCCCGTATTCATATCTACGGTAAGAGGCACTCCGCTACCTAAAACATCTAAAATGTCATGCCCTGCGGACCAAGGAACGTCATTATAAGGCTTTGCTCCACCTCCACCTGGGTTGGCGTTCGTGTTGGTGGCCAAGTTTCCATGGATAGGCTCATCAAGAATGTAAACTAATTGATCGCCATCGGCATCTGTCGCTGCAAAAGAGAAGCTCGACTCGATAT
>CAYSDH010000070.1:0-17024 GCA_964429805.1 uncultured Flavobacteriales bacterium
TTGCATGTGTTAGGCCTGCCGCTAGCGTTCATCCTGAGCCAGGATCAAACTCTCCGTTGTAAAAAAAAGTATTGTTCTGAACAAGTCAGAACAGTGTGTTGAGATTGATTCCTTCTCAAAGGAAATTTTTGCTTATATCTAGGCTATTGCTAATCTTTTCAAAGAACTTTTTAAGGTTTTACATGACTCGTTTGTCATAACCCTTTTTCAAAAAGGAGTGCAAAGATAGTGGAACATTTGATTATCCAAAGAATAAAATCAAATAAATTTTCACTGCTCGCAACTCAAAAATGAACGTGCTTTCTTTCAAAGCGGGTGCAAATGTAATAGCAATTTTGTTCCGCGCAAATATATTTTGAGAAATATTTTCTGATGAAGATGTAAAAACTCGCTAAGCCCCTGTGTATCATGGTACAATGCTTGATGATATCTTTGGAATATGAAAGCAAAAATATTTCTAACTACCTGTTTCTTTATGTTTAGCTCATTCTTTGCCGCTGCTCAGGAAACAGAATCTGAGGCTAAAAAATCAAAACTCAAGGATAAAATATACTACACAGGTAACATTGGACTCAGCTTAGGGAACAATACGAACATCATGATTAACCCATTAATTGGATATCGGGTGACGGAAAAGTACTCTGCGGGTATTGGTATCAATTACCAATATGTATCGAATACGGTTACAGATATACATGTATATGGTGGCAGTGTCTTTAATAGGTATATACTAACACCGGAAATTTTTGCTCATGCAGAATATGAAACTCTTACTTATAAGAGTGACATAATAGGTGAAGGAACTTCTGGAGCCACAACGTTTCCTGCTTTACTGGTTGGTGGTGGTTACCGGCAAAGCCTTGGGCAACGTGTTAGCGCTAGTGCTATGATACTATATGATGTGCTTCAGCACGAGAACTCTATCTACCCGGACAACATAGTTCTTAGGGGAGGTGTGAACTTGGGGTTCTAATTAGGCCCCTACTACACCCATGGTGCTGAACTTTTTAATTCTGGCTTGAATTCTTTTTTCAGGCTGAAGTTCTAAAAGCTTATTGGTCTGTTTCTTTATTTCCGCTCTGACTGTTTCGAAAGTCTCTTTTCTATTGGCATGAGCTCCTCCGCTTGGCTCTTTGAGGACACCATCAATCAACTTTCGCTTGAGCATGTCCGCTGACGTTAACTTGAGTGCATCGGCTGCTTGCTCTTTCTGATCCCAAGTTCTCCAAAGTATTGAAGAGCAAGACTCAGGTGATATCACAGAGTACCATGTGTTCTCCAGCATAATCACTTTGTCGCCTAAGCCAATACCTAATGCTCCTCCACTGGCCCCCTCTCCTATTATAATACATATGAGAGGAACCTTGAGGTCAATCATTTCAAATAGATTTCTGGCGATGGCCTCTCCTTGCCCCCTCTCTTCTGCTTCAATTCCTGGATATGCTCCTGGTGTATCTATAAATGTCACGATAGGCTTATCGAATTTCTCAGCGAGCTTCATCAATCTTAAGGCCTTGCGATATCCTTCTGGATTGGCCATTCCAAAATTTCTATACTGCCTTTGTTTTGTATTGGCTCCTTTCTGCTGTCCAATGAACATATATGTTCGCCCATCCATGAGTCCGAAACCACCGACCATGGCTTTGTCATCTTTCACTGTGCGATCGCCATGCAACTCTATAAAGTTACCTCCTGTTAGCGCATGAACATAGTCCAAAGTATATGGACGTTCTGGATGTCTACTAACCTGCACTCTTTGCCATGGAGTAAGATTCTTATACAAGTCCTTGGTAGTCTTGTCCAATTTCTTCCGCAATGCTTTCAGTGATTTGTCTACATCTACGTCTCCCTTTTCAGCAATATTCTCCAACTCATTAATCTGAAGCTGAATTTCTTCTAAAGGTTCTTCGAAGTCTAGATAAACTGGCATAATAGTCTAAGGTTTTGAGTGGCGAAATATACAATTACTTCTTCCCTAATCTTATTTGGGAGCTTTGTTATAAAGATAGAGTGCGATGAAAAAGAAAAGAACGTTTGGTATCCATGTTGAAACTAGGGCGTTCATTCCAGCATTGGTGGCGAGCACCGTACTTAACTTCATTGCAAAAATGTAGCACATAACTACTAAGACTCCTATAGCAATATGAATACCTATCCCTCCTCTTACTTTTCTGGTTGCTATGGATACACCTATTAAAGTCAATACATATGTTGCTATTGGAAGAGAGGTCCTTGAGTGTTTTTCTAATAGGTAGAATGGAATCTTATCAGAGCCCTTTTTCTTTTCAGTGTTAATGAACTCGTTTAACTCAGGTGTAATCATGGAGGAGACAAAGTTGTGTCGCCTTCCGAAATCCTCAAAGGTGAGGTTGATGGTCGTGTCTAAAACGGCACCTTGTTCTATTCTCTCTATACCCCGGTTAATATGACGAACTTGGTAACGTTTGAATGTCCATCTATTTGATACTGTATCAAGTGAAGCACTGGAAGCTGTCATTTTATAATACATTTCTCCCTCATCCCACTTCTCCAAAGAAAACTCTCTTCCTTGAGAATTACTCAGCTCGATTCTGCCAAAACAGACGAATGTTCCTTCTTCAATCTCTAAATGGAGGTTCTCATCTTTAATATTGAACTTGTTTCGATAGTACTTTTCTTCAAAAGCCAGTCTGGTTTTATTGGCTTTGGGAATCACAAAGTGATTAAAGTATAAGGTGACACCTACTAATATGGTAGCCGCAACAAAAAATGGTAATAGCAATCTATTAAAACTCACTCCACTGCTGAGTATGGCAACAATCTCTGTGCGCTGCGCCATCTGACTGGTAAAGAATATTAATGAAATGAAGATGATGAGCGGGCTAAACAAATTACCGTAATGGAGAGCAAAGTTTACGTAGTAATCCAAAAGAACTTCTTGAAGCGTTGGCCCTGTTCTGAGAAAGTCATCTAGTTTTTCAGACACGTCAAAGACCATGGACACAGTCATGAGCAATGTCATGATAAAGGCAAGTGTGCCCAGAAATTTGAAAATGATATATCTATCTAACCTCTTCATGCACCTACACTTTTTGTGTAAGTTTTTTAACCATTACGTCTTTCCATTCTCTGAAAACACCTTCTTTAATCTTCTGCCTCGCCTGCTTCATCAACTCCAAATAGAAGGCCAAATTATGTATTGAACAGATTTGTGCGCCTAACATCTCTTTGGATCTCAAAAGGTGGCTTAAATACGCTTTGCTATGAAAGGTGTCTACATGAGCCGTTCCGTTAGGATCTATGGGTGAGAAGTCATTCTTCCAGCGCTCGTTTCTCATATTAATGGTTCCCTCTGAGGTAAACAACATGCCATTTCGGGCATTGCGGGTTGGCATGACACAGTCAAACATATCAATACCCAAGGCGATGCACTCAAGTAAGTTTGCTGGAGTACCAACTCCCATGAGGTAACGCGGCTTATCTTTAGGAAGTATGTCTGTGACTACTTCTGTCATGGCATACATATCTTCTGCTGGCTCGCCTACTGACAAACCTCCTATGGCGTTTGCCGGTCTGTCCATTTCAGCAATGAACTCTGCCGACTTCATTCTCAAATCTTTATATGTACCTCCTTGGACAATAGGTAGCAGGGTTTGCTCATGCCCATAAAGCCCTTCTGTACTGTCCATGCGATCACAACATCTTTTTAACCAACGATGCGTCATCTCAATAGACCGCTTGACATAATCATACTCGCAAGGCCAAGGCGTGCACTCATCAAATGCCATGATAAGATCGGCACCTATCACCCGCTGAATGTCTATGGCCGACTCTGGGGTAAACAAGTGCGTGCTGCCGTCAATATGTGACTTGAACTTTACTCCTTCTTCTGTAATCTTTCTTGAATCAGCGAGTGAGTACACTTGATAGCCTCCGCTGTCAGTTAGCACAGGTTTTGTCCAACCATTAAATCCATGAATACCACCAGCCTCTTTAATTATGTCAAGCCCAGGCCTGAGATAAACATGATATGTGTTCGCGAGAATTATTTGAGCACTAATGTCTTCTTCCAGCTCTTTAAAGTGGACTCCCTTGACGGTTGCCTGGGTGCCAACTGGCATAAATATAGGCGTCTCAATGAGCCCGTGATCCGTTTCTAAAGTGCCTGACCGGGCGGAAGAGCCTGAGTCAAAATGGGTAAGATTGAATTTCATATACAGTGACCAAAGATATGTCTTATGACACACTAGCGACATGAGGAGATGAATACCGAATTGTGGAAAATGTGCCAACACTTGATTTCAAGGGTTGGCTCGAAAGGCTATGTTCGCGTATTGTCCATTTTCGACTTTCATAGCACACCGATTTGGCTAATGGCTCTAGGAACAGTCATCCTTTTGTCATATTACTTGGTTTACTTTTTGAGTCTATTGAAGCATCGAGATGCTGATAGGCTTACAAAAGGCACAAGTGTTTCCATTATAATCTCAGCTCACAATGAAGAAGCGAACCTGCGAAAGAACCTACCGTACTTTTTAAATCAGGACCATGAGTCATATGAAGTGGTAGTAATTAATGACGGCTCGTGGGATGATACTCCATACTTGGTTCGGGATTTTCAAAAGTCTTACAGCAATCTGAAGCTTGTAGACATAGATAAAGACATGAAGCGCACGGCCGGAAAGAAGATGGCGCTCACTCTTGGTATTAAAGCTGCTACGCATGACAGGCTTGTTTTTAGCGATGCAGACTGCTTCCCAGTCGATCGAGGTTGGCTCAGACGCATGGACATGGCGCTTACTAATGACTTTGTGCTGGGTTATGGTCGATATGAAAAGAGACCAGGCTTCTTAAACAGAATAATCAGGTACGATACTTTTCATGCGGCATGTCTATATTTCTCTAAGGCATATAAAGGCAAAGCCTATATGGGAGTCGGGAGAAATCTAGCATATACTCGAAGTATTTATGACGATTCGGGAGGTTTTAAGGGACATTATCACATTGCTGCAGGAGATGATGACCTTTTTGTGAATCACAATGCACGCAAGGGTTCTGCGTCAATAGTGATGGACGAGAAGAGCCACACTATATCTATACCAAAAAGGAAATTTCCTGACTGGTTCAAGCAAAAAAGGCGACACATAAGTGTCTCAGGCGCGTATAGTAAGGAGTCAAAACGTTTTTTAGGGATATATCATTTAGGACAGCTTTTGTTTTATACTGGATTGACTTTAGGATTAATCTGGGGGAGTAGCTGGCAAATCATGCTCTCCTTTTTTCTGGCAAAAACACTCATCCAATTGTTAATTTCTAATAATATAGCTGGTCGACTGAGGGAGAAAGACTTACTAGTTTTACTTCCAATACTTGAACCAGTGTCACTCGTGCTCAATATAGCCGTGGCAATTTCAGTAAAGACATTTAAACCTAGAAAATGGAAGTAAACAAGAATCTGTCAGATAAAGCCAAGCACGACTATGAACTCGTAAAGAGAGCGGTCAATGATTCTGACCAAAAGGCTTATGCGGAGTTGATGGGCAGATATCGAGACTCAATCTACTTCATGCTTTTAAAAATGGTCAACGACAAGGATGATGCTGATGATCTGACTATTGAAGCATTTGGAAAGGCATTTAAAAGACTACAGCAGTACACGCCTAACTATGCATTCAGCACATGGCTATTTAAGATTGCTTCCAATAACTGTATTGACTTCATCAGAAAGAAGAAAAAGCGAATGGTATCTATCGATTCTGCTTTTGAGAATGACGATGGAGACACGATGAAAATGGACCTCGAGTCTGACGGCTTGACACCTATGGAGTCTGTCATGAAGCAAGAGAAGATTGCTCACATGCGTGATATTGTTCAAAAACTGAAGCCGAGGTATCGTGAGCTTATTGAGCTTAGATACTTTAAGGAGCTTTCTTATGACGAGATATCTAAAGAACTCGAATTGCCTTTAGGAACTGTGAAGGCTCAACTGTTTAGAGCACGTGAGTTTCTTTACAACATGATGAAGCACACGAAAGACACTATTTGAGGGCCACACACATGGACCTCATCAATAGTCACTTCCGCTCGATGAGTCAAGATGCGCATGACCGTCTCGCTCGACTTGGAGCAATTTACTCAGACTGGAACTCAAAGGTGAACCTTATCTCTAGAAAAGATATGGAGCACTTTTATGAAAGACATGTGCTGCATAGTCTCAGCATTTTAAAAGTTCATGACTTTGCGGCAGGGAGTTCTATCATAGATGTAGGCACAGGAGGAGGATTTCCGGGTATACCGATGGCCATTATGCTGCCCGAAGTGCAGTTTACACTAGTAGACTCAATCCAAAAGAAAATAAAGGTAGTCCGAGATGTGAGTGAGCAATTGGGACTTAACAATGTGACAGTTAAGGCTGAGCGAATGGAAAATCTTTCAGGCAAATATGACTACTTGATAGGACGTGCTGTCAAAAGCCTCCCTCAGGTCTATGATTGGAGTAAGCATCTCATAAATTGGAAAAAGGGTGTCGAAGGAGGTATACTCTACATTAAAGGAGGAAACTTTTATGAAGAGCTTGACGAGATATCATGTCATCATAAGATGCATTATCTCAGGGAAGTTTTTGATGGTGAGTTTTTTGAGACCAAAAAAGTAGTTCACCTCTTCAAGTAATTAGGCCTCTTGGTATTGTAGTCGACTGAGGTTAGAGTAAAGCCCTTCCTTATTTGCAATCAACTCCTCATGCGTGCCGAGTTCGGCAATTTTACCTTGGTCAAGTACAAGTATTTTATCCGCTTTTCTGATGGTAGACAGGCGGTGTGCTATAACCAGCGATGTGCGGCCTTTCATCAGATTATCAAGAGCCATTTGCACGAGTTGTTCTGATTCAGAATCTAAAGAACTAGTTGCCTCATCTAAAATGAGGATGGACGGATCTTTCAGTAAGGCACGTGCGATAGCAATCCGCTGTTTCTGCCCACCTGATAACTGTATACCTCGATCACCAACTATTGTGTCAAGTCCATCGGGAGATTTGAAGATAAACTCCCAGGCATTTGCTTTTTTAGCGGCATCAATTATCTCTATCTCGCTCGCATCTGTATTTCCGTAGGCAATGTTTTCTCGCACAGTCCCTCCAAAAAGAATAATGTCTTGCGGCACATAGGCCATTTGAGACCTTAAGTCATAGAGTTCATATTCCTTAGCTGGTAATTCATCAAATGAGATATTTCCTTGATTGGGATTATAAAACTGCAAGATCAAGGCC
This sequence comes from uncultured Flavobacteriales bacterium, assembly GCA_964429805.1. Lineage (GTDB taxonomy): Bacteria > Bacteroidota > Bacteroidia > Flavobacteriales_D > JABDKJ01 > CAYSDH01. The sequence continues at coordinate 7,247 of CAYSDH010000070.1, forward strand.
GCTAAGGTTGACTTACCTGATCCTGATGGTCCAACCACGGCCACTTGTTGTCCGGGAAGTATGCTGAGATCTATGCCTTTCAGAATCTGAACATCGGGTCTAGAGGGATATGTGAAGTGCAGGTTCTTAATTTCTATATGGCCGTTGAGCTTTTCTAATTGAGACACTCTCTTGTCTGCTGGCAATGGTTCTATGTCTTCTTCTAATATATCTAACACGCGCTCTACAGAACCCACGGCTCGCTATATGGCAGAATACTGATTAGCAATACCACCAAATGACGCGGCAATCATCACAGTGTAGAGTAAAAAAGAAAAAAACAACGCTGGGTCTAGGTGGTCTGGATCGGTGGCAGGCAGCTCCATGAGCTTGGCACCTTGAAGTATTACTAAACCAATGGCTCCGAAAATAAAGATGATGATAAAGGCAGAGAAGAGTCCTCGCCATACTCCGCTCTTGATCGCGATTTTCTTTACCTCATTGACATTGGTGGCGTACTTTAGGGTCTCAAAAAACTCATTAGTAAATGACTTCACGTTGACTATACCAGTGAGCGACTCTTGCACTACCACATTTGATTCTGCCACTAGGTCTTGCGTCTTCCTGCTCAACTTTCTAATGAATCGACCAAAGATTACTGCGACTATCATAATAATAGGGAGCGTGATGAGCATGACAAAAGTCAGGCTGGGAGAGCTGTAAAAGAGAAACCCAACACCTAATATGATAATGATGATCTGCCTGATGAACTCGGAGAGGGTGATGTTAAACGTCTCTTGAATGCTGGCTATGTCTGCTGAGATACGGCTATTAAGGTCTCCAACTCGTTGCTCTACAAAAAATGACATAGGCAGTCGTATCATGTGCGCAAAGACATCTTTTCTCAAATCTCGCATCATGTGCTCAGTAACAAAGGAGAAGACGTATACTTTGAGAAAGGAAATAAGGGCCTGAAGAAGAAAAATGCCAAAAAGAACCAAAGCCACAGTGTTGAGGTTCATCATGTCTAAGGAAAGTGCGCCAAAGTCTATGCTCCAATCTGACGATGTGCCTGATGGAATACCTATACCTGCCATCTGTCCCATTAGCCTGGGCACTATGAGTGTGGTGATGCTAGACGCAAATAAAAGAGCTAAGCCAAATGCGAATCTCCATCTATACTCTTTGAGATAGCTAAAAATGCGGCCTGCCTTCTTCCACGAATCAGCTGACACCTTTGTCTTCTCGTCCTTTTTACCCTGTACTCTAGCCATTGTTGTATGCGGCTGCAAAGTTAGGGAAAGTAAGTACTTAAGATAAAAAGTAGTAAGAGGTTTGTGTCTGCATGTTTTTTATCTATTTTTGCGCACCCTTAGGGGATATAGACAACAAGCCATGAGCAAAAGAACATTTCAGCCTTCAAATAGAAAAAGAAGGAACAAGCACGGATTTAGAGAAAGAATGAGCACTGTAGAAGGAAGGAAAGTGCTGAATGCCCGAAGAAGAAAGGGGCGTAAGAAATTGAGCGTGTCTTCTGACAAGCTTCATAAAAGATAATTGACAACCTAATTCGAAAGAGGAGAAGCACATGCTTCTCCTTTTTTTATGCCTAAAACTTTGTGGCACAAAAAAATCCCCCAGCCAAATGGCTGGGGGATTTTCAATTCTATTAATCAGAAATCCAAGTCTTACTTAGACACCACCATCTTCTTAGTGATTCTTTCTGTACCTGAGATTAGAGAGTAGTAGTATACTCCTGACTCAAATCTCTCAGCATCAAGCTGAATCTGGTGAGCACCAATGGCCTGAGTACCGAAGTTCTCGCTCATTACCACTTTACCTGTTACATCGGTCACTTCAAATGCCATGCTCTTGGCAGTAGTCAAATTGTAAGAGATTGTAGTCTCATCAGAGAATGGATTAGGCATGTTCTGCTGTAGTCCTACTCCTTCAATTTGATTGAAGTCATCAACAGAAAGAACATCTCCGTCCATCACTAGTCTAACTGCTGGAGTTCCTGGGTCTGTAAACCACACATAGTCTCCGGCTCCACTCAAGGCAATAGCTCTTGAAGAGAAGTCAGTGTCAGAAGAACTTACACCAACCACAGTTAACTCGTCATCAGACTCTTCTTCTAGCGTCACAGCGACAAAGTAGAAGAAACCTGGAGTCAATGGCCACTCATCATCAAACTCGATAAATACCTCTCCCGCTCCAGCGATTGTTGCAGCTACATCACCTGGCTCGATTTCATAGTCTGCAGAAGTTGCCCATGTAGCTCCGTCATTTAAGTCTCCAGGTCCAGCCAATTCGTATAGACGAGCAGAGATTTCAAACTCAGAACCACAGTTAGGTCCAAATCTCACCGTAAGTCCAGTTGCGTTTGAACCGTCATTAGGCACAGTAAAGAAGTTACCCATACCTGCATTTCCAAATGCTGGTGAACCAGAATCAGTGTCTCCAGGTCTGTACTCTATGTCATACGCATTAAAGTCATCATGACCCATTGTAGTAGACGTGTAAGAGAAGCTCTTCATCATTACGTTGTCATCTGCAACTTCATCAGTCTGGTCTGAAGCAATAGTCATCGTAACGCTGTAGAAACCTGTTTCAGTTGGTACCCATCCAGTCTGCATGAACATTGTGTCTTCAAGAGCAGGACAAGTCAATGCATTTCCTTTAGAGGGAATAGTGAAAGGATCTGAAACCGTAGTGCTCACAACTGTACCTGAGGCGTCAAGAATCTCAGCCGTTACAGTCACGTTATTCTGGTCAGCAGACCCTATGTTCTCATACATTGCTGCAACAAGCAATCCTCCGTCAGCAACAGTAATTGCTTGCTGAATAGGCGTTACTTGGTACTCATAGATGTTAAACACATCACCATTAGCTACTTGATTAATTCTCAAGTCATTTGCGATGTCTCCTTCTGATACTACAATATCATCGATACCCCAGAAGTAATGAGAATAACCTGCTGCAAACTCAGAGTTATATGCCCATCTGATCATCACGTCAGCTTGACCGGCAGCAGCACAAGAAACATCAACAACAGTTGTGATGTCACCTGAAAACTCGTTAGCTGACTCAATAAAGCTACCATATGCTGGAAATGAGATCCACGAAGTACCATTATCATTACTTACTTCAAGAGTCATTGGTGACGCTTGGAAACAGCAGTAACGGAAGTATTGCTGCCACTCAACAATGACTGAAGATCTAGCAGAACAATCAATAGATGGTGAAGTCAAAAATCCTTGTACATCTTCTACTCCACTCGCGATTGGCGTGTTGTAAAAGTCACAATCAAAGATTACCCATCCGTTATCTGCAGTAGTAGAAGCTAAAGGACCAGCAAATTCACTAAACTCTCCGGCAGGTGTAGATGTACCGTCCATCAGCATCCAGATGTCTGATGTACCTGAGTCACTGAAAGTGAATGGTCCAACTCCATTGGAACCAGCGAATCCATTAGAAAAATCTTCTGTGAAGAATGGAAGCACCTTCATATTGACGTCTGAATCAACAGGAGTGTGCGTTGCGTTTTGTTGGAATTCTTGCGTAGTTCCTGAATTCAGGTCGGCAGGAATCTCATCTACTTGACTCTGAGCCGACATTCCGACACCAAGAGCTACAGTAAGAATACTGAGTATGAGTTTTTTCATTTTATGATAAATTAGAGTAATTAAGTTTATGCTTGAACAAGTTAACAAATTTAGCATTCGGGACGGTCTGTGCAAGTAATTTAGAATGTTCAACATTCCACTCTTATCAAGAGTTTTACTGAAAAACTCCCCTTCTTTTGATTAGCGAAAAGGCTTTTCTGCCGAGCATCATGTGTCCTAATTTTAACACCTCTACCCTATCTTCTCTTTTACTGAGATAATCCCATTTCAATATTTTTTTGGGCGGAATCATTTTGTCAAACTCACCCAAGAGAATCAGAAGGCCCATGTCATACTGGTCTATATGCAGTTCAACTTTGGCTTTACTAATCTTCACGGCTCTCAGAAACATCCAGGTGTTATACAGTCTATCACGACTTTCTTGGGTACCAGCTTCTTGCATCGCCACACGATGCAACTTCTTGTGCAACAGCCCATTCTGTTGGAGCACATCACCTAATTTGAGGAGAAAGGAAGGATTAACTCTGAATGCCTCAAACATGTGCCTGCCGATGCTCGTTCTACATGCGAAAGCATACCATGTGTTGTCTATCAGCCCGTCAGGAGCGAGAAGGACAGTGCTCTTCACGTATGCTGGCATGTGTTCAATTAATGAAAAAGCAATTCTGCCACCCATGCTGTAGGCAATTTGACTGAATTTTTTCAGCTCTAAAGAGTCTGCAAATGCTTTGAAGAACCGTGCCAACTCGGCACCAGTCACGGAATCCATTACGTCTAGTTGTTGGTTTCTCGAATGGCCATGAAAAAACAAATCGAAGGAATAAATGGTGAAGTCTTTTCCAAACTTCTCTTCCATCAACCGAAATTCTGTACAATCTTGAGAATAACCGTGAAACGCAAAAATGGCCGATGGCCCATGACCATATATCTGATAGGCCATGCGAAGTCGGCCCGATGTAAAACTAGAACCGACCGCTCTCAAGATCTAAGTCATTTGTCTGTTTGTCGGGTAACTCTTACTGCTTTACAAAAGAAGCAGCGCCTCTTTTACCAGACTGAGCCATGACCTCTATGTGATATACTCCAGTTGACAAACCTGAGATTGAAGAACGATATACCTGCTGATCAATCCACGATTTGCTGCTGACAACGCGCCCGTTCATGTCAAATATTCGCATACCTGACAGTGTTTCTTCAGCACTCACGCTCAACTCTTGAACAGACTGGTCAACGAACAATCCGATTTCGATGGTACTTTCCTCAAGCCCTACAACACAGTCTTCTTTTAGAGTAGCAAAGAAATTCATGGCACCCAGCATTGATGGCAGAAAACAATTGCCATGATCTAAACTTCCTATCAATACTGCATTTGTGAATGTCGATCCGTTGGCTTCAAAATTTGCTTGAGCGACTGTGGAGTTTGTAAACGCTACTTGTTCGTCTTCATCACAGTAGTACATATTAATTGGTCTGGTTGGAGTCCAGTTATCGTTATTGTTGTCTTCTAGGTTTAACCTTAAGGGGTGACTAAGGTCATTTACGACATCTGCGTAAAAGGTAGGAGTCAATAAGTCTTCAACGGTTGTGGTCAATTGAGAGTTGAGCGAGGCCATCGTCAGCGTGGTGTTATTTCCATCAAAATATGGCACCACTACTCCATCATAAGGAGACTGAAGTACATCACTGTATGTGTTATACAAATTTCCATAAGCCAATTCATACGAGGACAACACATATACTATGTAGCCCGGATTGCTGTATGGTTCTCCTGACAAGAAAACGTCAAGCTGTGTACCACTCATATTATAAGGACCACTTGCAGGAGCTGATGCAACAACATTAAACTCATTAAGCAATGAGTTGTCTTCGATGTACTTGTGCATAGCCATTGCGGCATGCCCACCTTGAGAGTATCCAGTAATAAAGACTTGTCCATTTTCAGACATTCCCTCAGAGGCAATAAATTCTCTGGCAGCTCTCACCATATCAACTCCAGCTAGGGCTTCTGTCTCAGCATGCACATATGGATGCAGACCTGGGCTATCACCCATACCGATATAGTCTGGCGCACAAGAGTAGTACCCTAGCCCTCCGATAAACTTGGAGATGGTGGCCTCGGCATTATCACGTGAAGGCACATCTTCTTTACTGAGCGTGGTGCCATGCATGTACACTGACATAGGAAAACCGTCACAGTCATCTGTATCAGGCACACTGAGAAGGCCTGAGGCTATTGTCTCATTGCCATTGGCATCAGTCGTGTTATATATGAGTTTGTAGTAGTTCACTCCATAATCTGGAGAGATAAAGCCAATAATATCCAAGTCTTCTTGAGAGATAGTGCCGACCAACTCAGCGGAAACTAGAACCTGCGACTTGAGTCCAGAAAAAGAAAGCAATAGGATAATAATCAGTGAAAGTCTCATGTTATCGATTTTTACCAAAGTTAGTAAAAGTCCACTGGGACTAGTTTTTTCAATTGACCATTGTTGCAAATCCAAAAGCTCAGGAATCAATAGCGAATTCAAAATATATACTTTCAAGGCATGGCATTAGACACCATTTTAGAATTGCAAAACGCTCAGATTTACCAGAAAAAATCTCTGGTATTAAAGGATGTTAATCTTCGCATTGAGAAAGGCGAATTCGTATACCTAATAGGGAAGACGGGTAGCGGAAAAAGTAGCCTGCTGAAGACCATGTATGGTGAATTACCTCTTAAAGAAGGTTCTGGAACGGTTTGCGGGTTTGACCTGACGACCATGAAAAAAAGGAAGGTTCCTTTCTTAAGGCGCAATCTGGGTATCGTGTTTCAGGACTTTGAGCTTCTGTCTGACCGTTCTGTTTTCGAAAACTTGCGCTTTGTAATGAAAGCCACGGGCTGGAAAAAAGATGCCGACATCAAGCTAAGAGCAGAAGAAGTCTTAGAAAAAGTGGGGCTTGGCACTAAAGGATTTAAAATGCCTCATGAACTCTCTGGTGGTGAGCAGCAGCGCGTGGTTGTGGCCAGAGCCCTGCTTAACGACCCCGACTTGATACTTGCAGATGAGCCGACAGGAAACCTTGACCCGGCTACCACTGAAGAGATTCTTCAGCTACTATCAAGCATTTCAAAAACGGGAAGAGCCATTGTCATGGCTACTCATGACTACTCGCACATGAACAACTACTCGACACGTATAATCAAGTGTAAAAACAGCACGGTTACTGACGAAGTGCAGGTGACGCTTTAAGAGTCTTTGAATATTCTTTCGAGCATCTTTGATGCGTTTCTTTTATTGGAGAACTGCTTTTGCAAGAGTGTATTTCTCCGCGCCAACTCCTCTTCCTTGAGAGGCCTGTCCCACACAAAATCAATGATTTGCTTCATGTGCTCAGCACTGTCTGCTATATGACAGAGCGTTTCTAGCCCAGTGTCTTTGACCATAGGCTCGTTGACCACAATGTGACCTCCATTAAATAGACTGAAAAGGAGTTTGAGCTTCATTCCCGTAGCTTGAAATGTGGGAAGCACATTGACCTGTGCATTTCTGATGAGCGACAATAAGTCCTCATCTTTAATAATCTCGATGTTCTGATGACTAGCCACACGTGCACTAAGTGCCTGACTCGGTGCAGATCCGTAGATGACTAATCTCTTGTTTGACTGAGCAAACACCTCTTTAATAAGGTATGTCGCAGCCTCTTCATTTTCACTCACCGCCAGGTTACCATGATACAGCGCGTAAGGTTCTTTCTTGAGGGGAGTCTCCACTTCCTCGTTGGCATGAAAAGGTGGGACAAACATAGTCTCGGCACATTGAGAGAAGTAGGTCGCATCATTTGGGGAGATAGAAAAGAGCCCGTCTGCAAACTTTAAGTTCTCTTTAAAACGAGCGAGCTTCTTACTTTCTCTTTTGAAGTATTGCTTTTTTAAGAATCCCGCATTCTTGGCCAGCCCCTTATAATACTCAGACTCAATGTTATGTGTTCTCACGAACTTTTTCCGACTAGCCAGATCCGGATGATTCAGTAAATAAGCACTGTGCTTTCCTTCAAATAGAATGGGGTAATCATCTTCCATCAACCTGTTAAACAAAGCCGTACTTTGGCGGCTAACCACTATAAAGGGCAGCGGATGAGTCAGCAGCGTCTTATTCATATTACGCTTGTAGTAATGCACGGATTCACACAGTGCATCTAACTCAGCCGACCTGGCTCTGCCATAGGCAAAGCAGTGCAGGTGGACTTTCACGCCTGCGGCAGCGATAGCTTTGACTTTGTAAAACACATCTATAACCCCACCGTAATCGGCTGGCCATGGTATGTCAAAACTGACGATATGAAGATGTCTATCCATCTATGGTGTCCAGCATAGTCTTTAGCACATGATGCTCGTTTTCCCAATTTAGAGTCTTTGAGGCTAATTGCGCGTTCTCTTTCATTTGGCTCAATCTCTCTGGCTGAAAGAACAGCGTCTTTATTCCTTGAGCAATCAATTCTGGTTGCACCTTATCTATGCAGTAACCTATGTCGTATTGGTTTATTATTCTCTCTAACTCAACCAGCCTGCTGCTAAACACAGGAATACCCGCAGCGATATAGTCAAAGAGCTTGTTAGGCAGGCTAAATTGGTAGTTTAGATTATCATCCTTGTCGAGAGTCAGTCCGATGTCTGCATTTAAAGTGTACTGCATCATTTCTACATAAGGCATTCTCGGATAGAACCTTACCTTATCCTTTAGTCCCAATTTCTTGGCGCGTTGCACTAAGTCATCATAGACATCACCAGCACCAATGACAAGAAGCATGAATTCAGAAGGCAATAGTGTCATGGCCTCAATAAGCTCCTCTCCTCCTCGATTCACATTTATACCCGCCCCTTGCAAGATGAGAATCTTCTTATCAAGCGGCAGGCCCAGCTCTTCTCTTGTTTTTCTCTTTTCTATTCGCTTAGTCTGCGGCAGGTTTCGAAGCACTTTGACAGGCACCTTATACTTGTCATGATAGGCCTTTGCTATTGACTCATTGACAGTGTACACATACTTGAGCTTTGGAAAAATGCGAGTCTCTATCGCAGTCCACACTTTCTTGGCCCACCTTCCTTGAAGCTCTGGCACCTCAGTAAAGTACTCATGACTGTCATATATAAGAGGGATGCCTTTTGCCTTGGCGGCCATATATGTTGCCAATAAAGTATCGAGGTCGTTGGCTATAAACACATCAGCCTGCTGCTTTTTGAGGTTGAAGTATAATTTGAGATTATATTCTGCATAGAAAAGAGGGCCTTTTCTAAAGATAAGCTCCATGCGCTCATGGCCATAAGGGCGGGCTAATGGGGTGTTGTCAGACTGAGACCGGCCAATGGCTTCTACTTCATGACCCCACGAAAGAATGCTCCTGCAAGTCTTATCAACTCGCTGGTCAGTAGACAAATCATTAGTTACAGAAACAATCACCCTCATCCGAGCCGAAGTTATCACATAGGAATTGCCCTGCAAATCACCCATTGGGATTATTTCAATGTGCACTGTTCATAGGAATTTGACGTTTTTATGGCCAGTAGGTTTTAAATCAGAACTTCGTCAAACATGGATTTTAAACGGGATTTTTCCCTCAAAGCGTACAACACATTTGGCATTGACGTGTCGGCTGAGCACTTCTGTTCCTTTAGTTCTATTGACGAACTCAGCGAGTCTTATCAGTTTCAGCCAGAGGCTCAGCGACTCATACTTGGCGGAGGGAGTAACATCTTGCTCACTAAAAATGTGGAAGGAATAGTACTGCGCAATGCCATACCTGGCATAGAAGTAATTCGCGAAGATGACGCGCACTGGTACGTCAAAGTAGGAGCTGGCGTAGCGTGGCACGACCTGGTAATGCACTGTGTGAATAAGGGCATGGCCGGTATTGAGAATATGTCATTAATACCTGGATCTGTCGGTGCGGCACCTATGCAAAACATTGGCGCTTATGGCGTAGAGATTAAAGAGGTGTTTCATGAACTTGAGGCCTATCACATTCAGCACGGTGAGACTGAGCGTTTTGGCGTAGAAGATTGCAAGTTTGGTTACAGAGAGAGTGTCTTCAAGCGAGAAAAGAAAGGTGAATATGTCATTTGCTCAGTGACGTTTAGGCTTGATAAAAAACCGACTTACCACACCTCTTATGGTGCCATCAGCGCTGAGCTGGAG
>CAYSDH010000071.1:0-16709 GCA_964429805.1 uncultured Flavobacteriales bacterium
GAGCAAAGCTCCTATGTATTCTTATACGCAGGAGCGCAGCTCCTGCGTAGCGGGTGTCGAGAATTTCTCTAGGCAAGTTCCGCAAATTCAAATAATAAAAGCTGGATCTGGCTCTTGGTATCCTGCCAAGGATCAAGTGATAAAGCACTATAGAGAGTCAAATACTTATCAGTCATATATATTCTTTAACGACTAATAGCACTCTTAATTATGACTGATTTAAAGTCAATTAAATTGAACAGCCTTTACCTTGCCATTTGCGTTATACTTTTTTCGTGCGCCTCTGACTATAATATTATAGGCACTTATGTATTTGACCCCACTTCATCAAAAAGGTTTTTTGCTGAAGTCCCCTTTCAGGTTGACACCCTATTTCTAAGAAAAGACAGTACTTATTACAGTAAATTTTATGGAGATGGAACATATCATATCGAAAATAATGGGGTAAGAGGAAGTAATCTCGTATTGACTCGAAAGAGTTCCCAGTTTCTATTTCAAATCGATGAAGGAGCCAATGATAGAATCAAACTAATGATTGTTAGAGATATGAACTACTACTATCGAAAACTAGACTAGCCTTCACGAAGCCAGCTTCTGCACACTGCTCGCGCGTAACAGTTTCAATTGAATGAGCTAGCGTGGCAACCCCGTTTCGTGCGTTGTGCTATGGAAAGAGAACGGTAAGCGACTGCAGAAGCTGTAAATCAACTATCCGCTGCGCATGAGCTACGCTCATTCGCAATAGAAAAAGTAGGAGCTGTGCTCCGGTTTCACATCTTCATCGTATGCTGATTAATGAGCCGCTTGAGTACTTAGCGACAGTCCTATTAGTCCAATGTCATGAGTAGTGGACTATAAATGAAAAACGGGGCACAGCTCCTGCACCGCAAGCGCTTCAAGGGCTTCTTTTTCGCTCTCTCTTTGATTCATGTTGTCCCCTTAATTTTGCTTTGCTCGTTACTAATCATCACATACTAGTCGTTTTTCACCAGTCAATCTTGTTAAGCGTCATCTATTCAGCGGGTTAGGTTTGTGTACGGTGGTTGACATGATGCCTCAATTAACCTAGATTTGTGCAACCGTAAGCAATCGATTTTTCAACCAACCATTCTAATGAACACACGTATACATGCTGATGCATGGCGCTAAACGTGTTTGGGCTTTATTTTCAGCCCATCTCGAGTAGCGTCAGCGACAGTAACAAGCAATGAAACTGAAGAGGCTCAGTACGCTACATGATGAACAAGTGTTTTAACATATATATGCAATCGTGCCAACGCATATACAAGCAATCAGCCATAGGCCTATTGCTCATCGCCATAATGTGCGCACCCTTGTGCGTATCTGCCCATGGCGACCTCGATATTCGTATCAATGAAGCTACTCAACAGATTAAGCTCTATCCAGACAGCGCTGAGCTGTACATGCATCGTGCAAACCTTTACTTACAGCATGTGGAGTATAACAAGTCTATCGTTGATTTGTCTCAAGCGGAGACGCTAGGCTATGCTGACCCTGTACTTTTCTTACTTAGATCAAAGTCGTATCGCGGAGTTGGTGACTTAAATCAGGCACTTGAGGCCGTCAATCAGTTTGTTAGTCACATTCCTCATCATGTGCTAGGCAGAATAGAGAAGGGCAGAGTATTGGCTGAACTCAACCAACATGAATTGGCCGCCTTGGAATTTGAAGCAGTCATCTCCTTGGCGTCAAAGACATTTCCAGAAAACTATTTAGATGCGGCAAATTCTTGGGCGCTGACTGAGACTCCAGAAGGAATGCAGCGTGCAATTTCTGTGCTAGAGCAGGGCAGAACAAAACTCGGACATGTCACCGTACTTCAAGAAAGACTTAGAGATTACTTCATGACCACCAAAGCCTATGACAAAGCGATGCAAGTGCAAGAAGAAATCATCTCCTCATCAAATCGAAAAGAATTTCCCTTCTACCATGCTGCGCTTATTCTTGCAGAGGAAGGTAATCATACAGAAGCCTTGAATTTATTAGACTAGGCTCATTTCGAACTGTGTAATCTTCCTAACCGAATACGCTACAATGGCGCGATGAAGGAATTGGCACAAGACATTGAACAGAAGAAATTATCGATAAAGAACAGTTTACGATGAAGCAATTATTACTCATAAGCCTATGCCTTGTTTTGGGCTCAATAACACTGAGCGCGCAAAACATCATTCGCGGACCATACCTTCAAAAAGGAAGTGACTCGGCAATCACCATTAAATGGAGAACAGACGAGTTTACTCAGTCTAAGGTAGAGTACGGTTTGAGCACAGGGACACTTGCATTTAGCGAGACAGACCAGATATACACCACTGACCACGAAGTCAGACTAGAAGGTCTTAGTCCTGCCACGACTTATTATTATCAGATAGGAAACCTGGAAGGCACTATTTTACCGGCCTCTTCAGATCTCTCATTTAAGACTCACCCAGTGATTGGGGCAACACCGCCTATGAAGTTTTGGGTACTCGGAGATTGTGGTACTGCAAACCAAAATCAGCGGAATGTAAGAGACGCCTATTACAACTACGTTGGGGCGGACCATACAGATGGTATTCTCTTTCTAGGAGATAATGCGTACAACAGCGGTACTGATAGTGAATATCAAAATGCCATTTTCGAAAACATGTATGAAGACAAGCTGAAGAACACCATCGCGTGGTCTACACTTGGTAATCATGATGGTTATACGGCTGTGTCATCTAATCAAACTGGACCGTATTATGACATTTTCTCACTACCTCAGTTTGGAGAGTCAGGAGGATTGGCCTCTGGTACAGAAGCTTATTATTCGTTTGATTACGGTAACATCCACTTTGTGTGCCTAGAGTCATATGAAACGGACCGCTCAGTAGGAGGCGCCATGTACAATTGGTGTAAGAATGACATTCAAAACACGACTCAAGAATGGATCATCGCCTTCTGGCATCACCCGCCATACAGCAAGGGGTCACATAATTCTGATACCGAAGGGACGCTGATTGACATGCGTGAGAATTTTCTCCCAATGCTTGAAAATAACGGTGTTGATTTAGTCTTGTCAGGACATAGTCATTCCTATGAGCGCTCATACTTTATCAATGGGCACTATGGTAATTCTGATTCGTTTAATCCAACAACAAATACGGTAGGAGCGAATGGTTATGGAAACGGAAAAATAGGTCAGGACGGATCATACAAAAAGTTTAACAACGGCAGTACGGCCAATGATGGTGCAGTATACATTACTACAGGAAGTGCAGGAAAGGTAAGCTCTGCCGGATTTGGCCACGAGGCAATGTATTACTCTGTAAGTCAATTGGGATCTTGTGTGATTGAGGTAGATGAAGGTCGCCTTGATGTAAAGTTTATCAGAGAAACTGGAGCCATAGATGACTATTTTACGATTGAAAAAGACTCTGTAGACTGTGTGGCAGGAACGAGTTGCGATGACGGTGATTCAAACACTATCAATGATGTTTACAATGAAAACTGCGAATGTCAAGGATTTAGCGCTGGTGGGTCAGTCTGTGTATATATTGGCAGCAGTGGAGATGATGTAGAGGAAAATCAGAATAGTGGAGATATGTACTCCACGAGTTCAGACATGGAGCTTGTGAATGATGGAGGAAGAGGTGATCAGACTGTTGGTCTTCGATTTACCAATATTCAAGTCCCAGCAGGAGCTACAGTGACCAATGCCTACATTCAGTTTACTAAAGATGGTAACACAACGGGTACCACTAACCTGAGCATTAGGGCTCAAGATATAGCTGACGCACCGAGTATATCTGGCAGTGATTATTATTTCACGACAGGTATAAACATGACCTCTACGCAAGTAAACTGGTCACCACCAAACTGGAATAACGGTACGTCTGCAGAAAATCAACGAACACCTGACTTAAGTCCACTGGTTCAACATTTGGTTGACAGTGCAGGCTTTCAAAGTGGTAACTCTATGTTGTTTCTCATTCAAGGTACAGGTCAACGTAGAGCATTTTCATATGACGATACACCAAGTTTGTCTCCACAGTTATGCATAGACTATGTTGCGGGCTCATGCACGCCAGGTCAGCCGTGTAGTGATGGAGATCCGTGCACAGTGGGCGAGACGTATGATGCCAACTGTCTGTGTAACGGTGGCTCTCCAGCTCCAGATGCCGATAATGATGGTGTGTGTGATGTGCTTGATCAATGTCCAAATCTGGATGACAGCCTTATTGGTTCAGCCTGTGATGACGGAAACCCGTGTACAGTAGGAGAATACTACAGCGCAGGATGCGGATGTACAGGCGGTCAGTTTCAAGATTCTGACGGAGACGGTGTGTGTAATGCCAATGACCTCTGTTATGGCATCAATGACAATATAATAGGTCAGTCGTGTGATGACGGAAAAGATTGTACCACCAATGATGTCTATACTACCTCCTGCAACTGTGAAGGAACTCCAGCCACAGACTCTGATAACGATGGTGTATGTGACGCGCAAGACGCCTGCCCAGGGCTTGATGATGCGCTGATTGGTCAGCCGTGTAACGACAATGATCCGTGTACCATCAATGATGTCTATGGCGAAGATTGTAACTGTGCAGGTACATTCCTTGATTCTGATAATGACGGAGTGTGTAACGCCAACGACCAGTGTCCAACACTCAATAATAATCTAATAGGCCAACCATGTAATGATGGTGACCCGTGTACTATTGGGGAGACGTATGACAACTCATGTGGTTGTTCTGGAGGTGTCTATCAAGACAGTGATGCCGATGGTGTCTGTGACGGTCTTGATCAATGCCCAGGTCAAAATGACAATCTGATTGGTACTGCCTGTAACGATGGCAACCCATGCACGGTGAATGATGTGTATGATGCCAATTGTGGTTGTTCAGGTACATTCCAAGACTCTGACAACGATGGTGTCTGTAACGTCAATGATCAATGTCCAGGGCTTGATGATGCGCTGATAGGCCAACCATGCAGTACTGGTGACCCATGCATAGTGGGGCAAGTATATGATGACCAATGCGGCTGTAGCGGAGGAACGTTTGCCGATGCCGATGCTGATGGAATATGTGATGCACAAGACTCCTGTCCGACTTTGCATAATGACCTAATTGGCACTGCATGTGACGATGGAAACGACTGCACTATAAACGATACATACGGCAATGACTGCGAATGCAGCGGTACAGAAATGGACTCTGATAATGACGGGGTCTGTGATCAAGAAGACCAGTGTCCAGGATTTAACGACAACCTAATCGGTCAAGCTTGTAATGATGGTGACCCATGTACTACTGGCGAAACCTATGATAATTCATGCAACTGCTCTGGAGGAACTGGTTCAGGTGATAGTGACAATGACGGTATTTGTGATACTGAAGATCAGTGTCCTGGATTTGATGACGCCTTAATCGGTACATCATGCGATGACGGTGATCCGACTACCTCTAATGACGTATACACCACTTCTTGCCAATGTCAAGGTCAAAGTGCCGAGACAACATTGTGTCTCAAGGTTGATAGTTCTGATGATGATGCTGAAGAAGATATCAGTGGGGTGATGAATCTAACGAGTTCTACTATCCATTTGGTAAATGATAGTGCGAATGGTACAGGCAATCAAATCATCGGTTTGAGATTTAACAATGTCGACATTCCTCAAGGGGGAACCATTACTGGAGCAACACTTCAGTTTACGAGTCACTCAAGTAACTATACCTATACTGCTGTGACTGTGCGTGCAGAAGATATTGATGATGCACCAGCAATGGTTGCAGCAGTCAATAATATTTCATCAAGAACAACCACTGCCAATGGTGTAAACTGGTTCCCAGGTTGGTGGGTTGACGAGGGCTTAACAGGTTCTGCTCAGCGCGTACCTAATTTGACGGCTGTGATACAAGAAGTTGTGGATCGACCTGGCTTTGCAGCAGGAAACTCTATGATGATCGTCATTAGCGGAACTGGTGAGCGTACTGCTCACTCATATGATGGTTCGCCAAACGATGCTGCCGAACTGTGTATCACATTCACTGCGCCACTATGCACGGTTGGAGAGGCCTGTGATGATAATGACCAGTGTACAGAAGGAGAAAGTTTTGATGCAAACTGCAACTGTACCGGAGGAATCTTAGTAGATGCAAATAGCAATGGCATTTGTGATAGCGCAGAGAACAGTTGTCTTGGAGACATCAATGGCGATGGGCAAGTCGACATTGACGACTTCTTAGACTTGAACAGTATGTTTGGTCTAGCTTGCACGGATTGTCCAGAAGATTTAAATAATGACGGTACGGTCAATGTCAATGACTTCTTAGAATTAAATTCTGTCTACGGAACAACATGTGGAGAAACTGCGGAGCTTGTTCAAAATGACTGGAGAGAAGCCGGATTGATGAACCCTCAATTAGAAAGTGCGCTGATTGGTTTGAATGAGCTTCAAATACATGAAGAGCTCACAGTAGTGATCAGAAAGATGAGTAAAAACAGTCTCTATGTCTATCCTAATCCAAATGACGGAAGAGACCTGAATTTGAAAATACTCGGTAAGAGTCCAGCTCAGGGTGCTCAAATAATTATCACTGACATAAGCGGACAGGTGCATTACCAATCTACGTGGACAGAAGTTGAAGGAATAAATAACGCGGCCATTAGATTGCAGAAAGCGCTGGCGCCTGGTATTTATATTTTGAGAATGGAGTCAAGTACTTCTACGCTCAACGATCCTTTTGTAGTGCAGTAAATCTGCAAGCGCAATTCTCGCAGAGCCTTTGCTCTGCTCGGGGTAGAAGAGTCGAGTTTATTGTCTTATGTTCGAGGTTGGCTTAGCGGTTTACCTCATTTGGGTCGCCCATCAATCCGTTCTGATAGTTAATCATACACTGTCTGATTTGCTCCTCATTGTTCATCACAAAAGGGCCGTAGCTAAACACGGTCTCGTCAAGTGGTGTACCGCCAAGAACTAAAAATTCCGATTTCGCTTGTGAGTAGATACTCACAAGGCTCTCACCTCTATTGAAGAGTGCAACTTGATTTTCGTCCAGTTGCTTTTGTCCTTCGAGTTCTATCGATCCGCTAATTTGATAGATGAATACGTTGTCAGTAGGCTTGGTCGGGATCTCAATCTTCGCATCCTCCTCCATTTTGACATGATAATAAAAAGCGGGAGTGTTAGTCTCCACTTTTGACTTCACTTCGCCTAATTCACCAAGTACTACTTGTATCCAGTATTTATCAGTCTTTAGGGTGGCCATGTCTTCTGTGCTATTGACAGTAGTGCGCGGGTCATCAAATTTGTGTGCGGCAGGGGTGTTGAGCCAGATCTGAAATCCGTGAATGATGCCTCCATTTGTCACCGTTGATTTACCAGACTCTTCCATGTGAATGGCTCCTTTGCCCGAGCTAAACATCATAAAGTCGCCACGGCCTATCTCAAAGTCATATTCCAAACTGTCTTTGTGATGTCCCGAACCTTGTACGAAGTAGGTAGTCGGAGTCACACCCGCATGCGGATGTGCATCTACCTTCAGAGCGTCTTGTCCGGGCTCAATACTAACCGGGCCAAACTCATCAAAGAGAACAAAAGGTGAGACGTGGTCTAGGTGATTTCCTGCAAAGGCGCGCATAACTGGGAGTGTGCCTACGTTGACTCTGCTGGATTTAAGAATGCGAAACACGCTTCGGTTTTTCGCGTCTTGAAGCATGCCTGATTCTTTAACAAGGCTCAAAGATGCAGCGCTAAATCCTACGATGGCTGAGTGGTGAAAAAAGTCTCTTCTATTCATGTTGTAAACAAATATAGTTAAAAACATGAATCATAAGGTCTCCTATATCAGTTCCACATGGCGTTCATCTGGGCAATGTAGGCTTGGTAGTCTGTCAGACCATGCTCTACATGAATGCTTTGAGAGTAGATTTCTCCATCAGTTCTTTTGTAAAAGATGCGGTAGTAACCGTTTATCCAGCCCGAAGTGTCGAAGCCTTGGTTTTGAGAACTGTCAGCAGGAGTGGCGCCTAAAAAAGCGATTTCATTAAGGGCGCTTTCCGAATAAGCAAGGTCGGCATAAAGCGAATCAAAATTGACAGATTGATCTTCAACCAGCTCCATGCCATCAACAATCCAAAACTCTGAGATGTCATCTGGACCAACAATAAAGATTTCCTCATCGCAAGGCACAGGGTAGGCCACGTCATTTCCTCTTCGGTCATTTGGATTTCCAAAAACGTATTGAGTCTGACCGTTGGCACTAATCATTTCATATCCCGTTACACGCTCTATGTCTTGCTGTTCAGGGTCATTTTGCATAATCTCTTGCGGTTCGTCTTTTGAGCACGCAGCGAAAAGTAGGAGAGAGGCAAAAAGGAAAAAATACTTCGTCATCATTCTTATTTTAATGTAAAGGTAGGTGAAGTAGCTGCCAATAAAAACAGCCCCGCCAATTGGCGGAGCTGTCATCAACCTTGTGCCCCCTTTGGGTGCTGGGACACAACCTAACCTATGAAAAACT
Organism: uncultured Flavobacteriales bacterium; assembly: GCA_964429805.1. Lineage (GTDB taxonomy): Bacteria > Bacteroidota > Bacteroidia > Flavobacteriales_D > JABDKJ01 > CAYSDH01. The sequence goes on from CAYSDH010000071.1 coordinate 8,514, forward strand.
CTTCAGGAACTACCCTTGTTAAGACAACGTGCTCCTTCGGTATTCGGTATACTAATTAACATTCTTTAAGACCATAGGAATCCTCGGGTTATTCTTCTTCCGACACAACCTCGGCTTCTTTAATGGGCTTTCTAAACACAATCTTTCCTTCAAACACATCAAGCACCACCGTTTGCGACTTGTCAAGACTGTTTGATAGCAACTGCTTTGACAGCTCATTGAGCACCTGTTTTTGAATAACTCGCTTCACTGGGCGTGCACCAAACGAAGGGTCATAACCGGCCTCAGCCAAGTAGCTTATCGCTTCATCAGAGGCGCTAAACGTGATGCCGGCCACCTTCACACGCTTTGCTAATTCGTTGAGTTGAATGTGCACGATCTCCTTAATGTCACCACGCGTCAGTGGATTAAACATGATGGTCTCATCTATTCTATTCAAGAATTCGGGTCTTAGCGATTTCCTCATCAGCTCAAATACTTGCTGGTGAGTCTTTCGTTTGACTGCCGCCAGATTCGAACTATCTGCGTCTTCAAAATTCTCTTGAATAATGTGCGAACCAATATTAGAAGTCATGATGATGATGGTGTTTTTGAAGTTCACCATTCGCCCTTTGCTGTCTGTCAATCGACCATCATCGAGGACTTGCAGCAGTACGTTAAACACATCAGGATGGGCCTTTTCTATTTCATCAAGTAAGATGACCGAGTAGGGTCTTCTTCTCACGGCTTCAGAGAGTTGACCGCCTTCATCATAGCCCATGTAGCCCGGAGGGGCGCCAAGTAATCGACTCACCGAGTGGCTCTCTTGATACTCACTCATGTCAAGTCTTGTCAGGGCATCCTCATCGTTAAACATGAACTCTGAGAGTGCTTTGGCCAGCTCTGTTTTTCCAACACCCGTGGTACCAAAGAAGAGGAAAGACCCTATCGGTTTTTCATCATCTTGCAGACCACTTCTGCTTCTTCTCACCGCATCGGCTACAGCAGTAACGCCCTCGCTTTGCCCGATCACTCGCTTGCCTAATTCCTCTTCCAGTCTGAGTAGTTTTTCCTTCTCACTTTCAATCATCTTTGTGACTGGTATGCCTGTCCACTTAGACACCACTTCGGCAATCTCTTCCGTGTCCACTTCCTCTTTGATGAGCTTCGAGTCTTTATGCAGCAGAGCAAGCTCTTCCGTTTTTTGAGAGATTAATTCTTCCGCTTCTTTGATGCGGCCGTAGCGTATCTCAGCCACACGACCAAAGTCTCCGCTTCGCTCTGCCTGATCAGCCTCCATCTTGTATGATTCGATGTCTTTTTTACTGTTCTGAATGGCTTCCACCACTTGTTTTTCAGCTTCCCATCTCGCTTTGAAGTCGCTGCGCTGATCGCTCAATTCCGCGAGTTGCTTTCCTAGTTTGGTGAGCTTTTTTTCATCATTCTCACGCTTTATCGCCTCTCTTTCAATCTCCAGTTGCATGATTTTTCGCTCTATCTCATCTAGCTCTTCAGGACGTGAGTTTATCTCCATGCGCAGTTTAGATGCCGCCTCATCCATGAGGTCAATAGCCTTGTCTGGCAAAAATCTATCAGAGATGTAGCGCTGAGATAATTCTACTGCGGCTATGATAGCCGCATCTTTGATGCGCACTTTGTGGTGCGTCTCGTACTTCTCTTTTATTCCTCTTAAGATAGAAATGGCCGCTTGCGTATCAGGCTCATCGACCAGTACTTTTTGAAACCTGCGCTCCAGTGCTTTGTCTTCCTCAAAGTACTTTTGGTACTCGTTGAGCGTAGTTGCTCCAATGGCTCTTAGTTCTCCTCTGGCTAGGGCCGGTTTCAGAATGTTGGCCGCGTCCATTGCGCCTTGACCACCTCCAGCGCCCACTAGCGTATGTATCTCATCTATAAACAAGATAACCTCACCGTCTGCCGATGTCACTTCTTTGATCACCGCTTTTAGCCGCTCTTCAAACTCTCCTTTAAACTTCGCTCCAGCAATTAGCGCACCCATATCCAGCGAGTAGAGCTGCTTGTCTTTGAGGTTTTCGGGTATGTCTCCATTGATTATTCTGTGGGCCAATCCTTCGGCAATGGCTGTCTTTCCAGTACCCGGTTCGCCAATCAGTATCGGGTTGTTCTTCGTTCTTCTTGTCAGAATTTGGAGCACACGTCTGATTTCATCATCTCTTCCAATCACAGGGTCTAGCTTTCCGTCAAGAGCCATTTTTACCAGGTTCTTGCCATATTTCTCTAGTGCATTATAATTGTCTTCTGCAGATGATGAGGTGACTTTTGTTCCTTTTCGTAGTTCTTTGATGGCCGCCTTTAGGTCCTTTTTATTGATACCTATGTCTTTCAGATATTGAGACTCTTGAGCGCGCGTATCGAGTATACCGAGCAAGAGGTGCTCTAGCGATACATACTCATCTTGCAGTTCTTTCAGATGTAAAAATGCGCGTGAAAGCGCTTCTGAAGTATAGCGAGAAGGTTGAGCTTGGCCTCCAGTCACCTTTGGGTAGGCGGTGATTTGAGCGTCCATGGTTTTCTTTATCGCCTCAGATGATACGTGCAGCTTCTTAAAAAGAAAAGGCATCACGTTTTCATCTACACGCATCATTCCGTTAAGCAAGTGCGCTATTTCGATGGCTTGTTGACCATTGGCAAGGGTGAGTTGCTGCGCCTCTTGCAGTGCTTGTTGAGACTTTATAGTCAGTTTACTTAAATCCATTTTTTCTTGATTCTTTACAGATGTCTCTACTTAATCAAAGAGCGCACCTTTTTGAATTTAAATGGGCCTCAATATTGTAAGAAACAGAAAAACAGTGTGTTACGAAATACTGGACAGTGTCAATATGACAGTTCGCGATTTTTTCATGATGACATTATGGCGCTTTAAGAAGGGGTGCTGTTCCTTGTTCAAAGATTTTATGTGCTGAAATAAATACAGAATTGAGGTAGAGCAGCACATAAATAGGCCCGATTTGGGCACTCATGAAAAAGTCTAGATCACTTTGCCTACCAACACTGACCCTTCAGCCACATCGTTATAGGCCTTTGAGCTACTGGCCTTGTAAGTCCACTCTAGTGTCGGGTCAAAGCAGGTGATGATGGCTCGCTTACCCACTTCAATAGAAGCTGATTTAAAACCAAGTACCTTTGCCGGCCCTTGAGTCAGGCAGTCTACAAATCGGTTGAGTGAAACAACATCAGCCAAGTGGGTGCTGTATAGTCCAAAGAAAGACTCGAGCATAGACGAACCATAATTGGCCAAACCAAACTCAAGTTTTTTAGACTCCATGTCTTCTGGACTGTGGTTGGAAGAGATGCAGTCTATAACACCACTTTCAACAGCCTTGACGAGCGCTTTTCTATCAGACTCTTCACGCAGTGGGGGCATCATCTTAAAGTTGCTGTCATATTCACGAATGGCCTCGTCTGTCCAAATCAGGTTTGCCAAGTGAACTTCTGCTGTGATATGAAGTCCTTCTTTTTTAGCGGCAGCAATTAATTTGACGCCTCCAGCTGTGGTGATACCAGACACATGAAGACGTGACTCGGTGTATCTCAGCAAGTCAATGTCTCGTTTGAGCATCATCTCTTCGGCCACACTTGGTATGCCTTTGAGTCCAAGTGCTGTGCTCACTGCTCCTTCATGCACCTGCGCATCAGGCGAGAGAGAGCGGTCCATAGGAAGCGCGGCAATGGTGCCTCCAAAATTCTTTACATAAAGCAGTGCCTTTTTCATCAGCCCAGCGTCACCGATTACTTGCGTGTCGTCAGTAAACAGTTTGGCGCCCGCTTGGCTCATGTCAAACATTTCAGAGAGCGAGAAGCCCTCCATGTTTTTGCTCAGTGCACCGGCAGGGTAGACCCGCACTCCTCGGCCTTTGGCTTTGTTGAGCACATAGTCTATTCCGCTCTTACTATCTGTCACTGGCTTGGTGCCGGGCATGGTGACTACAGATGTAAATCCTCCTTTTTTTGCGGCCGATAGTCCAGAGATGATGTCTTCTTTATGCTCGTATCCAGGATCTTGGAGTCTCACCTTCATGTCGATCCAACCCGGGCTGACGCAGAGGTTTTCGCTACTCACCGTCTTTGACGATGACTTCAGGTTCTTCCCGATTTTCTTGATGCGTCCAGACTCAATTAAAATGTCGACCTGCTTTCCGTCCCACGCAGAAGATGAGTCGATGACTAGTGCGTTTTTAATCAGTTGGCTCATGTCTTCCAAAATTTTAGCAAGAGCACTTCAATTCCAAGGAAAATGAGTGCCAAAATGATGAGTTTCTTCCAGAGTTTTTTTCCTTCTGTTACTTCCTGTACGCCTGAGTTAAACCCTTCTGGACCTTTTGCAATTGTTTTAAAATTGGTGAGTCCGCTTCGGTTTATTGCTTCGTCAATTTCCTTTTGGTTCATGAATTTTAGTGTGGATTCTAACCTCGAATAATTGAATCCAAAACTCTTCAACTGCTCATTATTAAAAGTCAACTGGTATATCCCCGCATCTTCTATCTGTCCGTGCAGAAGTATGTCGGTGATGCCTCCCCGATTTTTTCTTTCGGGTAGTATGTCGAGCTCTCCATTTTTCTGAATCAAGTGAAACTGCTCATCGCTCAGCACGCTGGTGTAACGCACTTCGAGTTGCTCGTCTTCACCGACCGTGTAGTATAGTTTTTCTCTTCCCTGGCTTAACTCCGCGATGCGCAGCAGGGTAGTGACAAAAAATGAGTGTCGCGTAAAGTTGCTCATCTCGCCTGACGTGCCCACCGCAAAACTATACACATGCCCCTTGCCATAAGGATAAGCGCTGGCAAATGACGATCCGTTAGCGAGGCTCATTAAGCGCTCTTCTCTACTCTGAGTGCGCTTAAAAAACTTGAGATATTTCTGAACTTTCGGAAGGTCTACATTGCCAGGAATTCTGTTAAACACGCCATCAAAAATGGGGTGACGAGTGTCAATGTCAGAGACCTTAAGTTCATCAGCTACTACTTCTGAAAACGTATTGCAACCCAGTGCTAAGTATAGTTGTGTGTAGGAGTCTTTATCCAAATTAGAAGCGGGTAGTACAACGAGAGAACCTCCGTTGTCACAAAACTTGATGAGCTCTTGTATTAGTCCAGAGCTGATTTTGGGCAAGTTTTCTAACACAATCAGGTTTTGCTCAGTAAAACTCGAGTAGTCTACCGCATTAGAGCGAGAGACGCTGATGTTATAACTGTCATCACCAGAGTAGAGCGCTTCTACACGTGAAGCCACTTCTTGCTTGATGAGCAGCACACTGCTTTTGTCAGCCACTGTATATGCGAAGTGATGACTGTCATCAAAGGTGATGGGATGGTCGTTGAGGCTTACCTCGCCTTCCATTATTCCGGCCTCGGTGTTGGTGTAATACAAGGTGCTGTCTGCGCTCGAGTAGGGCAGAAGAGACACGTTTCCTATTGCTTTTTGAACCCCATTGATAGTAACCTTGAGCGGCAGATTTTGCACATTCTTTCCAGAACTATTGACCACCTTGACGGTCAGCTCTTCTTTGCCTTGAAACTGTCTTACTGGGTTTCTAAACCAAATGCTGTCTATGTAAACATTGCCAACTTCATTGCCCAATAACGGTATCAGGTTAAATGCAATGGCCGAGTCGGCACTGAGGTTTTGAAAATCCATAGACGATTCTTGCATGTCGCTAAAGATGAAGGCGCGTTTGCCTGCCGCTTCTTCTTTCATCAACACGTCTGACACACGCGCATGCACCTCAGACAGTGAGCGTCTCGATGGGCCTATTTTAACTTCGTCAAGAAGTTCTAAGAACTCATCGCGGCTGACCACACGTTGGTGTCGTCCTTCAAAATCATTGGTGAGCAATTGAAATCGGTCAGACTGACTGTAGCCCAAGGCTATTTGTTCAGCCATTTCTTTTGACTGAGCAAGAAGATTGCCCGACTCATTTTCCTGGTCCATGCTAAACGAGTTGTCTAGATACATAGAGACGGCCTTGCGTCCGGCAATCACAGAACTATTGTCAGTAGGGATAAAGGGTTGAGCAAAGGCCAACACCAATGCCGCCACGGCTAGGAGTCTAGAAAGCAAGACGAGTAGGTGCTTCAGTTTAGACCTCGATCTGGTCTGTAGCTCCACCTCTTTTAGAAAACGGGTGTTGGGAAACACAACTCGTTTGAATCGTCTAAAATTGAAAAGATGTATGATAATAGGAATGGCTAGAGCAAAAAGGGCGTAGAGGAATTCCGGGTACAAAAATTTCATCGGGGCGTGAAGATACATGATAGTTCATAATCACATCTACTCAAACGCGCACGTATTTGTATGTTCGAAGTCGCAAAAAGTGAATAAATGATGAAAAAAGGAGTAGAGTCCATTCTAGGAACAGAGTACAATGAGTATTACAGCGGATATGTCGCCAAGGGAAAATTGTTGGCCGCTGAGATGGATTTGTTGCAGCATGGATCTGGTATCGTTCGTTTGTTGCGCGAGGTACCTAAAGAGAAGCATGGCTACAGATATGATGTGGGCAAATGGAGCATTAAAGAAATTGTAGGACACCTTATTGATTGTGAGCGCGTGTTCGCATACAGAGCTCTAGCTTTTGCGAGAGGAGACAAGTCATCATTGCCTGGATTTGACGAAAACGAGTATGCGAAGCGCAGTAACGCGCATCACCGTGGCATGGAAGATTTGTTAGAAGAATTTATCAGTGTGCGTGTGGCGACACATCACATGTTTGAGTCATTTGACGAGTCAATGCTCAAAATGGTTGGCAATGCCAATGGGCAAGAGATGAGCGTGCGCGCCATTTATCTCATCACTTATGGTCACGCCATGCATCACATGGCAGTGATTAAGGAGAGGTACCTATAGGTAGTTGGGTTTATTTGTATGTTGTTGATCATAGAGAATCGTGAAAATTGGGAGAGAACATATTCGACTTGTTGCAGTCTCGATTCTCGGGGCTTACCTGGTCTATCGTTTTTCAACCTATTGGGACTCGACCTTTATTGGTGATTCGTTTGTCGATGTCGTTCTGGGGTCAATAATCTTGATTCTAGTTGCTTGGCCAATATTGAGTTCAATATCAAAGGGTCTCGAACTAAAAAGGATTACTAAGATTTTAATACCTGCGGTAGCTATATGCACTGCCATTGCTATTGGAGGAATTGAGTATAAAAGGAAAGAAACTTTTGATAAACCCTCAGTCCTTAGAGTCAACTACAATGGTGACTACAATGGAACGAGTATAGACTTTAAAGAAGATGGGACTTTCATTTTTGACAACTATTGTTTAGGCTCGAATTTCGAATATGGAACGTACGAGCTGTCGAACAATCTCATTGTACTCACTGAGTCGAGCATCGATAACGTGATTGCAACGAACAACTTAAGAATAGGCCCAGAAGAGGACTATGGAACTGGGAAGACCAGATATGTGGTTCAAGTTGACGATCAAGGAAAAGAGCTTGAGGGAAAAACGAAATTCAGAGTGATAATTGATAACAGAAAATGAAAACGATCTACAACACCCGATCATAGACTATACCCCCACAAATCCCGCGCGCAGCGGGCTGGAGAAAGCTCCGCTTTTTCCAAGGTACAGTCCATATCGATTGGCACGTTGTAACATTTCGAAAATGAAACGAACCTTTTTAATTAGTATCACTTTGACTCTCTGCTTTTCTGCGAATGCGCAGACAGAGACGGAGCTAAATGGAACAGAAACACACCTATTCTGGAATAGAAATGTGACGCTTAAACTGGAAGATTTTAAAGGAGATGGCACGAACACTCCGACCGCCAACAGAAATTGTGACTCTTTAAAGTTATGCACTGTTGGGTTTTTCGGAATGTGGTCAGTACTAGATGTCTCAAAGAAAAAAAAGCATAGAGGAAAGTTAAAGCAGGCCGTGTACTTCCTTCCGGTTTTTGAATATGGAACTTCCTACACGCTCGACAATGACACTGTTGGGGCGATTGAGCAACAGGTGATATTCGACATATACGAACTAGCATCTAGAGGCGCGCGAAAACGATTGGAGTCGTACAGAGATACTATGCACAACGCATACGGAGTGGATTGGACATTTTTTGAAACCGTTAAAAATGACTTTTCTGATATTAGAAATAAGATGGTCGACAAGTTCGTCTATGATGTTTTTCTTAAACAAGAAAAGGGGGCGCTTGAGCGATGGGTAAAGGATA
>CAYSDH010000072.1:0-15998 GCA_964429805.1 uncultured Flavobacteriales bacterium
TTAAAGAAGTCCGAAATCTCTAATTCTGAGTGCTGCGGTTAATGGGAGGAGGCCAATAAAAACCCAGCGCGATGGCAAGAAATTGTGCCTCTCCAGCAGGCCCAACCAGTTCCCTAATCATCCTAACGCGCGCATGTAGAAACGCTTCAGTTTGACAGGATCTCGGCCATACTTAAAACCCAGAAGAGTTACTAGATTGACAAGCTGTACTTTAATGTATGAATTTTTCTCATACTTACGAGCAGAGACCAGGGTGTCTTCAGGTATAATTTTAAAGGGAACCTTCGCTTCTTTGAGACGCCAATAGAAATCAAAATCTTCCATGATAGGCAAGGAAGTATCAAAACCTCCATGCGCATGATAGGTCGCTTTTCGTATGAAAAAGCTCTGATCTCCTCCGCCTGCAAAAACACCGTCTTTGCGCGTAAAACTGCTGTTGATAGCTAATAATCGTGACGAAGAGTCAAAGCGATAACTGAAGAGTCCAAAATCTGAATTATCATTTAAGGCAGATTCAATATGCTCCATGTAGTTTTGAGGTGGACGTGTATCTGCATGCACAAAATAGAGCGTATCGGCTTTGGCCAACCTAGCCCCTTCGTCCATCTGAATGGCACGTGATGAGTGCGCTGACTGTAGCTTCACAACCTTATCATAGCATATGGCATTTAGTGTGCCGTCAGTGCTGCCAGCACTATCAACCACAATCACCTCGACATCTTCGCGCTCGGCATGCAAATGCTCAAGCAGAGGATTTATATTCTCACATTCGTTGTAAGTAGGGATGATAATACTAAGCCGAGGGTTTATCATAGCTTTGACGAAAGTATCGCAAATAGAATCTAAAAGTACATACGCTTCGTATCTATATGTAGATTTCAACTAAACCTCTTTTTTGAATGCGCGCATTTTATTTCCTATTTCTCTTGCTATTTAGCTGTAGCGATGTCCAAAGCTCAAGTGCAAGTAACCCTCGAATTTTAGAATTATCGGTAGAGCTCCTCAATGGATTAGAAGCAAAGAAAGATGTCTCTGGAGTCATTGCTGAGTATGCCTCCCTTGACTTAACCGACCTTGCTGAAACTGTAGATACGCGAGAAGAAAAACTGGCTTTCTGGATCAACACATACAATGGTTTTGTGCAACATCTGTTGACAAGCGACCCAAGCTTATTCGATGACCGAGGTAAATTTTTTAAGGCCAATCAGATAAACATCGCAGGTATTATGATGAGCCTCGATCAGATAGAGCATGGTATCATACGCGGTAATCGTTGGAAGTTATCACTCGGATACCTGCCCAAACCATTTCAGCCAAAGCATGTGCGTAAGCTAAAAACTAAAAAGGCCGATGGCCGCGTGCATCTTGCCTTGAATTGCGGTGCTAAAAGTTGCCCTCCAGTGGCGATTTATAGCTGGGAGAAAGTAGATGCCGAGCTCGATATTATCGCTGAGCGATACTTGAGAAACACGACCGTTATTGATGGCAATTCAGTAACCGTAACACCGCTCATGAGCTGGTTTAGAGGTGACTTTGGTGGTAAGAAAGGTGTCAAAAAAGACTTCTTAGAGCGTTACGGCATCTTGGAAAGCACTTCAGACATTGACCTTTCATACGGAGACTATGACTGGACGCTCATGACGGGTAACTATACTGACCTTTAAATTCTTAAAGCATTCTTGGTATCATATTTGACTCTATATCAATCATGCGTATAAAACTCTTTGCCTTCATGTTTGTCGTGCTTGCCCAGGTGAGTTGCGTGCACGCTCAGCGTCAGGTAGAAAGTGCTGCATATAACACGATGCTCAAGACGCTTCTCTCCCACTCTGTGCCTGAGATTAGTGCGGATAGTCTCTCACTAGTTACTGACGATGTAATACTGCTTGACGCACGCGAGCAAGCGGAGTATGATGTGAGCCACTTGGAAGACGCTTTTTATTTCGGTTACTACCACTATGACAGCACTGCTGTGTCGGGCATCTACAAAGACGCGCCCATTGTGGTGTATTGCTCTATTGGCTATCGGAGTGAGAAGATTGCCGAGCGACTTCAATCTGCTGGATACAGCAATGTCTCCAATTTGTATGGAGGCATATTTGAATGGGTCAATCAAGATGGCCAAGTAGTTGATAAGACTGGAGACACCGAGAAAGTCCATGCCTTTAGTCTCAGCTGGGGCATATGGCTGAATGAAGGCGAAAAGGTCTACAACAAGGACTTGAAATAGAGTCTGATTTCAATATTTCTAGTTCCATCCTCAATCTCCAATACTGGATGATGATTGTTGAGAAAGTGACTGCCTTGATCATTGGATGTTGTGCGCTGACCATAGGACATTGAAAACTCGGACCGAAAGTCTGAGACAACTCTTACTTCGACATTTGAAATTCAGCGTTCATCATTCAACATTTCTATTTACATCTTTCAATGTCGAATATCCAATGTCCAATGTCCGATGATGAAGTGCCAAGAAAGTGACTGCCTTGATTATTGGATGTTGAGCATTGATCATTGGACATTGAAAACTCGGACTAAAAGTCCGAGATAACCTTTCCTTCGACATTCGAAGTTCAGCATTCATCATTCAACATTTCTATTTACATCTTTCAATGTCGAATATCCAATGTCCAATGATGAAGTATTGAGACATTCCTGAAATAAAAAAAGGGCCTTTAAAGAGCCCTTTTCAATATTCTGTATTGTGATAATTTTTATCTCGCCTTCATTCCGCTATGACCAGTGCCACACGACTGATCAGCAAATCCTTGAAAACCATAATACTCATCTCCTTTTTTTAGGCCGATGTACAGTCGCTTATACCCACTTGAATGAGCTGGAGAAAAAACCAATCCATTATACTCATCACTGTCTGGTATGCTGTGCTCACAGTCATCGCATCTGAAGTCCATTTCAAACTCCTCAAATATCTGATCGTCACCTGAGTCAAAACTAAAGGTGTATTCTCCTGTGCTGCTCACCTTCACTGAGGCCTTGATGTTGTCATCTCTATCTTCAATAGTCGACCCTTCAACTGGACATTCTGCTGCTGGACCAAATTCTCCGCAGTACACATCACCGATGGTACTTAAAAGCCCGAGGCTAGCTTCTCCATTTGGATCTACGAGCCCTGATTCTATCCCGCTTTTTTCACATGAGCAGAGCGCCAGTATCATGGTCAGTGCGCAAAGTTGTTTGAGTACGTTTAATGTCTTCATATTTTCAAATTTATTGATTTTTCATAGTCTATTATCAAGTGTCTCTCTTCTTCCTACCCTTCTGCCAACGGGCCAATTGGCGCAAGAATCAGGCCAAGAAATTAGACTGGTCGATACAGCAGAATGATTAATTAAACACTCTTAACATTATAGACTATGGTGGCGAGCAGTCATCATAAATTGATAAGGCATATAAGTACATTCGTCTAGCAAAATTCCAGTTATGAAAAGAAACGAATTCATTCAGTTTTTAGGCTTAGGAGCCGTCAGCGCTGCCCTCCTACCTCCTTTCATTAGTTCATGTGCGAGTCCAGAAGTAGCTGCAGAAAAAGTGATTGACTTTGTGATTGCAGGAATTTCACCGAGCACTTCTGATGATGTGATTCTGGCTCCGGGTCTTGTCTCTGAGGTACTACTGAGCTACGGTGACGCCATATCTGATGGCGATACTTTTGGGTTTAATAATGACTACACCGCTTTTGTACCGACTGGCATAGACGAAGGTCTACTCTGGGTAAACCATGAGTATATCAAAGAACTGATGGTCTCTGGATTTGACCGCAGAGGAGATATAGAAAAGACCAAAGCGCAGGCTGACAAAGAGCTTTATGATGTAGGTGGAAGCATTGTCAAAATAAAGAAGCAAGAAGGCAAATGGGTTGTAGACTTCAATCACGCTCAGAATAGAAGAGTGAATGGACACTCCAATATTCCTTTTAATTGGGATCAGCCGATAGCGGGTAAAAACTCTGCCATGGGTACATTTCAAAATTGCTCAGGCGGTGTCACTCCTTGGGGCACGATACTCACTTGCGAAGAGAATTACCAGCATTGTTACGGTGAGTGCAGTAGAGAGCGTAAGAATGATCGTGACGAGAGTATGGGCACCTATGGCTGGACCAAGTTTTATGACAATTCTCCGCAACACTATGGTTGGGTTGTAGAGGTTGACTTGAAGACTGGAGAAAGCCAAAAGCATGTGGCCCTCGGTAGGTTTTGTCACGAGTGCGCCACGGTGGTTGAGGTTGAAGAAAAGAAAGTAGTGGTGTACAGCGGTGATGACAGCGATGACGAGCATTTATACAAATTCATCTCTTCTGAACCAGGCTCACTCAAAGAGGGTACGCTCTATGTGGCTGACACCATAAATGGGAAGTGGATTTCTCTGGACTATGAGAAACAAGATATTCTGAAAGAGAACTTTGCTGATCAGACAGAGGTGCTTGTATTTTGTAGAGAAGCGGCAAAGCTGCTGGGCGCAACCCCACTAGACCGGCCATAAGATATATAGATTGACCCAGTAACAGGCCATGTGCTTGTGGCCTTGACTAATAACAAGTCGAAGGGAAACTACCATGGTCAAATCCTGAAAATCGAAGAGACTGATGGCGACTACCGCTCATTGACTTTCAAGGCGAGTACGTTTTTGGCTGGCGGTGTAGAGACTGGATTTTCTTGTCCAGACAACATGGCTTTTGACCATGCAGGCAATCTCTGGTTTACTTCAGACATCAGCGGCTCGGCCATTGGTAATGAGACATACAGGGCATTTGGGCACAACGGCTTATTTATGGTTCCACGCTCAGGAGAGCAAGCGGGCCAGGTCATACAGATGGCCTCTGCGCCTAACGATGCGGAGTTTACAGGCCCTTTTTTCGCACCTGATAAGAAGACGTTGTTTTTGTCTGTCCAGCACCCTGGCGAGCGCACCAAGTCGCTCGATGCATACACCAGTGCTTGGCCGCATAATGAAGACGGCATACCACGTTCATCTGTGATATGCATCAGTGGTGAGACCTTAGAAAAAATCCAAATGGGATGAGACATCCCTTTCTCTGCTTCCTTCTTATTCTTGCCAGTTGCGCGTCACCAAGCCCCGAGCAAAGTGATGGTGCCCGACTTATTGGCAGCTGGGACCTGATAGAATGGAGTGGAGAGCGAGAAAATGGAGAGCAGGTGCATCCGTATGGTACGGATGCACTGGGCATGCTAATCTATACCACTGAAGGCACGGTTTCACTGAGCTTGAGTAAAGGAGACCGACCTGACCTTGGCTCAGATGACTACAGTCAGATGAGTCGTGACACTCTACTAGAGGCGTACAGCGGGTTCTTTTCGTATCACGGCAGTTACAGTATTGACAGCTCAGAAAAGCGTATCACTCACGTAGTAGAGGCCTGCAAAATTCCTGATTGGAGCGGTCGTGAGCAGACACGTCTGTATTCATTCTCACACGACACCCTAATATTGCACGCAGAAAAAGTAATCGGACTACGCCACAAACTGACTTGGGTAAAGCGATAGTGTGTCGCTTTTAGACAGCGGAATTACGAGAATATACTTGTCCTAAAGGCTAGATAAAGTATAAATTCACGTTCCAATCAGTTTTTTAAAACGCTGTACTCATGAAACGACCTATTCTCAAATCCATTTTGGCACTTTTATGCCTCACTGGCTCAGTTGCACTTTCGGCCCAATGCCCTGCCGGCAACATCTTCTTAGACTCTCAAAGCGCCATCAATAATTTTGGTCAGCTTTATCCAAATTGTGAGGAGCCTAGTGGAGACGTGTACATATCAGGTTCAGATGTGTGGAGTCTTTTACCAATTGCCAACATCACACACATCAGCGGTTCTCTGGAGCTTAACAATATGGGTTTCATCAACAGCCTTAATGACCTAAACGTGGTCACCATTGGTGATGAATTTAGAATTACAGACAATCTTCTCATCTCGCATTTTCAAGGAATGGAAGAATTAGTGAGTATTGGCGGAGACTTTTTTGTGTTCAACAATCCTTCTCTTAATACGCTCAATGGCATGACCGCACTTGAGTCAGTTACCAACGTGAGGTTACTGTTTAATCAAGGTTTAGTCGATATTTCTCAGCTGCAGGAGTTAAATGAGATTAATGGATTTGTGCACCTCATTGGTATGACTGGACTTGATGAATTGACTGGCTTACAAGGAGTTCCAGAGATAAACGGAGACTTGAAAATAGAGCAATGCGGCATCGAAGATTTCAGTGGACTAGAAGGCTTGACTACTGTAAATGGAAACATCAGCATCACTGGAAATGACAGTCTTGTTGATTTCAGCGGGCTGTCTAACTTAACCTCTGTGCAAGGTGAATTTGTGATTGAAAACAACCAAAGTCTAGAAAGCATACATCACCTAAGCAGTTTGACGGACATCACAGATTCTCTAATCATTGCAGGAAATGAAGTGCTGAGCGATTGCGATGCCAATGCGGTGTGTTATCACATTACTAATGCCAGTGACATAGTGGTGCAAGACAACGCGGCCGGATGTAATACGGTTGATGAGATTGAAATGGATTGCGCCATTACGAGTATCACAGAAAACGAGTCTTCCCTTTTTGAGTTGTATCCCAATCCGAGTAGTGAAAGTGTGACTGTAAGACACGCACAGACTCTTCCGTGCAGAATCTTAGACATGAGTGGAAGACAAGTAATGGACGCACAGACGAATGCGCAAATCAACGTTTCTACGCTGTCACCGGGAATGTATCTCGTGGAGCTAAGTGCTCAAAAATTGCTGCAGTATCAACGTCTACTCATCAAGTAGTTTATCTAAACGGACGTAGTATTATCTCATTGATGACAGTGTCAGTTGGCGCTTCTAGCGCATGCACTATTTGATGAGCGATGGTGCTGGCCTCCATTCCAGTGGCGAAATAGTCTTTGAGCTTATCGTGAATGCCCTCGTTAGTCGTTTTATTAATGAAGTCGGTGTTTACGGCACCTGGAGAAATGGTCGTCACTTTTACTTGCCCATTGAGCTCGACTCTGATGCTTTCAGAAATACCAAACAAGGCATGTTTAGTGGCGCAGTACACACCACTTTCAGGAAACACATGGTGAGAGGCGATAGAACCGATGTTAATGACATGGCCACCATTCTTTTTTAACTGAGGCAAGGCTGCATGCAAACAGTTTAGCACTCCTTTTACATTAGTATCGACCATGGTGTGCCAATGCTCAATCTTACCTTCTTCGAGCGGATCAAAGTATCCAAGGCCTGCATTGTTAACCAGCACATCTACCGTTCCAAAATGAGCCGTGGCCTGCTTAACCAAGGCCTCACACTGCTCATAGTCTCGCACATCTGTCGGCACTATCAGACATTTACTGGTTGAGACAGACTCCTTAATGGCCTCCATTTTTTCTGCGCTCCGTGAGGCCAGTACAAGGTTATAATTCTCAGAGTCTAGGGCCTTGATAAGCGCTTTACCTATGCCACTGCTCGCTCCGGTGATGATGACTGTTTTCATGTGCTATTTTGATTTAACCCCAAAGGTGGGACATCTAATTTTTAGACAAGTCTAAATTATATTTTAGCTTTGTCTCAATGGCTATTATTAATCAGACCATAGAGAATTATCTAAAGTGCATGTACTCCTTAAGTAACAAGGAATCAGGCAAGGGTATTAGCACCAATGCTATCGCTGAGAAGTTGCAGACCAAAGCCTCTTCAGTTACTGATATGCTCAAAAAACTGAGCCGAAAAGGGCTAGTCGATTACAAAAAATATCATGGCGCTTCCTTGACTGAAAACGGGTCAAAAATTGCGCTTAGCACGCTCAGAAAGCACCGACTATGGGAGGTGTTTTTAGTCAATGAACTCGATTTTGCATGGAATGAAGTGCATGAGATAGCCGAGCAACTCGAACACATCGAGTCCGAAGACTTAGTAAATAGACTGGAGGCTTATCTCGGCCATCCGAAGTTTGATCCGCATGGAGACCCTATACCTGATGCAGATGGGAAACTAATCGATGACAGATCCATGAAAAGGCTTCACGCCAGTGAAGTTGGAACCAAAGGAAAAGTAGTCGGAGTGGTTGATTCATCAGACAATTTCTTGGCGCACCTTGGCCACCTTGGTATCAATCTCGGTACTGAAATCAGTATTTCTGACAAAGCAGACTATGACGGCTCGATGACGATTAGTTTAAATGAAGAGCGTGTCAATATTTCAGAGTCAACGGCAAAAAACATTTTAATAGAACAACTTTAATGGAACAGATTATAGATTACATGCAGTCGCTCAATCCCATCTACGCAGCGTTCGTAGCGGGAATGTTCACCTTTTTACTGACTGCAGCAGGTTCGGCATTGGTCTTCCCAATGAAAGGAATGGGCCGTGGGGCGCTTGACGGCATGTTAGGTTTTACGGGCGGTGTCATGGTGGCCGCCAGTTGCTTCGGACTTCTTGGGCCCGCCATAGATCAGTCTGCTGGTGAAGGATTTGTGCAGGTTACTCCAGCCGCGATCGGTTTTATATTAGGTGCCTTGTTCATCTTTGGGCTTGATAAAGTCATGCCGCACTTACACCTCAATTTTGCGGACCATGAAAATGAAGGTGTAAAAACTACTTGGCACCGTACTACCCTATTGGTCTCAGCCATTACGCTGCATAATATTCCCGAAGGACTTGCCGTAGGTGTGCTCTTTGGAGCGGCTGTCGGTGCACCTGATCTTATTGACGAAGCGGTCATTCTGGCGATTGCCATTGCCATTCAAAATTTCCCAGAAGGAATTGCTGTATCGATGCCACTTAAACGAGAAGGCGTATCAAGTCTTAAAAGTTGGTGGTATGGATCTATGTCGGCAATTGTAGAACCTATTGCGGCCGTGATTGGCGCACTGATGGTCACGACATTCGAGCCTCTTCTGCCCTACGCACTTGCTTTTGCGGCCGGGGCTATGATCTATGTAGTGATTGAAGAAGTAGTGCCAGAAACTCAACGAGACAAATACACAGACATCGCCACATTAGGATTCATCATAGGCTTTACCCTTATGATGGTGCTTGATGTAGGTTTAGGCTGATGGAATGATACTTTTGCCCCGTGGAGGAAAAAGAGATTATCATAGCAAAAAACAAGAAAGCCAGGTATGAGTATACCTTGGAAGACGAGTTTACTGCGGGTATAGTTTTGCAGGGCACTGAGATTAAATCTATACGTAACAGTAAAGCTCGAATTACCGAAGCTTACTGTGCCATAAGCAGCGGAGAGTTGTGGGTGCGCAACATGTATATCGAAGAGTATGCTGCGGGCAGTTATAATAATCACCTACCCAAAAGAGAGCGCAAACTACTGGTCAATAAAAGTGAACTCAAAAAAATAGTCAAGAAGCTCAAAGACAATGGAGTCACCTGTATTCCAACTCTCCTCTTTATCTCTGCGCGCGGCAAAGCCAACTTGAAAATCTCTATAGCATCAGGTAAAAAATTGCATGACAAGCGTGAAGATTTGAAACGAAAAGACGCCAGCCGTCAAATAGACAGATCTGAGTCGGATCGTTACTAGCCCCCACTTTACACGAGTTACCTACCCCCTTAAATCATCAAAGGACCTCATCTGATGATGAAGCCCTTCGATTTAACTAAACACTAAAAAACACGTCTTAAATACGCTATGAAACTCTAATCTGCTCTTATGATGAGTCAGTTTAGATGAATCCACATGCCTTCTAACTGCGACTCCGTATCGAAGTAGCTGCTGAGTACACGAATATATTTTTCTTGATTCTTCTTGTTGTATGAAACTTCCACGAAGAATCCATATAACGAATAGATTGATAATTTACCCTTGTTACTATTGCTCTTTTCACTTAAAAAGCTGCCGTTCACCCTCAAAAGTTCTTTCTTCTCTTCGTAACTGAGGTGTCTATATTCTAGTGTCGTCATAATCTCTCTCATCTTTCCTCCCTTGCGCAGAACAAAAATAAGACGGAAATGACAGCAAGTCAAGAATTCGTCTATAAAAATGGGTGATTGGTCGAAAAAATGTAACCTTAAAGCCTATTCATCGTAGTTGACTACCACTTTTTGGGTGTCTGGGTGAGATTGGCAGGTCAACACATAGCCATCAGCTATTTCCTGATCATCAAGCGAGAAGTTCTGCACCATGCGCATTTTCCCTTCTGTTACCTTGGCTCTGCACGTGCAGCAAACGCCACCTTTGCAGGCAAACGGAAGGTCAGCTCCGGCAGCCAATCCTGCATCTAACACACTGTTACCTTGCGTATTTAGCTCAAAATCAAAGGACTCGTCATCAACCACTACAGTTACTTGACTCATGCCTGTGAATGCCTCTACATCAGCTTCAACCTCTTGTTTTACAGGCTCTTGAGACACAGGAGCAGTAAATAGTTCCATCAACATCTGGTCTTTAGACACACCCATGTTAGACAGAGCCGTAGCGGTCATGTCCATGAGTTGGCCTGGACCACAGAGTAAAAACTTGTTGACCGAGTTGGCATCAAAGAGTTGACCATTCCAGCCGTTAAGAGAAATTCCATCAATACGACCAGAGTCGTACTTGTCTCCACCGCCAGCACTAAGTTTATGTAGCACAGTTAATCGCGAACCATACTCACTTTCTAAGCCTTCAATCTCCTCTTTAAACATGATGTTGTCCGCGTCATGGTTCCCATAAATAAGAGTAAACGAAACATCTGCCGAGGCCTTTAATGATGACTTAATAATCGACAAAATGGGCGTAATACCACTTCCCCCAGCAATGGCCACATACTTTCCTGCAGACATGTCAGCATGAAAATTACCCGTGGGCGCCATCACTTCTATTTGATCACCCACCTTCAACTCACGATTGGCATAAGTCGAAAAGCGGCCCCCTTGCACTTCCTTCACTCCGACTCTTAACACAGACTCATAATCAGCACTACAGACGGAATATGAGCGTCTGAGCTCTTCTCCATTAATAGTTGAATTCAAAGTCAAATACTGGCCAGGAATAAACGAGAATAACGATTTGAGTTCATCAGGAATTGAAAAAGCAATACTGACTGCCTTTGGTGTCAAGCGCTGAATTTCTGAAATTGTGAGGGTATAAAAATCTGTTGCTGCCATAATTGTGGCGGCAAAAATACAGGTTCGGCATAAATTAGCAGTCAATGAATGAGCTCAGTAAAGCAAATATTGTCGGAATAAAAAGCAGACGAGCTGTAGATGAGCACATTGACTATGTAGGATTTGACCCGATACGGTTTAAAGAACTCATGAAGTTTCTGTTTTGTGGCGAAGCTCCGTGCAACGATAAGGCCTCTTGGGTGATGGTCAATGTGCTTGAAAAATATCCAGACTTGATGCTGCCGTATAGAGATAAGATGCTGGACTACCTTGAGCATCCGGGCACTCAAATCATGTTTAAGCGCCACATTATCAAAGCCTATTACTTGTCGCACCTTCCCAAAAAGAAATTGGGTCTGCTCACCAGTCAGGCCATGCAGTATCTAGCTAACCCGCAAGAAGGAAAGGCGCTTCGCGTATACTCTATGAATGTACTTGAGAAAATAGTAGCGAAGTATCCAGAACTCAAACCAGAATTTGAATTGATTTTAAAAGAAACGCTCAAGGAGAAAGTCGCTTGGCTCAATATCAAAGCAGGAAGAATACTAGCTGCGGATTAAGGCTAACTTTGCTCGCGTGAAAACCTTGCTACTGCCATTTGTCATAATTCGAAATCTCATCATTTTACTATGGTTGATTTTTAGTGGCAGTCTAGCAGTGCTGGCTCGGCTCGTTACGTTTAAGAGCGCGGCAGGCCTGTGGGTGGTCAAGCATATATACTGTAGAGGATTTTTCGTTTTACTTGGCAATAGAGTAACAAGCTCTGGCCTTGAGAATATTGATATCAGTAAGACCTATGTGTTTACAGCTAACCATGAGTCTCACTTAGACACGCAAGCCATTTTTCTTCATTACCCGAAGTATCTCTTTTTCATAGCGAAAAAAGAATTGAAAAATGTGCCCGTAGTGGGCTGGGTAATATGGGCCATGGGCATGATCTTCGTTGACAGAAAGAACCCTGAACGCGCCAAAGAGAGTCTGAGCAAAGCGGCCGACATGATACGTGGCGGAAAAAACATCATCTCTTTTCCAGAAGGAACACGCAACAAAGACGGGCAACTGGGGCGTTTTAAAAAGGGCCTATTTGCCTTGGCACTGCAAGCGGAAGTAGACGTGATACCTGTCACAGTGTTGGGAGCCCGCGAGGCCATGCCTTCTGGCTCATTTAAGCTGCGCAGCGAGCCTATTCATGTTCACTTTTCTCCAGCAGTGAGTCATGCAGAATTTAAGGATGACCCCATTAGATTTGCGAACTCTGTGAGAGACATAGTTGCTAAAAACAGAACCGAATTAAGACATTATTTAGACTAAACGACAGACATGATACTCAAAGAACTTGATACATACATAGCCACGCTAGATACGCCAACTGACTCAGAGAGAATTGCCATACTTGACCAGTTGGTCACACAAATAACAAGCAAAGAGTCGAAGGCCTTCGTTTTCGTGTGCACGCACAACTCTACACGAAGTCAAATGAGTCATGTCTGGGCGCATGTATTTGCTTCACACTTTGAGGTTGAGGTGGCTACTCATTCTGCAGGAACTGAAGCGACCGCGTTTAACATCAGAGCGGTTGATGCGCTGCGCAGAGCTGGAATGGACATTGAGGAAGAAGAGTCTGAGGAGACTAATCCAAACCCGGTATATCTGGTGCGATACTCTGATAGTCATTCGCGCATTGAGGCCTGGTCCAAGACACTGGAAGACGCGTCATTGCCAACGACAGAGTTTTCGGCCGTCATGACCTGCTCTGATGCTGATGAAAACTGCCCGTTCTTGCCCGGAGCATCGGCACGTATACCGCTGCGTTACACTGACCCTAAGCGCAATGACGATACGCCTGAAGAAATGGCTGATTATGATGCCCGGTGCAAACTGATTGCTTCTGAACTCGCCTATGTGATGTCTAAGGCGGCCAAAGCGCAATGATCTGTTTATTGCAGAGTTATTGTTTTCATGCGACCATCACGACCTCTGCTCTTACTTTTTAGTCTAGTCTTTGTAGCGCTGTTTACAGCCACTCTCTTTCTCTGCACCACTACAGAAAAAGCGGAGCTGGACACAATAGAAAAAGTAATAGAAACACTTAAGCCAGAAGACACAAGTACCCAATTAGATAGTCTTGGAGCCACGGTAGAGGCACGATTCCCCTGCCCTGCAGGATATCATAGAGCCACAGTTGACCAGAACTCATTTGCGCAGTACCTGCGAGACTTGCCCTTAAAGCCGCACAGTGCCGATGTGAAATACTACAACGGTGAGGTGAAGCAGAACTATGCGGTCTACTGCGCGGTGGTTGACATGGACCTCGACCCGGTTGACCTCCAACAATGTGCTGATGCCGTGATGAGATTGAGGGGTGAGTATCTCTTTGAGCAAGAACGCTATGCGGACATTCACTTTGATTTTTTGTCTGACTCGAAGCCTCGATATTTTAAAGATTACTCAAAAGGAGACTATTCTTATCGCTCGTTTAGAAAGTATATGAAGTATGTATTCTCATACGCCAATACCGCTTCTCTGCGAAATGAACTGCGCACCAGGCCCATGATGGACATGCATATTGGTGACGTTCTCATACAGAAAGGTCGGCCATACGGTCATGCCGTAATTGTGATTGACATGTGTGTCAATGATGATGGCGTGCAGCTCTACATGCTTGCTCAAAGCTATATGCCAGCGCAAGACACACAGATACTAACCAATCCGACAGATGCGGGCCTTAGCCCCTGGTACACGCTCGCTGATGGAGAAATTCGCACACCTGAGTGGAGCTTTAACGCTTCAGACCTGCGCTACTTTGATAACTAATAGACAATATTGCCATAACCTCTCAATCAGTTGAATCAATTGCGACACATGCCATACATTTGATTCGTTAAAATGAAAGTCGCTCTCATTGAAATTTCTGGTTCACATGCAGAATGCTTACCCGCTCAGGTAATCATGCTCAATGAGGCTGGACATGAGATTCACTTGGTGTATGACAGCAAGCTGAATGGCATTGACGAACTCCGCCCTCATGTCAAAGAAGCGCATGAAGTCTCCTCAGACCTAAGCCCAAAACAGAAAGTCACACGTTGTCTGACTTATCTTAAAAATGGGCGCTTTGACTTGATGGTATTTAACACGGCCCAAGGCGGTTTGATGAAGAAAATGTGTTGGAGAGGACTTCCTAAAGGCCGAAAAATCGGTCTGTTGCACAATGTAAATAAACTGCGAAAGTTAGGCAGTCAGCGCTTTATCAATATGAAGTTAGACGGATACTTGGTGCTCTCAGAGTATCTCAAAAGAGAGGCGCTCATGGCCAGACCTAGACTCAATGTAGAGTGGTTTTACCCGAGCTTCTTCTACCCTGTTGAGCAGGCAGTAGAAAAGCCAACTGAAGAAAAGTGGATTGGTATACCAGGGCAAGTTGAGTTGAAACGCAGAGACTACGAGTCACTCATGTCTGCCTTGGAAGCTGACCTTCCGCCTAGCCATTGGCGTTTTCTATTATTGGGGCCCTCGGATCATGCAAGTGGTGACGGAAACTGGGTGAGAGAGCGTCTGAAAGAAAACGGTCTGGAGAAGCATTTCGTCATGTTTGAAGGTCATCTCGACCATAGAGAGTTTCATGCCTACCTCAAGCAGTGCGATGTGATATTGCCACTTAATCACAGGGTTAATGGGAAAACAGATTACTTAAAAGACCAGATTTCAGGAGCTTGGAATCTGGCTTATGCCTATGCCAAACCCTTGCTTTTGCCTACAGAGTATAATCACCTCGAAGACTTTAAGGGCAGTGCTCATTTCTATAAGAAAGATGCGCTGACCAAGCGTATGGAGTCCGTTTTGAGTGGCCAATCAGATGTGCAGGCGCTTAGGCGACACAGCTATGAGTTTCACAAAGAAAGATACTTGAAGTTTGTCGGGGCTTAATCAGCAGCGCTTGGCTACTGGCTAATCCGTGTTGCAATACAATCGGGAAGTTCGAACTACTCTATCTCGGCACTTAGACCTCTGTTTAGTAACTCTGAGCACATGGGCTTTAATTCTTCAAATGAGCCGCGCTTAACTGCACACTTGCCCTTGTAATGCACCAAGAAAGTACATTGCTCGGCTTGAACAACATCATGGCTACATACATCTACAAGGCTGTCAATGACCCAATCAAACGTGTTGACATCATCGTTGTAAAGCACGATGTCTTTTTGGGCAGTCTCTTCTACTAGTTCTTGAACTGACTCTTTAACTAATACATCTAAATCTCCCATAGAACCCTTTATTGCTTCTGGTAGTAAAGATACGGATCATTTAAGCAGAATATCAAGTGCTTGCTTTACTGGTATCTCTTTCTCACCATCAAACGCGATGATGTTTGCGTTTCGTATTCCTCGCTCGAGATAAGTCTCTTTCCAGGTTCTGGCTTCATTATATGTCAGCATTGATTTTGTGCTGTAGATGAAGGCACCATCACTGGCTTGGCTAAACTCTACTTGGTCTTCAAAGTCAAGTATCACTTTTACCTCTTCATCAGGAATACGGTCGTAGTATGGTCCCATTCTAATCTTAAAGCCGATGCTATTTGCCTCATTGGCGTCAAACAGCTCAGAGGTGCTCACCATCTCCCACACAGCCTGACCTTCTTGGGCTTCTTGCAACTCACTGAGCTCATTTACCTCTATAAGTACTCCTTCACCTTCTTCAGAAACTATAGATGCCGCTTTAGACAACGCAATTCGTTCACCGTTATAATAAGCTGTTACAAAGGCATCTGCAACACCTTTGTTGACTACGTTGTCTTTCCACTTTTCAGCCACTTCTACATCGTCAAATATTACTGATGAGTACTTGATAAGCCCATTAGACATCAACTCTGAATTAAGCGGACTGA
>CAYSDH010000073.1:0-15880 GCA_964429805.1 uncultured Flavobacteriales bacterium
GCTTGCAACTGCCCGCGGGAAAACACAAAGTCAAATTTAGCTTTGTCGGTTTTACTTCAGTAGTCAAGGAAGTAGATCTTCAGGCTGATATGAGAATAAACGTCAGCCTCTATTCAGCTGCCACCGAATTAAATGAGGTCACAATCACCGCAGAAAAGGAAGATGAGCAACTTGACAGAGTGCAGATTAGTGTCGAGAAGATGAACATCAGTCAGATCAAAGAAATTCCAGCCTTTATGGGTGAGGTTGACTTAATCAGAGCAATTCAACTGCTGCCAGGGGTGCAAACCATGGGTGAAGGAAGCACAGGGATGTACGTGCGTGGTGGTGCCGCAGACGAAAACCTCATTCTGCTTGACGAGGCTCCTGTGTATAATGCCGCGCACCTGCTAGGTATCTTTTCTACTTTTAATTCTGACGCCATTAAAGATGTTCAACTCTATAAAGGTGCGATACCCGCTGCCTATGGAGGCCGACTTTCTTCTGTCTTGGATGTGAGAATGAAAGAAGGAAACAATAAAAAATTCACCGCTCGCGGTGGTATCGGTACAGTGTCGAGTAGACTCACTCTCGAAGGTCCTATTCTCAAAGACAAGGGGTCGTTCATGGTCTCTGCCCGCAGAACATATGCAGACCTTTTCTTACTCCTATCATCCGACAGTAGCATAAGGCAGAACAAGGCCTTTTTCTATGACTTGAATACAAAAGTCAATTATCGAATCGGTGAGAATGACCGACTCTTTCTCAGCGGCTATTTTGGTCGTGATATATTCCGCAGCGATGGATTCGGTATCAATTGGGGAAATGCGACCGGAACACTGAGATGGAATCACATCTACGGAAGCCGCTTGTTTTCCAACTTGACTGTATTTTATAGTGACTACGATTACTTCTTGGGCGACAACGATGCTGAAGACGCCTTCTCCTGGCGCGCCTCCATTCGCAACTTGTCGGGTAAGCTAGACTATCATTACACCATCGGTCAAAACAGTATGTTGCGTTTTGGTGTGCAGACTATCCAGCATCGACTCAAACCCGGTGTGATTAAATCTGAAAGTACCGAGTCATTCATCACAGGACTGGATCTAGACGAAGACCTCGGACTGGAACACGGAGCGTATCTATCACACGAATACAGTTTCAATAAAGACCTGACAGTCAACTACGGCCTGCGTTACAGCGCATTTCAACGAATGGGAAAAGCAACAGTCTATACCTATGACGAGAACTACTTGCCAATCGATACTACGCAATATGCTAAGGGAGAAACATTCAGCCAATATGGTGGTCTAGAGCCACGAGCTGGAGTGCGATATAGGATTAATGATAGGAGTTCCGTCAAGGCCGGTTATAACAGAATGAACCAGTACATCCACCTGGCATCAAACAGTACTTCTGTGACTCCTTTTGACGTGTACTTCCCCTCTAGTCCGACTGTGAGACCGCGACAGGTAGACCAGATTGGCGCGGGTTATTTCAGAAATTTCAAGAAGAATGTGTACGAGGCGTCTGCTGAGGTGTACTACAAGACGATGACCAACAAATTGGACTTTAAGGATCATGCTCAACTATTCCTCAATGACCAGTTGGAGGGCGAGCTCAGATTTGGAGATGGAACAGCCATGGGATTGGAGCTGTTGGTCAAGAAAAACAAAGGGCGCTTTCATGGTTTTGCGAGTTATACGTTGAGCAAAGTCGTGCAGACCATTGATGGAGTGAATGGCGGACGAGAGTATCGCGCCAAGCAAGATAGACTGCATGATGTGGCCATTGTAGGAACCTATGAGTTGAGCGATCGCTGGACTTTTGGTGCAAACTTCGTATTGCAATCGGGTCGAGCGATTACTGTTCCAACTGGACGATTGGACTTTGGCGGCACGGTCGTGCCGGTCTATTCAGATCGTAATGGTGCTCGCCTTCCTGTCTATCATCGCTTGGATTTGAGTGCGACTCTACAAGGCAAGAAAAATGCCTCGCGCAGGTTTCAAGGCGAATGGGTATTCTCGATTTACAATGCCTATTATCGAAAGAATGCCTTTGCAGTGGCATTTGTGCGAAACGAAGACAACCAACCAGTTGCACGAAAAACATATCTATTCCCGATTATTCCTTCAGTCACCTATAATTTCAAGTTCTGATGAAAACGACACATTACCTCTCAATTTTCTTGTTGGCCTTGATTGCCAGTTCATGTACTGAAGAAATCCCTTTCGATCTTAACGAGCAAGGTTTTGACCGACTCGTAGTCGAAGGCTTCTTTACCGACCAAGAAAAAGCCCACAAAGTGCGCTTGACCAAGACAACAAGTTTTTTCAATCAAGAGCAAGCAGACCCCGTCACTGGTGCGCAGCTTACGATAAGCAATGCCTTAAACTCATGGACCTTGACAGAAGAGCCTCCGGGAAGCGGCTTGTACTACACCCCGGCTGATGCTGCCGGCACACCAGGTATGAATCATCAGTTGGAGATCGTGTCTGGTGGCGAGACATACATGGCCGTAGACTATATGAATGAACCAGTCGAACTCGACAGTATTGAAGCAGTATTGGTCGAAGAGTTTTACTATGGCGAAGAAGATTTTTTCTGGGCGATTAATGCTTGGACTCAAGAGCAGGCAGGAGTCTCCAATTATTATCGCTGGCGCACGTTGATCAACGGAGAGACGGACTCTGACACCATCCGTTTCAGCTTTTTTACTGATGATGTGGGAATAGACGGTGCGTATATCAATGGACTGACGTTTGACTCTTTCGGTCCAGATAAAATCCAAATCGGAGACAGTATTACCCTTGAGCAACATGCCATCTCAGAAGAGTATTATCGTATGATAAGCGCAGTGTTCAATCAAACAGAATCGCAAGGTGGACTATTTGACCCGCCTCCGGCCAACGTGCAGACGAATGTGACTAATGGCGCTTTAGGATTCTTTTCTGCCTCATCAGTGAGTTCGAAATCGACTATAGCAGAGTGATATGTAAGTGAGTACTTACATTGATTTGGAATCAATGGCCTTTTGAGTTTGAAGAATGACTGTTAATCAGAATAAGTCTCATTCAATTAGCCATTGAACAATCGGTGATGGACTTTATGACTATCGTCTGTAAACTACCTCACTTCTTTCCGCAATCCTCAACTATTGGAAACACTCGAGGTTATCAAGCAGAATTTCTACTTGCGTTAATATTGCCATATAGTGAGCGAGTCACGAGCTTTTCGTATCCAGTTTTGAGCATATCATTCTTTTGAATTTGAATGAGGCCATACTGTTGTATCACCAGTAGTGGCAGCACTATTGACTCTCGTGCCTGAACACTGGCACGTGACAAGCCTTCTTCTTGCATCAACTGGTCGTAATCTGAAATGTCTAAGACCATCTTTTTCGTCAATTCAAACTCTTCGTGCAGAATTTCCCAAAACTCACTGTAAACAGGGTCTTCAGACATGTACCGTGTCAAATTAAAATTGGTCTTTGCCAATGACATCATACTGTTGAGGATGAGTGCGCGGAAAACAGGTACTTCTTTAAACAGCTTCTTATACTCATCAAGTCGTCCGTTGTCTTGCATTTCACCCAAGGCCGTACCAATGCCAAAATAGCCTGGTACGTTTTGCTTTAATTGACTCCAAGAACCTACAAATGAAATGGCTCTGAGATCTGAAAGAGTCAGTTTCTTATCCGCCCCTCTCTTCGCTGGACGACTACCAATATTGGCTTTGCTGTAGTACTTAAGTGTACTCTTTTCTTCGAGATATCCGATGAAATTAGGGTGCTGCTTTAACGCACTATACTTCTCAAACGAGCGCTGAGCCAATTCTTCCATCAGCGTTCTATTCGCATCAGAAATCTGATTTTCATCTCCATAGATGACATTGCTTAACCCAGCGGCAATCATCTGGCGGCAATTGTAATTAAACTGCTCTTGGGTGCCATAGGTACTAGTAATGGTCTGACCTTGTATGGTAATCTGAATCTCGTTATTCGAGATCTGATCACTTTGAGCAGCATAAAAACGGTGAGTTTTCCCTCCACCTCGAGCCGGAGGTCCACCACGACCATCAAAGAAGATGGACCGTACGCCTTGTTGTTCGCAGACTTGAGTGAGGTTTTCTTTGCACTTAAATATATTCCAATTGGCCTGAAGATATCCCCCATCCTTGGTTCCATCAGAGAAACCGAGCATCATGGTTTGCGTATCACCACGCTGGCTGACATGCTGTCTGTATACTGGTAGTGCAAACAGCGCATTCATCACATCAGTGGAATTGTCCATTCCATCCATCGTCTCAAAGAGTGGAATGACGTCCATCTGAATCGCGTCTTGCCACTCACCTGCCCATCTCAATAGAGCGAGCACGAAAAGCACAGAGTACTTGTCTTCAGAGTTACTGATAATGTATCGCTCGCAGCCTTCTTGTCCGTTTTTCTGCTGTATGGTTGCGAGCTGAGCGATATTCTTGATTGTGTCTTGTACAAGTGCACTTTCTGATGAGAAGTCACAAAGATTTATCTCTTCTTCGGTTAGAATCCGCACCAGCTCTTCGTCTTTGAGATCGTCAAGGCCGTTCTTAATATGTCCGCTGTGCTTCAAGACTTCTGTCATGACACGGATGTGCACCGAGTGATCTTGCCTGATGTCCATACTCGCAAAATGAGTCTTGAAGATGCGCACCTTATCCATCACAGCTTCCAAGTCTTCTATAAACAAGGAATGGTACTTATCTGTCAACTCACGATGAACCTCGCTCAGAGCTTCAAGTATTTGACCATATGTAAGTACATACTCACTACTAAACATCGCTGAATACAGTTTTTCACGTAGCGCTTCGAGTGGGCTTTCTATTGATTTAAAACTCAACCTTCTAGAAAGGGCCTTAATGTCATTGTAGTAGCACTTCATCAAGCTCATTCGCAGTTCGTCAGCTACTTGAGCGGTAGTCTCAGCCGTGACAAAAGGATTACCATCACGGTCTCCACCTGGCCAAAAACCAAGTTTGACAATATTGGGATTGTCAAAATGTGCAGCTCCAAGCTCTTGTCTTAAGTCGGTGTAGAGCGCACCTATAGCGTTGTAATACACCGAGCGCTGATAGTGAATGATGTTCGTTGCCTCGTCTACTGGTGTGGGTTTGTCTTTATTGAGCAAAGAGGTTAAGCCGAGCTGATGCAGCTTCCGGTCTATCTCTGATATACGATCTTCATTGATTAACACTCTCAAGTCGGCAATGATATCGAGCACAGAGCGCGGATAAAACTGGGTAGGATGCGCGGTAAAGACAATGCGCACACTAAAGTCATTTAACTTCTTGGCAATCTCTTCTGACTTGGCCTTACGCTCTGCCAACTGTAAGAAGTCACTAATATTTAAGCCATCATTAAAGCCTTTCATCTCAGGAAAAGCCGCGTCTTCTATACTATCATACAGCACTACCTGTCGCTCTATATACTGAATGGCGCTAAACATAAAACTAAGCCTCGCTTCAGAATCTGACGCTTTTAAATGCTCATCAAAAAATCCGTTGATAATGGTTTCAGGATCTTTTCCTTTGGCCAATCCTTCTGCCGCCACACGATTGAGCAACGGAAGCAGGTGGCCTACATTGTTCTCATCGGTGTATGACAAATTGAGAAACAGGCCATTATAAATATGGTATCGAGTCAATACCAGTTCATCAAACGAAGTGAGTTTACTTTTGTGCATGAGGCTTTCGTTTTTAGCGCACCGCGAAGATACGTCTAGTAGAGGATTGAATGTGAGGAAAGAACTAAGAGATTTGTGGTATGATGGTGAGTCTGAATGCGAGTGCTGTCATTTCCACCATTCATTTAGCTCGCACGTTGAGATGGTCTGAAGTTCACCAATCTGTGGCGTGGCAACACTTAAGTTTTGAGCATTGGCGTGCGACATAAACTGTGTTACGGGCTCAGTCCAATCATGCATGGCCAGCGTAAACCCAGCCCAATGGACAGGCATCGCTTGTTTCACCCCCGCATCGATGGCTGCCTGCACACTCTCATCAGGGTGCATGTGGATGACGCGCCACTTCTCGTTGTACTGTCCGCACTCCATAAATCCGAAATCAAATGGTCCTAAGCGCTCACCAACTTCCTTGAAGTGCTGACCATAGCCACCGTCTCCGCTGAAGTATACACGCTCTTTGCCAGAGTCAATGACCCATCCGCCCCAGAGGGTGCAAGTCTGGTCAGACACCGCGCGACCAGAAGAGTGACGACTCTGAGTAAATGTGATTTTGAGTCCGTCAAGGTCAGTTTCTTGCCACCAGTCCATCTCTTCAATTTTAGAGACTGGACAATTCCAACGCTGTAGATGTCGGCCCACGCCAAGCGCAGTTATAAATCGGTCTGTTTTTGACATAAGGATATCGATGCTATCCATATCGAGATGGTCGTAATGATCGTGCGTGATTAAAACCGCATCTACATGAGGTAACTGCTCCAAAATATGAAGAAGGCTACCCGTAAATCGCTTTGCAACAAAAGGCGCAATGGGCGAAGTATCAGGCCCCATCATAGGGTCAATAAAAATTGTTTTTCCGGCCACACGAATCAATACTGCGGAATGTCCGTACCATATAAACTTGAGCTCATCACTCTCTTTTAGAAAAGCGTCTAGGTCTAAATCATGGCAGTCCAGTAACTCGTCAGGCTCTCGATTTACATTCTTAATAAAGCGCTCATGTATGAACTTGGGAATGTCTGATACATTAAATTCAATCTTGGTCGGCTCCGTGTTTTCAAATCTTTTGCCATTCCAATGTGGCGACCGAGCATACCTTGACTTTAAGTCTTCGGTGAGCTTGCCTCCAAATTGTCTCAAGTATTTTTTCATCATGAATCGTTAGTAAGTGGTGCTCATCAGTGCTTCTGTATTGAGTTGGACTGAGTCTCTAATTGATTATTATCTCAAGCCCCTATATGATGCACAACGTCCTTCGTTTCACCTACTCACTTAGTGAAGGCCCCGTTTTCTACCAGTTGCTCAAAGTGCTCTTCGATACCTTTTTGTAAGGGTCTAAACGTGATGCCCAGCTCATTCTTAATCTTTGAATTATCGGCTTTCCATGGATAGCCCACGTTCTTTGAGACAAACTGTCTCGGTATTCCGACCAGCGGCCCGGTCAACCAAACCAACCACTTTGGTAAGTTTTTCTTTGGCAGCGGGTAGTGTGCTCCAAACTTGGGACGCAGATATTCACCGATTTTCAAAAAGGTCATATCAGCTGCTGAGCATATATGTCTTCCTTTAGCTACTGGCGTAAATGCGGCTTGAAAATGCGCCTCTGCCACATCGCGCACATCGACCATTCCAATTTCTAGGTCAGCGGCCCCCATCTTCATAGACCCGTCACCAAACTGTGCCAGTGTTTTACTGCTCTCAGACATTGGCGCATATCCGATACCCGGTCCTAAAACCAAAGAAGGATTAATCACCACCAAATCAAACCGGTCGGCATCTTCGGTCATTTCCCAGGCTTTTTTCTCGGCCATAGTCTTGGAGTAACTGTATGGATTAGTTTTAGCTGTAGATGTCTCGTTCCAATGCTCTTCAGTCATGATGCCGTTCTGACGCTGCTCTAGATCCTTTGCATCTCCATATATGGCGGCACAACTACTGGTAAGCACTACTCGCTTTACAAACTCAGTCTGCTGCACACTGCGCATGACATTCTCTGTGCCCTTTACTGCTGGGTCTATTAAGTCTCGATACGCATCTTTAACCGTCAGCGCAAAAGGGGAAGCACAATGGATTACTAGCTCGCATCCCTGCATGGCAGAATTGTATGAATTAGACTCCAACAAATCCGCTTTGAAGTAATGGATTGAGCCGGGAGTCTTATCCGCAATGACATCAAGATGCTGGGTTTTCTTTTTGTTTTCAGGATTTCTGATTGGCGCGTGTACTGTTAAGCCCGCTTCCAGTAATCGTTTTGCTACTTGTCCCCCGACATAACCAGTTGCTCCTGTGAGCATGACTGGTGCCTTTTTGTCAATGTTCATTAGTCCTTGTCGTTTTTAGTCTTCTGTTAATCCGTATTGCGCTTTCACTGCGTGCACTATGGCAGAGAGTTTTTTCGGTTTCCTTAGAAGCACAGCCGTCATTAGCCCATCCATCAAAATCATAAACACCTCAGTTTCTATTTTCGGTTTCTTATACCCTAACTCCTTAAGGGTTGATTTGCACAGCGCCTTCATAGACTCAGAGACTGTGTTGCCGTGCTCTTCTGACTGCCACTTGAGCGAATAAATCAGTTTCCAAAACTTCCTGTTTTCTTCTGACATCTCGTTTGCTATGTCAATCATGTTTTCGAGTCGCTCTGAGGCATCTTCTATGCTGGTTAAATGAGCGACATAGTCTTCTACCATCTGATTTCCCTGCTCAATCAGGGCATCTAAGAGTCCTTCCTTATTGGTAAAATGCCTGAATATTAGTGCCTCTGACACAGCGGCATTTTTGGCAATCTTAGCCGTTGAACTCATTGAAAAACCATGAGTTGAAAACATCTCTAAAGCCGAATCCAGTATTTGCGCTCTCTTTTTAGTCATAATAGTAAGTACTTACTTACAAAGCTAGGGCTTTATTCTATTCCTTAAGAAGACCACCTTAGACTTAAGTATGACGCCTGAGGAGTTCTCAAATAACTTGAAGACATCATTAAGCAGATGAACTGGAAATACATCTACGTCCAAAAGCCACGCTGAGCATGGCTATATATACTATAAGCGCAACTCGTGCGGTTTTAATGAATTATGAATGGTCTTTTTGACTAGAGCCTTATGCGCTGTAACGGCCGCTATCAAGCCTTGTTTCTGTCTATACAGTTGAGGTCATCAAAGGCAATCTTGAGTCTGTCCACAAAAGTTTGCTCGCCTTTACGCAGCCACACACGTGGGTCGTAGAACTTCTTGTTTGGCTTCTCCTCTCCTTCTGGATTACCAATCTGAGTCTGCAAATAAGCCGACTTCTCTTGCACGTAGTCTCTCACGCCACTCAAATACGCCCATTGCATATCAGTGTCGATGTTCATTTTTACAGCACCGTACTCAATGGCCTCTCTAATCTGATTCTGAGGAGAACCTGAGCCTCCGTGAAACACGAAGTTTATAGGGTTTGCAGCCGTATTAAACTTCTGCTGTACATGCTCTTGAGAGTTCTTCAATATCTCTGGTCTGAGCTCCACATTGCCCGGCTTATACACTCCGTGCACATTACCAAATGCTGCTGCGATAGTAAAGTTTGGACTCACCTTCATCAGCTCTTCATAGGCATAGGCCACTTCTTCTGGCTGCGTGTAGAGCTTAGAGCTATCTACATCTGTGTTGTCCACACCATCTTCTTCTCCACCAGTTACACCAAGCTCAATTTCAAGAATCATGTCCATCTCAGCCATGATCTTGAGGTACTTTACACAAGTCTCCACATTCTCTTCTATAGGCTCTTCGCTAAGGTCAAGCATGTGGCTAGAGTATAGCGGCATTCCGTGAGCGGCATAATGCGCCTTGCCATGCTCTAGCAGTCCATCAATCCAAGGGAGTAACTTCTTGGCGCAATGGTCTGTGTGCAAAATAACTGGAACACCATAGGCCTTGGCCATGTGGTGCACATGCAATGCTCCTGAGTAACCTCCTGCAATAGAAGCTGCTTGGGCATCATTAGACAACCCCTTGCCTGCAAAGAATGATGCGCCACCATTTGAAAACTGAACAATAACTGGAGAGTTGAGTTCTCTAGCCGTTTCAAGAACAGCATTCACAGAATTTGTACCGATGACATTGACCGCTGGCAGTGCGTAATCATTATCATTAGCATGTTTTAAAAGGTCCATGGCCTCTTGACCGTGCAGTACTCCAGAATTAAACAGTGTAGACATATTTTATTTTTTTTGGGAGCCTAAAGTTAGACTTTCCTGCTCATCCATTGCATTAGATGTCGGTGAAGATGGATTCTAGAATCTGAGCCACTCCGTCTTCCTTATTTGTGAGGGTCAATCTATCTGCTATTTGCTGGACTTCCTCTTTGGCATTGCCCACAGCAACGCCTAGTCCTGAGGCCTGCAGAAGCTCTATGTCGTTATAATTATCGCCAAATGAGATGACTTTTGACCACTCTATATCTGTAAAGGAACTATGCATAAGTGATTCTAGTGCAGTGGCCTTGTTCATCATACTACTCGAAATTTCGAGATAGCTGTCTTTAGATCGGTATAGGTTTACCTCAGACCCAATTCCTTCTAGTGCCTCAACGGCAATGTCTATCACTTCCTTCTCCCCCATGCACATTACCTTGTGCGCAGACAAGCCTTGCTCTTTTAGCTTTTGTAGCGTCTCATTCAGTGGAGAAAGAATAGGATTTACTTTCGTGTTATTCATTTCGCGCAGTGTCCAGTAATCTTCTGACTCCGCGTACCATTGGTCTTTGGCATAGATGCTCACGTTGCACTTTTTATGAATGCCCGCCTCAGCTAGAATATTCATCACCTCAAAAGGCATGGGCTCTGAGACCAGCACTTTGTCGGTTGAGTCGATGACAAAAGCTCCGTTATAACAGATTAGTGGCTGGTCACTGATACCAAGTTCCTGCTGCAAATGCCTCATGGCACTTGGCATTCGCGATGATGCCAAGACTACATTGACTGAGTCTTTGAGCGCTGAAATGATGCTGATGGTTCGTGCAGAAAGCTCCCGATCTTTGTCGAGCAAGGTGCCGTCAATGTCAGAACACATCAGTGAGTATGGATGTTTACTCATACTTATATCAGGTCTTTGACTTGGGCCCCAGCTGGTGAGAATAGGAGGTCTACCGGTATATCAAGATCATAGAGATACTGATAACCGATAGTGTCTCGTGTGCAGAATGGGTCGATGAGTTCCATCATGTTTAAGTAACCCTCAAAGGTCAAATCACAAAAAAATGTACGCTCTTTTGCCGAGACGATGCCCAAGTCTTCATCATTGATTCGCAACGTGAGGTCACAGTTCATGGGTTCGATACACTCCATATCAGATAGGGACAGTGAGCGTTTTTCATCAATCAGTACTTTTTCAATTTCATCTTTTAGTTTGATGGCCTCCTCTCGGTCAAAATCATAGAGACGAACCACCGCATCGCCAAATGCATTGATATTAGGTATGAAATCAATTTTCATGTTAGAGTTAATCTTGAGTGCAGAAAAGTATGGAATGTTGAGCAAAGAAAAAGCCCCGACTAAGTCGAGGCTTTTCTTTATAAAGTCTAAAAGATCTTTATGCCTTCTGCACGTTAATTGCTGCAGGGCCTTTCTGAGTTTCTTCTATATCGAACGTGACATCGTCATTTTCGTATAGGTCTACATTAGTTCCTGATTTGTGGACAAAAATGTCCTTTCCGCCTGTTTCCGGTGTAATGAAACCAAACCCTTTTTCTGAATTGAAAAACTTTACTTTACCACTAGCCATTGCTACTTTATTAATTATTAGGGTGTAAAGATAGCCGATTATACATGCAGACGTGCATTTTTACCAGTATAAATACATAGGCTGGTTAATAAGTCTAAATGCCTTGCGATGGCTCTCCTACTGCTTTTTGAGCAAAATACTCTTCTCAGACAAGTCATGTGCCGCATCGAGAAACTCAATCATCTTCGTCCAGTTTTCGGCTGGCTCTACTCCTGTTTTGTAGATTTTTAATGAGTTTAAGACCACATATCCATCCACTATTTCTGCGGTTGAGATAAAACTTCCTGTTTCATTATCTACATCCATGGCTAAGGCTTCTAGCCCTTCTGCCGTATATCCTTCAGGTATTTTTAGTTTGATAGTATTCCTGTACTGGCGTGGGTTAGGCATGTAAATATCACTCTGTCTATCTACTTCTTCTTGACCTATTTTTACCTGGCCACCTATCAGCTTTCCGATTTTGACAATCTTGTTTGGACCAGCATCTGTGACCATGCCCGTGATTTCTACCTCACATTCATAACCAAAGCCTTTGCCATCACGCAGTCCATCACTTGTAATGGTCATTTTCGTAATCTCCTCTAGGTTATCTTCTCCAAATCGTCCTTCCATCTCGATTTGAGCACTCTTTATCATCCAGTTATAGAATTGAGCGCGCATGTAGGCATTCTCATCATCATCCTCATCAATGTCTTCTAAGTCTATTTTGGTCAACTCTCTAAGGTTCATGTCAAAATGATCTGACTCACCCGTTTGCTTACGAAGAGTCACATTTTC
This sequence comes from uncultured Flavobacteriales bacterium, assembly GCA_964429805.1. Classification (GTDB taxonomy): domain Bacteria; phylum Bacteroidota; class Bacteroidia; order Flavobacteriales_D; family JABDKJ01; genus CAYSDH01. The sequence goes on from CAYSDH010000073.1 coordinate 12,230, forward strand.
ATGCTTTGGTAGCAGAGTTACCAGCTTATACCAAGGCCCATCCGCTTTTTCATGCTCTCTAATTATTCCAGTTGACTCCAGTCCTTTACTGGCCATTGAGGCAAAACCAGCTAGTTCTCCTTTTTCATCAAGCGATACATCTACAGAAATATGAAGCTCATTGTCACTTGCTGAACTAAAGGGAATCTTCACCTTATTAATCTGCACTGACTTGCTGGCCCCAATTTTATTAGGCACAGAAAAAGCTTCAGAACCTTCAACGAAATACGGATGAAAACCAAAAGGCAGATACAATTCTGCTGCAGTCATATGGACTTGAGACCCGTCCTTAAAATTGATTTGCAAGACACGCTGTATATCGTCTTGCACCATAATATCACTGGCCTCACCATAAACTCTTGGCACGACAAATAGCCAGTTTGATTCTATATTTTTTTCGCGACAAAAATCAGCGACTCTATTGACCACCGATGGAGAACTGATATAACGGTAATTCGCCTCTTTACTCACGTTAATGATATGCTCCAACTGGTGATAAAAATATTCTACTTGCTCTCGGTCACTTGCGCCATTATTCTCAGCCAATAATTTTCGAAAAGCAGCCTCGTCTTTCTTGTACAAATCAGTACTGATTAGGCTCGACCTCATTTTTCCTTCAAGCATTGCCTTAAGCATAACATCAGTGGTAGAGGTCACGGCTTTCGCTGTCTTGTTCATGAAATTCGAAGCTAGCACATCGTTACTCGGGGTACCTACTATCACAGAATACCTAACTACCGGATATTCTCTAAGACTATATACCCACCTGCTGTCCACATCATATCCAGGGCGGTTATTGTCTTGTATCACAACACGCGCACGGAGGTTGTTTTCTAATTCTGCCTGAGGTATCACCTTCACATCTGGCGCACCATTCATGGATAAAAACTTAAAGTAGGCACCAGTTCTGAGGTTAAATTCACAGTAATGATCTAATACGGGATATTGGTGGGCAAAATATATCTCGTCAGGCTCATAGACCCGAAACGCCACTAAATGCTGAGACCTCAAAAAGGAGTAATAATCTATAATGTCTCCAACCTCAAGTCCAGGCACAGCTATTTTCACTCCATCTCCTTCTTCAATAAACTTGTCTCTGCGCAGATGAATAACCTCTCCATTTTTCTTCAGAATACGAATGGCGACATCACTAAATTTTCCTTTTAGACCGATATTTCCCATTGACAAAGTCGAGAACTCATCAATGGCTTGCTTGTTTTGAATGTAGACTACGTTGCGCCTCATTCGCCATATCCTCAGCTTATTCCCCAATTTTTGAGTCGTGATGTACATGCGCTTCAACATGTAAATAGCATCGTCTTCTGGAAAATCAGAAATACCCGCATTTAACAATGACTCGTACGTATCACTTTCACTCCAAATAAACTCTTCAACCTCAGACTGTCTATCAATCTTCTCAAACGAAGTCTGCTCGAATTGTGCGTCAGCAGTGATAGTGACAAAAAGTATAGCAAAGGTGGCTAGTAGGTATTTCATATAATTTGTGATTATACCCAAAGAGTAATTCGGGCTTTAATTTTAAAGTCTTGAGGAGAATTAAAGTCTACTTGGCTTCGTAGATGATTGGAGTCTTGTAAATCTCTTTTTGCATTCGCGCTATTGTTTCGCTCCACGACTCTATCTTTGCATTAGGAATGCTGGCTTTAGGAATGATAAACTCTTTAGATATCTCAAGCGCACCGTCAGCCTTCTGATTAAACTGTATTTTCAGTTTGAAGTGCTCATCTTCTACCACAAAGTCTTCAGGCGTAGACTTAATAGAATAACCGCTTAGTGGTTCGATAATGTACTCCTCTCTGTCATACACTTTAGAGCCAAAGTCCATGTCACCTTTCATTCCTTCAAGCTCTTCTTCATCATAAGAGGCCTTGCCGTAGCTTTTATACAAATCCCAATCAAGGTAAAGCTCTGAGCCAAAGACATTGACTCTGTTTTTGGCTTCAAAATTTGCTTTCCAGTTTAAATCAGACTCTCTGTTTTCTACATCTTCAGCAGAAACTAGCTCAACGACAATATCCTTTTTACCATGACTAAAGAAGCGCCTTTTGGCTTCTTCAATGTCTTTAGACCCAATGTCATTATAACGGTTAAACATGCGGACTTTGCCTTCTCCTTTGACAGAATAATCCATGTGACCGACTAACTTGCCGTCTTTCACTTCATAGGTCACTTTGGTCAGTTCTTCGTTTCGCTCAAATGGAAATTCTGGTACATCGACTATTTCAAACTTTTCTCCATTCTGAATCATGGCTTGACGACCTTGTATTCGCTCGGCCACGTCATTAAAGCTGATGTACTTCTCAGTCCCATCAAGGAAGTGGTAGCCTTTGTCATCAACTACGGTGCATATCATGTGATTATCTACAGCCAGCGAAGGAATGCTGTAATCATAGGGAATGGAGTTTGTGCCAATCCAAGTCAATCTGGCGTCAAAGCCTCTTGTTTTAAGCATTTCGGCCATGAGATTGGCCATTCCCTTGCAGTCACCGTACTTGTTGTACATCACATCTTGACAAGCCTCTGGTCTAAAACCAGCGATACCATCTTCGAAGGCGATGTACCTGATATTATCTTGCACCCAGTAGAAGATTGTTTTCATCTCGCAATCTTTGTCTTCACAGTCTTTGACTAATTTTTCTGTAAACGATGTTAACTCTTTGGCGTCATTGCCAATCCCATCAACCAAACCAGCATACCAAGAATAAAGGTCTTCTGCAGCAGCAAGCATTTTAATCTGCTCATCTTTATAGGTCACATTTTTTGTCAGAATCAGCAAGTGAGGCGCGTAAAATGCCCAACCCCGAGACTGCGACTCACGCTCAAATGCAGGGAGATCTTTTACATGAAAAGTAATGGTGCGTATACCCGCTTTTGTTTCGTCAGACTTGACAATATCATAGTCACCAAAGTGAAAATTCATCACGTCTACCTCTATATAACTCGGCATGACAAACTTCACGTCTAATTGATGCACGGGATATGGCTCTGGAATGTACCTGCGCGTCAAGTATTTACTATCGGTGTAATGGACTTCATAATTAAGGTTGGTAGTCTCGGTGTTTACTCTCAAATACAAGCTTGGCACCATCACTTCTGCATCATGATGAAAAATGCCATTCATCTCATAAGGAAAGGTGTTAGTGTAGGTCTTCTTCTTATTGATTTTTGCCGACTTCACACTGCTATAGTCATCTACGAAGATGGGATACTCAACGCTTTGAGACTTGTCAGAGAGGTTGACATACTTCAAGGTCGACTCCTCATTTACCTCCACCAACTTGGTTTTCTGGTTGTATGAGAATGTAAACACGCGTTGTCCGTTAAACAGCGCCACATCTTCGTCTGGATAGTCGGCCTGCAATTTTTCAATCACCACTAATGGGACAATTTCTTGGCTGAAAAGCAATGAACCAGAAAAAAGAAATGTAAGAATTAAGAAAACCGAGGCGCATGGTGTGGCCAGTTTAAGGCTAGTGAAGTAGGACATAATCATAGTTGTATCAGCGTTGAAGATACAAAAGTCTAGTCTGGCGGCATAACTGACAACCCCTTTAATCTTCATTATCTAGCGATTCATGACCGCTTTCGTGC
>CAYSDH010000074.1:0-15838 GCA_964429805.1 uncultured Flavobacteriales bacterium
AGCTACGTAGCATCGTTCAAAGTTATTTGAGGCATTCTGATTCCATCAATCCGCGCAGAGCACTTCTCCACGATCTCTGATGAAAACATTACTGGCTGAGTCTTATTGGATTATCTTTGTGTAGTCAATGTTAAACTTTACTGCTTCACATATTAAAATCTGCCTGTTTGCCTTGTGCGCGGTGTATCTTTGCTCTTGCGTGGCATACCTCCCTCCCTCGTCCATGCATATGGACATGAAGCCCACAGACCACCCTATTTATGAAGGTGAAGTCAAACATGAAGTAAGTGTCTCTGCCACTACTCTTAACTCTGTCTACAGTAATAGATCGACCCCCGAAGTCGAGCGCAGTAAAAACGGGTCAGTGGACCTTCACTATGCCATCGCGAAAGAACATGTCTCAGCTTCAATAGGTGCTGGTTATTCTTTTGGCACTATGATTATGTCTAGAGATTACACAGCGCCACACAGCAATTTTATTGGTAGAAGTTCGCTGTCTTATGACAAGAGCTTTGGAAAATTTAGAGTCAATTTGCTTAAAGTACAGCTGGCAGGAAGTCAAGGATATGGTCAGTATCAAGACACACTCGCTGCGGCCATAGATTTTAGAGATGAGTATAATTATGTTTTTGAAGTTGGAGACATACTTTACTCAGTGGGATACGGTAGTCACGCCACGTCTCAACTTAATGAGAATCACGCCATCGACCTTGGTTTTTATCTCAACCACTCGACCGATTTGAAGAGAGATGGTTTTAGAGAAGACTTTTTTGTGTTGCAGTTGGGATATAAATTTAGACAGAATGTGAGCCTCAAACTGGGCACCATGACTGACGCAAGATTACTACCGCGAAGCAGGTCAGCCTATGCTTCAATCGGATATCACTACACGCTGAGATAGCGCAGCTTCATGACTACCGAAGAAATCAAAAAGCGAATAGAAACATACGCTGAGCGAGGATTGAGCATGTTTGTCACGTCCTCGTTTCAGTCGCACAGTATTCCCCTGCTCCACATTATTTCAGAGATTGATAAGAGCATTCCAGTGATGTGCATCAATACGGGTTACTTGTTTCCAGAGACGCTTAAGTATAGAGATGAGATGGCCAACCGCTTTGGACTAAAAGTGATTGACGTGCGGTCATCTGTTCCAAAAAGTCATCAACGTGATGCGAAGGGAGATCTTTACTTTACTTCTGATACTGACCGCTGTTGCTTCTTAAACAAAACTCAACCCATGGAGCCCATACTCAGGCAATATGATGTATGGATAAATGGCATCCGAGCAGATCAAAATTTGAATAGACGAAACATGAAGGTAGAGCAAGATGCTCCGCATAATTGCATGCGCTTTCACCCCATACTGGACTGGTCGTCAAAGATGATTTATGACTACAGAATGACTCATGACCTTCCGGCACACCCTATGGAGGCTAAGGGCTATTTGAGCATTGGCTGTGAGCCGTGCACATCTACATTTGACCGTGAGTCAGAGCGCGCCAATAGATGGTTTGGACAGAGTAAAACTGAATGCGGACTGCATACTGATCTTGTAAAAAAATGAAAGTACTTGTCACCGGTGGAGCTGGATATATAGGCACAGAGACTGTAAGAGTTATCAATGAGATGCACCCAGAAGCCGAGATTGTAATCTATGATAACCTGAGTCGTGGAAACTATAACCTATTTATAGGCCGTCAAAAACTGGGTGATAAAGTCAGTCTAGTTGAAGCCGACCTCTTGGACAGTCGCACGTTAAGGAAAAGTCTAGACGGAGCAGAAGTGGTCATACACTTAGCGGCTAAAGTAACCACGCCATTTGCTGATCAAAATCCCCATCTTTTTGAGCAGGTCAATCACTGGGGAACAGCTGAGTTAATCTATGCAATAGAAGAATCTCCATCGGTCAAAAAGCTCATACATGTGAGTAGTGGCTCAGTATATGGCTCTTCGTCAGAAGAGATGGCAGTGAGTGCACAACTCAATCCGCGTACTTTTTATGGCATCTCTAAAATGAGGGCTGAAGAGCATGTGCAGCGCTTGATGGACGGTGGCTTGTCAAGTTATATACTTCGCTGCGGCAATGTTTATGGATACAGCAAAAGCATGCGCTTTGACTCAGTGATTAATAAGTTTTTGTTTGAGGCGAATTACAAAAGAAGAATTGCCATCAACGGCAGCGGAGAACAGCACCGTTCATTTGCGCATATAGACCGAGTGAGTATAGTCATTGCCTCATTGGTAAGCTCAACGTTAAAGCCTGGGGTATTTAATCTGCTGGACAAAACCTTGAGTATAAACAGCGTGGCAGATGCCCTAAAAAACATCTATCCTGATTTGGACTTGATCTATGTCAATCAGATGCTGAAACTGCGGGAGTTAAAAATGACGATGAGTCCTGAGCTAAACAACTTAGCCTCTTCAATCAAAGACAGTTCACTCGAAGAAGAACTAAACACCTTTTCTGTAGACCTTACTTTTTAGTCGGCACAAATTCTTTGACTTGTTCTTGCCTGACAATGTTCATGGCTGGCAGGCTAAACATCTCTGTGACTTTGCTATTAAAGCACACTTTCTCATTCATCAAGTAGTCTTTATGCACACTGTCAAAGTGGATGAAGTCTTTCTTTCTGATATAGACTGAAAAGACAGTGTTGGGAAACTTCTTGTCCACATTAATCCAGTAATTGCCAGAACCGCTAAAGCGTGTGCTCACAACAGTACCGCACACATTTACTTTCTTTTGAGAGCCCATCCAGCGTTTGGCTTGAGAGGTGTTGATGTGCCCTTGACTCAGACTTGGCGCATAGATAGGCTCTACTCCTTCTCGAGTACTTTCTGGAAACCAGACTGAAATGTCAAACTCGCTTTCAACTGTGATGTTGTCATTGTCAAAGTCAGAAAAGAAATCAAGCCCCGATATCTCTTCAGCACGGTCTATACTGACAGCAAATTCGGCAATGTCAGCATCAGATTTTCTGTTAGGCATGACAAAGGCTACGCCCCTTTTGTGCTTGATGTCTAAGGCTACTTTAATGTAACGACTTGGCACAGGTAGTTTGTTTTTTCCGCGCTCTACCACTTTGGCGTCTTCCTCTATAAATGGGAGTGTAACGATATATAGCGGCACATCATTTCGCCACACATATCCTCTCAGTATGCCTTCCATTTCTGCCCAATCTTCACGATTAAAATCGGGGTTTTGAGGACTCATGTTGGAATAAAAATAACTCTCAGAAAGCGCTATTCTGCTCCAAGCAAAGTCTGCCGATGGCGCTAAGTGGCCACGGTCATATCCAAAGCCGTCATAGACATAGGAGCTGTCTTTTTGAAGCGTTTTCAAGAAGTAGTCCGCTTCTATAGCGTCATTATCAACTAGTGGATCGTCTCTAAAATCATTGGTACGTCCTACCCTGCCATCGCGTATTTCTGGCGATATGATGTGGCTCACCCAGTTGGCCTGTCTTGTCTCATTGTTAAATGAAAGAATCATTCCAGCATGTCTCACTGGCTCTCCTTCTGGCAAGCCAACAGACTCTAGATCGGTCATGAGCATCTGTAGCTTGATACGCTCGGCCTTTTCTCGCAGCTGATAGAGTTCTTGAAGGCTCTTCTCTATGTTGGCTTCAACCTTAATCAGTTCTTGCTTCACAACCTGAGCACGAGTCTGACTAGCAAAGAGAAACAGGAGCGATATGATGCATAATACTCTCATCAAGTGCTTTGTGGTGATTCGTTCTTTCTCATTTTCATATTGAGCACTTCAACCAGCAGTGAGAAGGCGATGGCGAAGTACAAGTATCCTTTAGGTACCGTGCCTACGGACTGATTTAAGACCTCTCCATGAGCCAAGTGCATACCCTCTGCGATCAGCATAAATCCTATCAAGATTAAGAATGACAGTCCAAGCATTTGCATGGTTGGGTGCTTCTGAACAAATTTTCCCACCGGATTGGCAAAAAGCATCATGATAATTACTGAAAGTACCACAGCCACAATCATGAGTATAAGCGCACCTTCCATGCCATTTGTCATACCCACAGCTGTTAATATGGAGTCAAATGAAAAGACGATGTTAATCAAGGTAATCTGAAAAATAACGGCATTAAATCCTTTGCCTTTACTTCCCTCCTCTAGATTATGATGACCATCTCCTTCTACCTTGTCATGTATCTCTCGGGTACTTTTATAGAGCAAGAAAAGGCCTCCAGCTATGAGGATAAGGCTCTGTCCAGAAAAGCCTGCTTTAAACCAACCCCAGTCAAATGTCATACTTGGCAAGGGTTCATTCATGGCGATGATGTAGGAGATGCCAAACAGCAATACAATCCTAAGCGCCATGGCTAAAACCAAACCGATGTTAGTCGCTTTCTTTTGCTGTTCTTCTGGTAGTTTGCTTGAGGCGATTGAAATGAAGATGATATTATCAATCCCTAAAACTATTTCAAGAAATACGAGAGTCAATAAGGCGACCCACGTGTCTGGTTGCAGGAATATTTCCATGAGCTGTTTTTTTGTTTTTGCTGGGCAAATCTAGCGATTCAAGGCTTTTGACGATTCACTGAGGAAGCGAACTTATGAGCAGTGAGCACCATTGGTCGGGCGAAATTTGAATTTTGTCGCTAATAATCATTTGTTGACCTAAAAATTGTGTATCTTCATCTTAGAACCGAACTCCAATCTGATGATTCACCGAATAACACTATTACTCTTCGTTCTGCTAGGCAGTTTCTCCCTTTTAGGTCAGGAAATATGCACCAACTCGATTGATGATGATGGAGATGGACTAATAGACTTGCTCGATCCTGACTGCGATTGTTCTGGCATATTGACCGGTCAAGTGCAGTCTTTTATCCCTAACCCCTCTTTTGAAGACATGACGTGCTGCCCCAACAGTTATTCTGACCTTGGCTGTGCAGAAACATGGGTGCAGGCTTCTGCAGCAACGAGTGACTATTTCCATCATTGTGACTTTATGCCGGGTGTAATTCCTCAGCCTCTACCAGAAGGAGATGCCTGCGTGGGTGCGTTTTTCGTAGAGTCTTGGAAAGAGTATGTTGGTGCCTGCCTTAACACCACCTTTGAGGCATCAGAAAGTTATCTTCTGAATTTTAAAATATCCTCTGCTATACTGACTGGAACCTTTGATTACGTCAGTGATAATAATCTGGGCACTGTCGAAATCACTGTGTACGGATCGCCAGATTGTAATAGCCTACCATTTGGTGGAGATGATTGTCCGCTTAATTCGCCTGGTGGTGCTGATTGGTATGTGTTAGGCACCTATGATTATAATCCTACGTACACCTGGGAAGAGATTTCGATAGAGCTCAATGCTCCGGTGGACATCAATTCTGTAGTAATTGGTGCACCGTGTGACTTACCAGCTAATTATCCTCAAACGACCAACGGAGGCCCGTACCCGTATTTCTGGTATGACGAGTTGATTTTAAATGAAGCAGGCGCTTTTAACGCGACAGTTTCAGATACATACTTCAAAGCCAATGACTCAGGTAACATGGTTGAGTTGGATAATTCTGTACTTTCTTCGAATCCTGCCTATCAGCAATTCTGTTTTGATGAGATGGAATTAGGAGCCTCGCCCGGAGGAGTTGGAGGCACTTACCAGTGGTTTCTGGACGGCATTGCCATTCCTGGAGAAAACGACACGGTGTTCAGCTCAGTGTTTGAAGAGTATGAATCAGGTATCTACACTTTTGGTGTCTTTTTAAATGAAGACACCTGTGAAGTGACCTCTATCGAAGTTGTTGACCCGCTCTATCCTACCGCCAGCATGATGGCCGAAGATGTGTGTACTCCCGGTGTTGGTGATTTGACAGCCTTACCTGACGGAGTAACAGAACTTATAGATTGGGATTGGGTCATCAACCAAGAGGCGGTCAATGGAAATGGCTTTATCAGTTACACGTATAACAACAATACGGAGTATGACGTGAAACTCATCGTTCATGCGGAAAACTATTGCACTGACACAGTGACGAGCAATTTGCTCTGGCCGACTTTTCCTGAAGTAGATTTTGGGCTAACCGAAGTCTGTGAAAACTTCGCTACAGAATTTACCGACTTCACCGTCAATCCTGACGGGTCGGCATATAGTCTCGCATGGACATTTCCAGGTGCTATAATTGGCTCAAGTGTGGCCGACAACCCAGTGAATAGTTATGCGAATTTTGGTCAGTATCCTGTGACGTTGACCGTAGAGTCTACAGAAGGTTGTCTGAAGTCGAAGGAAGACAGCATTCTGATTCACCCTACTCCGCAGGCTTTGTTTTCTGTAGACCCTTTGTGCTTTGACAGTCCTGTAGAGGTCTTTGAAGACATGTCTACGTTAGTATTTGGAAACATTGCGGAGACCGTTTGGAGTTTTGGAGATGGTGGGACTTCGACTGAAAGCGAGCCTCTCTATGAATATGTAAACCCAGGTACCTACAACGTGAATCTTCATGTGACTTCAGACATAGGTTGCACAGACTCGATTACACTGGTTCAAATCGTATCAGAAGTAGTCGCCTCATTTGACTATAGTGACCCAAGCGGGTGCCACCCTATTGTGGTTGATTTTGAGTCGACTTCGACTTCTTCTGATGGTGACTTGGTGGCTTATGATTGGGACTTTAATAATGGTGATGCTGCCGTTACAGACTTTGAGCAACCAGAGTTTACCAATTTTGAGCACGAAGACAATGCCTATTATGATGTGGTCCTGACTGTAGAAGATGAGTACGGATGTACGGATTCTATTCATGCCAATCAACTCATTGAAGTTTGGCCGCTTCCTAAGGCACAGTTTGAGACGGAGCTAGACTTTAGTAATCCTGTTTACCCGCTTGCCACGTTTACCAATACCTCCATCGGTGCAGAAAAGTATGACTGGGAGTTTGGTGATGGAGAAACGGCCGATACCGAGCACACCTATCATTACTTTGTAGAGAATGAGCAGTACTTGGTTAAAATGACTGCTACATCAAGCTATGCCTGTCAAGACACAGCGCTCAAATTTTTAAACATTCCGGCATTAAACTACATCTATGTGCCAACTGGATTTACACCAAATGGTGATGGTGCCAACGAGTACTTTGAGCCGATAGTGACTGGGCCAGTGGCTGATTACTCTTTAGAGATTGTTGACAGATGGGGCTCACCGGTGTTTTCGTCATCTGAACGAGGCGAGCGCTGGAATGGTAGTTACTTCAACGAGCAGAACTACTACGTGCCTGACGGCATCTACGTATACAGATTAGTCGTGCGCTTTGAAAAAGAGTCAGAGGATATTCTCAATGAAGGCTTTGTGACTATTTTGAGGTAATTGGAATTTATCCTACCACCCTGCTTTGCTTAAATTGAATCAGAGATGTGATTTAATGGGTCTCACCTCTATGTAGTTGCTTAGCATTTTCCTTTCGCGCAGACTTTATATGAATGAGCTAGCGCGGACATGTTGTCCGTGCGTTGTGCTCCTATGCACTCATCTACCATTTTCGTGTCATGGCAAAAACCCTCGGAAAAGAGTTTACGCGCCAGCTACTCAAAATTTATCTCTGCGGTAGTGGTACAAGACCCAAATTTTGCCTATTCCATTTTTATCATTTTCAAGTACCTTCGCCAACCATGCGCCACCAAGGAACTGTAGCATATCACACGCTGGGCTGTAAGCTCAACTTTGCCGAGACATCAACCATTGCCCGTAATCTGGAAAATGAGGGTTTTGGGAAAGTAAGTTTTGATGAGACGGCTGACATTTATGTGATTAATACATGCTCAGTCACAGAGCAAGCCAACAAGAAGTGTCGAAACATGGTGCGAAAAGCCATGGGCCGAAATCCTGAGGCCTTTGTTGTCGTGATCGGTTGCTATGCGCAGTTGAAGCCTACTGAGATTGCAGAAATTGATGGTGTGGACCTTGTTCTTGGGGCAAATGAGAAGTTTAATGTCTCCAACTATTTAGACAACCTCGAGAAGAAAAAGGAGACAATGGTGATGAACAACATCATCAAAGAAACCAAGGAGTTTGTCCCTTCTTGGTCTGCCGGTGACCGCACTCGCTCCTTTCTCAAAGTGCAAGATGGCTGCGATTACTTCTGCTCGTTTTGCACCATACCTCTAGCCAGAGGCCGCAGCCGAAGTGCTGACATAGCCTCCGTGCTGGAAAACGCGAGAGAGATAGCCGCCAAAGGTGTCAAAGAAGTTGTGCTCACTGGTGTCAATATCGGTGACTTCAGAAATGAGCAAGGAGAGACTTTCTTTGATCTAATCAAGGCTTTAGATAATGTTGAGGGCATCGAGCGATTCAGAATTTCGTCTATTGAGCCTAATCTACTGAGTGATGAGATCATCGAGTTTGTGGCCCAGTCTCAGCGCTTTGCTCCTCACTTTCACATTCCCTTGCAGTCAGGATCTGACCGTTTACTCGAGTCGATGAGACGCAGATACATGTCTTCGCTTTATGCTGACCGAGTGCAAAACATCAAAAAACTGATGCCAGATTGTTGCATCGGTGTTGATGTCATTGTGGGTTATCCGGGTGAGACTGACGAAGAGTTTCAAAAGACATACGACTTCATTAACAATCTAGATGTGAGCTATCTACACGTGTTCACATACAGCGAACGATTAAACACTACGGCTGTCAGAATGGACGGTGTAGTGCCCGTACACATCCGTCAAGAGCGTAATAAGAAGTTGAGAATACTGTCCCTGAAAAAGCAACGTGCCTTTTATCAAAGTCAAATTGCTAAAGAGTCTGTTGTGCTCTTTGAAGAAGCTGAGCATGATGGAAAAATGCAGGGATTTACCTCTAATTATGTCAAGGTGATTAAGCCCTACTCAGCCGATGATGTAAATCAGCTTGTAGCAGTGAGTCTCAAAGACATCAATACAGACGGGCACTTTGACTTTGAGTCGGTCATTCAAATGCCTGTGCGTTAATGTACCCCACGCTTTATCATGCCATAAAAGATATTCTTGGTCTAGAGATAGACCTCTTCAAGTTTGTCAATTCCTTTGGCATGTTTGTCGTTTTGGGATTCTTCTTTGCAGCTTTTACACTCGGCCTTGAGCTAAAAAGGAAAACGGAAGAAGGTGTCTTTCCAGCTGTGATGACAGATATAGTCAAGGGAAAAGGGCTAAATATTATCTCCCTGCTTTTTAACGGAATTCTCGGTTTTGCATTGGGCTATAAGTTTGTGTATGTCATATTGGGTAAAGCCGATTTGAGCGACCCTCCTGCTTTTCTAACATCCACTGAGGGCTCTCTTATCGGAGGTCTAGTCACATCGCTTGTTTTTATGGCATTGGTGTACAGACAATTCTTAAATGAGAAAAAGCGCTACCCAGAGCGCAGCACAGTAAAACATCAAGTGACTGCCTCAGAGCATGCTGGAGCCTTGGCCTTTAAAGCCGCTATATGGGGATTTGCTGGAGCCAAGCTGTTTCATCTTCTTGAAGACCCTTCAGACCTCATTGACTTCTTTGTCAATTTCAATGTCGCAAAAGTGATGAGTGGACTGACCATCTATGGAGGTCTAATTTGCGGTGGACTGGCCGTAGCTTATTACTTCAAAAAGCGCAAGATGAGCATCCTCTCAGGTGCAGACGCAGCCGCTCCAGGTGTTATGTTGGCATACGGAGTGGGCCGATTAGGATGTCACTTTAGTGGTGATGGAGATTGGGGTGTAGTCAATACGGCTACCAAGCCTTCTTTTCTTCCAGACTGGTTATGGTCCTACTCCTACCCTAATAATGTCAATGGTGTATTTGGCCCAAACGAAAAAGGTGGCTACACGGCAAAAAGACTAACCGAAGACATGGGGCATGAAATCTTTGAGGGCTATGGCACTTACTTGGACCCAGGCGTTTGGCCCACTGCAGTTTACGAGTTTTTCATGGCTTTGACCTTGTTCTTCATCCTTTGGAAACTCAGAAAACGCATCAGCATACCGGGAATACTCTTTGGCATTTACCTTGTGTTTGTCGGTGTAGAGCGCATGTTTATAGAAAAGTACAGGGTAAATGATGACCATGAGTTTATGGGCATTACGGCCACGCAAGCTGAGTTTATTTCAGTCGGAATCATTCTTTTTGGTCTGCTCTTACTGACTTCACTTTACCTCAATTCGCGAAATCAAATCAACAGTAATGACGCAGGATAAGCTAAATGAACTAGGCCGTGAAGTCGTGGAGCTAAGTCGTGCAGTTGGACGATTTATTCTCGATGAACGAAAGACCTTTAAGCAAAGTGATGTGGAGATAAAAGCCTTCAACAACTTTGTGAGCTACGTAGACAAAGAGGCCGAAATCAAATTTGTCAACCGACTGTCAGTCCTATTACCTGAGTCAGGTTTTATTGCTGAAGAAGGCACGAGCACCAAGAAAGGTGATGAGTATAACTGGATTATCGACCCGCTGGATGGCACGACTAACTTCGTACACAACATCCCTTTTTTCTGCACTTCAGTGGCATTGATGAAAGGAGAAGAACTGATTCTAGGTGTAATCTATGAGCCTAATGTAGATGAGTGCTACTACAGCTGGAATGGAATACAAGCGTTTAGAAATGAGGAAGTGATTTCGGTGACATCCACGCCAGACCTATTGTCGTGCCTACTCGCCACAGGTTTTCCTTATGATGATTTTGAGCGTCAAGACGAGTACTTCGATATTTTAAAGTCGTTTACACACAAGACGCGCGGATTGAGAAGACTGGGCTCGGCAGCCCTAGACTTGGCCTATGTCGCCTGCGGAAAAGTGGACGCCTTTTATGAGTATGGTCTAAATCCGTGGGATGTGGCCGCTGGTGCATTTATAGTCAAGCAAGCCGGAGGTCAAGTGACTGACTTTCGTAACACAAATGAGTATGTGTTTGGCGAAGAAATCTGTGCGTCAAATCAGAAAGTGCACCAGTCCATGATTAAAGTAATCGGGGATCGACTTGCGTAAGACAATCCCCGAGACCTTATCAGATTTATTGATTTGCCTGCAATCTGAACTCTAGCAAAATCGGCACCCAAACGCCAGGATTGTCAGGACTTTCCGACTGACCGGTAATAGTTCCTTCTAAATACTCACCACTCATGGCAGGGTATTCAGTGATATTAACAGTGTAGTTGCTTGACTCAGCAGAATATACTTCTCCTGAGTTCCAGTCATAGATCCAACCAGCATTACCCAAGGAGTCAACCATGTTTGCTGTGCCAATCATTCCAGTATTTTCAAAAGTCAGCTGAGTTTCAGAAAAGAAGCTCCAAACGGGCTGATTTAACCCGTAGAGTTCAGCGAAATTATCACTGCTCATTACTCCGTCTATAGTTTGAAAGAAGTATTCGTAATCTGCTCCGCATGTTGTCAATTCTCCAATATCATTAATGACACCAGAAGTCACTGTGGTGTTAATGTCTAACGTGTAATACAGCCCATTGTCATACAGTGATACTTCAGATAAATCAGTTAGACAGCCATAATTGACTATTTCAAAACTTCCATCTAACTGAATCTCCGCACTCAATATTTCTAATCCACCATTAGCATTTTGACCAGTCATGTATACATCTCCAGAAACTGGCGTGCTATAACAGTCCACCATCGTCCCAATTATAGTAGTGGTAACAATGGAGTTATCAATATTAAACGAAATTGTCGGTTCAGAATTAGTGGAGAACGGACCAACAGCAGTGCTTAAAAGCTCCTCTCCGCATGAACTAAATAGTGTGAGTACCATTTGTTCATTGGCAGGAATATAGGTGCTAAAACACCCATCATTATAGGTGCTTCCTGAGCCACTCATGCCTCCAAGTAAATCTAGTGTGGCAAAAATTCCATTAGCGGGTGTTACGCCTTCATCTGTGGTTACGCACACTGTCAGATATGCATCATCTCCAAACACATCGCAGTTCCACCAAGAGAAGTGTGACACTTGACCTTCATAATGGTCTCCAACAAGGACTGCCGAACCTTCTTCCTTCCATATTCCCTCATTCTCATCAAAGTGCCACAAGTCAATGCTACTTGGCGCACTGCCAACTGCATCACTTGGTATTGGAAAACTGACATCTGCTTGGACTCCTTCACTCAGTTGAAGCTCTTCTCCTGATGGAGATTGTAACTCGACAGTAATCATTCCAAAACTGGTTAAGGCTCCTACTTCCATTTCCGAGTCAATGGCTGCTAAATCTCCTGGCATCAGCATTGACGCCATAGACATGTCTTGAGTTAACGAACGCATAGATACTTGAACCGTTCCAGTATAATCCGTACCGTCTGCATAGCTGAATGAGTTAGTTGGGAAAACGACACTTATTCCGTCATAATTGATGACACCACCACTGCTATCGTCCAGCGTTCCGGCCACCACTTTGTGCATGAGCCTGACCTCTGTTCTGTTGGTTACACCTTCTTTAGGATCTATGCTTGATCCTGATGTGAAATAATTATCGGCTTGGACGTGCACATACGCTCTTTTGGAGTCTACACTGACTCCAAAGAACCTGAACATACCAAACTCGTCACTTTGCACAAGAGTGTTGCCTAGTCTCACTTCCGCGCCTTCTACAGGAGCACCATCCTCATCCCACACTCGACCAGTGAGGTTAATGTGAATGCTGTTGCCGCTGTATAGCTCAAGCTCAACAAGATTGCTATCCAGAGGGTCATTAACAGGGTCGTCGTTTTTACATGATTGTACCAGTACCATCAGTGTTATAATGGTAAAGGTGAAGAAAAGGGAGTTTTTCATTTTCGGTTGAATTAAAATTTGTTCTCACGAACATCCGAATCCCTTTTTGAAGAAAACTGAGTTGATCAAAGATTTAAGTACAATCCTTGAAAGTCTATGAGGGCGGTTATCGCTGAATAACCACCTGCTTAGTCATGGAGCTACCATTCTCTTTAGTGACGACTAAGGTGTAGGTTCCATTCATGATATTGCTCAGTATGAGCTCTTGACTAGTTTGGGCAAAAGGCTTTTTAATGGTCAGTACCGCTTTGCCTTGACCATCTACTAAGTCAAGATTAACCTCCTCCTCTTGCGGCAAATCATCTACATAGAGTACGTCAGAGGTAGGATTAGGGAACACTGTGAAATCTAATTCCTCACTTACATGTTCTGCATCATCCTTTAGGTTATAGAAATGAACCTGATAATCACTAATGCCTGCCGTTAGCTCAACGTCTGATTTGTACTCTAACCCTTCAGAATTTGTTAATGTAAACGAATATATGCCCGCCTCTAGGCTTTTAGAACCGTCACCAATTTCAGCAGATTTACCATCTATGTTCATTGTGATGTTCCATCCTAGATGCGCTCGCTCATCTTTAAACTCAAACGCGAAGCCTCCATCAGCACCGAGTTGAGGTGATGTGCAATAGATAACAAAATCTCCACGACTGACCGTCTCTCCCACTTGCACCGGGTCACTGGCGAGGAGATTAAATGAAGGAAATGAAAAAGCGAAAATGGTCAGTGCAACAAGTGCGGTGAAGTTTGATTTCATAGTCTTGAAAGAATTTATTGTGTTATAACGGGAAAACCAGATGAACAGTATGTTCTCTGCCTAATTCCTATTACAACTCATGCAGCCATAATCATGCCATGCCATGATATGAGTCAAAAACGAGTCTAAGAATTATAGGTACCCTTAGAAGCGATGGCTCCCTTGATGTGTGAAAGATGATGTCTGCAGTGCCAAGAATAAACACCTATGGCTTCGTCTAACACAAACTGTCTACCGTGCTCTGGGTGAGTGTAAGTTTTCTTTAAGTCTGACTCAGACATCGAGCTGAGCAAACTGACCCATTTCTCATGCAGACCATCCAGCAGTTTGACAGAGGCCAAAATGTCGTCACTGTGAGAGTCTATAAGCTCAGCAAAGGCTCCTTCATTATAAGGAAGTATGGTCGGATTGACTTCAGTTAGACTAAGTTTAAATCTAATCAGCGCATTCATGTGACTGTCTGCACAGTGATGAACGACTTGTTTGAGCATCCAGCCTCGAGGTCTGTATCTGAAATTTAAGGTCTGTTGATCTAGGTCTTTGGTGAGCTTGCTTAATCCGACTGGAAAGGAACGAATGTCGGCTATCCACGATTTGATTAAGCCAGCATCTAAGACTGCAGGCTTCACAAACTCTCCGACAGGAAACTTGAGCGCATACAGTTCTTGATCAGTCATTGCTGCTCTATCATTAGTTTGTGCAATGCAAGGACTTGGTCTATCAGTGACACATCAGGACTGTTGTCTATCACATGGTCAGCGAGTTTGACTTTATCTGCGTCAGACCACTGTCGGGCCATTCTGTCTTTCACAGCCTGCGCTTCTACCCCATCTCGCGCCATTACACGTTCTATCCGCAAGTCCTCCGGACAAGTGACAAGCAACACTTGGTCTAAAAACTTGTGACCTCCGGTTTCAAAAATGATGGCCGCTTCTTTGAGTACGTAGGCATTCTCAGCGCTCATACCCTCGCACCAGGCCCTAAAATCTCTACCTACAGCTGGGTGCACCAATTTGTTGAGTTCTGCCAGTCGTTCGGGGTCTGTAAACACGATGTTGGCCAGCACTTTACGCTGCAGCTTTCCGTCTACATATACCTCTTCACCAAATGTTGCTGTAATGGCCGAAATAAGATCATGGTCAAACTCCATGATTTTCTTTGCCCTGTCGTCAGAGTAATACACAGGCACACCAAGAGTTTCAAATATCTTGGCAACGGTCGTTTTCCCGCTACCAATTCCACCGGTGAGGCCTATCTTCTTCAACAGACTATTTGTTTTGCTGTACGTCCAATTCGCTAGCCGAGGAGTTGGCTGATATGGCCGACTTGTCAATCTTTAATTTTCCACCGCCTTCAGTGACTAATATGATTGTTTTCTCTTTAACGGTCTCTACTTTACCGTGAATACCGCCTATGGTGACTATTTTGTTTCCTTTCTTAATCGACTCACGAAAGTTCACAGCTTCCTTTTGCTTCTTAATCTGTGGTCTTAAAAAGAAGAAATAGATGATGATGAAAATCACTCCGGTAAAGAGTAACATTTCCATCGGGTTTCCTTCTCCATCTTGCGGAGCAGACATTAAAAATACGTTGAGTGTTGTCATTGTTTATTGTTTAGTTCTGGTGTGTTTGTCGGGTCTGGAGCAATCACTGTTCCTTCTATGTTGAGAATAATAGTCTTTGGAATACCATTAGTCAAAATGGTCACTCCTTTTGATACATGACCTTTCTTCTTCTCTGAGTTAAACTCGATCGCAATCTCTCCTTTCTCACCTGGCAGAATAGGTTCTTTGGGCCAATCTTTAGTCACCGTGCATCCGCAACTAGGTTTGACAGAAGCAATAATCAGCGGTGCGTCACCCTTATTTTCGAAGGTAAAGGTGTGTGGTCTGCGCTCACCTTGGGTGATGGTACCAAACTTAAAAGTGGGCTCATCAAAGGTCATGATGGCGTGCTCCTTGGTCTCATCAGGATCGCTCTTGTTGATGACCATGTCAGAGCTAATCTCTCTGTTTTCATTTGTCAACTGACACGAGCATATCGTGCAGGCTATCACTATGAATAAAAAGAATCTCATGACTCGAGGAGTCCACGCCCCATTTTTTTGATTATTCCCTTGGCTTTCATTTCGGTAAAGAGCTTGTCTAAAATACCGTTGATGAACCCATTGCTTTTTGGTGTGCTGTAATACTTCGATAGCTCGATGTACTCATTGAGCGTCACTTTCACAGGAATAAATTTGAAAGTTTTGGCTTCTGCCAAAGCCATTTTCATCAATATGATATCCATGAATGCGATACGCTCCAGATCCCAATTTTTGGTGTTGTCATCAA